>CALJKV010000118.1 GCA_937974245.1 uncultured Chloroflexota bacterium | reverse complement strand
AATTTCTTGTGTCGTGCAGTAAACCGTTTGCGGGGAGGGCTGGGGAGGGGTTATTTTACCGCCACCTCCGCCTGCACCAGCCGGAACAGATCCAGAATCCGCCCCGCCGGGACGCCACCCGCCAGCATGAGATACCGCGCCTGCATGTCTTCCGCCGTCAGATGGTCGCACAGCGCGAAGCCCCGTTTCGCCAGGAAACGCCCCGCCTGCGATTCGTCCAGGTCGAAGTACAGCGGCTCGTCCGTATACAGCGCCTCCATCGCGCCGCGTGCCTGCTGTGCGCCAAATCGCCCTTCCAGTTGGGATTTGGGCAGCATGTAGTCGAAGCAGACACGGCTGCCTGCCGGGGCGTTGCGCCGGATAAAACGCAGCGTCTCGTCTACCGTCTGCGGCGGCAGGTAATACGTGACGCCCTCCCAGATAAAGAGGGTCTGCTGATCCGGCGCGTAACCGGCCTCAAACAGCCGTTTAGCCAGGCTCTCCGTTGTGAAGTCAATCGCCACATATGTCACCTGGTCGGGAACGGCGATGCCTGCCCCTTCCAGCATTCCGCGCTTATGCGCCTGCGTAGCCGGTTCGTCCAGTTCGAAGACGTGCGTCGCCTGGAGCAGGTGGCTGAACCGGTACGCCCGTGTGTCGTAGCCCGCCCCCAGGAATACCAGCTGCGGGATACGTTCGCGCAGCGCCGCTTCGACCACGTCATCCAGATAAGCGGTACGGGCGATGAAATATTCGTAACTGCCAGGGGAAAAGTCATCGAGTTTCTTCAGAATCATGGGGTAGACAACCGGGTTGCTCAGGGATTGCCGGGCGGCATCATCCAGGAAGACTTCCGCCAGGTGATCGTGGCCGCGAATCTCCTCGCGCGTTTCATGGGCGGCAATCGCCCGGCAGCGGGCAACATTGAAGGCGCTGGCTGAGGACTTGCTTTGTGTGGACATCGGTTTTCATTGAACCTCAATTAAGAGCAATCGGACAACAATCCCTCTCAGCACCATTTTACGGTGGATTGAGGCCATCTGGTGAACCGAATGGCTGTGGTTGGTATTATGTCTGCCACTGGAATCAAAACAGCCGCCAGCCCAGGTAGAACCGGCGGCTGTATGGTTCGGTGCTGGTTTACGGGCGGGCAGGCTGCGGCGCGATGCCCAGCTGCTGCATCATCAGCGCCGTGTTCCATTCATGCCATAATTCCGTCGTTTTGCCGTTTTCCATGTGGATCAGGTATAGGTGCGGCACGGCGATACCTCGCCCGGTAGGCGGTAAGTTGCGGATTGGCCCCAGGCTGAACACCCCCGTGTGCGTCCCGGTCATCGTCGCCCGGAAAGCCACCCGGTTGCCTTCAGCCAGCATGTCGTGAATCTCGAAGTGCAGGTCGGGAAACGCCGTCCGCAGCCCAACAGTGACTTCTTTAAGGTGCGTGATAAAATCCGTTCCCTCCGGCTCTTGCTGGTCAACGCCGTGCGGGTCGCTGTACTCTTCCCAAACAGTGAGATCGCCCTGATTAAAACCGCGCTCCATCACTTCCCGGCAGATTTGCTTATTACGCTCTCTTACCATAGTCTCCCTCTTTTCATTGTAGTCCAACTACATCGAACAACATCATGGTATAATGATTTTATGGAAAAAGTCAATAGAACACTCACCCACCGCCAACGTCAGGCACTGGAAACACAAAGAATTATCGTCGAAGCCGCCCGCGATCTCTTCCTGGAACGCGGCTATGGCGCTGCCACCATCGAAGCCATCAGCGAACGCGCCGGGGTTTCGATCAGTACCGTCTATACCATTTACAAGAACAAACGGGGGCTGCTGCGGGCTATCCGGGAAGATTGGCATCTGCAATCCGGCCAGCGCGACATCTACCAGCAGGCCATAGCCGCCGGTGATGCCGAACGCGCATTGGCCCTGGCCGCCCATGCCACGCGCCGCCAGTGGGAAACCAGCCTGGAGATGATGACTATCTACAAAGGCGCCGCCGCCGCCGACCCGGAAGCCGCTGCCGAATTGCAGGACTCGCTGGATGGCAGGCGGGCGGGCATGCGGCAGTTCGTCCAGGCCCTCGCCCCATTACTGCGGCCCGGCCTGGCTGTGGATCGCGCCTTGGCGGTCTATCTGGCGCTCACCCATGCTGAACTCTATCAGGAACTGGTCGTTGCCGCCGGTTGGTCGCCCGACGATTACGAGAACTGGCTAGCCACCACGCTCAGACAGCAGTTGTTGTGACCCGCCGCAGCGCCCAGCCCGTCAGCAGCCCGAACAGCACCGGCCCGAACGAGCAGAACACCGGCAGTCCCAGGTTCGCGCCCAGCGCCAGCCAGCCGCACAGCCCGCCCCCGACCAGGTTCGCGCCAATCCACCACGCTGCCCCCTGTGGGAACAGGCCGCCCAGCGCCGCCCACTGTGCCGCCCCGAATATCCCGCCAAACACCGCCCCGACGATCAGGAAGCCGAGTCCCGTCCCCGCCACCAGCGCGAACCCGGCCAGCGCCGCCGGGAAAGCCGCCGCCAGCCCGCCCGCCGCGCTCACGACCAGCCAGCGCCGCCGCTCAACCCCGCTGATCTCATCTTTCAGAATCAGCCACTGTGCCAGCCCGGCGATACCGCCCCCCGCCGCCCCGCCGATTCCCAGCCCGATCACGCCGCCGAACACCCCCAGCAGCCAGCTCCCAACCAGCAGGCCGGTTGACCACCCGGCAATGTTAGCGACCACCCAGCGCAGCAGCGGGTAGGTGCGCCACAGGTAGCGGAATGTCTCCCATCCCCCGTGCAGCCGGTTCATAAGCGTCGGTGGTTCCATGCGGTTGCCTTCACCATAACATTGAGCCTCGCTTTTACAGTATAGCCCAACGGGCAATACCCGTTATCGCCCCAGTCCCAACCATACCCTATCGTAGGGATGAGGCCTGCCCTGTTCGGCGAGCGCCTCTCTTGCTGCTAAACAAATGTGCAATCTGTCACAAAGGGTCAGGGTGGGGCAAAATAACCCGCAACAGCTTGACAGCGACCAGCAGGTTTGTTATAGTGGTGGACAGTGTTCTTTCCCAGGTAAGGAGGCAGCGATTGTATGGCACAAGTGAATGTTTTGACTCATGCTGTTCAGTACGCGCCTGCCTGCTGGAACGCTTAGAAACCAGTCAATAACCACCGGGGAAGGGACATAAGCCCTTTGTACCGAAAAATCAAAGCGGTTTATAGATTGGTTTTGAACCCCTTCGCATTGATGCGTTAGCCGCGTTTTCCTTCAGACTTTTCAGCCGTCGCGGGCGTGTACCGCACACCGTTCCAGGGTGTTGTATAGGTGCTTGCCGGGCGGCTGTTTGATTCTCCGCACATCAACCGGTATCCGCTGCAACCTTGCGCCGACCATCACCGTACACGACTCCTGGATATACCGGGCAGCATTATCATGCTGTGCCTTTACTCAGGAATCAGCGTTACACCCTACAATCCAGAATGAATAGAGCATCAAGAGGGATACCAACCTTGCATTACGATGAAACGTATTCCGACGAATACGAGCAGTACGAAGAACAATTCAACCCGCTGCGGCTGGATCGTCAGGCGCGGCGTAAACGGAAACCCAAACTCGTCCATACGCCCAAGAAAGCGGCACACGACATCGTGGATGAACTGGCGGATGAAACCGCCGAACTCGAAGGCGGCTTCAACACCACCTACCAGCCCTCGCGCTACGAGGAAGGCTGGCTGCTGGACTCGCTGCGCCCCTTCTATGAACTCCACTTCATCCATGACGTGCTGGCGCTGGTGAAAGGCGGGAAAGAGGCCAGCGTCTACCGCTGCGCCGCTATCCTGGATAACGGCAACGACGAACCGCTGCTGGCCGCCAAAGTCTATCGCCCGCGCATGTTCCGCCAGCTGCGCAACGACGGCATGTACCGCGAAGGCCGGGGCATCCTCGCCGCCGATGGCACGGAAGTCATCGAACGTGACCGCCGCACCCACCGCGCTATCAGCAAGAAAACCGCCTTCGGCAGCCAGGTCGCGCATACCTCCTGGCTGATGCACGAGTACAACACGCTGCAACAGCTCTATGATGCCGGGGCCGCCGTGCCCAGGCCCGTCAGCGCCAGCGAGAACGCCATCCTGATGTCGTACTACGGCGACGCGCAGATTGCCGCGCCGATCCTGCACCATGTGCGGCTCGAAGCCGATGAACTCGCGCCGCTCTTTGCCGAGGTCATTCGCAACGTCGAACTGATGTTGCAGCACGGCCTGATTCACGGCGACCTTTCGGCCTATAACATCCTGTACTGGGACGGAGCGATCACCCTGATTGACTTCCCCCAGGTAACCGGCTGCCACAGCAACAGCAACGCCTATATGATCTTGCAGCGCGATGTCGAGCGCATCTGCCAGTATTTCGCCGGGCAGGGCCTGGAACGCGACGCCAGCAACATCATGACCTACCTGTGGAAGCACTACGTCGAGCGCCGCCCGCAGGATGTCGAGGCCGATCTTTCGGTGCTGCTGGCCGAGGCCGAGGAGGAGTGACAACCCGCAGGAGTCATTCAGCCTTCTTGAATATTACTCAGTGGACGACCACACCGGGTCGTCCCTACGGGTCAGAATTGCTTTGTAGGGGCAGGCCAATGTGCCTGCCCCAGGATACAAGGCACGCCATTCTTGCCGCGCGACGCAGGGACACGTAGTGGCGCATCATGCTGCGCCCGCCCCCAAACCACAATTTCCTCAAACGCATGATTGCCCCCGCCCTCCCCGTTAGAACCCATCTGAAAATTAAGCAGGCAAGCGTTTGAGCAAAGTAAAAATGGAT
>CALJKV010000117.1 GCA_937974245.1 uncultured Chloroflexota bacterium | reverse complement strand
GGCAGGGGGTTGATCCCCAGGAATCTATTAACCAGCTTCGCAGCGAATGGGATGACCGCCCGTGAAGCGGTGGCTCCATAACCCAATCATTGGATAACTGGACGGGTCGGGCGGCCCGTTTTTTAATTGACTCAGTGCACCTTCCTTCAGTAGTAGTTATATGTGCTGCACAGCAAAAGATAGGCCGATACCCGTTCGCCTCACCAGAATCTTTGTGTCATAATGGGATATTCATCAATCTATTTACGACTCTTATTGCAACCAGAAACGGTTCTCCATGCCCGATACCATCAACCAGGACGAAATCAACGCCATTCTTTTGAAGGCGTGCGACACTTTCCGGGGGACGATTGACCCCAGCGAGTACAAGAACTACATCCTCGTCATGCTGTTCGTGAAGTACATCTCCGACGTGTGGTTCGATCACTACGCCCAGTATGAGCAGCAGTTCGGCGGGGATGCCGAGCGCATCGAACGGCGCATGAGCCGCGAACCGTTCCGGCTGCCCAAAGACAGCGACTTCTATACCCTCTACGAGCGGCGCAACCAGCCCAACGTTGGCGAGGAAATCAACATCGCGCTGGAGCACATCGAAGAGGCCAACAAAGAGAAGCTGGACGGCGTGTTCCGCAACATTGACTTCAACAGCGAAGCGGCGCTGGGGAAGACCCAGCAGCGCAACGAACGGCTGAAGAACCTGCTCAACGACTTCAGCGACCCGCGTCTTGACCTGCGTCCCTCGCGCATCAACGGGATGGACGTGATCGGCAACGCCTACGAGTACCTGATTGGCAAGTTCGCCGCCGGAGCCGGGAAGAAAGCGGGGGAGTTCTACACGCCACCGGAAGTCAGCACGCTGCTGGCGCGGCTGCTTGCCCCGCAGCCGGGCGAACGCATCTGCGACCCGGCCTGTGGCAGCGGTTCGCTGCTCATCAAATGCGCCCAACAGGTGGGGAGCGCCGACTACGCCATCTACGGACAGGAGGCCAACGGCAGCACCTGGGCGCTGTGCATGATGAACATGCTGCTGCATGAGATGAGCGTGACCACGCAGCACATCAAATGGAGCGACACGCTCAACGATCCGCAAATCCTGGAAGGCGATGACCTGATGCACTTCAATGTCGTCGTCGCCAATCCGCCGTTTTCGCTGGATAAGTGGGGCGCGGAGAGCGCGGCCAATGACCGCTACCGCCGTTTCTGGCGCGGTGTGCCGCCCAAGAGCAAGGGGGATTACGCCTTCATCACCCACATGATCGAGACGACCTTCCGCGAGCCGAGCCACAACGGGCGCGTCGGCGTGATCGTGCCGCATGGCGTGTTGTTCCGGGGGAGCAGCGAGGGGCGCATCCGCCAGCAGCTCATCGAGGAGAACCTGCTGGACGCCGTGATCGGGCTGCCAGCCAACCTGTTCTTCGGCACAGGCATCCCCGCCGCCATCCTGATTTTCAAGCGGAACCGGGTGGATGACCGCGTGCTGTTCATTGACGCCAGCCGCGACTTCGAGCCGGGGACGAACCAGAACCGGCTGCGTGAGGCGGACATCGAGCGGATTGTGGCGGCCTACCGGGCGCGGGAGACGGTGGAGAAATACGCTTATGTGGCCGGGCGCGACGAGATCGCCGAGAACGACTACAACCTGAATATTCCGCGCTACGTGGATACCTTCGAGGCGGAAGAACCGATTGACCTGAAGGCGGTGGGGGCTGAAATCCACATGCTGGAAGGCCGGCTTGCCGACGTAAAAACACGCATGGCGGCCTATCTGCGGGAGTTGGGGCTGGATGAGTAAGTTACCGGATGGATGGACGAGTGATGAGCTTAATAATTGTATAGATAGAATCATTGACTACCGAGGGAAATCTGTCCCCAAAGCTGAATTTGGTGTTAGGTTAATTACAGCTCGCAATGTCCGTAATGGTTCATTGAATTGGGAATATGCTGAATATATCCCTAAAGATATATATGATTCGTGGATGGATAGAGGCATACCCCGAAGTGGGGATATACTATTTACCACAGAAGCTCCTCTGGGAATGGTTGCTCACTTCCCACAAAGTGGACGCTATGCGCTAGGACAACGGCTAGTCGCTATTAGGACTGATGAAAAAAGACTCGTTTCAACCTTCTTGCTACAATTTCTAATTTCTCAAAATGGGCAAGACGTAGTTTTCCAAAGATCCTCTGGTTCGACCGCTATTGGCATAAAACAAAGAGAACTAAGAAAGATTCGTATTCCCCTCCCACCCCTCCCCGAACAGCGCAAAATCGCGGAAATCCTCAGCACCTGGGATGAGGCTATCGCGCTCACCGAGGCGCTCATCGCCGCGCTGCAACGGCGCAAACAGGCACTCATGCAGCTTCTGCTTACCGGGCAGGTGCGCTTTCCGGGGTTTGTGAACTCAGAGGAATACCAAGAGACGGAATTTGGAAGTATTCCGACGGATTGGGACTATATCCAGATCGGCCAAATAGCCAATTCCGTATCCAATCGAAATACGGATGGTGACGAACTGCCTGTTCTCTCCTGCACAAAATATGATGGACTTGTTGATTCTCTGGAATATTTTGGCAGGCAAATCTATAGTGACGATCTGTCAACCTATAAATTGGTTCATCATGGTCAATTTGCTTATGCCACCAATCACATTGAAGAGGGTTCGATTGGCTATCAGGATTTGTACGATGTTGGCCTGATAAGTCCGATGTATACGGTCTTTGAAACCACAGATTTGATACACGACCCGTTTCTATATAGCGTACTGAAAACTGAGCTTTATCGTCATATTTTTGAGATCAACACCAGCGCATCTGTAGATCGGCGTGGTAGCTTGCGTTGGCCGCAGTTCTCAAAAATACGGATTCCTCTACCTCAATTGGGGGAGCAACAAGTTATTTCTGATGTGCTTGATACATCGGAACAGATCATTAGTGTCTACACTGGAATGCTTCATGAGTTCCAGGCGCAAAAACGCGGGTTGATGCAGCAGCTTCTCACCGGCGCGGTGCGGGTATAATGAAAATACACGTCAAACGGTTTTGCAGGAGGTAACAATGGTTGTCGCATCCCCCGACCTGACCCCAACTGATGAAATCATGGATTTTCTGCTCTCCGCGCCCACGCCGCAGGCGATTATCGCGCTGCGTCCCTCCCCGGCGTCCCAGGAACGGCTGCGCTACCTGCTGGATGGCAACCGGAACGAGTCGCTCAATGACGCTGAACGCGCTGAACTGGAAACATATCTTCAGACTGAACATTTTGTCCGCCGCTTGAAGATCCGCGCTCAGGAGAAACTGGCAGAGGACGCATGACCTATATTCCTGAAACGCTGCGGCAGCAGGTGGCAGGCCGCGCCCGATCCCGCTGTGAATACTGCCGCCTGCATGAAGATCACACCTATTTCACCCACGAAATTGACCATATCTACGCCGAAAAACACGGCGGCGATACCGTAGAGACTAACCTGTGCCTGGCCTGTGCGGACTGTAACCGGCACAAAGGCAGCGACCTGTGTTCACTCGACCCGCAGACCGGGGCAGTTGCCGCGTTGTTCCATCCCCGGCGTGATGTGTGGAGCGAACACTTTCGGCTGGAAGATAACGGCGTGATTGCGCCGCTGACCGCGACCGGGCGGGTTACGGAGCGGGTTCTGCGGGTCAACCGGCTGGAACTGGTTATGGATCGCGCCCGGCTGATGGCGCTGGACGGCTACAAGGATAACGACGCATGACCCAGGCCGAAGCTTACAAAGAACTCATCAGTTCCCAGATTCCGGCGCTGCGGCTGCTGATGGCGCTGGGTTGGGACTACCTGAACCCCGCCGAGGCGCTGGCGCTGCGCGGCGGCAAGGAAGCCAATGTCATCCTGGAAGACGTGCTGCTCGACTGGCTGCAAGCCAATAACCGCATCCGCCACAAGGGGCAGGAACACGCCTTCACCGAGGCCAACCTGCGCCAGGTTGTGCGCTCGCTCCAGAACGTGCCGCTCAACCAGGGGTTAATCCCCGCCAGCGAGGAAGCCTATCACCTGCTGACGCTGCCCCAGAGTGTCGAGCAGATCATCAATGGCGACCGGCGCAGCTTCGATGTCGGCCTGATAGACTGGCAGCACCCCGAAAATAACATTTACCACGTCACCGAGGAATTCAGCGTTGAGCGGCGCGGCAGCTACCAGACCCGCCGCCCGGATATCGTGCTGTTCGTCAATGGCATCCCGCTGGCCGTCATCGAGTGCAAACGCCCGGACAAGGAAACCGGCGACGGCAAAAGCGCCGTGTATGAAGGCATCAGCCAGATGCTTCGCAATCAGCGGCTCGACGACGAAATCCCGCACCTGTTTATGACTGCTCAACTGCTGATAGCAACCAGCGTCAATGAAATCCAGTATGGCACGACCGCGACCTTGCTGAAGTTCTGGCAGCGCTGGCAGGAGGAAGGGGAGAGCGAAGCCGCCGTCATGGTGGCCGCCAATGTCCCGCTGTCGGATGCCGGGAAAGACCGTCTGTACGGCTGGCGCGACGATGGCTACCGGGTGCGCCGCCACTTCGATGAGCAGGATGCCGCCGGGGAACGGCTGCCCACCGCTCAGGATCGGGCGCTGTATGCCTTGCTGCGCCCGGCGCGGCTGCTCGAACTCGTCTACCAGTTCATTGTGTATGACAACGGCGTCAAAAAGATCGCCCGCTACCAGCAGTATTTCGCTATCAAAGCGACGGTTGACCGAGTGGCACACCTGGACAGTGAGGGCAAACGGGCAGGGGGTGTCATCTGGCACACCACCGGCACGGGCAAATCGCTGACGATGGTCATGCTGGCGAAGGCGCTGGCGCTGCACCCCGCTGTCCCGAATCCGCGTGTGGTCATCGTCACCGACCGGATTGATCTCGACCAGCAGATCTGGAAGACCTTCAAGGCCTGCGGGAAACAGGTCTCGAAAGCGACTTCCGGCGCGAATCTGGTGAGTCTGATCCGGGAACCCAGGGCCGAGATCATCACGACCGTGATTGACAAGTTTGAGACGGCGGCCCAGCGCAAGCTGCGCGACGATAACCCGAATGTCTTTATCCTGGTGGACGAAAGCCACCGGGGGCAGTACGGCACGAGTCATGCCCGGATGCGCGAGGTCTTCCCGAATGGCTGCTATATCGGCTTCACCGGCACGCCGCTGCTGAAGACCGAGAAAAGCACGGCGGAGAAGTTCGGCGGGTTCATCCACAAGTATTCGATGCGCCAGGCGGTGGCGGACGGGGCGGTTGTGCCGCTGCTGTATGAGGGGCGCATCGTTGACCTGGATGTCAGCCGCGATGTGCTGGATCGCTGGTTTGAGCGCCGCACCCGCGACCTGACCGAGGCGCAGAAAACCGACCTCAAACGCAAGATGAGCCGCTATGAGGAAGTCACCCGCACCCAGGCGCGTATGACGATGATCGCCTACGACATCGCCCAGCACTACATCAGGACATTTGGCGGCACGGGACTCAAGGGCCAGCTTGCCACTGCCAGTAAGCAGCAGGCGATTGAGTATATGTACGCCCTGCAAGATGAGGGCATCACCTGCGAAGTCATCATTTCCGCGCCGGATACCCGCGAGGGGAGCGAGGACGCCGAAGGGACAAACCTGCCGCTGGTGCAGGACTTCTGGAAGCGCATGATGCACCAGCACCGGGACGAAGAGAAGTACATCACGCACATCAAAAATTCGTTCGCCCGCGAGGATGGCATCGAAATCCTGATTGTGGTGGATAAGCTGCTGGTGGGCTTTGATGAGCCGCGCAACACCGTGCTGTACATTGACAAGCCGCTGCGGGAACACGGTCTGCTCCAGGCGATTGCCCGTGTCAACCGACTGTACAACGAAGATAAGAACTACGGCTACATCCTCGACTATCGCGGCGTGCTGGGCGACCTCAACGAGGCGCTGGAAACCTATAACGCGCTGGAAGGCTACGACAGTGAGGATGTCAGCGGGACGATCACCGATATGAGCGCGGTGGTGGCGGCGCTGCCGGGGCTGCATGACCGGCTGTGGGCGCTCTTCGACCCGGTGGCGAACAAGAGCGATAACGAGGCGATGGAACGCTTCCTCGAACCGGAAGACCGCCGCCAGCACTTCTACGAGGCGCTCACCGCGTTCGCCGGGACGCTCAAGGTGGCGCTGAGTATGGCGGCGTTCTATGAAGACACGCCCGAAGTGGTTATCAGGACGTACAAGAATGCCCTGCGCGTGTTCCACAGCCTGCGGAATGCGGTCAAGCTGCGGTATGCCGAGGTGGTGGACTACGGCGAGTACGAGCAGAAAATCCGCAAGCTGATGAATGACCATATCCAGGCGGAAGAGGTGCATATCCTCACGCCGGAAGTCAACATCTTCGACGAACCGGCCTTCGAGATGGCAGTCGCCCAGCTCTCTACACCGGCGGCCCGTGCCGATGCCATCGCTAACCGGTTGAAGAGAACCGCGACTGAGAAAATGGAGGAAGACCCGGCTTTCTATCGCAAGTTCTCACAGATGATCGAAGACGCGATAGAGCAGTACCGGCTGGGACGGTTGGAAGAACTGGAATACCTCGGTCAGATGGAGGATGCCAGTGAAGTGTTCCGCAGTGGGCGCGACAGTTCGCTGCCGCCGCAGTTGGCCGATCATCCCGATGCCGGAGCGTACTTCGGCCTGCTGAGTGAAGTGTTCAACCCGGCAGACGGTTTTCAGATGCAGGTGGCTGACCTCGCGATTGCCCTGGAAGGGGCGATCAACGCGCACAAAGTCCGCGATTGGGCACATAACCCCGATACGGTCAACCGCATGAAGAACCTGCTCGAAGATCATCTGTATGCCTTCCAGGATGCGTATGACACCCCGCTCAGCAGCGGCGATCTGGACACTCTGATTGACCAGGTGGTGGATACCGCTAAGAAACGCGATCATTTGGCATCATGACGACCCCCGGCGGCCAGCATCGTGTGCAGTACGGCACGACCCCGATTGACTATGAATTAACCTTTTCCGAGCGCAAAACGCTGGCGATTCATGTGTACCCGGATGGCAGTGTGCTGGTGGATGCGCCGCCGGACAGTCCATTGACGGACATCGAGCAGAAGGTACTGAAGCGGGCGGGCTGGATACTACGCCAGCGGCGCGAATTTCAGCAGTATGCTGTGCCGCGCCCCTTGCCACGTCGGTTTGTCAGTGGTGAGGCGTACCGTTACCTGGGGCGGCAGTACCGGTTGAAGGTGGTGGCGGATACGGTGGAGCGGGTGCGCCTGAGCCGGGGGTATCTGACAGTGAGCCTGGCCGATACCGGGGACAAGGCTCGTATCGCGCACCTACTGGATGAGTGGTATCGGAGTCATGCCCGGCGGGTGTTCGCCGAGCGGTTGGCGGCCTGCTTCCCGCGTGTGGAGTCGCTGGGCATCGCATACCCGCAGTTGGTTATCCGTGAAATGAAATCGCGGTGGGGGAGCTGCACCCCTGGCGGGCGGATTCTCCTCAACCTCAAGCTGATCCAGGCTCCAAAAGACTTAATTGATTACGTGGTGCTGCATGAACTCTGCCACCTGAAGGAACACAATCACAGCCCAGCCTTCTACGCCCTCCTGGATCGCGTGCTGCCGGATTGGAAAGAGCGGCGAGAGCGGTTGAATGGATACGAGTTTAGGTAGAATATGGCAGTTAGAGGCTACTGTTACTCATGTTCCCACGTTGGCCGACATACAAAAGTTGTTCTCACTGGGATGTGCTGGGGGAATTGTTACGGAGGTGAGTAGGGGGAGATGGCCTCAACAATTTCAGCGAGCGATTTTCGTAGTTTGAAGACTGTTCCAACTAGATTGGAAGAGGCCATCTGGCTGGATTTGGATGACGAATGTCTACCATAGCTACCTCCTTTCTGGAGCGTATATCACATCCACGCCGATTGGCACGCCCCAGAGCATAGGGGGATTCACAGCTCAAACGGCAGCCGGGGTTGGAAGTTGAGGTGCTGGTCGCACTGACTGTGAGTTTACCGGGTAAAGTGTGAAATGTATGAGGCTACCGCAGCAATGGCATCCCGTTGATTGGCACGCCCCAGGATCAGGGTAGCACCTATTCCCACCTATTCCATTTCAGCTACGACTACGTTCACGCTATAATGATGGTGAGGGTTTTGCATGAACAACCACAAGAGACTCAGGAAAATCGTATGAGTGTCACGCCACTCAAACACATCTTTCTCTCCTATTCACGTCAGGACACCGAGGTCGTCAATCGGCTGGCGGACGCCCTGCACGCACAGGGCTTCTCGGTGTGGATTGACCAGCATGACCTGATACCAGGGACGCTCGATTGGGAAGATACTATTCGCAGTGCCATTGCGGGCGCGCAAGCGCTGGTGCTGGTGGCCTCACCCCATTCACGCCGTTCGCGTTATGTCCGGGACGAAATCAGCATTGCCGAGATGCACCACTGCGCGATTATCCCCTTCTGGATCAATGGCGAACACTGGATTGATTGTGTACCGCTGGGTATGGGGCGCGCCCAGAATATTGACGCGCGGGCGGCACTGTTTGAGACAGCGGTTGAGGAACTCGCCGACGTACTCGGCGGAAGTGGGCTGAAGCGGACGACAGATGAACACGTGCAGGCACGGCAGGTGGTTTTTCTGACCTACTGCTATGGTGTTGAGCCGGATCAAACGCTGGCCCTCGCTATCGAAGCGGCCCTTATCACACGCGGATTTGATGTTCTTGTTGATGATACAGCGATTCCAATGGGGACACGTGGCGCAGAACGGGTGCGCGGCATGATTAATAAAGCGCAGTATTTTATTGCTCTGCTGTCGCCGGAGTCTGTCCAGAACGAGGTGATGCGCGCGGAGATCGTATACGCCACCGAGCACACGGGTCACTTGTTACCCGTGCGTGTTGGCTTACGGAGCACTTTCCCCTACCATCTGCGTCAGTACCTTGACCCTGTACCCTGGGCATTCTGGGGAGATGAAGGCGATACCGGGCGCATTGTGGATGAAATATGCGCGGCTCTGGGCGGATCCACGCTGGGACTGGTTACCGTGGAGGACAAAGCACGTGTACTCATGCCGCCTGTCGGCGCCGACCGTCCACGTCCTCATGCCGATCCCACGCAGATTATCCAGGAAGTCGAACATGCGACTGGCACCGTTGATCCCCAATCGCTTTTCTATATTGAGCGACCATCGGATGGCGAACTGCGCGAAGCGCTGCAAAAGGCGGACGGGCGCACGATTCTGATTAAAGCGCCTCGCCAGATGGGGAAAAGCTCGCTTCTGATTCGTGGGCGACAAATGGCGCAGGAACTGGGACAGCGGGTTGTGTTCCTCGATTTTCAGATGCTCAGTAACCCAATCATGCAGGACGAAAAGCGCCTGTTCCAATGGTTCACGCGCCAGGTTGCGCGGGCGCTGGCTCTGCCTAATCTGCCGGACGTGGATGAGGCCTGGGACGATTTTAGCAGCAGCGGGTCGCTGTGTACCGAATATTTTGAAGAATATATCCTCTACGAACTGGGGGATACACCGTTAGTTCTGGCGATTGATGAGATCGACCGCCTGTTTGGAACGCCCTTCCGTTCGGACTTTTTCGGGATGCTGCGGGCCTGGCACAACAACCGTTCGTATAACGATCTCTGGCAGCGCTTTAGCATGATTATGGTTATTTCGACCGAACCCTACATGCTGATTGACAACCTCGACCAGTCACCATTTAACGTTGGACGGGAACTAACCCTGACGGACTTCACGCCTGCGCAGTTGGCGGAACTTAACACCCGTCATAATTACCTGCTCGACGAACGGCAGCAGCAACGGCTTCATGCGCTGGTCAATGGACACCCCTATTTAACGCGCGAGGCCTTCTACCAGCTGGCTGCGGGGCACATGACATTCGATGAATTGTTAGCGACTGTTACTGATGACAGCAGTCCCTTTAGCGATCACCTGATGCACTATCTGTTCTTACTGAGTACCGACATCGCCCTTGAACACGCCCTGGCACAGGTCGTCATGGGGACAACCCGCATTCACGACCAGCAGGCTGCACGCCTGCTCAGTGCAGGACTGGTCCGGCGCGAGGGTGACAACATTGTGCCGCGCTGCGAGCTATATACTCGTTATTTCCAGAAACGACTTATGAGCTAGTCTATGACTGACAAAACGCCCAATATTGAATTGTATCATCCGCGTGGGACGATCCCGCAAAGTGGGAAACTCTATATCACGCGCAAGGCCGATGACGATCTGTACCGTCATTTAAGCCGAAGTGAGTTGTGTTATGTGCTGACCGCGCGCCAGATGGGGAAGTCGTCGCTGATGGTGCGTACCATGCAGCGGCTCAAGCAGGCGGGGATTCATACGGCGATTATTGATCTGTCATCCGGGATTGCCGGGGACAGTCTGCGGAACATGGATCAATTCTATGTGAGCTTCCTCAAGCGTCTGAACCGTGAACTGCGCTTTCGTTTCGACGTTGCAGAGTGGTGGCAGGAGCAGGGAACCAGCGAGAGCGAGGCTGCACGCTTCAACCGTTTTCTGCGCGATGAACTGCTGGAAGCCATCCCCGAGCCGATTGTGATCTTCATTGATGAGATCGATTCAATCCGTGCGCTGAAGCGCAAGAACTTCCCGACAGATGATTTCTTCGCGGTGCTGCGCGCGATGTACAACGAACGCGCTACCGATACCACATACAACCGCCTCAATTTCGCTTTGATTGGGGTGGCACGCCCTTCTGACCTGATTACCGACCCGCAGCGTACCCCTTTTAATATCGGTACGGGCATTGACCTGACATACTTTAACAATGACGAGGCGCAGGCGTTCTCCGCCGGGATGGGCCAGACAGACACGCGCGCGCACGAAGTTCTGTCCTGGGTGCTGCACTGGACAGGTGGACATCCGTATCTGTCGCATCGTGTGGTAGCTGAACTGGTTGAACACCCTGATTTAATGCAGAGCCGTGACCAGGTGGACGCCCTAATTGATCGCCTGTATATCAATGCCAACCCGGTTGACATCAACCTCAAGTTCGTGAGTGACTGGCTCTCGCGCACACCTGATCTGGTCGCTTACCTCAGCCAGTATTACCGTATCGCCTATGGTATTCCGATTCAGGACGATGCCGAAGATAACGAAATTCTCAATTATCTCAAGCTGACGGGGGTGGTTCGTCCGGTTAACGGCTTTTTGCAGGTGAGTAACCGGGTCTATGCGCGCTTTTTTGATCGTGAGTGGGTGGGGGCGCGGCTGAGCGAACGAGGCCTGATTACGATTGATGATCTGGAAAAGCGCTTTGAACGCGAACGCGCTGAAGCTCAACAGGCAGCAAAGAAACGGCCTGACCCTGAACCCGTGAAAAAAGCCCCGGCCAACGAGGAGGTTGCCGCCTCTGTGCCGGATGCAGGCGTACAGGAAACTAAGACTGAGACGGATCGCATCGCCTGGGACGAAGATACCCCGGAGTGGATGCGGCTGTTGGATATCCAGGACGAGAAGCAGGAGGCTGATACAGCCGTCGAGACACGCCATCCGCAGCAGGATGATGTATGGTCGGTGAGCATGGGTGAACATGCAGCGTCATCCGCTGTAGCGGAATCTGACACCGAAGCGGACAATCTGGCCGATTCGCCAGGGACCGGACTGGATGACTGGCTGAATAGTGTAAGAGATGAATTTTCGGAGGTGCTGGAGCGCGACGACGAACCAGAGGAGGTTGATTATGGCGCCGGTGAGGACGAAACCGATATGGGCCGTCACGAAACTGCGCTTCAGGAACACCGGCGGTTAGGGCGGTTTGCTGCGCGCTGGCGTGAAGCCCTGATTCGTGCTGGGCTGCCGCTGACTATTGCCGAATTTGCCGCCCTGCATATTAATTCCACGGTCGTGGGTTTTACGGTTTCGTATTTCATTGTATTTCCGGGTGATATGGTATTTGCCGTGATCAGCGGTGCGGTTGGCTTCTTTATACCGCGTCTCGCCGTCAACACCATGTCCAATACCCGCTTACAGTCCTTTGAACGCCTGCTGCCGAACACCTTGAATCTATGGGTCAATGCCCTGCGGTCGGGCTACAGCGTGCTGCAAAGCATTGAAGCCATCGCGCAGGATTCGCCGGAACCTGTGAAAACGGAGTTCGCGTTGGTTATCCGCGACATTCAACTGGGTATCGAGCCGAATGATGCTTACGACAGCCTGTTGTGGCGAATGCCCAGCGACAACCTCGATCTGGTTTTGACGGCAGTTAGTATTCAGCGTGACGTTGGCGGCAATCTGGCGGAAATTCTGGATGTGATTGGCCTTACAATCAGGGAGCGCATCCGGCTGGCAGGCGAAGCCAGTCTGCAACAGGCAGCAATGTTCCGTTATGGGCTGCTGCTGCTGGGACTGCTCCCCATTCTTCAGTTTAGGCTGCTGGGCGATTATTTCGCAAACGGTAACACCCCCCCAGGACAGATTGCCCTGATTCTGGCATATCTACTCGGTGCGGTGGCGCTGTTCAGCATGGGACGCGCTAATCAGGGCACAACTGCATTGTACGAAGAATTAGGGCAGGGCGGGACCGCCACAAAGCGTAACGGCGTGGATCTGTTAGTGGGTGGCGTGATGCTGGTATTGATCGCCGCTGCGGGTGTTCCGGTGATCTATTTTATAGGGTATCTGATGGTGTGGCTGGCCAGCTCCTCACGGGCCGGATTGCTCATCACCCTGGCAGCCCTTTTGGGAACGGTGACGATTGGGGTGCTTGCGATAGCACTCCTGCCCTCAGAAGGACTTCTGCAGGCCCCTGTTGTGGGTAGTATCGCGAATATCAGCCTGACCGTTGTTGAAAGTGAAACAGCGCAGGCGATTGTCCGGTTGGCGCTCACAATCGTCCTATCTTTCGCGACATTGATTGTACCGTCTCTGCTGTTGACGACTGTTGATTTGCTGCGCCGTCGTCAGCCTCAGAAACCGGAACCGCGTCTGATCAAGTATGAAACACTGGTCTCCCGCAGTTTCGCCGAACGCGTGATACGTCCACTGCTGGGACTCTTCGCCGGGTTGCTCCGCGCACTTTCGCCGTTACTCTCCCGCGACGAAATTGAGCTGCGTTTAACACGTGCGGGCCGCCCGATGAGTGCGCTGCTGTTCTATGCCCAGCAGGTTGCTATGGCTGGCTTGCTTGGCATGGTCGGACTTTTATTCTCAGCAATTCCCAATAGTCTCTTCGTAGACCCGCGTATTCCGCTCGTGCTTGTCATGGGTTGGGTCGGAGCGATGTCAGTTTTGCTCTCGCTGGATGCCCGTGCCAGCAAGCGGCGAGACAACATCGAAAAAGCGCTGCCGGATGCACTTGACCTGTTGGTAATTGCTGTTGAAGCCGGCCTGCACTTTGATAGCGCCGTAGGCAAGCTGTATGAAAAGTGGGACAACGAGCTATCTTTGGAGTTTGGGCGTTATCTACAGGAAATACAACTGGGGCGACCACGCCGTGATGCGGTGCGCATTATGGCTGATCGTATAGACCTTGAGGATTTTCGTAACTTCTCAGCGGCATTGATTCAGGCCGAGGAGCTTGGTGTGAGCGTGTCGCGCATTCTGCGAGTACAGGCAGACCAGTTGCGAATCAAACGCCGCCAACGCCTGCAAAAGATGGTGCAGCAGGAAGTGCCGCTAAGTACGGCCCGCTTGCTACTGCCATTGACTTTTGTACTGTGGGTGATTGCGCCGATTATCGGTCAGATGATGGGTTAGCAACCATAATTACCGGCCAGTGGCTTTCACTACGCCAGCACCGCTTGTTAAGTGCATTGAGCAAATCTCTCTCACTGCTGGCGTGTCATCTGGATACCGTCTGCGTTCAATAACCTGGCAATTGCGTGCCGAGATAGCATGGTGTGTCGCTAATTACCATCACCCCGCAGCGCCCCCACATCGAAGGTATACAGGGCCGGGGGTTTGCGGGCCCCGACATCGAGCCTGCCGATATACAACTCGGTGGTCTTGTGGTCGGCGTGGCCCAGGTTCTGCTGGATTGCCAGGAGATCCACGCCCGCTTCGTACAGCCGACGGGCATAGGTGCGCCGCAGGTCGTGCGGGTTGACGGTGCGCTGGACGCCGTCCACCACAATCGGGTAGCGCTCCATGACCTGGTTGACGGCCCGGACGTGCAGCCGCCCATCGCGCACATGCCAGCCGCCTTTGTAGAAGCCGCGGAACACGGCCCCTTCGGATATCCGCGCCCGGCGCAGCCAGGCGTCCAGGATGACCAATGCGAAGTCCAGGTCGCCGTAGGGGATCAGCCGCTCCTTCGCGCCCTTGCCGTCGCGGACATGCAGCGCCAGCGCGCCACCCAGCCGCTGGCGTAAATCCGGCACATCCAGGGCGACCAGTTCGGCCTCGCGGACCCCGGTACACAGCATCAGGGCGATCAGGGCCGTGTCGCGCAGCCCGAGCAGGGTAGTGACGCCGGGGGCGGCTAACAGGGCGCTGGCCTGGGCGGATGTCAGGCGCACGGTCTCGTCATCGGGGCGGTCCTGGCGGGTGATGCGCTTCACCGGCGCGGCATCGGGGTGGATGGCGTTGGTGATGCGCCCGACCAGCCGGGTGACGGCGGCCTGGACATTGGCCGGGTTCGGTTCAAAGCCTTCGGCCAGGCAGGCCTGATAGGCGGCGGCCTCCAGCTGGTCGAGTACCGCCGGGTCTTTGAGCAGGGCGGCATACCGGCCGCGCACGGTGGCGAGGTGGGCGGTGACGCTCGATGGGGCCAGGCCGGCGCGGAGCAGGGCGTCACGGTAGGCGGCCAGGTCGGGGGCGTGCCAGGGGCGAGCGGCGGCGTCGAGCCAGGCGGCGAACCGTCTCAGGCGCGAGCGGGCATCTTTACCGGCGTCGGGCGGCAGCAGGGGGGCGGTGGTGGCGGTGGGATGAGGGGTGAGATGCTGGTTGGGCATGGTCAGAACCGTTCTGGAAATGAGTACCTATATCGTCCATTATAGGTAGTCATTTTACCCCGCAATGTACGATTCTGCTAGGTCAAATCCGCCCCGAATTGGCCCCCTGTTTTCCGGCGCGGCTAGGCTCCCTTAACCGAGCTGCACTGCGCCGCCTTTGCCCCAATTGACAACACGCACAGTTGAGATGGTTAAATTGTGAAATATTATGTAAACTCTTCGTTTTTACTATACATAATATTTTTACTTTAGTATTGTCCTAAAGTTGACCTTACCCCAGTTTGGCGGACACCATAAAAGTCCGTTAGACTGAGTGTAAGGTCACGTTGCCAACGAATTGACTGGGTCGGCGAACGAAGTAACAAGCATATGTACTATTTCTGCGAGCGACAATGTTAATTTACGAAGTGGGCCAGGAATGGATTTTGACCTTGCGGGACAACTAACCGCAGGGAGCAAGCGCCCTGCTTATGAGCAAGCAATAGGAAGTGATGGTCTCGTATGGTGGCACTTGGAATCGGGCGAATGGGTTCGCTCAGACGTTGTCGAGGAAAGTGCAGTTTGTGGAGATCTGCCTTCAGCCTAACCATTCATCAACACCCTTTGCATTCACTATCATATGGAGAAAGTCGATGAAGCACGGAGTCACCGAGAAGATTGTGCAGAGAATCATAGCCCTTGTCCTCATCATGATGGTAACTGTCGTCACCCGAGCGCAAGATGACGCACCACAGATAGATGATTTTCTTCCAGTCAATATTGTCGACCGAGCAATCAAACTGGATGTGGATGATCAAATGGCGCAGTATTCAGACTTCGTTATAAGCATCCCTGAAAACTGGGTGAAGCTATTTGATGGTGAGTTTGATCTTAGGTACTCGCCCGTCGATCTTTATGGACAATTCGACTTGAAGGATACAATTACGCTCGATTACTTCATTGAATTATTTCCGCGAGATAATGATATTTGTGAAGCTTTTAGAAGAATGACAAGACAGTCACGAGATGCCTTGCCACGCTTTGGAGAGTGTAGCTACGCAAATGTTGCGGCATTTGCCGTTGAGACTCTTGAAACTGAACATAGAACGTGGCTCATTTTCGAGCTAGTCGAAGAGCCGATTACACTTGGCTCAGGAGAAGTAACCGTTGAGCAAACAAGCCTAGCAATATCCATTGATAGAGCTGCGTTGGTAGCTGTACAACTACGGAGCGTAGAAGCCAACCACGAGACCTGGCGGCAAGAGGTATTCTTGCCAGTTCTGGAGGCTTTCCCTGTTGATCAGATCGACATCGACACCGGTGGGACGTACCCACTGGGGGCGAGGGTTTTCAATCCTGATCAAACAAACAATATCGACTTGTATATGGAACCTGGATTTGATGCCTTTGTGAAGGGGCGTCTTGAACCACAAGGCACAGGCATCATTATTGATGGTCCTGTGAATGTCGATGGTAGCATTTGGTGGCACATACGAAAGAATGATGTCATCGTCTCCGGGTTTTTGGGCGGTTGGTTGCCGGAATCAGTTGATGGTCGCAATACTGTAACATCAGTCGATCCAATTCATGATGTGGCGATAGGACCACAAAACCAGAGTTCAAGTACACAGTCCGAAGGTACAGCTACTCAGACATATGAAAGGGAGATTATTGGTCAACCAACTTCACTACCGGCAGTTGAACCTTTCCTGGAACTTGAGCAACGTCACCAGGAGGTTTATGTCAGCCCCAATCAAAGGTTTGCGGCGCAGTTAATTCCCCATAACGACATACGTGTTTATAGCCTCGAAACAGGCCTCGAGTTCGCTGCAATAACAACTCAGGTATTGGGGGCAAGCTACCCTCAAATCGTTTGGAGTCCAGACAGCAGTCGGTTTTTGTCAACAAATGGTGATGTTGTTGCAGTTTGGACATCAAATGGCGACACCCTTTTCACGGTGACTTCTCCAGGCAGAATCCTCGAATTGATATGGAGCCCTGACAGCAATCGTATTTATGCTCGCGTCTTCAGGTTGACTGATCCCCCTCAAAGCTTAGCTGAACCGGACGGTGATGTAATCGTATGGGACGCAGCAACAGGCAGTCAGCTCTATGCATTTGGCAACGTCAGAGATGCGTCGTACATGGGGATTGATCAGTCTGGCACTGTATTGGCAGTTCGAGGTGATCGGGATCGTTGGGAAGTCTGGAATATCGCAGACGAACCTGAAAATACCCTGTCGTTTGTTGCATCCGACTATTTCGATGATGACACGTTAATCTTTGGCACGGATCCTCGATATATTTATCTGGATGCTTCTATTTGGGATCTCTCAACTGGAGAACCTGTAGTCCCAGGACTTCCAGAATTTTTTGAGGGAACCCGTGTGCTTATAGGTACAGAAAAAATCTTGATTGGCGGCTACAACACCATCGAAACTTTTGACATTGGCTCACGATCAAGGACTACAAATGCAAGTTTTGACGACTCGTGGGAGACTATTTACTCTCATGATCTAGCGGAGGCTTTGACTGTCCACAGGGATAGTATTCAGGTCACTAACCTACAAACAGGACAGGTGAGGTTATCTATCGCAACCACTGAACGACCACATTCCGTGATCTGGGATTCGGAGCAAGAGTTACTCACAACGCTTTGGCAGGATCAGGACGTCTCGCGCATCTGGCGTTATGATCTCTCAGCAGCAGCAATTGCCGCGGGAGAATATGCTATCCAGCCCAATCCGAGTGCTGTAGGCGATGGGAACACTTCTGTGCAAGCGACAGCAGAAGATACTTCGGCTAGCACAGGAGATGGTGGAACTTGTCAAATTTCTGCGCCGCAAGCGGTCAATATGCGAGGTGGGCCAGGGACGAATTTCGAGCGGCAGGGTCAACTTCAACCCAACACTTCCTTTGAAGCTGATGGACAGGCTCAAGGGGATGATGGGTTTGTTTGGTGGCGTTTGACCAGTGGTGCATGGGTGCGTTCTGATGTTGTTGAAGCAGACGCTGATTGTCCTCAGCTTCCTGATGTCCAGAGTCCCTAACTATAGTGCTATCGTTTTCGCACATACTCAGAATCCTAGAGAGGAACCTAATATGTGGTCAAGGAATCAAAGCAATATCCACCAGCCCATCCTGCTGCTCCTTGGTACGGCCAAAATCAGATTTCGCGGAGCAATCCAACTCAGTCTTGCCTGTGTCACCATCCTAAGCATGATTGCAGTCTGGTCACCTGCCCCGACTGCTGCCCAGAACTGTGTTATACGCCTGTCAGGTGGCTCTTGGACCGAGGTTGAGCAAGTAGAAACGGATGGCGAGCTTTCCTGCTCAATGTTTGGTGACGCCGGACAGGTTGTCTATTTCGATTGTGAGTTATGTACTGGTATTGTCATCACCGGCGGTCGGTGGTCCCCGGATGAAGACAATAATGTGATCTTCTATGAATCAGCCGAATATGAAATTACTTTTGAATATGATTTTGTGCCGGACTACGCCCCACCCATGCCCGGTTGCAACGATGCTCAGGTCATAACAAATCAGTGTTCCGAGCTAGAGAACACTGGCGGTGATCTCGACTTTATGACCTTATGGGTCGCTGTTGAAGAGATTAGTCCGGCGCCGGATGAATTTGTTGCCCCTACGCCCGGACCCACTGCCATACCCGTAGAGAAGGAACTGCTTTCACTGGAAGATATTTGTGCCAACGAAGACGACCAGGTCGAAATCGTCCTTGAAGTCCAATCCGTAACGATTGTTGACTCGGTCGAAGCTAATACCATTCTATCCACAGGTGGCGACGAAGCTGTGATACTCTTTGTTGTAGCCCGTGTCGACGGCGACAATCTGGACATCGGAACTAACTACGAATATGGTGTAGAATGGGCAGCCGATGCTTATGATGGCGACACCTTCCGTAACATTGGCAGTGTGACCCGCGTTATGGAATGCGGAGAGACAGTCGCACTGGTATTTGTTGGACTGGAGACCGATTTGGGGTCTCCGCGTCAGCTAGGACGCGAGTCCTTCGAGTTTCACCTAGACCCGAGCGAATCGGTCGACCTCTTCACTGTAGATAACGAACTACACTTTACCGGTCGTCAATTCGACACTCCCCACGATTATGAGATTGTCTTTAGCGTTTCCGTTGAAAGAGCAGCGGACTAAAGGGGGTACAGGTAGCGGGCGTGTTCTAGCCCGCAGCTTTGTTAAGCAATATTAATCACGAAGATGTTGCAAGATAATAATATATAGTCGAAATCCGGTAGCCCTTCATTAACTTACGGATTAAGTCTTCATCGGCGCAATTCAATCACGTCGCATTATTGGATTTATGCGACGCTATACTGGGTGTTGTAGCTGTATTTCCCTCGCCATTGACGCCCCTACCCTGTCGCCAGTCTCCATCATTCAGGCTACAATTTGCTCAATTAATCACGACACCACACACGCAGGACGGATACCCATGCCTACGCTCTTTACCTCCTACAAACGCGACGACAAAGTAGCGGTCACCAAAATCACCGACCGCCTGAAACGAAAGTACCACTACGACATCTGGATTGACGCGGTGAGTATCCCCGGCGGCGAAGACTGGCGGGCGGAAATTCGCAAAGGGATTGATAAGGCCGATGTGGTGCTGCTGCTGCTGACGCCGGATGCCTGCGCGTCGGCACAGGTCAAAGAAGAAGTGGACTATGCCAGGAGCGTAGGCCGCAAAATCCTGCCGCTGCAAATCAAGAAGGTGTCGAATGATGATCTGCTCAGGTTGGGCGTGGAACATCTGAATTACATTGACTTTGTGGGCAACCACGATGACCGTTTCGCCTGGGAGAAGCTGCTCACCGACCTGCCGCAGGTGCTGGCGCGAGACCGTCGGTTGCTCGACCCAGCCTACCGGGAACAGCACCGGACGTACCTGCGGACGTTGTACACGCGCTATGGCTCGGTCAGTCTGAGTTACCTGCTGGATGCCGCACCACGCCAAGCGGTGAAGCTGATGGACGTGTATGTGCCGCTCAAGCTGGGTGTGAGCTTCAACATTGAGGTGAAGGATGGCGAATACCGGGATTGGTGGCTGCGTGACCAGGATGCCCCACGCCAGGACGCGAACGAGACGCCGGAGCGCCAGCAGCCGAAAGCGCTGAACGGGTTCGCGCCCCAGGGAGATGCCCTGCCCGCCTGGATTGAGCAGTTGCAGGAGGGGTGGATTGCATATCGCCAGAAGCACGCGGAAGAACAGGCGAAGAAAGAAGATAAGGAGCGTGAGTCGCTAGAAGACGGCACTTACTACTGGAATCGTATCGAGTCGGAGACCGCACCAGCATTGATGTCTCATCTGGTTATCACGGGTGACCCCGGCAGCGGGAAAAGCACGCTGATGAAGCATCTGGCGTTGTGTCTGGCGGGGGATTGTCTGGCCGAAGGTGACGAATCTGAGGCGGACGTGAATAAACTGGGCTTCTGGCCGCTGCCGGCCTATACGCCGGTGTTCATCGAACTGCGGGCGCTGGTGCGGACGGCGTTTCCCGGCACAGAAGATGAAGTCACGCTGGACAAGCTGTTCGCCTACCTGGAGACCGAGCATCTCGCGCCGTATGGCCTGGATGCAGGCCACCTTAAAGCCTTACGTGAGCAGATGAACGAAGGCGACGTGATGTTCTTCCTGGACGGGCTGGACGAAGTGCCGGAAGCGGAGACGAAGGCGCGGCGGGAACAGATGAAGGCGCTGGTACACCTACTGCGGGGACAGTATCCGCAGTGTCGCATCCTGGTGACTTCACGCCCGTATGCGTATTTCGCTGAGGATTGGCAGCTAGAAGAATTTGGGCATGTCAAACTGGCGGCACTCGACCCGGATCGTCTGGAAGAACTGGCGCTGCGGCTGTTCCGGGTGGTGCTGGGGATGGAAGGCGCAGAACAGGAGGCGGGACACTTCAAGGAACAAATCGCCAAAGTGCCGGAGAGTCTGCGGCGCAATCCATTGTTCTTCACATTGATGGCGGCGATCTGGCTGAACAGCCACACGCAGCCGGTAACGGAACGGCTGCCAGTGACGAAAGGCGCAATCTACCGGCGGGCGGTGGAGATGCTGGTCGAACGCTGGACGCGCAAGGACTATGGAAAAAACCGGTCGCTGGTGGAGGTGATTGGGCTGAGTGAGGGGCAGCTCCGGCAGTTACTGGAGACGCTGGCATATCAGGTACACAGCGAACAGGGTGACAAGGACGATGCGGTATTCGAGAGTGGTCGGATGATGACCATCGTGCGGCGCGATCTGGAGATACGGGGAATAGACTACGATCTGCTGATTGAAGCGCTGGCACAACGGGCAGGTGTGATGTATGAGCGTGCGCCGGAACAGTTCCAGTTCGCGCACCGGAGTTTTCAGGAACACCTGGCAGCCTGCTACCTGGCGCAGGGGGAACGCTACCCGGCGCAAATCCTAGCCTGCGTGCGGGAGCAGCCGGGGTTGTGGCGGAACGTGATGGAGCTGCTGCCGGAAGCAGTGCGGCGGAACAAAGGCGACCTGTGGGCGCTGGTGAAAGGGTTGCTGCCGGGGAAAGAGGCGGTTTTGCCGGATAAGGCCGGTAATCCGACCTGGTACAACATTTATTACGCGGCACGGCTGGTGCTGGATGAGCTGCCGGAAGCAGACGATTGGCAGGAAGTCTACCGGCCTCGGTTACGGCAGATGCTGGCGAAATTGGTACAGGTTGGGGCATTACCACCAGTTGAGCGAGCGGAGATGGGACGCGCCTTGGGGCTGCTGGGCGACCCGCGCCGGGGTGTGGGCGTGCAAGACGGCCTGCCCGACATCGAGTGGGAGACGATCCCGGCCGGGCCATTCCTGATGGGGAGCGACAAGGAGAAAGACCCGCAGGCCGATGATGATGAAACACCACAGCATGAAGTGACGCTGCCCGCGTACCGGATAGCGAAGTACCCAATTACATTCATCCAGTTCCAGGCCTTTCTGGATGCTGAAGATGGTTTCAGGAATGATGCCTGGTGGGTGGGGATGCCGGAAGAGGCCGAAGCCTACGGCACAACTTATACAGTCAGGGAGATGGCAAGTCAATATTTCCCCTTTGCTAATCATCCCCGTGAAATGGTGAGCTGGTATCAAGCGGTAGCCTTTTGCCGGTGGCTGAGTGCGAAAGTGGGCTATGAGGTGCGCTTGCCAACGGAGCAGGAGTGGGAGAAAGCCACACGGGGGATGGATGGACGCATCTACCCGTATGGGAACGAGTTTGACGCGGGGAAAGGGAATACGGATGCAACGGGGATCGGGCAGACGAGCGCGGTGGGGTTGTTCCCGGATGGAGCCTCGCCGTATGGGGTACAGGATATGAGCGGGAACGTATGGGAGTGGTGCTTGAACAAGTACGGCCATCCAGAGGTGACGGAATTAGACGACAGCAACGACGCGCGGGTTGTGCGCGGGGGTTCGTGGCTCGTTCTTGATTACGATGCCCGCGCCGCGTCCCGTGACTGGAATGGTCCGTACTACTGGTACAGCAATCGAGGGTTTCGGGTTGTGTGTGCTGCCCCTATCAGGTCAATTCGTAGCAAAAGGACGAAAACGCACGCTAAGAGGCTTCACAGAACGTC
>CALJKV010000116.1 GCA_937974245.1 uncultured Chloroflexota bacterium | reverse complement strand
CTGGGCCATCCCAACCGCCTTCGTCTGTTGGATAAATTCCGGCTAGTGGCTTAGTTGCAACCAGAATGGATCTCCTTCCTGTGGCAGCCAGTGTGATGGGTCGAAACCTGTCGAATATACTGAAGATGAAAAGCCAATAAATATGAAAGAATAGTCTATGAAGTGGATGGACTAATCGGTGTTCAGACTGCCGTCTTTCTTGAACATCCAGTTCTCCCAGTACATCACTATTTTACGTCATACCCTCCTGGACACTTTGCAGTAGGATCTAATGTAGAAACAGGAGGATGGAATGCACCAAGAAGCCAGAGAGGAATTGCGGGTAAGGTTCAAGCTTGCCGTACTTGAGTTTGCCCATCACATCGGTGTCACCAAGACATGTAGAGAATTCAATGTCGCTCGTTCAACCTTTTACGAATGGAAGCAGAAATACGATCACGAAGGACGAGCGGGATTGTTTCGACAAAAGCCCATCGCCTATGGCCATCCACGCAAAACATCGCCTGAGGTGGTTGAGAAAATCCTGGAACTGCGGAGAACGTATCAAATAGGTGCCTTACGGATCACGTATTACCTGAACCGCTATCATGGGCTCAAGATTTCAGAATCCACAGTGACAAGGGTCTTAAGAGCTCATGCAGTGGCCCGGCTGCCAAAGTCAGCTCCCAGACGTGCACTTCACAGCAAACGGTATGCCAAAAAGGTTCCAGGACACCATGTTCAGCTCGATGTGAAGTTCTTGCAGTTGAAAGATAAGACGGGGCAGGCGGTGAAACGTTACCAATATACCGCCGTCGATGATGCGACACGTATTCGGGCGTTACAGATCTATTCGAAGCATAACCAGGATTGTGCCATCCAGTTCATGAACTACGTGATCGACAAGTTCCCTTTCCGGATCAGCATGGTCAGGACCGATCGAGGGCATGAGTTTCAAGCCCGTTTCCACTGGCATGTTGAAGATCAGGGCATCCAACATGTCTACATCAAACCGCGAACACCCCAGCTCAATGGCAAAGTCGAGCGATCACATCGAACGGATCAGACGGAATTCTATCAACTGCTGACTTACACGGATGATGTGGATTTGAATGCCAAGCTTGCGGCCTGGGAGAACTTCTACAACTATGATCGACCACATATCTCCCTGGACGGGAAAACTCCCTATGAAGTCATGCGGTCTCTATTAAAATAAGTGCAAGAATGTCTCACAGGGTATGACGTATTACACCCAAGGCAGCTTCCGTTTTCCGACGGGGCCCGGAGCAATGTTTGCAGGGCCGCACTCTTCAGGGTAAAAAGGGGGAAGAAGTCTCTCTTATTTTTCTGCCTCTTGTGTCCGATTTCATTTGAAGACGTACACTGTGACTTTTAGACCCTATTTTCGTCGCACATGGCATAGCACATTAGGAAGTTTACAGCATCATAGGATTTTGCCATAGGATATTCTGTTGACGACTGATGAACTGCTAAAAACCAAATTATACATAGCCCCAGAGCGCTCTGAAACCATCGCACGTCCTCGCCTATTTGAGCATTTGGACAGAGGGCAAATGGGCAAACTCACTCTAGTCTCAGCGCCGGCTGGGTTTGGGAAAACGACACTGCTTAGTGAATGGGCACGGCAGAGCGAATATTTGGTTGCGTGGCTATCTTTGGATAAAAGCGATAATGATCTAGTGCTTTTCCTAGCCTATGTAATTGCAGCACTTCAAACCATCATACCAGGAGTTGGTGATGCTTCCTTGTTTATGCTCAAATCCTCACATCCCCCTTTATTAGAAGCAATTTTAACTGCTCTCATTAATGAATTGGCGGTTGAGTCTGATCCATTTTCCTTAGTTCTTGACGATTATCATCTGATTGAGTCTGAATCTGTCCACGATGCCGTGAGATTCTTATTGGATCACCACCCACTACAAATGAACTTGATTATCGCAACCCGTGCTGATCCGCCTCTGCCAGTTGCACGTTTACGAGGTCGTAGTGAGCTTGTCGAAGTACGTATGGCTGAGTTACGTTTCACCCTGAATGAAGCTATGGTTTTCTTAAACCAGATGAAGGACTTGACCCTCTCGGCAGAAGATATTGCCGTGCTACATACTCAAACCGAAGGCTGGATTACGGGACTACAACTGGCAGTACTTTCACTTCATGGGCAGAAGAATAGTCGTGATTTTATCAAAACATTTACGGGCAGCAACCGGTATATTCTGGATTTTCTGGTTGACGAGGTTCTCCAACAACAGTCAGCGGAGTTGCAAACTTTCTTATACCAGACCGCCATTCTGGATCGTTTGACCGCACCCTTATGCAATACCATAACAGGCCGAGACGACAGCCAGACGATCCTAGCGAATATTGAGCGGGTTAATCTCTTTATCGTTCCACTGGATGAAGACCGTCAGTGGTATCGTTATCATCATCTGTTTGCCGATTTGCTACAACGACGCTTGCAGCAGACTCAACCTGATATGATATCAGTATTACACGCTCGTGCCTGTAAATGGTACGAAGAGAACAATTTTATGTCGCTCGCTATTCATCACGCTTTATCTGGTCAGGATTTTGCTCAAGCCGCATATCTAGTCGAGTCTTGTGCTGAGATGGTCTTAGTCCGTGGTGAAGCGACAACCTTTCTGAATTGGTTAGAGGGGCTGCCAAGCGATGTGATCAGTAGGCATCCATTATTGTATGTGTATCAAGCTGGAGTGCTGTTAACAAGTGGTCAATCTATGGAGACCATCGAGGTTCGTTTGCAGAGTGCAGAGGAGACTGATTCCGAAGGCGCATTTGTGGGGGAAATAATGGCAATACGCGCACTGCAAGCGGTTTATCAAGGAAATTTGCGTCAGGCGACAGACTTATTAGGTCAGGCTCTAAGTCTTCTGGCAGAGGACAGTTTATTTCTGCGCGGAATGGTTTTTGGTGGTCTCGGGATTGTCCAGCTACTGGCAGATGATCGCATAGCAGCTGAGCAGACTTATGAGCAAATGGTGGCACTGGGCGAGAAATTCGGTGCTCTGTCAATCGGTGTAGCAGCTTTATGCTGGTTGGGACGGCTGCAACAAACACGGGGGTATCTTCGCAGCGCATTTTTGCTTTTCAACCAAGCGCTGGAGAAGGCGAAAGATGAACACGGGCAACTGCTCCCCATTGCTGGACCAGCGTTGGTTGGCTTAGGTGAGTTGCAGCGCGAGTGGAATAACATGGAAACAGCCATCCGTTATCTCTCAGATGGCATCGCCCTGAGCGAAGGAACAGGGGAAGTCATCCTGATGATGAGTGCCCGCCTTACCATGGCGCGCATCTGGCAGATACAAGGGCATGTAGACCGTGCCAATGAAACAATCCGCGAAGCCCGCCAGCTTGCCCTAAGAACCGATACGACCGAATATGATAACCTAACAGTGTCCTTTTATCAGGCACGGATATGGCTCCGACAGCATAATCTCGAAGCAGTTAAACAATGGATCACCGAGAGGGGGCTGCATACAAGGGATGCGCTGGACAAGCTAGACCTGAGTGATGAATACACAAGTCTACATACGCAAGCAATCGAGTTTGTTGTGCTTGCACGTCTATTTCTTGCTCAGGGAGAATCCGACAGAGCTTTACAAGTATTGGATGCTTTGCTGCTCAAACTGGAACCAAATGAATACCTCGCTCTGTGGATTGAAATCTATATACTGAAAGCACTTGCCCTACAGTCAATAGCAACCCTACCAAAAGCACTAGAGGTGCTGGAACAAGCCCTATCTCTTGCCCAGCCAGAAGGCTACGTCCGCATGTTCGTTGACGAAGGCAGACCGCTTGCACACTTGCTCTATGAGGCACGGTCACGAGACATCTTGCCTCAATATACAGGAATGCTTTTGGCTGCGTTTCCTGCTGAAACGGAGAAGCAAATACATGGCACTCAGCCTGATTTGGTTGAGCCACTTAGCCAACGTGAATTAGAAGTGCTTCAACTGCTTACACAAGGTCTATCGAATCACGAAATTGCTGCCCAGCTTGTCATTTCGCTAAGCACGGTCAAAGGCCATGTCAGCAATATTCTTGGCAAGTTAGAAGCCAGTAATCGGACACAAGCTGTTGCCAAAGCCAGAATATTGGGTGTTCTACCTGACGAGTAATTCCAATCCCCTCTATTATTTCTTGATCCGTGATGCGACTGCAAGGCTGCAAATTGCCCCGAAACAGTACCTCAACCATACTTTTGACTGGCTACAAATTCAGCTTCGTTGAATAGACTATTTACATACTGTCAACTTATAAATGTCATTAAGGAGAGACTTGAGATGTCAAATGATATTGTGCGCGTCATCCTCGCCATTACCGTGGGAGTACATGGCATCGGTCATACACTGTTTCTGGTCTCAGCGTTAGGAATTGCTGATTGGGGGCAGTCTAACCACTCGTGGCTGATTGCAAATGAGGGACTAGCAAAAGTTATCGGTGGGATAATCTGGCTTATGGTTATCATCGGTTTTATCGCTGCTGCAATTGGGATGTTCGGTCAGCAAGCGTGGTGGCGGATGCTCGCTACCTTCGTGTCCCTCGTCTCTTTGGTCGCGTTTGCCCTCTTCTGGGAAAATCCGCCCACACAACCTGTAATCTCCGCAGCTATCTTTAATGTCGTGGTTTTGGTCGCCTTTTGGGTTTTCAAGTGGCCGCCATCTACGCTCATAGGTCCGTAACGGTCAATAACAGGTGCCTCTATTCTGAAAAACAACAATCAAGTGATATGCAATGGCGTTCCCAACATTGGGATGTAGGAGTATACGGTGGTTACAGAAAGCCGAAACCCGGAACACAAACCAACAGTAGTGTATCAAATTACGGTTCAGGGTGTGCTGAATGAGGAGTGGTCGGATTGGTTCAATGGCATGACCATTAGTTGTGAGAGCGAAAGCCCGCCAATCACGAGGCTGACCGGGTCTGTAATCGACCAAGCTAAACTGCGCGGAATTGTCAATCGGATTTGGGATTTGAATCTGATTGTCATCTCAGTGATGCGGATACCGAATGAAATCCAAAAGGAGTGTAGACATGAGTAACGCCTTATCTATATTCAGGTCAAACAAAGGCGAAACAGCCTATCTGACCGCTTATGATGATATGCTTTCACATTGGCCGGTTCCTTACGAATCGGTTCATATACAGGGACGCTTTGGCAGCACTCACATTCTAGTAGCAGGGCCTGAGGACGCGCCGCCGCTGGTTATACTGCCCGCAGTGACCAACAGTGCTTCGTCATGGTTCAAAAATGTCGCGGGCCTGAGTCAGCATCACCGAATTTACATAGTTGACCCGATTGGAGATAGCGGAAAAAGTGTTCTGACACGGAAATTTACCAACAAAGTACATATTGCCGAGTGGCTGTCGGGCGTGTTTGACGAACTGAAACTTGATGCACCAGCCGTTGCGGGGCACTCCTACGGCGGTTGGCTGGCTCTGAATCTGGCATTTCATGCGCCGGAGCAGGTCAGCAAACTGATTCTCATCGCGCCAGCAGCCAGCCTACAACAGTTTCACTGGTTTGTGCAGCTTGGTCTACAGGTTCCATATTGGTTTCCGCTTCAACTGGATGCGAAGACCATCCTTGAGTCGATGGTTGCCAAGGGATACACGCTGAACGAGACATATGTTGAGTTGATGCGAGCCGTCTCTAAACACACCAAGCAGCACTTGCTATTTCCCACTGTCTTCAGCGATGAGGAGTTGAGACAGGTGAAGGTCTCCACCCTGTTGCTATACGGAGAACAGGAAGTAATCTATGACCCGAAAGCGGCTATTGAACGTGCCAAACGCCTGTTTCCGAACATCACGACTGTCCTGATTCCCAATGCCAGTCACCTTGTGATTATGGAACAAACTGAAATGGTCAATTCGCGAATACTGGCTTTTCTTGAAGCCAATCACATTCAGGGACGAGTAGTATCTAATACCTTACCTGATTTAATTTGGTAAACAATATCTGCGAAGCCGGATCTTGAACGACACTGAGTTACATGGAACATATACCTAATGAAAATCACCTTATACGCCTTCGGCTCACGCGGGGATGTCCAACCTTACATAGCTCTTGGCAAAGGGCTGATGGCGGCGGGCCACACCGTCTGTTTAAATACGCACACGATATTCGAAACAATGGTTCGGGAACACGGCCTTGATTTCTATCCAATTGAGGGCGATCCACGTCAAGTGCTAATTGCTCAGGCGGTGGCTGATATTGGCAATAATCCAATCAGAATCAGCCGGTGGCTTAAAGAGAACTTCAAGCCATATTTGGAAGAAATCTTCCAGGAGACACTACAGGCAGCACAAGGGGCTGATTTGTTGCTCGTCTCAACTGTGTCGGTGGCTGGATGGCATGTGGCACAGAAGCTTGGTATCCCGGTCATCGGCCTGAATTTGCAACCGTTCACGCCCACCCGGGAGTTTCCCGGATCAATGGCTGCCCCACCTCCGGATTGGTTGCCCTTTCGCGGAATTTACAATTATCTTTCCACTAAGATCAGCAACCAATCTACCTTTATGATGCTACGTCCGCTACTGAATGATTGCCGTGCGAAAGTCTTGGATTTACCTCCACTGTCGACTGCTTACTACTGGTGGGCAGACTCTCCAACAAACGATGTACCGTTTATCTATGGTTATAGCCCGTCAGTTCTCCCCCGACCTTCTAATTGGGGTCTGTATAAACAGATTGCAGGCTATTGGTTCCTGGATACAGCACAGGACTACGAACCACCTACTGAGCTGCTTGACTTCCTTAAGGCGGGGTCAATACCTGTGTATATCGGTTTTGGCAGCATGGTCGACCATGAGCGTGAAGACATGACGAAGTTGATCGTTGAGGCGGTGAAATTAGCCGGGCAGCGTGCAATTCTTCTGAATGGGTGGAGTGAGCTAGGATCGTCAGAGTTGCCTGATTTCATCTATGCTATTGAGTCCATCCCTCATGATTGGCTATTCCCCAAAGTTGCCGCAGTGATTCATCATGGTGGGGCTGGCACAACCGCCGCGGGACTGCGAGCAGGCATACCGACAGTTGTGGTCCCATTTTTCGGTGATCAGAGCTTTTGGGGCTGGCGAGTACATCAGCTTGGGGCTGGCACCAAATGGATACCTCGCAAGAAATTGACCGCTGAGAAGCTGGCAGCAGCGATTCGCGTTGCTGTCACCGATGTGACCGTCCGAAAAAATGCAGCAATATTGGGTGAGCGAATACGGGCTGAAAATGGGATAAGGAACGCTATAGTCCTTATAGAACAGTTTGCAGGAACTTATGTTCCATGATACCGATTAGTAAAGACAGATAGCGCGAAACTGGTAGATCTGAAAAGGTGACAATTCTGATCGCAAGGATTCATGAACCGCACTCCTTGCTGCTTCGCCAAAACCTAACGGTTGCGGTGTAATATAGGTATAAAAGTGGACTATTGCATAAAAACGGTCATTTCTCTCGACACCTTATCAGCTTTGCCATTCAATTCGGAGTCGAGAGCTCTTTCGCATTTGATACGGATTCCCTCGGCAAGTTGACCTGGAATGGCGACTACCATGTTACAATACTTCCAAATGCTGTCCCGACTCAGCAGTATCATTAAAGGGCAGTTCAGGAAGCAAATCTATCGTTTGGTGCGATGGAACTCGAGGCCTGCCCAGAATTTCCAGTGGACAGAAGCCGAGGCCGAAAATGGAACCCTTTCTCACAACTAAGCTCTTTATTCCCCCCACTCGACGCGGCCTGGTCACCCGTCCCCGCCTAATCGAGCGGTTGAACAAGGGTTTGCACGCCAAACTCACCTTGATCTCTGCCCCTGCTGGATTTGGTAAAAGCACCCTGATTAGTGAATGGTCAAGAAGTCTTGAAAAGCCGGTTTCCTGGTTATCTCTGGATGAAGACGACAATAATCCGAAGCGATTTTTCACATACCTGATTACCGCCTTTCAAGCCATTGATGACTCGATGGGAGAGAATCTCCTGGATTTGTTGGAAACCGCCGATGCGCCCCCGATTGAGACGCTGGTCACTCTGTTAATCAATGAGATTTTGACATCCGAATATGAATTTACAATGGTACTCGATGATTATCATCTGATTACCAATACAACTGTTCATGAAGCCTTAGATTATTTCCTCGATCATCTGCCTGCCAACACACACCTGATCATGAGTGGACGCGTTGACCCACCATTCGCGCTCTCTCGGCTGCGTGCCAGAGGGCACATGCTTGAAATTCGTTCTGGCGATCTTCGATTCACCGAGTCCGAAGTTTCTACATTGCTTAATGAGCTTGCGGGTTTGGATTTGTCGTCAGAACAGATTTTAGCGCTATCGGCGCGAACAGAAGGCTGGATAACCGGATTACAGTTGGCCGCATTGTCTATGCAGGGGCGACAAGATGTAGCCGAATTCATCACTTCGTTTTCAGGCAGCCATCACTACATCATTGATTACCTGGTAGACGAGGTCATGTCTCGCCAATCAGAAGAAGTCCAAAACTTTCTTTGCCAGACATCCATACTGGATCAATTCAACGCGCCTTTGTGTGATACGGTGCTGGAAATATCCAACAGCAAGCAAATCATTCAGGAACTTGACGCAGCGAATTTGTTCCTGGTACCACTGGATGACCAACACAACTGGTTTCGATACCATCATTTATTTGCCGATTTTCTCAACCAACGTCTGAAGGAAAACAGACCTGAGAATATATCATTATTGCATCGTCGTGCGGCGTTCTGGTTGGAACAGAATCAATATATCAAAGAAGCCATTGAGTATTATTTGACCGGTGAGGATTATCAAAATGCAGCCCGACTGGTGGGAAGCATTGTCCCAGAGATGATGATGCACAGCGAATTCGACCAGTTGGAAAAGTGGTTTAATGCCATGCCCAGGGAAGCGGTGGAGAAACACCACTGGATTTGTGTCGCCCGCGCCTGGATATTTCACCGTAGAGCAAGAATGGAATATGTTGAACAACAACTGCATTGTATTGAACAGGCACTGGATAGCGAACCCAACCCGGAACCAACAGACGAGACAAAAGTAATACGCGGTCAGATCGCCGCTCTTCGGGCATTGCTGGCCCTCAACAAAACCCGAATACCGCAAGCTATTGAATTTTCCGAGCAGGCTCTGGCCCTGCTGCCGGTCGGGTATTTCAACCGGGCGGTTGCCTGTTTGGCACTGGGCAAAGCGAAGGGATCAATAGGCAATTACCTTGAGGCGAATAGTGTCTTGATACAAGCCTATAGGGACAGCCTCGATGCGGGAAATCGGGTTTTGGCGCAGTCGATATTGCTGGAAAAAGGGAGCTTGCTGGTCAATCAGGGGCGGCTTCATCAGGCATTGGAAATTTATGAGGAGGCGGTCGAACTTACCTACTCAAAAACGGAGGCCAGGCTGCCTTATGCCAGTGAGGCCAGCATCATCATCGGAAAAATCCATCGAGAATGGAATGCGTTGGACACTGCATTAACGTATGTGAATGAAGGTATTGAAATCGGCATAAATGCACAGATCATTGATCCTATCGCCATAGGTTATGCCGTGATGACGCGAATCTATCTGGCTCAGGGCAATCTTGATGCAGCGATTGAGGCGAGTCGAGAGGGCACAAAGTGCGTGCGTGATCTTCCGGGTTTAGACCCATGCACAATCACGGAGATTCTGAACAGCCAGACATGGGTTCATATTGCACAAGGCAAGGTTGATGAAGCGGCGAAATTATACCTTGAAAACAGCCCTTGTGATGTCAACACTCTAAATTGCTATGGTGAATTTGAGCAGGTCACATGGGCCAGGATTCTCCTTCACATGGGGAGAAACCATAGAGACAAAGACAGGTTACTGGAAGCTCAAGCCCTGGTTAATCAAATGTTGGGGCTAACTGAGCCGATGGGTTTCGTCAGTAAAACGATTGAGCTTCTGGTATTGGATTCGCTCATTTTCAGGGAACTGGGAAAAAGCGACGAAGCGCTACAGGCTTTGGAGAAGGCGCTCGTACTTGCCGAAAGTGGGAGTTATATTCGCACTTTCATTGACGAAGGCGAGCCAATGCAAGAATTGCTGGCCCGCATTGCAGCCAAACAGCATTTGAAAGACTATGCCAGCAGACTATTGATCGCGTTTGATTCAACTGTGACTTCTGACCGACCAGCAGCCTCCCAGGAAATGGCTGAGCCATTGAGCGAACGTGAGTTGGATGTCCTCAAGTTTCTGGCAACCGATCTTACGGGATCAGAAATTGCTCAAGAATTGATGGTGTCGTTAGCCACAGTACGAACACACACGCAGCACATCTACGGCAAATTGGGGGTCAACAGCCGTAGAGCCGCAGTCCGGCAAGCAAGAGAATGGAATCTGATTTAGATACAATATGCTCTTGCCACACTATAACCCACTCAAGCAATCTTCTCCCGCAAAATAACCGTATCAAATCATCATCCGAATCATCACATGTGATGAAGACGGTTCATTGAAGCACCTGTAAACTGAGAACAAAGGAAAGCCAACGATCAATAGGGTATCTAAAATGACAGATAACTCCTTCGACCGTTTCCAGGAGGGTCTCGAAGCATTCGGGAGCGCACACAGAAGCGCCTTTTTCCAGGAGATAATCGGTCATCTGTGGGGCAAGTCAACCCAGTTGTTGAGTTTTGATGATGTCCGGGCGCGTTTGCATTTGCGGGAACAGATCTATAGAGGAATACAGGATGTGCCGCTCGATCAAATCGTTGGGAGCGTCGGGCGATACCATGATTTTACCCGCGCATTTCTACCCAAGCGGGAAGAGATGCGGCAGCGTTGGAGTCGCGTGTATGCTCAGGCGATCAGCCCGGAAGGACTGCCGCCCATTGAGTTATACAAAGTATGTGAGGTCTACTTTGTGCGAGATGGCAATCATCGCGTATCTGTGGCACGACGCCTGAAAGCGAAAACTATTCAGGCCGAAGTGATCGAGTTACCCACATCTATCTGCCTCAGGCCGGGCATGTCGCCGGAAGAACTGGACGCGACAACAGTCTATGCTGAGTTCCTGGATAAAATCGAGTTGCAGCGGACACGCCCCCGACACACGCCCCTCATGTTGAGTGAGCCGTCACGCTATGACGACCTGCTGAAGCATATCGATTTACATCGGTGTGTCGAGGAAGACAAAGAGACTTGCAGCCTGAGTTTGGCCGATGCCGCCCTGCGTTGGTACGATTCGGTGTATCAACCCGCAGCGGAGTCGATCAGAAAGCATGGGGTTCTTGCGTATTTCCCTGGGCGCACCGAAGCCGACCTGTACTTGTGGCTGATTGACCACTTGGGCGAATGTGAAGCGCAGTGTGTGGATGTCGTCAAACCAGAACCGCTTCAACAATTCCTGGTGGATTTTCTGAAAGAGCGTCAAATACCTGTACCACAGGTATAGTATCTGTTCAGCACACATTCAATAGAATCGACATCCTCACCTCTCCGTTCAAGACACCTTTGCCAATTTCCTCGTAAAGAAGTCGGTTGTAGGGGCGCACGGCGGTGCGCTCCTACGGGAGAAACAGCCATCTATTTTGAAAAGTGTCATCCCTTGAAACCGCTCTGAGGAGTGGTCGACCCGTATATCTTCATGACTGCGGTGAATATGCCCCAGGATGTTGGAACGCATTAGCCCTAGCCCCCCCATCAGCGTGCTGATCTCCAAAATAACCACCTCGAATCATTATCTGAATCATCACATGTAATGATGACATCTCATCACATTGATTTGTATATTCCAATTGAACGTGGGACGAGAAATCGAAACTGATGAACGATTACCGAAAAGCTCATTGCATACATTGTGAGATAAAAATCAGGGAACATCTTGAGCCGCGCTGGAAAGAGTGGTTTGAAGGGCTGTCATTTACTTATGGCGACGATGAAACCACCACGTTATCCGGCTCTCTGCCCGACCAGACTTCCTTACATACCATCCTTGTCAAAATCCGGGATATGAACCTGACCCTGATCTCGGTCAACCAGAGTGAAATAAACACGGAAGAAACCAGTGGAGATAATGAACATGGGACATGACATCAACTACATTATCACGTTTGTGGCCGAATCGATTTTCCACATCTGGCCTTATCTGGCGCTGACCGTCATTTTGACTGTGGCTATACGCGTGTCCGGGGTCAAACAATACATACGAGCCGCGTTTGCAGGCAGGCCGCTGCGTGCCATCATTTTGGCAACAATCGCCGGTTCTTTCAGTCCTTTGTGTTCGATTACCGTCGTTCCGGTTATCGCCTCACTGTTGCTGGCCGGTGTGCCTCTGGGGCCGGTCATGGCGTTCTGGATTGCCTCACCATCGGTAGACCCCGAAATGCTCCCCTTGAGCATAAACGAAATTGGATGGAGTTTGTCTAGGGCCCGGCTGGCAGCCACTCTGGGTTTGAGTTTGTCTGCGGGACTATTGACCCACTATCTGGAGCAAAGGAACTTCTTCAAAAAAGGCGTTTTGCGGGGGGAACAAGACAAGAGTGTTGGCTTCTCTTGGCGGGCGCTGCTGCGCCGGTTGGGTATGCCTATGCGCAGACCACAACCCGTAACCGCCTGCCAGGCATCGGCTTCTCCAATCTCAATTGCGCTTCCATTATATGAGGCAAAGGGAGTGTTGTCAGCTTCAAGTACCGTTGGGATTGCTAAAGGATATTCCGAGACTCAGGTGACATCAGACACTTCTGTCACCAATTGCCCGGCAGCATCAAGCAAAGAGAATGACACCCAACCACAAGCGGAATTATCCCTGAAACAACAGATGTGGAGTGAGGCTGTTTCGACAACCCAAATGGTCATTAAATTTGTGGGCATCACCTTCACTTTGGAAGCCATTATCAGGTTGTATGTGCCCCATGAGGCCATTGTCCAGGTTTTAGGCGTGGGGAATCCATTTGCGATTGGTCTGTCTACGTTCGTCGCAATACCGGCCTATACCAGCAATCTGGCGGCGCTCCCTTTGATCGGCAGCTTAATTGAGCAGGGTATGATGCCTGGCGCAGCGCTGGCATTCCTGATTGCCGGGCCTACCACCACCATCCCGGCTATGGCAGCGGTGTCTACCATTGCAAAGCGCCGTGTATTCGCACTGTACATGATATTCGCGCTGGCCGGAGCGGTTATATGCGGTTATGGCTACCAGCTATTGCTGGGTCTCCACTAACTGGCCGCGAGAATAATCAAAAATGCGGTATTGGTTCGTGGTAACCGCAGCATGATTGCGGAATAAAACAAGCGAATTTCACATCACGACAATTTAGGAGGAAAACCAAATGTCTAAAGCAAGTCTCAATCAATTCCAGGACGTTCTGACCGTCAAATCCATCATCATCGTTGCTATCCATGCTTTTATCGGCTGGGCGCTGTGCGGGTCAATTATCGGCATCGGCAGACAGTTATGGACGATGGAAACCACGCTGATTGTCCATGCTCTCGGCGCACCGGTTGTCTTTTTAGTCGTGTCGCTGGTGTACTTCACCTACTTCAACTACACATCGCCGCTGCAAACAGCGATCATCTTTGTGGCTGCGACCATTCTGCTCGACTTCTTCATCGTTGCCCTGCTGATTGAGCGTAGTTTCGATATGTTCGGCAGCGTCATCGGGACATGGATTCCCTGGGCTACGATGTTTGTCACGACATTCATCGTTGGCAAATACATTGAAAACCGGAAGTCACGACAAGCGGGTTAATCTAGCGCTCGATAACGCGGACTATCTGGACACAGCCATTTGCAGGCAAATCCCAACCTGGTAAACAGCGGTTTGCCTGCAACGGTACTCAAAACAAATCGCTATATGGATTGAGGAGCAGGGCGCTCATGGAGACACTGGTAAACATTGGCAGAATCGGCTTTGGCCTCCTGTTTCTGGTCGGTGCTGTTTTCAATCTCGCCTATACATTCAATCACGGAGATGTATTTTTCGGAAGTTTCGAGAAAAATGCTTGGTTTCCCCTTTCCAGAACACTCGTGCGCGAGTTCGTCATCCCCCAGGCAAAGGTTGCCACGGTGGCGATAGTCCTTGTCCAGGTAACGGCTGCAATCCTGATTCTGAGCGGGATATTCGTAGAGACAGGTCTGATTATTGGCGCAATCTTTGCTTTCGCAGCCGCGCTGGTTTCCAGCCCTGGCGGCACGATTGGTAATCTTGTCCTGGGAGTATTACAGGTTCTGCTCACTTTTGCTAATTGAAGTGTGGGTAAGAAGAGCGTAGGGGGAAACACAGACGGAGGTAGAAACATGAATGAGCCAGCCATTTCAGTCAACAAATTTCGTAAAGTCTATGGCGATTACGTTGCAGTAGAGGATATTAGTTTTGATGTGCAGCCCCGCGAAATCTTCGGCCTGTTAGGGCCCAATGGCGCAGGCAAAACGAGTACATTGGAGACTTTGGAGGGGTTGCGCTCCCCTGACGGCGGGACGCTGCGGGTGATGGGCGTAGACCCCACCCGCGAATCGAGAAAGCTGCGGAATCTGATCGGTGTCCAGTTGCAGAGTTCCTGCCTGCCAGACAGCATCACGGTGGACGAAGCGATGAAATTCTTCTGCGCCTATCACGCGGTCGATGCGCGCTACGATTTGCTGGATCGCCTGGGTTTGGCCGAAAAGCGAAAAGCACAATATCATCAGCTTTCGACCGGTCAGCAGCGCCGTTTAGCCCTGGCGTTGGCAGTGGCGCATAATCCGGCAGTGCTATTTCTGGACGAGCCGACTGCGGGGCTGGATGTAGCGACACGGGTCGAACTGCACGGCCTGATGCGCGAATTACAGGCCACCGGGACAACCATCGTTCTCGCCACACATGATATGGCGGAAGCGGAGGAGATGTCGGATCGGGTGGCGATTCTGTTAAGCGGCAAGTTGGCTGCTACCGGCGCACCAATAGACATCACCGCACAAGGGGCGCGGTTAACTAAAGTCTCTGTCCGCACATACAACGCAAGCCTGGCTGAAAACGGTATCAGCTTCCCTGCCGTCGCCCAGCACTTGCACAAAGACGATTACAATATCTACTTCAGCACCGACATCGGCCCGACAGTTGCGGCCATTATCAACCACATTGAATCACAACAGGATATGTTAATTGATCTGCGAGTGGAACGCCCCTCTCTGGAAGATCGTTTCCTTGAAATCACGACTACAGGAGGCGCACGATGAGCGCATTCACGAATCATCTCACATTTGAATTCCGCACTGGGGTTCGCAACAAAACGCTGCTGCTGATGAACTATTTGTTCCCGCTTGGTTTCTACCTGATGATGGGACTGGTGATGACCAAAATCAACCCAGCTTTTGGCGAAACGATGATTCCCGCGATGGTTGTTTTTGCGATCCTGGCCGCCACCATGCTAGGCTTGCCTGACCCCCTGGTGTCGGCACGAGAAGCGGGGATTTTTCGCAGTTACAAAATCAACGGCGTACCTGAAATATCGATCCTGGTAATCCCGGTGCTGACAACCATCTTCCATATGGTCATCGTTGCTATCATCATAACGGCCACCGCGCCACTCTTGTTTGGAGTACCGGCACCGGTTAATTGGGCTGGCTTTACCCTGACATTCGTCGTGATGGCCTTTACTTGCGCGGGATTAGGTGTACTGATCGGGGTCATCTCCGCCAGTACCCGGATTACGGTATTGTGGTCGCAACTGATCTTTCTCCCCTCTATGTTATTGGGCGGGTTGATGCTCCCGTATAATATGTTGCCTGATGGGGTGGACAAGGTATCGCAACTGTTACCAGCTACGCACGCGATGAATGCCTTTCGTGCATTTGCCTTCGACCTGGGCGCTGATTTTAACCCTATGGGGTCGCTCATTGTAATGCTTGTCGGCGGTATTCTCGCTTTTGGACTGGCGATCTATCTCTTCAACTGGGACAGCAAGAACAAGACTGGTCGCGGCAACCCCGTACTGGGCTTGCTGGTGATACTGCCTTATATCGTTGGGATTTTCCTGCTCTGATTTTCGCGTTGGGTCGCTTGTGGCTCAGAGGATTGAAAACAAACCATCGCCGGAGTAGATGTCTGCTTCGGCGCTTTTTGTGGGTTTTTCTCGGAGATTCTCTCGAGAGTTCAGGCGAGGGCTACTGTTTCGACACATTTTCACCCAACGAGCAGACTCAATTCTATTGCACATTTTTGCGCAAATACGCATAGTTCCCTTCTATCTGGCACTCTCGCTCTCTTTGAGGTGTAGGCACTCTTATCGTCTCTGCTTTCGCTCCTGCAACACCTCAGCCACCGTTGTCCGTCCGGCTTTGACACCAGCGTTTTTAAGGGCGAACAGCACTTGGTTCACGGATAGTTGTGTCAGATCAGGGTTAGCATCCAGATAGGTACGAACATGGTCTTTCACGCTCCCCTGGTGTCCGTTCCATTCGTTCGCTCCCTGTCCGTTCTGTCCGCTGCGTTCATTTCGAGCGGGCAGTTGTCGGGCACCGGAAACACTCCCCTTTGCCAGATACCCTTTCACTTCCGAGGCCGCCCGCTGCCGTGCATCCCGCTGCCCAATCCCCTGCTGCAAATACCGGACGAACACCGCGCGGTAAATCAGCGTGAATTCCACTTCCTGCCACCGTTGTTCGCGAAAATCGCTTCCAGTGCGTCGATCCAGTGCCAACGCCGCTAACCCATCCCCCGCCACCAAAGCACCAATCGGGATGATGAATGCTGCAAGTAATGCCATCATCAAAGCTGCCTGGTTGGTCGCAGGTAGGTTGCCGAAACCTTCGACGATAGCCGCAAATGACAGGTTCTCAAGCTGCACCGCTTCCACCACCGATGTAAATGATCCAGCACCATTGACCAGCATCGCCGTCAGAAACAGCAGGATTTCCAACGCCCACAACGTCCAGGGCAGGGCTTCGTTCTCAGACTTGGCAAGCCGTCGCCGGAATGCGGCATACAACAAACCGAACTCCACACCGATCGGCGCAATGAAACCCCAGCCCGGTGTCAGCTTGTCAAACACTCCAGAGGTATGCGGTGCTGACAAACCATACAGTACCAGCGCTACCAAGATAATCCAGTATGGCACGCTGCTGGTCAGCATATCACGAAATGAACGGCGCGGCGCTTCTTCACGCAACCAGCGTTTCCGCTCCTGGCGATAGATTGTTTCCATATCGAGTATCTCGTTCATCATCTTCTCCTCACCAATCTGGCAAACCTACGAACGAAAATGCACATTGGCAGGCAATGAACGAAGATTCTGTGGCTTTATGCTGCTAGGCGTTGAAGGAGTTGATAAATTGCTGGAGTATAGTTCGGACGAAAGAGTAAAATTGAGTATCCACTGAGGGATCGATCCCCGTCACTCCCGAAGCGAAAATTCCCCCTCAAGTGAGGGGGAATTTCTATTTGTAACCAGTGCGGGTTCGATATCAAGTCGAACCCGCGATTTCCTCTTCATGAACCTTCAAGCTGTTCATCGTCAAGGTGGATTATAAGTCGACGGCAACACGCAAGCCAACTGTATTTGCATGATAATTCGCTCATAAGTGCGGTATCAGTCTAGAAGTCGTATAATGGGCTACAAGAATATCCAAATGGAAGCAACTAAAGAATACCGCAAGCGTTAACATTCTTGAACTTGTGGCTTAGGAGATGATGATGGTCACGGCTGATGATTTGAAGCGACGTATCACATTCATCAATTGGCTGCTACCAACTGTTCTCGCTATTATCGCGGTCGCATATCAGTTGGTGGCAGTTTCTTGGATGGCGGATTCGGACCATACTGTACTCCGCATTGTTGCCAGTGGAATCATCTATATTTTTCTCTTTCCTCTGGCGGTATTTGGCATCTTGAAACTGACCCGCAATTGGCTCGAGCAACAGGAGCAAGAGCGAACCCAGAAAAAGAGCGAACAAGATCGGCTTGCTCTGATCATTAATACAACACCGCTGCCCATTCTCACAGTTGATTCTGCAGGGCGAATTGAAAACTGGAATCATGGGGTTGAACTCCTCTTTGACTACGATGGCAAGACAATCAGAGGACGTCCGCTTTATGCCCTATTAGGTGCGGGCACTTCTGCTGAAATCGAAACCCGGTGGCTGTTTCAGACCGTGCAGCGCGAAGGCGTTGTGCGGCGGCACGAAACGATCGCTTATGATAATGCTGGACACCGAATACACATTGAACTAACCGTCGCGCTGCTAGATCGGAGTGATAAGTTGTCAGGCATGTCCATTATCATGCGCGATATCACCAGTAACAAGCTGCGGGAAGAGGAAACACGCCGCCTGACTACCAGGCTCAACAAACAGGCGAATGAACGCGCCAGCGAGCTTACCGAAAAGGTGGAACAACTGGCACAGGCGAACACCGAACTCCGGCAGCTAGACCAAACCCGTTCGGAGTTCGTTTCCCTCGTATCCCACCAGATCCGGGCACCGCTCACCAATATGGCTGGAGCAGTCCAGCGGATGCAGATCAACTGTACTGCCGTCAACGCAACCTGTAATCGTATGTTCTCGGTATTTGAAGAACAGGTCGCGCGTCTTGACCGGCTGGTTCAGGATGTCCTCAATGCCACACGGATTGAGGCCGGGGAAATCCTACTCAACCCCGAACCCATTTCCATAACGCCGGTTGTCCACCACACGATAGAGCAAATTGCTGTTCGGACACCAGCCCGAGCAATTCACCTGGCGGATAAACCCGGACTACCTTTGGTTTACGCAGACCGAGACCGGGTTATTGAGGTATTAACCAACCTGCTGGACAACGCCGATAAGTATTCTCCCCCGGATACACCTATTCTCGTCGAGGTTCGCGCTGATCAGAATGAAGTGACCGTCGCCGTCCGTGACTTTGGAGGGGGCTTACCAGACAATGATACGGAGCGCGTGTTCGAGAAGTTTTACCGTGCGGACAGCAGCGACTCGCAGAGGGTTTATGGCTATGGGCTGGGGCTATACGTCTGCCGCTGCCTGATGCAAATCCAGAACGGGCGCATCTGGGCGGAAAACCACCCGGATGGCGGTTCTGTCTTTATGTTCAGTTTACCGGCATGGGAGGACAGACATGGCTAAACAATCCGTTTTATTGGTAGATGACGACATGACCCTGCTTGAATTGTTAAGCGATCATGTGCGCATGGCCGGGTACCGCTGCCTGACGGCCAGCACCGGCCTGAACGGCCTGCAACTAGCAACCGACGAACAGCCCAACCTGATTGTGCTGGATGTGATGATGCCGGATATGGACGGGTGGGAAATCTGCAAGCGCCTGCGGACAACCTCAAATATCCCGATTATTATGTTGACCGCGAAAGGTGAAGAATTCGACAAATTGCATGGATTCCGACTCGGCGTGGATGATTATGTGACCAAGCCATTCTCTTTCGCTGAGATGGTGGCCCGGATTGGTGCGGTTTTGACCCGATCACAAGCACACCGGACTGACAACAACCGCCAGTTTACCAGCGGTGACCTGGTGATTGATTTCGACCAGCACCGTGTCACCGTTGCCGGGGATGTAATTGACTTGACTCCGACGGAATACCGCCTGTTGGAAGTCCTCGCCCATTACATCAACCGTACTATCCCCACCGAGCGATTATTAGATGAGGTCTGGGGGTCAGCCTATGACCAGGTAGACCAGGTGAAGCATTTTATCTGGTCGCTGCGTAAAAAAATCGAGCGCGACCCTGGCGACCCGGTACACATTATCACAGAACGGGGGTTTGGCTACCGTTTTGAGTGAGCGGCAAACACCGCCAACAACCTCCACCTAACTCACACTTCATCGACACCTGATCGACACCTGCGCTTGCTAGAATGACGATAGGGGGCAAAAAATATATGGCTCACTATCGTTCTTTTTTACCAGACCTCGAATTTTACCAACGCACCATCGCCTGCCAGTTCGCCTGCCCGGTACGCACCGATGGCCGTGCTTATGTGAATGCCATCGCACACGGGGAATATGAACGCGCCTACCTGATTGCCAGAGAAACTAACCCCTTCGCATCCACTTGCGGTTGGGTATGTGGCGCACCGTGCGAAGCCGCCTGCCGCCGGGGGAAAATAGACGCCCCCATCGCCATTCGCGCCTTGAAGCGGTTCGTCAATGACCGCTACGGTGTTTACCTGGGCGAAAGCGGCGAAACGCATCAGGCTCCGGCATGGCCGGCCTATGTGGGGCGCACCGATTCGCTTGAACTTGGCAACACGGTATTCCCCACCAGCCGTAGCGGACTGCATCAGGCACGCCAGCGCGGAGACAAGACCGGCAAACGGGTCGCTATCGTTGGCGCTGGCCCGGCGGGGCTTTCCTGCGCCCATGATCTCGCGTTTATGGGGCACGAAGTCACCATCTTCGATGCCGCGCCGCTGGCCGGGGGAATGCTGCGCATGGGCGTACCAGAGTACCGGTTGCCGCGTGAACTCCTCGACCTGGAAATTCAAGCCATCCTCTCATTAGGAGTCACCCTCAAACTCAATCAAACCCTGGGGAAAGATTTCACCCTGGCGGACTTACGCCGTGAGTTTGACGCCGTGTTTCTCGCCATTGGCACATACCGCAGCCGCAAGCTGAACATCGAAGGGGAAGAACAGGATGGCGTGCTGCGGGCGGTGGATTTCCTCCTGAACGTCAACCTGGGAGGCTACAACCTGGATTTGGGGCGGCGGGTATTGGTCATTGGCGGCGGTAATGTGGCGATGGATGTCGCCCGGACAGCAGCCCGCCTGGGGTATCCTGCCCAATCCGGCGGCGATTTGGATGTCGCCCTGGATGTCGCCCGAACGGCAGTTCGGCTGGGTACAACGCAGGAAGTTCACTGTCTGGTGGTTGAAGACCGAAGTGAAATGCTGGCCGATCCAGTTGAGATCATCGAAGCGGAAGAAGAAGGTGTGCGTATCCATAACCATGTCGCGCCCAAGCGTATCCTCGGCGCCGATGGCCGTGCCACCGGGGTTGAGACGCTGGCCGTTTCCAGTGCCTTCGATGAACGCGGGCGCTTTAACCCCCAACTGGCGGCGAACAGCGAAACCGTCTGGGAATGTGACAGTGTGATCGTGGCGATTGGGCAGTCAGGTGACCTGGACTGGGTACAGCCGGAAGACGGGCTGGAAATTACGCCGCGTGGCACCTTACAGATTGACAAAAACACACTGGCAACCACCGCCGAAGGCGTTTACGCCGGGGGCGACATCGCGTTCGGCCCGCGTTTGATTATCAATGCGGTTGCCGACGGCCAACGCGCCGCCCGCAGTATTCACACCCACCTGCAAGCCCTGAAATCGCGGGTTATCCGCAAAGGCTTCTTCACCCCCATCTCGAAAAAAGATTATCCCGCTAGTGGCCCGCTGCACGACTACACCCGCTGGCCGCGCCAGAATCCACCGACGACACCCGTCAGCCGCCGCATCGGCGTTTCAACCGTAGAAGCCGGTTTTGAGGAAAGTGATGCCCGCCAGCAAGGGGGACGCTGCCTGGTCTGCACGATCAACCCGGTATTCGACGGGAAATTGTGCATCCTGTGTAACGGGTGTGTAGATGTCTGCCCGATGGATTGTCTCAAGTTGGTTCCGGTTTCCGAAGTACAGGGCGATGAAACTTTGAGCGCCGTTATTGAACGGAACAACGCCAAAAGCGCGATGCTGCTCGACCCAACCCGCTGTATCCGGTGTGGGTTATGCGCGGCACGCTGCCCAACCGGAGCCGTCCATATGGAAACTTTTCAATTCACTGAGGAGGTGATTTTCGAGAAAGCTGATTAGCCCCCTTCAAGAATAGATCAAGATAAACGGGAAGGAAAATTGAGCATGATCCACAAGTTCACGAGAAAAAAGACATATCTATTTGGGATTTTATTTCTTTCCGGGCTGCTGCTCGTCAGCCTTAGCCTGATTCTGTTCACCAGCCAGACCGCAGTAGCACAGGATGAGGAAGCCAACGCCGTAAGAGGCGGCCAGATTTACGATACCTGGTGGACAGCCATTGCGGGTGGTGAAGAAGAGCACATGGAAGGCGAGGAGGAGGAACACGCCCACGAAATGAGTGGGCCGGAAGAGGATCATCCCCTCTGGGCAACCCAATCCACCAACACCCGCAGCGGCGCGGATACCTGGCGCTGTAAAGAATGTCACGGCTGGGATTACCTGGGGGCGGATGGTGCGTATGGCTCTGGTTCGCACTTCACGGGATTCCCCGGTGTGATGGCCGCCAGCAGCAAGTCGGTTGATGAGGTTATCGCGGCGCTTTCCGGCGGAACGAACCCCGATCATGATTTCTCAACGGTCATGGATGAACATGACCTCGCTGATCTGGCAGCTTTTATTACCACCTCACTGATTGATGACAGTGAACTGCTGAATGCCGATAAGAACTCCAACGGCGACGCAAGCAATGGCGAAACTCTGTATGGGGGAGTCTGTGTACTATGTCACGGCCCCGCAGGGAATGCCATCAATTTCGGTGCAATTGGTGATGCGGAATTCATCGGGCACGTCGCCGGAGATAACCCCTGGGAATTCATCCACAAAGTTCGGTTCGGGCAACCCGGCTGGCCGATGCCTTCCGCTATCGGCAACGGTTGGTCAAACCAGGATGTTGCGGATGTGCTGGCTTATGCCGAAACCCTCACCACCGACGCCGCGCTGAGCCAGGGCGGGCAGCTTTATGACAAATGGTGGGAAGCATTAGGGATAGAAGCACCGGAAGGCGATCAGGCACTCTGGGCGACCCAATCCACCAATACCCGCAGCGGCACGGATACCTGGCGCTGTAAAGAATGTCACGGTTGGGATTATATGGGCGCGGACGGTGTGTATGGTTCCGGTTCCCACGCTACCGGCTTCCCCGGCGTGTTAGGCGCGGCAGCGATGTCATCCGATGAGGCCTTGGGCTGGCTTAACGGTACGGCTAACGCTGACCATGACTTCTCCGGGATGATGGACGAGGCCGCACTGAATGCACTGGTTGTCTTCCTCCAACAGGAAGCGACGGACATCTCCGCGTATGTTGGTGCTGATGGCGTCGTGAATGGTGACCCGCGCAACGGGCGCGACCTGTTCGGCGAAACCTGCGCGGCGTGTCATGGTGTGGACGGCAGAACCATGAACTTTGGCAGCGCGGATGAACCGGAATTTGTAGGCACAATTGCCGCCGATAATCCCTGGGAATTCTTCCATAAAGGGTCATTCGGGCAACCTGGCGAGCCGATGCCTATGGGCATGGCGTTAGGTTGGACGATGCAGGACATCGCGGACGTGCTGGCTTACGCGCAAACGTTACCTTCGGAATAAGTTTCTACATTACCAGCGTTCATAGGACCCTTTCAGGCGGGGCAGACGCTCCGCCTGAAGGAAAAGAGGAAACCATGAGTTTTTCTTCACGATTTGAACGGATGACAAAATCAAGGGTATGGCGAGCGTTTTTCCGGCATGGTTGGCCGGATAATCCGCTGGATCGTTCGTTGGTGATGACCAGCAACATCTTTTTTCACCTGCATCCGGTGAAGGTGAACCGCAAGAGTATCAAATGGTCGTACTCATTCGGGCTGGGCATTATTTCCTCCATCTTGTTCGGCGTGCTGATCTTTTCGGGCGTACTCCTGATGTTTTATTACGTCCCCTCGGTGGAGCGTGCTTACACCACGATGAAGGACATCCAGATTTCTGTTCCGTTGGGTCAATTCACCCGGAACATGCACCGCTGGGCGGCTCATGCGATGGTGCTGGCGGTGATTCTGCACATGGCACGGGTCTTTTATACCGGCGCGTACAAACTGCCCCGCGAATTTAACTGGAATGTGGGTGTTATCCTGCTGTTGTTCACGCTGGGAGCGAGTTTCACCGGGTATCTGCTGCCCTGGGATCAACTCTCGTATTGGGCAATTACCGTCGGAACCAACATCGCCGGATATGTACCGGGCATGGGACTGCAAATCCGCCAAATGCTGTTAGGCGGCGTGGAGGTCGGGCAAAACACGCTCATCCGTTTTTACACCCTGCACGTCGCGGCTTTACCGGTTTTGCTGGGTCTGTTCATCTCCCTGCATGTCTGGCGCGTGCGTAAAGACGGCGGGCTGGCGGCCAGTGACCAACAAGAACCGTCCGAAACGGCGAATGAATAAAAGGACATACGGAGACAATCATGCCAGACAGTGAAACCCCGGTTACGGACGAAATTTACCCGAAGGACAGCACTAAAAGCTATGCTCTGGTGGAGTTAATGCCGGATGATGGCCCGATGGTGGGCAAAGGGCCGGATAACACAGTGTTTTCTTTTCCGGTGGTGCTGCTCTGGGAAATTATCCTGCTGCTGCTGGTGACTCTGGGCATTTTTCTGTTTTCGTTGGTCAAACAGGCGCCGCTTGAAGAAATCGCGAATCCCATGATTACCACCGACCCGGCCAAAGCCCCCTGGTATTTCGTCGGGTTGCAGGAACTCCTGGAACACATGCACCCGGTCGCGGCGGGGATATTCATTCCGGCAGTGCTGGTTGCATTCTTGTTTGCCCTGCCCTACGTGGACTATTCCCGCGCCGATGTGGGCGTGTGGTTCGCATCGCGGCGCGGGCGGCGCATCACCTTCGGCACAATGATCTATACCCTGATCGTGATGCCGCTTTATATCGTCATTGATAACGCTTTTCCGCTGCGTGAGTTACTGCGTGACAGCGTGCCGCTGTGGATCGCCCAGGGACTGCTCCCGGTAGCTATCCTGCTGGCCTTGGTGGGGCTGCCGCTCCTGGTGTTGTGGCGCCTGAAAGCGACCCGCCGGGAACTGCTGCTGGCCGCGTTCACGGTCATGCTGGTTTCAGCCTTTGTATTTACGATGAGTGGCTTCTTCTTTCGCGGGCCGGGGTTTAAGCTCTACTGGCCCTGGGAGATGCCTAACGGATACAACCCCTTGAATGAACTCTAACCATGCAGATAGGCACGATTGAGGTTTAGTTATGATACGAGATCATCGTGAAAAACCAGGGCTTGACCGGCGGGGATTTCTCAAGATGGCCTGGGGAGCCTCTCTGTTTGGCCTGTTTGGTCAGGCGGGTATCGCGCTGCTGCGGTTTTTCCAGCCCCGCATCGAGGCCGGTGCCTTCGGGTCAAAAGTTGTCGCCGGGCAGGTGGATGAATTTCTCCCCGGTACGGTCAACCACATTCAAAAGGGGCGCTTTTATATTTCCCGGCTTGAAGACGGCGGGATGCTGGCACTCTGGCAGCAGTGTACCCACCTGGGCTGTACTGTCCCCTGGCGCGAGGATGAGGGGCGGTTTCACTGTCCTTGCCATAGTTCCATCTTCGACCCCACCGGCCAGATCGTGAGCGGCCCTGCGCCGCGCCCGATGGATATGTTCCCGATTGAAATTCGGGATAAGCAGGTGGTTGTGGATACCGGCAGTCCTATTCAGCGCGATCAGCACGATCCGTCCCAAGTCACTTATACTTAAGGATTATCGTTATGCGTGCCAGGGAAAACTATACGCCCTTCATCTTTGTGGCCTTTGGATTGACGCTGACCATTTTTGTCGTATTTCAGGTCTATATTTTCCGTGAACCGTCTCGGATTCAGGAGCAGCAGGCCGCTGACCTGACGCTGAAGATTGCGGAAGGAAATGGTCTGTACACAGAAAACTGTGCCGCCTGTCATGGTGAAAACGGCGAGGGCGATATTGGCCCGGCGCTGAATTCACGGCAGTTCCTGAATATGACCTCGGATGATGCGATATTCCATCTGATGCGAACGGGCGTGCCGGGAACGAGTATGCCCGCCTGGGGGCAGATTTTTGGCGGCCCATTCACCGATCAGCAGGTTACCCAACTGGTTACTTTTATCCGCGCCTGGGAACCCAATGCCCTGGATATTGTCCCGGTTGCAACCGCGCCTGACCCGGTCAACGGCGCTCGCATTTATACCCGGACGTGTTTTGTGTGTCACGGCAAAGACGGCCTGGGAACCGACCGCGCCCCGGCGCTGAATGACCCGCAGCGGTTGAACCGGTTGGACAGCGCCTGGTATCGCAGCACAATCTCTTTTGGGCGTCCGGCCAGGGGAATGCCCACCTGGGGGACGGTGCTGGCACCCAACCAGATCAACGATCTGGTGGCTTTACTGGATGCCTGGCGTAACGGTGAAACTGTCGTGGATGATACCCCACTGTACGTCTACCTGAGCAGCGCCCTGTTCGCTATCCGTGATTTTGACCAGGTTGACGCCGAGTATTATCTGAATATCGCGCTGGCAAAAGCGGACGACACGCAAACCGCATCCATTCAGAATATTATTGATCTGGTACAGAAAAATCAGTTATTTGTCGCCCAATCCGAGGTGGCGGTGCTGCTGCCGCCGGAACAAATGGGACAGGCGCTCTTTACCAACAATTGTTCATCCTGTCACGGTGCAGACGGTACGGGGGGACTCGGTCCGAACCTCCACACTAACGCCTTTGTCGCCGCGCAGAGTGATGCTGACCTTACGGCCTTCATCCTGGCCGGGCGTCCCGGAACAACGATGGATGGTTTTGCGGGCATTCTGGCGGAAGACGATATACCAAACCTCGTTCTCCTGCTGCGTTCGTGGCAGAATTAGGTTAATAACAACGGCATCAGTACCGCTTACTCAAAAACTTGAGCACCAGACACTATCAACAATGTTCTTCCTTAGCCGTTTATATGACAGAACATGAGTTTCGACCTAACATTCAATATTCAGCTTCCTCTCCTGCAACACTTCGGCTACCGTTGTCCGTCCGGCTTTGACACCGGCATCCTTGACGGTGGATAGCACTTGATTCACGGATAGCTGCGCCTTGTCAGGGTTAGCATCCAGAAAGGTACGGACAAGATCTTTTACACTCCCCTGGTGTCCGTTCCGCCCGTTCGTTCCCTGTCCGTTTTGTCCGCTCTGTCCGTTTCCAGTGGACAGTTGCCGGACACCGGACACACTCCCCTTCGCCAGATAACCCCTCACTTCCGATGCGGCTCGCTGTCGTGCGTCCCGTTCGGTAATCCCCTGCTGCAAATAGCGGACAAAGACCGCGCGGTAAATCACCGTGAATTCCACCTCCTGCCAGCGTTGTTCACGAAAATCGCTTCCCGTGCGCCGATCCAACGCCAGTGCTGCCAGACCGTCACCAGCCACCAGTGCCCCAATCGGGATGATAAATGCGGCCAGCAAAGCCATCATCAGGGCTGCCTGGCTGGTCGCTGGCAGATTACCGAAACCCTCAACAATGGCCGCAAACGACAGGTTCTCAAGCTGCACCGCTTCCACCACCGATGTAAACGAACCTGCGCCGTTGACTAGCATCGCCGTTAGAAACAGCAGGATTTCCAACGCCCACAATGTCCAGGGCAGGGACTCGTTCTCGGACTTAGCAAGCCGTCGCCGGAATGCTGCGTACAGCAGACCGAACTCGACTCCAATCGGAGCGATAAATCCCCAGCCTGGCGTGAGCTTGTCAAACACGCCCGATGTATGCGGCGCTGACAAGCCATATAGCACCAATGCAACCAGTACGATCCAATACGGCACGCTGCCGGTCAGAATGTCACGGAAAGAGCGGCGTGGTGCTTCCTCATGCAGCCAGCGTTTCCGCTCCTGGCGGTAAATTGTCTCCATATCGAGTATCGCGTTCATCATCTTCTCCTCACCAATCTGGCAAATCTACGAACGAAAATGCACATTGGTAGGCAATGAACGAAGATTTCCTGGCTCTAAGCTGTCAGGCGTTGGAGGAGTTGATAGATTGCTGGAGAATAGTTCGGACGAAAGAGCAAAATTGAGTATCCACTGAGGGATCGATCCCCGTCACTCCCGAAAAGACTATAGGATAAAGAGCTTCTCAATTTTAGCCGAGAAGCTCTTTTCTTTTTCATCCTATAACGTGCAGATCGCGGGTTCAACAATTCGTCAAGTCTCCACTATTTCTTGACCTCTTGTGTCCGATCTGTGCTGACGACGCGCACTGTATGTCGTCAAATCTTTTCGGGCAGAAGGGGTATTGCCTTCGGTTTCCCATATACCGATGTTAACTAAATTCTAAATGGATACCGGTCAAACTGCTCAGGAGTTAGATTGGCGACATTGTTTGTGTAGAAGCTCAGTGCCAAACGAACAAAGATAACAATGGTAAAGGCTAGAAATCCGAGACCATAGTCAATCGTTGTGAGAAACGGAAGCAAGAATACCCAGAAGACTGCATTGTACGCCAACCTGATTAAAGCAAGTGGATGAGCATACCCCTGTTTGACTGAAACGTAATTAGCTGAGTTCTTCTGAAGCCACGCGAACCGCGTTGCTGTGTGAAGCTCAATAACTATTCAGAACAGCGCACCGAAGGTTGCAAGACCAATCAACCCGTCTTTTTCTAACCAAAATGATGTTGAGAATGCGAAGATAACATAAATTAAAGTGGGGACTCCTAACCCCACTGACAATATGTTATTCCACCGTACCGTCAAAAGTCTTTCCTTCGTCATTGTCTTTCATCCTCATCAATGTGTTTACCGTTACCATATTTCCCGACGGTGCCAATTTCAACCAGCGACCGCCTGTAACTTGATCGCTGGTTGATTGTGTCACTTCATAACGACTCTACTGAATGGCAGTGACTGAGATTAGGGGCAGTCCTAAGTCACGCACTTTACGCAGTAGCCCATGTAGCGCCGCTTGATCAGCCACAGAACCATATATCCGTGAGATGCCATCGGCTTCAAGTTCAATCGTCATTCCGTCAAACCAGCTCTGCCATTGATTGTTAAGATGCCCCTTGACTCTTATCTCATAGACCAGAGTTTCGGGGGATGTGCTGTGGAACTCTGATTGCTCAGACATTGTCGTGTCCCTACTGCGGCTATGTACCGATGGTCACGATCACGTTGCCACGCTTGTGCCCTGTCTCGACATACTTGTGGGCCTCGACCATCTCGTCCAGCGAGTAGCGGCGGTCAATAATGGGTTTCAGGATGCCTTGCTCTGCCAGTTCTTTCACCCGTAGGAACTTGTCGCGGCTGACGGTGGGTGTCCCTTTATCTACCGAGAGATATTGCCCATTGGCTGTCAGGGCGGTTTTGCTGGCGTCTTTCAGCGGCGATGTTTTCTTCCCTCCGACGGTATCCAGCACCCAGTCGTAACGCGCCAATTGAGCAACGGCATCATCGCGGGTGTAGTCAATCACCTTGTCCGCGCCGAGCGATGTCACCATGTCGAAGTTACGGCTACTACATACAGCGGTCACTTCGGCTCCAGCGTGCTTGGCAAGCTGAATCGCCATAGTGCCAATACTGCCTGACGCACCGTAGATCAACACGTTTTGCCCCGGCTGGATGTCAGTTTTTTCCATAACGTGCATCGCTAGCAGTGTCCCGTAGGGAATCGCGGTTGCCTCCTCAAATGTGAGGTTTTCCGGCTTGTGTGCGATATTCCAGTCCTCCGGCAGACACATATACTCGCCGTAAAACCCCCAGCGAATCTGCGACATGGACTTGGAACCGTAGGCGAACACTTCATCACCCGGCTTGAACGTGGTTACGTCCTTGCCGACGGACTTCACCACTCCCGCCCCGACCATGCCGAGAATCGGGTTACGTGGCTTGCCAAAGCCCATTGCCATCTGAATGATGATCCTGAACATCAGCTTGGCATCCAGCGCCCGCATGAGGACATCGCTGGCGGTGACGGAGGTCGCGTGCATCTTAATCAGGACTTCGTTGTCCTTCGGCGTGGGTTTCGGAACATCTTGCAGTTTGAGATAATCCGCAGAGCCGTATTTTGTACAGATAATCGCTTTCATGGTTTGGTCTCCCTCTTATACAGTGATCTATGATTCGGTGCGTTGTGTGCTATAGTCACAAGATACACGGAACGCCCAGGGATGTCATACCTCGAAAGAGTTATTGAGGGGATTATTCTCAGGGTTAGAGAGTAGTAGGTAGTCGTTAGTCCGCCGTCAGAATGCCAAGCGCCTTTGCCTGTGCAACGGCCTGTGTGCGGTTCTTGACCGCCAGTTTGCTGTAAATATTGCGTGCGTGAACCTTCACGGTATGGAGCGAGAGATAAAGTTGATCTGCAATCTCTTGATTGGTCAGCCCCTCCGCGATGAGTTCCAGCACCTCGATCTCGCGCTCGCTCAATGCGTCGAGCATATCCGACACCGCACGTGCCCCCGTCGGCGGGAAGGCGGCAAGCAACCGATCAACCGCATGAGGTTCAATCCTCTGTGAGCGGGCACGCTCAAGCAGCGTTTGCATAGGTTTACCCTCATCCACGAACAACCGCACAAACCCGCCCGCCGCCGCCATGCGAAGCGCCGCCGCGAGTTGTGGCAATGCCGTCTCATAGTCGCCCTGCTGGCTGTGAACCAGCGCGAGCAGGACGCTTGTCCGCAGTTGCCCATCTGCCCAATGGCGTTCTCTCATCTGGTTGTGATACGGCTCTAAAACCTCCAGCGCCGCCGATGTGTCGCCCTGCGCCAGAAACACCCGCGCTCGGCTCAATGGGCTGGCGTGGGGTGTGCGTTGTTCCGCCGCTGCCACATCGCCCTGTGCCAGTAGCACCTGCACCCATACATCGGCGATGGGCGCTAGTTTTTGGGTGAAATCACCGGCGTTTACGAATTGTTCCGCCTCATTCAAGAGCGCGGTTGCATCGTTGAGCCTACCCTCTGCCAGCCGCAGCCGCGCCCGCAAAACCTGGATAGACGCTGACGTGTCAATGTGGGGGGCCTGGCGGGCCAGTTCGTAGCCCTGCTTTGCGTGATCTTCGGAGGCTACGAGGTCGTTCCACTCATAATGAATACGGGCTAACCCCAGATGCCCCTCACCAGCGATGATCTGCGGTGGGTCGCCCACAAAGTCAATCAACTGCTGATAGGTCTTCGCTGCGTCCGATAACTGATTGTCCAACTCTTGCACCTGCCCCAGGCTGACGAGCGCCGCGAGCGTGTACATGGAGCCGATTTCAGGGTCGCTCATGACTAGAATGTCGTGATAGGCTTGGCGGGCGGTAGCACGGTCGCCCTGTAGCTGTGCGGCATAGCCCAGTGTCCACGTTGCGCCCAGACGTACGGCGTGATTATCCGGGGTGAGCAGCTCAAGCGCACGGCGAGACTCACGCTGCATCGTCTCGACATCGTGCTGTGCAATGGCTAACGCAGCTCGTATAGATGCGATCTGCCCGGACAGGTCTTGTGAAACAGGTGTTGGATCAGCGTTTTGTAACGCAGATGCCGCCGCGCTCAACGTCTGTTCGATAGACTCGAATGACGTGTTGGACATCATCTGCGACCAAGCATGAGCCACCCACAGCGCCGGACGGTCATTTTTTACGGTATCCGGCAGCGATCTCAGCCAGTTCACCACCGGAAAAACCGCCCCGCGAATGTAGAGCGGGGTTCCGCCACCCGCCATCAAGCGCTCTGCCTCATCAATGTCATGCCCGGCGACCGCGTGTTGAAACGCCTCAACCTCAAACCCGTTCTCCTCATACCAGCGGCTCGCACGCCGATGAAGCTCCGGCAGTGTAACGCCCCCGACATCCGACGCGGTCGTAATGTATTGCTGCAAACGCCCGCGCAGCAAATCCCCAAAAAGGTGATGATAGCGATACCAGCGGCGCTCATTATCCAGTGGAATCAGGAACAGATTGGTGCGCGCCAAATATTCCAGTTTTTCTTGCCCTGGATTAGACGAATCAGGGATGATTGCATCACACAGAGAGCCACATAGACGATCCAGTATCGATGTACACAACAGAAAGCCTTGAATATGTGACGGTTGCCGATTCAGCACTTCCTCCATCAGATAATCCAGCACAAAGTGATGGCTGCCCGTGAATGACTCGATAAATCGACGGTTATCTTGCTGTCCTTGCATCGATATAGCCGCAAGCTGTAGTCCTGCGATCCAACCTTCAGTGCGCTGCTCCAATGCGGCGATGTCTTCAGCAGACAGGTTTAATCCCATCGCGCTATTTAGAAACTCAGATGCTTCGTCTGCTGTGAAACGTAGATCAGCGGCACGAATTTCGCTCAACTGCCCCCTAACTCGTAAACGCGCCAGCGGCAAAGGCGGGTCTTCGCGGGTGGTAATGATCAGGTGCATCCGTGGCGGCTGATTGTCGATTAGAAATGTCAGTGCCGAGTCGATCTCGGTGCTGTCCAGTACATGATAATCATCCAGGATCAACACAAAGTCATTCGGTATCGTCGCCAGTTCGTTGAGCAGCGGTGTCAGCAACGAGTCGATGGGTGGCGGCTGAGGCGCTTCGAGCAAATTCAGGATGCCTGCACCAATTTCAGATTCAATAGTTTGCAGTGCCCCGACGATGTAGGTCAGCAAGCGAGTCAGGTCGCTGTCGCCTTCATCCAGGGAGAGCCAAGCAACTGGGCGATCTCCACTATCGATCCACTCTGTCACCAGTGTCGTCTTGCCAAAACCAGCCGGAGCCGAGATTAGGGTAACTTTACCATGTGAGCCCATGTTTAATCGGTCGATAAGGCGGGGTCGTAGCACCGAGCCCGGACGCAGAGTAGGAGTATATAGTTTAGTAGCGAGGATTTGTGCAGTCATAGGGTAATTGTACCGAATTGATTGTGCAGCACAATGACACGAGCCTTTTAAGATCGTCCTTGATGCACTGCTTTGCTAAAATATCAGCATGTCGATGCCAATTTTGCCCTCTAATGAGCGATATACGATGCCTTTTTCGCAAATATGCTAATCTCGAAGAGAAGCGGTGTTCATCTACCTCAGAATAGAATCTGCTCCGTTCCCGGTTCGCTCGCAGGGACACGATCCAACAGGATCAGGCGGTTGCGTCGATGTCCAGGCTGATACGCGGTTCGCCGTTCTTGTCGATTCATGTGCTTGACCGCATCCATGTCGATTCGCACTGAGCCAGTGAACCCTTGTGCGAATGTTTCATCGCCACATCAGCGAGACTATTCCAACAGCTCTCACGCACACACAAGGTCTGCTATTTGCCGCTGCTGGTCTTGCGGTTGACCGCCAGGCTGAAACTCGCCACGCGCTGTTCACCGACTTCTTTCAGGACTGGTGCGCTGCCGATGTAGCCCGTCAAACTCAAACTCATTCCGCTGCCCATAATAACCTCCAAATTTGATCTGCGTTTTCGTTTCATCGCCTGCTGGCGACTTCTGACCTCGCCCACACAGGCGTATCAGGCGGAGGCGTCACCCATCGGACGCTAGCCATTTTTGTTGAGCGCAGCGGCACGATCCAGGAGAAAACGGCCAAAGCGACCTGCTCCGCAGGTTGACACGCTGCCACTGTGAAGATGGTCAGGATAAATTACTTGCTTGAGGCGATGAGAGCGCAGAACGAGCCGGAGGTGATGTGGCTCGCAGCTTGTTGGGATGACGGTCATGGCTGCATCATAACTGATGCTGGTGACAAACGAGGCATACCAACCGGTCACCAGTGCAGTGCAAAACAGCCCCCTGTGTGCGGATTGCTGTATGCTGTCGCGGGGGATGATTATCTGCAAGAGACAACGGCGATAGTGTGTGGACTGGCTGCCAGATGGCATCGACATTGAAACCGCAAATGACAGCATCAACCAACCGCCCCGCCCCGGATGTACAAGGATTGCAAGGATGATGTAAGGACAGACAGCGGACTGAGGAATGGTGCGATAACCTGAATCAATGCTTGACCTGACCTCGAAAAAGCGGATACCGAATCTGCCCTTGATGCACATTATCTTTCTCATACCTTGACGCCATACCGCTGTATGAGATACACCAGGAATGGGTGCTGCTTGTCCGTAACGGTGTACTGGTTGACCAATGCTGTTAGAATGGGATTGTCCGGGCGTAAATACGGTAGAATGAGCAATATACACGTGCGACCTCGATCCCCGTCACTCCCGAAAAGACTATAGGATAAAGAGCTTCTCAATTTTAGCCGAGAAGCTCTTTTCTTTTTCATCCTATAACGTGCAGATCGCGGGTTCAACAATTCGTTAAGTCTCCACTATTTCTTGACCTCTTGTGTCCGATTTCGTTTGACGACGTACATATTGGATGGTCACTGATGAGTCAATATAAACAGGTCTTTTAGTGTGTACATTTATTGGAGAGCCCAAATCTCCTCAGGTTCATCAAACAATTATCAGACCTTAATTTAACGAAGTGTAGCCTTTCGCAGGGACTTGCATGTTCTTCGGATTGGTAACTTGCCACTGGCTGTGTCTCCACTCAGAAGCTCAAAATTCTTTACGGCCAAAAGACGCATATACCCTCCTTCAGACTGGGAAATATCCCTGTTCTGGTTGCCGGTTGTCATATTGTGCCCGTTTTAAATGCTCGATATACTTACTTAATGATTTCGCCAATTCTAGCCACTAAACTTTACATTCCTCCGCCTCGGAATAAGGTTGTCATCCGTCGCCGTCTGATTGATCGGCTGATCGAGGGCCTACCCGGTAAGCTGTCTCTCATCTCTGCTCCCGCCGGTTTTGGGAAAACCACCCTGGTCAGCGAATGGGTCACTGACGGCAATCGCCCGACTGCCTGGTTATCGCTGGACGAAGGGGATAATGACCTCACACGCTTTCTGACTTATTGCATCGCTGCCTTGCAGACCATATCACCGAATACAGGCGAAGGGGTTCTGGTGGCACTCCAATCGTCTCAGCCACCGCCAACCGAAGTGATTTTGACAGCATTCCTCAATGAAATCGTCACCGTCCCGGACGATTTTCTGCTTGTGCTTGACGATTACCATCTGACGGATGCCAGACCGATTGACGAGGCGCTTACCTTTTTACTCGAGCATCTGCCCCCCCGGATGCACCTGGTCATCACGACCCGCGAGGATCCCAATATTCCTTTGTCGAGGTTAAGATCCGGGCGGCAACTGACCGAGCTGCGCGTTTCCGACCTGCGCTTTACGCCTGGTGAGGCATCCGATTTCCTCAATCAGGTGATGGGACTCAATCTCTCGGCGGAAGATGTTGATACGCTGGAAGCCCGCACCGAAGGCTGGATCGCAGGACTACAATTAGCCGCGATTTCAATGCACAACCATCAGGATATTACTGCATTCATCCAGGCATTCGCTGGAGACAACCACTACATTGTGGACTATCTGATCGAAGAAGTACTGGAGCGACAGCCTGGGTCTGTTCGCGACTTCTTACTCCAGACCGCCATTCTCGACCGGCTGAATGGGTCGCTGTGCGATGCCGTCACGGGACAGCAGGAAGGCAACGCGCGATTGGAGGCGCTGAATCGCGGCAACTTCTTTCTCATACCGCTGGATAACCAGCGTCACTGGTATCGCTATCATCATCTTTTTGCCGAAGTTCTTCGTATGCACTTGATGACGGAGCAACCGGATCAGGTAGCCGCTCTGCATCGGCGCGCCAGTGCGTGGTATGAACAGAATGACTTGGTGGCCGACGCGATCCGCCATGCTCTGTCTGCCAAAGATTTTGAGCGGGCGGCGAGGCTGGTCGAGATGGCGCTACCTGGACTGCGAAGGAACCGGCAGGAGGCCACCATGCTTGGCTGGCTTCAGGCCCTCCCCGACGAGCTGGTGCGTTATAGACCCATACTCAGCATCCACTATGCCGGGGCATTATTGCAGAGCGGCAAGCTTGAGGGTGTGGAGGCACGACTGTGGGATGCCGAACGGTGGCTACAACCACAGGCAGATATCGGTGAGATGGTCGTCATCGATGAAGAGGAATTTCGAGGTCTGGCGGGTTCAATCGCCATGTACCGAGCCGCAATTGCTCTTATCTCAGGCAATCTTTCCGATACGATGAAACACGCCCGGCAGGTACTTGACCTTGCACCGGAGGATGACCATCTGCGGCGTGGAGCGGCAGCCGCGTTTATCGGACTTGTCAATTGGAGGTATGGGGAGCTTGAGACAGCGCATCAGTCATATGTCGAATGCATGGCGAAGCTGCAAAGGATCGGATTCATCTCTGACGCAATCGGTTGCTCAATCGCCCTCGCGGATTTGCGGATTGCGCAAGGTCGTCTGCGCGAGGCGATGCGTACCTATGAGCGGGGATTGCAGCTTGCGACCCAGGGCGCGTCTTTGCTGCGGGGAGCGGCTGACATGCACGTGGGAAAAAGCCAACTGCACTATGAACATGACGATTTAAATGCCGCCACACAGCATCTGCTGAGAAGCAAGGAACTTGGTGACCTCGCTAGTTTACCGCAAAACCCGTATCGCTGGTGTGTTGCGATGGCACGCATACGAGAGGCCCAGGGCGATCTGGACAGCGCTCTCGACCTCCTCCACGAGGCAGAACCCCTGTATGCAAGTGACTTTTCCCCAAATGTACGTCCTATCCCGGCGTTGAAGACACGGGTGTGGGTGGCGCAGGAGCGGTTAGGTGAAGCCCTCGGTTGGGCGCGTGAGCAAGGATTGTCGATTAAGAATGACCTCAGCTACCTGCGCGAGTTCGAACATATTACCCTTGCCAGGGTGCTTCTGGCTCAGTATAAGCGTGAACGTAACGGCCATTCCATTCTTGATGCACTTGGATTTCTGGAACGCCTTTTAAAAGCAGCAGAGGAAGGTGGAAGGACGGGAAGTGTAATCGAAATCCTGATCCTCCTGGCGCTTGCCCACCAGATACAGGGCGACATCCCCGCTGCGCTCAAGGCACTGGAACGCGCTCTGACGCTGGCAGAGCCGGAAGGTTATGTCCGAATGTTTGTGGACGAAGGTTCACCGATGGCCTCACTGCTGGAAAAAGCTATGAAGCACAGGATCGCGCCAAATTACGTCCGTCAACTGCTGGCAGCTTTTGGCAAGGTTGAAGACGGAACACCTGGCGACCAGAGTTTGATCGAGCCACTGAGCGAACGTGAACTGGAAGTGCTTCGGTTGCTCGGCACTGACCTGGACGGCCCCGACATTGCCCGCCAACTCATCGTATCTCTGAACACCCTTCGCACCCACACCAAGAACATTTACACCAAACTCGGCGTGAACAACCGTCGGGCAGCGGTGCGCCGCGCTGAGGAACTCGGTTTATTGTAAAGTTCTCAGCCTTCTCCCCTTAGCCCTGGCAGGATAGTCGAAGCGTGTGCCGGGACTTTTCATCACCCTCAAAGCCTTCAGTTCACCAATCATCACATCAATCACCACATGTGGTGATGCCTGCTCACCACATCCACCTGTATCTTCTGTTTAACAAAAGAGCGTTTACAACGACGCACATAACAGCACAGGAGGAATATGCACGAGGCGCAATTATGAATACACCACCCGCATCCACTGACGATCATCACGAACCTGGACATTACGAGATTCGTATCAAAGGGTACCTTGATAATCGATGGACTGAATGGTTTGACGGACTGACCATCACGCTGGAAGACAACGGCGAGACACGATTAACTGGCACAGTGGTCGATCAGGCAGCTTTACATGGATTGCTCAAGAAAGTTCGTGATTTAGGCATGGAATTACTCTCGGTTAATCGCATCGAATCTGGTCAACCAGATTTTCCAGATGACAAATTTTGACCATATCGCAGTCGTTTTCAATAAGTGATGAACCACATGAATATCAATAGGCAGGCTACAATAACAGGAGATACGCACATGAATACCAATCGGCCGACCGCAACGCTTGTGGGGGTAATGTTTATTCTGGCTTCTGCTACAGCAATTCTGGGGTTCCTCTTCTACCAGCCCATTCTTATCGACCCGGATTATCTCGCCAACGGTGCCGAGAACAGCACTCAGGTCGTCTTGGGGGCACTGATGGAACTGGCTCTCGTCGTCACTGCCATTGGCACCGCGATTGGGTTATTCCCCATCCTGAGACCATATGGCGAACGAATTGCGCTCGGTCATCTTTGCTTCAGATTTCTGGAAGCTGTGGTGATTAGCGTGGGTATCGTTGCTGTACTGTCGCTCTTGACTTTGAGCAAGGACTTTGTGGCAGCAGATGCTGCAAATACTTCTGCTTATCACGTATCAGGTACCTTGCTACAGGCAGTATATAAGACAACCTCTATGCTCGGCCCACTTTTCCTACTCGGCATCAACACCCTAATGTACAGCTATCTACTCTTCAAGTCCAAACTTGTTCCACGACCGTTGGCGGTCATGGGGCTTACCGGTGCAACTCTTGTTCTTGTTTATGCCATGCTGGTACTGTTCGGAGTTGTGGTTCACGGTAGCGGTCCCGCTACTATTCTAGCCCTGCCGGTCGCTCTCTATGAAATGTTCCTGGCGGTTTGGCTTATCGTAAAAGGCTTCAATCCATCCGCAGTTGCATTTGACTCGGCAAAACAACCATTATCAAGCCCGCTGCTGAATGTGGCATAGGTTTGTAATGAGGGCAGTCAGGGAGGGGCATCGACCCTCCCCGAGCACTCCTATTCCGCTCATAATTGATTTCAAATCGCACTTGGTAACAGCAACACAACTCAAACAAGGAGAAATCTGAAATGAAAGCAATTGTATACACACAATACGGATCACCCGACGTGCTTCAGTTCAAAGATGTCGAAAAACCCACGACGAAAGCCAACGAAGTCCTGGTGAAGATTTACGCAGCCGCCACCAACGCTCTTGACTGGCACTTTATGAGAGCCGAGCCGTTCTTAGCTCGTTTGGAGAACGGGCTTACCAAACCGAAAAACACGAAGCTCGGTGCTGATTTCGCAGGGCGGGTTGAAGCGGTTGGCAGCAGCGTCACGCAGTTTAAGCCCGGGGATGAGGTCGTCGGGAACAATTTTGGGCGCGGGCTAGGCGCGTTCGCCGAGTATATCAATGTGAGCGAAGATGTCCTGGTGATGAAACCA
>CALJKV010000115.1 GCA_937974245.1 uncultured Chloroflexota bacterium | reverse complement strand
ACTCTAATCACAAGTTGTTTTCAGACTATATAAACAATCCTAAACGGCGCTTCGGTTTTTTCGAGGCGCTGTTTTTTGCCTCAAATCTCCCTGATAGCCTTTTTCGCTATCAGCGCCGACCAGTGACCTCCTTCGTTCGGGCTCCCCCTAGGTCGTGGTGGCCGCTCTGCCACTGCTCCCCTCCCCTGGTTGCCCAGTTCGGTTCGGATTTTTCCGACGACATCTCTACTTCAGTCCCTGGATTTTGCTAACGTACTGCACTCAGCTAACCACACCCAAAATCCCGCCGTCAAGGCGTAAATCGCACCGTGATACCATGCTTGATACCATGCAACCGTGGTGTCGTGGTACCACGGTGTCAGGTGTTCAGGACCTGGAGGACCCGGTGCAGGATGCTGGCTTCCCCATTTTCCTGGTAATCCACTACCAGGAAGTTGATCGCGATCCGGGCAACTTCGTTCTCGCTGGTTTTGATGCTGCGCTGTTTGTACCTGTAGATGATGTCGGCGATGGCCTGCTTCTCAGCGACCGTGAAACGGTGGGTGGCGGCTTCCTTGCCAAACTCCCGCACCGCCTTCCGGACGGTTTCGATCATGGTATCGTGGTATCGTGATACCGTGGTGTCATGCTTGGTATCACGGTGTCGTGGTATCGTGGTATCACGCTTCTTGGGCCGTCTTTCTCCCGTCCGCTGTTTCACCACCTCAGATGGTTTAGGATGCAACCCTTCAGATCCCTGGCGATCATCGACCGCCACCGCCTGCGCCTCGGTGGGTACGGCCACCTGCGGCAAGCGGAAGAATGGACTGTCGGCTAATCCTCCTTGTTTCATCGTTGTATCACTTCTTTGACCAGTGACTTGTAGGCATTGGCTCCGGCACTATTCGGGGCATGGGCGAAGATATGAGCATGGTTGGAATGCGCTTCTTCCAGGGTCACATTCTTCGGGATCACCGTTTGAAACACCAGGCCGCCAAAATAGGCCCGTAGTTGCTGCTCCACATCTCCGGACACCCTGGTGCGATCCGAAAACGTGCACAGTACCCCCATGATTTCCAGATGGGGATTGAGCTGCGTCTGTTTGACCATCCCGATGGTCTCTTGCAGCTGCACCAGGCCCGATAAGGCGAAGAAGGCGGTGGATACCGGGATGATGAGTTTATCGCTGGCGACAAATGAGTTGATCGTCATCAAGCCCAGCGAGGGGGGATTATCGATCACGATATAATCGTAGCGTTCTCGTACCAGCTCAAGCGCCTTCCGCAAGCGAGCGCTGCGGTTGTCGAAGGCCTGCGCCAGTTCCAGGTCGACCCCGGATAGCCGTATATGCGCGGGGACGACATTCAGGTTGGGGAACCCCGTTTTCAGGATGATGCTGGAGAGCGGAGCGAAGCTCACCATGACATTGTAGAGCGACTGGTCCGGGTTGATTTCATCATCCGGGTGAATGAAGACCTGGGTAGCATTGGTCTGCGGATCGGCATCCACCAGCAGCACCTTGTATCCCTCCAGCGAGAGGCCGGCAGCCAGGTTGATGGCGGTGGTCGTCTTCGCCACCCCGCCCTTTTGGTTGGCGATTGAGATAATCATGGTGAACTATTTCGCTTGATGTACTCGGATGTGATCAGTCGCATGAGTGCCGACAGGCTGATGCTGCGCTCGTCGGCGAGCCGCTGTAACCGGGATTTCAAAGATCGAGGCGCGAGGAACTTTACCTGTTCCTCCTGGATGAGTTTGTGGTTGCTGTTATGGGTCATGTCTGGTGCTGAATTGGGACTATATGTGCATTGTATGCACGGCAGCCTGGTCGCTGTCAACTACCAAAACCAAGCGGGGCTTATAGACCAGCGCTTGGTGCCAACGGGGCTTTAGCATGGCGCTGGTGAAGCCACAGGACCTGTTTTTCGTGGCTTGGGCTATTGCTGAATCAAGGGTCACTCTGGGGGAGATCACCCTTCTCTCCTTCATAATCATTCTTTCTTATTCAACCGATCCATCGTCTCGAAGGCGCCCTTCACGTATGCTTCACCGACTTCTTTTGACAGCTCCTCAATTTTCTGCCGGGCGGCACTAAGTTCCGACTGCATGTATTCAAGCTGTTGTGCCTTGTCTTTAAGCTCCTGCTCTAGCTGAATGTTGCGCTCATACACCTCCCTACCCCTTTCAGCCTGCCCCCTGAGGGCTTCAAGCTCCCGTTGCAGGAAACGCACCTCAAGAGTCAGTCGCTTTTCTTGGTCAGAGACGACCAGCGCCTGCACCTCTTCGGGCGCCGCGTTTGGCGCATCGCCCCGCGAGCCATTCTTGAGCGCAGCATGAATATCTTCAAAGGTTTTGCCCTCGCTTTTCATCTCTGAAATTAGAGATAGCACACCCATATCATCATCACTGAAAGCCCGGTGCCTCCCCTTCCCCGGATTGGCGGTGGCTGACAAGTATTGGCTAAACTCTTCAGACCAGGTTCTCACGGTCTCGTTTGAGATATTATAGATAATGGCGACATGCTTCGCGGTATACATAGGATTCTCCTGTTTGTCCTATAGTACACCAGAAGTTCAGTCTTGTACCACCTTGAACCAGCTTGAAAGATTCCCTTTCCAAACTTCCGTTAACATCCTATAGCTTTACAAAACTTCAAAGTTGTAGTATTGTCCAGAGTGACACTGGCTTATAGTGCCAACGTTTCTCGGAGGGGCATCATGCCAAGAAAATCACGCTACCGGCTGCGCTACACCTTCTGGCTCAACCACCATGATCCCGATGAGGTGGCCGTCGCAGATACGATTGAAATCCTGAAAAATGAACGGTCATTTACCAGTACCGTCCGCGACGGCATCATGTTGGCCAATGACCTCCGGCAGGGGAGGGTCGAGGTGCTGCTCAAGCTCTTCCCCTGGGTGGTGGATGCGCTCCGTCCCTTCGTGCAGGAATCCGGCAAGGATACCGATGACCTGAAACGTGAATTGGTCGCCCTGCGCGAAGCTGTCATGGCGCGTGAGGGTGGGGGATACGGGACGCCGCCGCCCAAACGCCTGGCCGCGACCGACGATGCCCCGGAATTAGTCCTCCAGAAAAAGAGTGGAACCGACGCCGCTGCCAACTTCCTGGCTTCACTGGCGGCATTGGGACAATGATATTCATCAACAAAGAAGAGTTTGCCCGGTGGTTCAGACACCGGGCGTTGTAGGCTGATTCGAGTGAAGGAGAAAACCAGCCATGACCCATTATATCGCATCGGTGGACGCCGGAAACGGCGGCACCAACGCCGTGCTCGCTTCCGGCAAGAGCTATAAACGCACCTACTTTCCCTCCGTCCGCGCTGCGGCCACTGGCGACAGCCTCGGTCTGGGGAGCCAGTGGGAACACCAATTCGAGTACGTCGACTGGAATGGCCACCGCTACGCCGTCGGCGATAGCGTCCAGCACATCCGCCGGGCGATTGAACACCACACCGGCGTCAACCGCTATGGCAACGAATTCCACCAGTTCCTGGTCGCCAAAGCCCTGGCCGACCTGGGCATCAGCAGTGGCACGGTTGATCTGACCGTTTTCTGCCCGCCAGGGTTGTATAGTGAGCTGAACAAGGGCATCACTGCTAACTTCACCCAACATAAAGGCGCAGTCTCTATTAAGCTCAAAGGCGACAAGAAGACACGCGAATGGAACTATACCAATGTCTCAGTCTGGCCGGAAGGCATCGGCGCCGCCGCGCTATTTGTCCTTGATGACACCGGATCACCGGTGAAGACTGATCTGCTGTCCGGCCAGGTGTTATTCCTGGACATCGGAGCCTACACCACCGATGCGCTGCTGCTCTCCGACGGTAGCTTCAATCCCGAAACCCTCCAGCACGCCACCTTCGAGAAAAGCGGGGTGGACGAACACATCCGCCAACCGATCCTGCGCTACCTCAAAAAGCACAGCACTGACTTCGAGATGCTGACGGTGGATGATGTGGATCGAGCCATCCGGGCCGGGGCGGAGACCGGCAGCTATATGCTACACACCGGCGCAATGGATATTGACCTGGCAAGCCAGGTAGCTCACCACGCGGATCGCTTCGCCGAGTGGCTCGCCAACAACATCCTCGATGGCTACTACAACGGCCTGCGCGGGATCAAGTCCCTCGTCCTGGTCGGCGGGGGAGCGGGCATGGTGGGGGAGAAGCTCAAGGAGTGGTACGGCGGCAAACTGCTGGATACATCCAAAATCCCCACCGTCCGCAAAGTCCATCCGGTGGACATGAACGCTGTCGGGGGCCTGCGCCTAGCACTAATGCGGCAAAAATAGTAGGCATTTGTGGGTATTGATGAGCGCGTCCAATCTCAATAAGGCGCTCTATGCACCCCTAATAAGCCAACATAGACAAGCCCATACATCTGGCGTAAATCCATTCATTTACCTGAATGAGCCTTTTCACCAACAAATACAATATACTTGAGAAAAACGACGGTCTGGGAGAGGTGGGCAAAATGGAAACCGATTCTAGCTCATCATCTATTTCAGTGAAGATCTGGATAGTAGTCACATTAACAGGGGTCATAATAACAGCCGCGGCAACCATTATTGCAGCACTCATACAATCAGGCCAACTTAATGAGATCATCGACAACAATCAAACAACGAACTGTCCATCCACTCGCAGTGAGGCAGCTTCACTCATTGGAGGTGAACCCCAATATTGGACAGCACCTGATTGGTCAGGAGGAGCTTGGGTATATCGCAATAAGGGAGAATTCATTTCTCTTGATTACCCCGGATTTGGCAGGCTGGATGTTTGGATCAATGGGGTGGTTGAAATTAGTAGCGCAAACGCAGATTTACTCAGTAGATACCAATTCGATGAAGCAAGTTTTCATTGTTCCGTGCAATAATATTTCTCACAAAGTAGGATTTCAGACTTCACACAACCCGGCTTGCGCCATGACCACTCTGTTCGAGTGTGGCGTGTCACTGAATGTAGATCAGAACTCAGCTCATGAATTGCACGCGATCATCCGGTGGGGTTAGTATAATCTCCATCCATAGGTGCTTTTACTACAGGATATGACCTATGAGTAATCGAAGGCTACTGCTCGTACTTCTACTGGTAACCCTCTTTCCATCCCGGATACAAGGCAGAAACTTTTCTTCTGGAAGACCGACTATTACTGTGGAAAATGCGCGGAACATCTCGCTGATTCAGACATTTGAAGTGGATGTTCAATGGCACCGAACTATAGCCTTTAGTCCAGATGGCTCACTCCTAGCCATCAACGGGTTGAATCCAGACATTGAATTGTGGGATACCGCTACCTGGGATTCTCGTGGAACCCTCAAAGGACTGACAGATCAGCCATATTATATGGTGTTCAGCCCGGATGGAACCAAATTATTGGTAAATGGTTCTTATGGCTGTAGTTATAACATCGCCACAGGTGACCCAACAGTTATACTTTGGGATTTGTCTACTCAAGAAGAAATTCGTCGTTGGGAACACCTCAAAACGTGTGGATTATCCTCGTATCATTCATATGGGAACCGTACCTATATAACTGCGTTTAGTCCAGATAATCAGTTGGTGGCATTGGTGCAGAATGACGGTTTGCACCTGTATGACCTATCTAATCCTTCTTATGATTTATATATTCCACCCATTGAATCTGGAATAATGAATAGTGTGGCTCCACACGTAGAATTCAGTCCAGACAATCAATTAATCGCCTACCAACGGTATGGAGAGTCCGGCGTAGGGCTTTGGAATGTCGCAACTGGAGACCTGATAGGTAGCTTCCGAGATTTCTATCATCCGAGCTTTAATCGTAATGGAGACCTTCTGCTCATGTCAGGAGGAAATGGGGATTTTACAATCTTGAATATACCTACAGGAGAGATGCATTGTTCATCCCACATCACGGTTGGTGGAGGACACAGCGTCACATCATGGTCTCCAGATGACAACATGTTTACTATCTTTGATTCTCTCTGGGACATAGAAAATTGCACTGAAGTGGCAACCATTGGCAGCTTGCCATCTTTCTCCCCCGATGGAAACCTTATCGCAGCGATTCCGACTATAGGGGATAATTCTTTTGCAATCTGGAATACACAATCTGGTGACAAGGTCATTGAAATTCCTGTTTCGGGGTTTGCCCATAACCTGGTTGACCTACAATTCAGCCCCGATGGCACCATGATTGCGACCACCGATATCTACGGTGAGACAAAAATCTACGCGGTACCATAATCTTTTATATGATGTTCTCAAGGTATCCCAAGAATAATACAATGCTGTTCACGCAGGAACAGATCACGCTGCGTTTTCATAGACTCATGAAAGATGGCAACACACTCAACGGGAGTAACGATAGGAATTCCTTTGAAATGCTTCAACGGCAAAACATACTTGGTTTCCCCACTAACACAAATCAGCGCATGCCTCAAATGCGCAAGCAAGAACCAGGTTATCTGATGTGATCTGCCCCCCACGCGGGTGCGGTGTCAAAGGCACCATTATTGGTGAGGTTATGAGCATTCCCTCCATCGGCGTCCATCAGTGCGCCTAGCGTTACTGCGTTAAAGACAGGGCTAAAGTGCTACTGGATATGGGATAGGGCGCTCAGATCATCATCGAGCGCCTTTTAATTCGCAAAACTCGATTACAAATCAGGTTGCACGACTCGGACACAAGCGATATACTAACTTTTAGTGAAACATCCAATTGAAACGGAAAACGAGCTGTGAAGCTCGCTCTCCGCCGAAGCCCGCGTTAACGGGTTTACAAATTGGATGTCGAACTCATGGCCGAGTTCGACGCAGAACGCACCCATATAGCACACCCCAATGGGCAACGTTCAAACTCTAGTATAGCACAGCTTACCAGAGGCGTCATCTCAGAGGCAACGGGGTGATGCTTTTTTTGTTGGACTGAAGGAGTGCGATGGGGTAGTTACCCAGTCGAAGTAGTAAACAACAGGCGCTGACGCGCCGGGGACATGCCCTATATAAAGCAAAAAGCCCGATCCTGAGTACGGCGACCAACCATCCAGGATAAGGGCCCGAGCTAAAAGCGAACGGTCGAAACCGTCGCCCGCATTTGCGTTGTTAGAGTCACTATAACGCATATTTCCGGGTTGTGCAAGTAGCCTTTCGCTTTCGGAAGGTTTTATCTTGCCCGACACCGGAATCTTTAATCCACTCTTAACCACCGCCCAGGCCTACCACGACCTGGGGTGGTCGGTGATTCCGCTTCAAGGCAAGGTCGCCGCCGTCCCCTGGGCTGAATACCAGCGCCGCAAACCTGCCTCTGACCTGATCCGCCACTGGTTCAGCCAATCGGATATCACCGGCATCGGCATCCTCACCGGCTGGATCTCCGGCCTGGTCGTCCTCGACTTCGACTCGCAAGACGCTTACACCGCCTTCCACAACCACGCGCCTGACCTGGCATGTACCCGAACCGTCCGCACTGGTCGCGGCTGGCATCTGTACTACCACCTCCCGCCGACCTGCAACCTCGCCAGCCAGGCGTTACCCGGCCTCGACATCCAATCGCATGGCCGCTATGTCGTCGCGCCACCCAGCATCGTCGCCGGTCACACCTATGTCATTGCAGGCCAATACCCATTCAGAACCTTGGGGCAAGGGGACATTGACCACATCAGGCAGTTTGCGGATATCCTGGCACAGGGAGAGGGGGCAAGCACCCGGCAACCGCTCGTGTCATCCAGCCCATCCGCCGGACAACCACGCACGCCACCCGAACCACCACCGGCGCTGACCGCTGCCCGACTGGCAGGCCTGTATCACCACCTGGCGGGGAAGCGGGGTCGCAACAACGCCCTCTTTCAAGCTGGCTGCCTGGCCCGCGATCATGGCTGGGCGCAAGATCAAACGCGCCTCATCCTGGCGAATATCCATATCCAGCAGCCACCAACGGGGGGACACCGCCGCGAAAGCGCAGACTATCGCCAACGCGAGGCGGCGGCCACCATCGCCTCGGTCTACACCCGACCGCCGGGCAAACCCCAACGCAGCGCAGCTGTAACCCAGCAGCTGCCCAACAGCGTCCGCGAGGCGCTGCTCAGTCACAAGATGACCTATGCCATCCGGGTCATCGAGGGGTTACGGCTCAAGGGTATCCAGCCCGGCCAGACCTTCACCCGCCAGGAGGCCATCGACTTGTTACGCGGCATCGTGGGTCGCGACTCATTGGACAAGGCGTTGCATACCGCCCTCGGCGCGCCCTTGTTCCCGCAGCTGCCCCCCTCTGAACACCCCCCGGCACCTCACGGTGCTGCCATCTCCGATGTCTGCCAACAACAGAATAAATGCTATTCTGTTGGGGCTAAAAAATCAGGATTAATTGCTTATGACCCGTTATTGACCTCATCTGACCCCTCGAGTGCGGGGAGGGGAGGGCGCAAAGCCGGTGTGTTTGTCATGCCCTCCAATGCCGAACTCTGCGTGCTGCTGGGGACGACCGATACCGGGGGCGACAGGCTCACGCTGGATGATCTGAAAACCGCCCCGGATACGCGCAAAGCCCTTCATAGGGAGCTGATCCGCCGGCGTCCGGGGACTTACACCCGAAAATGGCTGGCCGAACGCCTCGGTGTTTGCCTGGTCACGCTGGACACCTACAACCGGGATATCCCGATTAACGTGATTCATGCGTTCACACGGGAGAAAATCGGCTGGCACAACCTGGAGCGGGTGCAGGAGGAGAAGATCGATCCCAGCGTCTTCCTGGCCGATGAGAACGGGAAAAAGTACCCGGCGCTGCGCGTCATCGCCGCCAGCCTGCTCAAGAAGAACCACACCGTCTGTCTCCTGGCACAGCGTCCCAGTTTCTACCACTACGGGGAGATACCGCAGATGCAATTCCCGGTCTGTGAGGAGATCCGGCCAGAGCGACAACTGACCGAACCGGCACCGCAGAACCTCAGCGCGGTTCAGGAGGGCAGGGCGGGAACATCCCCTCCAACCCAGGTGCAGCCCACGCTACCAGGGCTGCTGCTCCCGGCCAAAATGCCAAAGCAGCCTACCCAGGAGCAGCCAAAACCCATCCCGAAGCTCAGCCGTCGTCAGTTAACCCAACCGCTGGCGGATGCCCTGGCCGAGAAACTCGCCAATGACATCCATGCCTGGACGAAGCCGGACGGCCTGAGCCTGATGAATGCCCGCAAGTTGATAGACACCTATGGTTACACGGCGGTGGGTAAGGGGCTGGCGAACCTGCGAACCAGGGTCGAGCGTGACCCGGACGCCGTGCGTTCCCGTGCCGGGCTGCTCATCACGATTATTCGGGGCTACTGGAAACAGGCACACCAGGGCGAACGCACCATCCAGTTCGAACCGGCCAAGCCGAGACGGAGTAGGCGGGCGAAACAGCGTGTATGACTGACTGTTTTGAGAGATAAAAGGCGCGATTTTGAGTTCTGAATGGGTTGCGGTTTAATCTGTCTTCCCAAAATCGCCCTATTTCCAACCGGATGCCGACTGGAATTTACCGCAGCTTCAAACAGCGGTGAGGGCCTCCTGAAATTGCTAGAAAGGGTGGTTTCAGAGGCATAGCGAAATTATTCAGATACTACCTATTCATAGGTAGCTGATTTTGGATTCCCATGGGCGAAATTTTTATACCCTTTCATGGGCGAATTCGTAGAACTGCTTGAAGCACCAGGTACGACCTTCAGACAAAAAACAGGCTCGCTGTTTGTGTGCCTGTTTGCGTACTTATCACCATTAGAACGCCAAGTAGGTCGCTTTTCCCAATTCACCACGATCTGCGGTTTCCAGGGAAGTGGACTTCCGCCACCGTTCCAGATGCTAGGTCGTCTCCCACAAGCTATCATTTCCAGGCCTGTATTCGGATTTCGCGTGAACACGAAGTGGCTTTATTCGCTGATGCTCACATGGCTGGGCGGACGCGTGATTGCCGGGCTGTCAGCCGTTTGCGGCCTTGTGGAATGGATGGTGTTGAGCGCTTCGTCCCGCGCCTTATTGATCACCGTTATCGCTTCATTTTGCGCGGTGAGGACCGAATTACTGGCCTTGACACCCGCCGCTTCAATTTGCCCTACAGCGGCCTCGATTCGTGCTGCAATATCGGCGATACTTTGAATTGTACCCAATATGCCAGACGGACTCGGTTCGGATGGGGCGCTTGTAACCGCGCCTTGGTCCAACCTGGGTTTGCTAGATGTGACCATAACTTACTCCTTGATATATTGTCTCATACCGGCCTAATCATCGACCATTACAAGGCTAGAGAGCCAACCAACATCCTTCGCAACCACGCCATACGCCCCGGTCTCCAGGTCAGCCACCACCAGATCAAGGCCATGATCTGGCCGGAGTCCCTCCAAACCTGTTGGACGATTCCGGGTAAACTCAGGCTGCTCCTCCAGCCACCACAGGTAACGCCCATCCGGTGTCCAGTATGGATAGTGCCGCAAGCCAGCACTACGAGCCACACTGCGTTCTCTCCGAAAACATCGCTCCTGTACGCCAGTTTCGAGATCGTAGATATACACCCATCCATCGTCGATTGCAGATGGATCATCCCAATCCGCAGGGCTGTTCTCAGGGGTAAAGTAGTTGTATTTGTATTCCCAACTCCACCCTATCCCCTGATAATCTACAGCCAGTAGGTTGCTGTCAGGCGACCATGTGAGACGTCCAGCAGCAATCGCTATGTCTCCAACTGCCTCGAAAAGTTCGACCGGCTCACTCGTGTCATGAAGGATGCGTCCATTCTCTAGACTGATCACCACCACACGATCAAAATTTGGCAGTGCGGCCATCTGGTCGTCGGGCGACCATTCAAGGGGCGAACGCCATAAATTGACATCTGTCGGAATAACAACATCCTCCTGGTTGGACAGGTCCCGGATGAAGAATCCGGTTGTCCATGTCTCACGCCAATAAGCCGCGTGTGTAAATGAATGATCGAGGTAGAATTCGCTTGCTATCATTCCAAAGGTTTCGAGTCTGGTCTCAGTCTGGTAGTCTGTAACGGTTCCCGCAGCGAAATCCACGACCAGATTTTTATACAGTCCGGTTGATATACCTATGGAACCATTCTTGAGTTCGGTGACCTGAGCAGGCGGCCCTGCGTCATAGGGGACAAGTTGCCGCTCACCACTAACTAGACTCCGTCGTTCCCAGACATAGTTCTCGCCCACCTGATGCAGCATCACCAGATGATGGTAATCATTTGTGACCATTAAGAACACGACATCCGCTGTTCCGTCGAGTATAGTGCTTGTGTCATCAAGAGGGTTCCATACTTGCAGGCTTTCATCTCCCTGCTGTTGCAGAATGATTCGGAAACCATAAGGTAACTCAATGGAGCCTGAAGCAATATTCGATTGTATACAAATAATATCGTGACGACTCTGCGATAGCACGGTAGCGGATGCAAAACACAGCAAGACTAAGGAAACCACTATAAGGAGCGATAGACAGCACTTGTGTTTCATTTTCATCTCCTCAACAGACTTTAAGAACAGTCCGTAGTTTCACAGTCTGTTCGTTTCGCGAATTGTTCTGGATATCCTGCGAAAAGGTAGTAATAATCGTCTTCCCCTTCACCTATATATATAGTATATCTGTGTTGGTAGAGACTATTATTGGGGGTATCAGTGATATAACAGTGGCGCCTGCACTCTGCGATTTCATTCAGCCTCCACCAATTCCAACCGTACTGAGTTGATAAGCTCAGATCACCTTCGGATCCGGCCTTATTTAGTCGATCAACAATATCTGCATACCGATTAGGATAGTCTGGCCAGGTTACAAAGTTCTCCCACGTACCTTGTCCAGCCTGAACAGGTTCTGTTAAGAATGTTACGGTCAGGCCCGAGAAATATTGATACCACCCCTCACAATCCCAAGGAGCTTGAAAGCAGCGAAGCATTGCATTTTGGAGTCGAGCATAGTTCGCTTGTATAGCCCAATCGATATATCTACTTCTCTCTTCCGGGTCCTCAATTCCACTCGCGAGGCTTATTAACTCTCTATCAATTGCCCACGCCAAAATATCTAGCATATCCAACTCCCCGGCATTGCCCCACCACCCTGAATGCGTATTGCCGTATTGCAGGGCACGTTGGATGCCATACGATGCGAGGACGTAACGAGGTATAGGAACCCCATCCTCGTATCCCGAAAGTCCTCCAGTTTCAAGCTCAATCGGAAAGCTGATATCAGGAAGATCGAAAGGTATTGATCCGCATTGCCCGATGTCTTGAGCACGTACTGCGCTCCTAGCAACCCACCCAACGAAGCGTAAATCGTCAGGCCCTAGTTGGACCAAATAGAAGTCACCACTTTGAGCGATGATTCCCACCTCGTACCCTGGCGGAACAGTAATCCACGCTCGTTCGCTCGCATCTGGCAAACGTCGAATATTCCACTTGTCACCTTGCTCTGTGTCTTTCAGTCTTGCGAAGCACACCGGAGTAAGGTTATCTGGAGTAGTGGACAAACACAAGCTGTCCAGTTCAAAAAGATAAGATTGATAATCGCTAAGATAGCGGGTTACCGCTTCCCTCACAATGCCAAACAGGGGTGGCCACTGAATGCTGTTACTTACGGCCTGCAGGAGCCAAAAGAACCGACGTTTAACCACCACTTCTCGACAAACTCTTTGTTTATGCGAAGCGCCATTGCCGCTTCCGGGGTCATCGGTCATTTCCCCAACTCCTCAACTCATGTTGTACTTCAATCGATAAACTTAAGCACATTCTTGTGCAACTGCGCGTGTGTACAAATAAGTTCATGACAGAATCTATCTCTATAACAATCCGCCCGCGCGGGGAGCTGATCACCATTAATGCCATACTGGTTATGGCCGCTCCCCGCACAGTAGTGTTGGTCACTGGGCCAGTTAACTGACCGTCCCCCAGGCCGAGGCCGTGCCAGTCGCTGGTTTCAGTGGCACCGTATCCAATGAACCAGGAACATATGTTCTGACACAGCGGCAAAAAAAATCCCACTGCTGTCACTAAAACGCCAGGTAAGCGGCCTCATCCAGCTCACCACGACCTTCCACCCCCAGTTTCCAGGGGAAGGGCGCTTCAGCCGCCCGCTCCAGATACCAGGTTGTCTCCCACAGGGTTTGTCCGGCGGACAGCCGATGGGCTTCCCCCACGATCACATAGCGCCGCATGGTACTCACCCCGTGCTGCGTCTGGTTTTCCCTGATCGTAATCACATCGCCAATCGTCAGTGCTAACTGGTCGGCATGGTGTCCCTGGTTATGAGTCCCGTGACTCTTCAGCGTCACCTGTCGCACCATTCCGCGTGGCTCACTTCGCAGTGAGATTTCACGATCAGCAATCGCCTGAGCGTAATCCAGGTTATCCACTGATCCCAGGTTCAGCTTCATCCGTCGTCGCCCATAACGGGCAATGCTCAGCCCATCCTGCGCCTGGGCTTCCATCTGCCCGTAATCGGTGATCTTCAGTCCCGTGACCGTTGCGGCGCTCAATTCTGCTGGTTTTGTTTCATCTGTGTTGATGATTTCCAGCAAGGCGCTGTTGGCTTTGGCTTCAATGGTCACCGTTCCTGTCCCTTTGCTGAAGACCACATCCGTGACGGCCACATCTTTAGCGCCGATACGAGCATTGCCGGTGTCCTCATCCTGGAACTTGACGTTGACCTGTCGCCGCTCACTTGCCTTCACCTGGATCGGTTCGGTCAAGCGCCATAGCACCTCGGTAGTTTCACCTATAGTGCGGGGGTGGCAATTTACCACCACTTCGTTCTTGAAGTCCTCAATCCCGGCATAGCTGTACGACAAATCCAGCATGTCATTATCCAGAGTGAGGGATGAGGTGATCTCATCCTGCAACCGCAGTCGGTTCCAGAACACGGCCTTCCCTTCACGGTCAAAGAAGAAACGCCCGCGTTCAGCGGCCACCATATCCGCGATGGCGCGATACACATCGAAAGTGTTGCGGCCACTCCCGCCACGCTGTACCCAGTTGTCGGCAGCGATTGCCAGTGTCACCTGGCCTTCATCCAATGCGCTGAAGGCGGTAGTATCGGCCAACCAGGTCGAGACGCCGATTTCGCTGTACCCCGCCAGGTCAAGAAACCAACCTTCGGCTAGGGCAGGGGGGATCACCACTTCGCTGATGAGTTTGGCGATGATTTCGTCGGTACGCTGGTTTTCTTGAAGTTCGATGTCGGTCTCTGCCGCCTCGAAGAACACCAGCACCCCGGCTGCCGTGAGTTTCACGGTGCGCTCGCCATACGCATTTACCGCTGGCTCGACCTTCTCGATCCAGCCGACCCAGTGTGTGCGCGTGGTCGTGCCATCATTCGACTGAATCCGCACGGTGCGGAATGGCTGCACCTTACTCAGACCGGCGCTGCTGTCCCACAGCGGGCTGCTGGTGTATTCCGGCGAGTAGCGCCGGTCACTATTATTCAGGGTCAGTTCCAGCATGGAGTCATGCGCCACATCCTCATATGCCTTCCGCATTCCCAGGAACCAGTTGGCGCTGATGACCCGGTCACTGACATCATCGTAGGTGTCACTGTAGTCTCCATCGCGATCCCAGTCCACCGCGATTGTCCAGGTTGTTGTCATGCGATGTCACTTTTCCTTTCAGTTACCCTGTGGAGTGTTTGATCTTAGTCGTTTTCGGTGGGTGTTGGACCGTGTGGATTGTAAAGAGCAGAGTTGGTGTAGTTTGGTTTACGTGTGATTCCTAGGCCGTCAGCTGTTTCTTTACTGTCAGATGTTCCTATGCTACTGGCCGCTGCTTCAGCGCGTTCTGCTGCAGCGGCGGCTCTCGCTGCGGACAAGGCGCTGGCGATGGATGCCCCTGCCGATGCGGTTGCGGCTATCGATGCTTCTACTGCCGATGCTTTGACAACATTGAACTCTGTTTTGACTTCATCAATTTTCGCCTGAAGCTCGGCACGCGTCTGTTGAATTGGATTTTCTTCAGATTCTACGTCTCCGAAAAGCTCAGTTACGAGTATTTCTCGTAATCCCTCAGCCTTGAACATCTCTTGTATAACCTGAGTTAAGAGTGGAGACTGAGAAAGTTCATTAATTAACTCAGGCGACTCTAAGATTACACGGTAAAGCGTGCCATCAGCAAGAAGTGATTCGGCATCAGCCTCCGATTCAACCTCTGCTGTAGCCAAGTATTGATCTGAGTCTAACGCGAGTGAAGCGATTTGTGTTGCTAGGACAGGGTTGTTAACAATCGTATCGAACAGTTGGAGTTGAGTTTCCGGGTCTTGGATACTTGTTATGGCATTTATTAATTCTAGCCGTGTAGAGTCTGGGAGAATATCTGAGATTATTGAAACCTTCCTCAGAAAATCAATACGCGCCTCGTCTCCCCCTTCCGTAAAATCACGATAACCTTGCCGGAAGATTAATCCTCCACCTTCTTCTCCCCATTTATGGGTTATTAGTCCTTCCCCAAGATCAAACCGTGCTGCCATATCTTGAGATTCCGGGCGGCGGGTGCCGAAAAAGGCCGGATAGATCGCATCCTTGAAGGTTGGATAAAGCTCAAGAAACGTCTGCCCATCTTCACTTTCAAGGAAGTCTTTAATATCCTTTAGTGCGCCTGGATCAAGACGCGGGACACCGGGCATCCCCGTATCCTCGTATTGACCTCCATATTGAAGGTAGCCTGCCCACTCTTCAGTACTTATCTGTCCTGATTCACTATTATTATCATAGAAGAAAGCCGCCACTTCCCTTGCACCTTGAGCAGCTAAAGCCTGAAGAAAACCAGATCCAGGTACATCCGGCATATTCTGAGAAACCGTATCGCCAGCAATATTGATAGCCTGATTTCGTGCAGGGTCATTTAGCCTAGCAACTTCGGCTTCTAATCTCTCAATACGACGTTTCAATTCATCAATTGGGTCTGACATTTCCTAACCTCACTTGTTATTCATCACAACTTGACGGCAATACCGTTAAAGAAGCATAATTAAATGAGAGATGTGCATAAACCATTTTGGACTTTTCTGAACTTTTTGGTTTATCCAAATTTCTCCAGTTTGAGCATCTAAGATGCTAATTTTGAGAGTTTTTCTCGGGCATTCCAATCAAACGCAAGGCCAAAATCGGTAATTTTTGAGGAGCCAGCTTCAAGTTGATGAATTATGCACACCTCTCATTTAACTAGACTTCTATATATTTTAGAAAGGATATGGTTGTGAATGCCTTTACTATAATCTTATTTATAGTGCTTTTAACTTTAGGGTTAACTTGTATATTTAATCCTAAATTAATTTGGTCTATTTTTTATGCGCCTTCCATCAAGACAAAAAAGCAACACTATAAAGGACAGATCGTTCTTTTTGGCATTTTTTTAACCATCTTAGGTGTAATCGGCCTACTTTTATTCATTAAAGACCTGTGATACCTGAATATACTGGGCCATCCTTTATGATTTAATGACCCAGTTTTGCACCGCTGAATCTCTCCAACGGTGCATGAAACGCAGCCCGAACTAGGGTAACTGTTTGGCGGCTTTATACCGTCCCCCAGGCCGGGGCCGTGCCGGTCGCCGGTTTCAGGGACGCCTCGAACATCACCGCGCCACCGGTCTCGATGGTTGGCTTGTAGCTCTCCACGATGAACTCGCCCTCGAATTCCGGGTCGCCGGTTGTCGGGGTGGCGTTGTTGCCCACCTGCACCGTCAGCGTCACGGTTGCGCCTGCCTGGTACGCATCCTGGATGACCGTGTGTGTTCCCACCAGCGCAGTCGTCGTCAGATAGCCTTTGAGCGTCACCGGGGCCTGCAACTGCCCGTTGATGAACTTGTGGACCGCGTCGCCGAACCCGCTCACGTCGTGCTGGTCATACGTCAGCGGCACATCCACACTCTTGATGTCGCCGTTGGCGAACTGGCGCGGCGTGCCACCGCTGTCGTCCATGATGACCACCACATGATCGCCTGCTAATGCCATATTGATTTCCTCCTCTTTTCTTCGTTGGTTTCGATTGGACTGATCTGAATTAGAACCGCACCAGGCTGACGGCGATCTCCACCGTATCGCCTGCTGAACCGCTGCGAGTGGCCTTCCACCGGGTGTAACGCGGGAGCGTCCCGCTGATCGCGGCCCGCTCCGATCCCAGCGCCGAACCATTGAGGCTGAAGGTCGCCAGGGTCGTTTCCTCGCCACCAAAAGCACCGGTGGTTGAACCTTCAATGATGATGGTGTAGGTATCACTGGCGGCGGCCTGCAACACATGCAGGAACGCTGCCCCGCCGTTATCACTGGAAGCCCCGTTATCCACGCTACTCCCGTTGTTGCTATTGGTGAAGCTCACCGGCACGGCCAGCGCCACGCCCCAGCCGCCCAACTGCCCGCGTGCCGCGAAGTTAGCGGTGAACGGGATATGCTTGTCCACCTCCGGCATGGTGGCGTACTTGCCTTGCAGCAGTCCCAGGCTGTACACCGGGTCGCCCACTGCCGGAGCAGCATTCTGGCCCAGCAGCACCGATACAATCGCTTCCAGCAATCCAGATTTCAGTACCGGATGTGATCCAGCAGCAGCACTGTTCAAATACCCGGTATGCTCCAGCTTCATCTGCCGCTGCCCATTGATGAACTTATGCACGCCATCACTGAAGGCGGTCACATCATGCTGCTTGTAGCTGTCGTCAATCGCCAGCTTGTTGCTGTCGCCGGTCAGTTCATAACCCCCGACCAGCACCTGCACATGATCCCCTGCTAATGCCATCGTGTCCCTTTACTCCTCTCGCTTATTGGGTCTGCTCGTACCGGTTGACGTACCCGTGCAGAACGATCACATCGGCAGTGGCCGCAAACGCCCGCACTTCCTTGGCATTGTTGAGGACGTGGCCGGGGATCACCTCGGTAAACCCATCTTCCGCCGGGATCGTCACCTCAACCAGGTCATCCGGGGAGGTTGTCCCGCCCCATTCAATCGTCAGCTTCACCGGCGAGCCGGACGTGTTAACCGCCTTGATCCAGATTTCATCCCACTCATTGGCCGCGATGTTGGACAGCGCCGTGTGAATGAGGGTTCCAGGGCTGCTGGTGGCCGCCACTTTGATGCCGCGTCCATCCGTGCTGCCGCTGAGTTTGCGCTTTTTGTAATCCCGATAATCGCGCTGGTACATCTATTCCTCCTCCCGAATGACGACTGCCACCGATGTCGGTTTGCCTGCTTGGGGCTGGACATTGACCTCATCCACCAACCCCGTGAGAACATCCTTGACCAGTTCGCGCAAGTCGTTTTCTGGTAACGTAGCGTGTTCGCGTCCGGCGCGGGCGGCGTCTTCGATGGAGTAGCCACCGATCACGGCCAGCGCCAGCGTAATCACCAGAGTCAGGATTTCACTCCGCACAGACTGCACCTCTGGTATAGCCAGGGCCAGCAGACCAACAATCAAGGCAGATAGAGCGATGATGACCCGGCGTGATTTGAGTGCCAGCACAATCGGGTCAATGATTGGACTACGAAGTGATTTAGGGTCGGTTGGTTGCGGCATGGTTCAATCTCCTCACATTAGACGTTGAACGGGTCGCCGTAGGACTACTCCACCCACGCTTTGAGCGGCAGTACGACGCCAGTGCGCGGATTCACGCCACCCGCGTTATACAGGAGTAGCGCGATAAGGGCGTTGCGCTCTGCTGCCGTGAGCGCATCCAGCGTTTTGCCGACCGCCGACTGCGCGTTCGCCAGAATCGTCTGGCGAAGGGAGGAGGCTTCTTGTTCCTCGGCCTCATACGCATCCCAATCGGCAATTACTTCCGGCTCCAGAGGCTTAGATTGCGCCTGGTCGCGCCAGTCTACTACTTCCATCGTGTGGCCGTAGTCGCCGCCATCGCCACGCCAGCCGTAAGCCGCGCCAGGCCGCAGTCGCCCCAACACAAGCCGGATGTCACATTCTTGAATCGTTGTCATCAGTCACCAATCCTTATGAACTCAAGTGCAGCAAAGACCTCTGTCCCAAAACCGCAAGTACTCCCTAACCCAACCGTTGCCGAAGTGGTCTGGCACTGGTGCTGCACCTCCAGCGCCTTGCCTGCAACCACCGTGATAATCCCGCTTATATGGGCTACATTGCCCGAATTAGCCGATGCCGTAGACTGCGTATTACTGCCTGTCAGAAGCGTTGTCCCGTCCGTCACGTTCTGCAACCGCAATTGGTGATGGCCGACTGGCCCTGCAGGCGCAGTCCCGCGCACCAAGTAAGTACCCGCCGCAAGTGTGGCTTGATTCGAGGACAAGCTACAATACCCGCCCGTGTCACTTACTTTCGTGTTGAGCACCCGTGTTTGCCACGAACCGCTCGTAAAAGTGCCGCCGTTTGTGCCGGAAGTCTGCTGATCTTCCAGCTTAATATAGCCATTGACAGCAAGAAGCGCTTCGAGATACTCCATCCTGTCCCGCAGTTCGGTGTTTAAAAGGGCAGCCGTCACCAGCTCCCCTGTTGACCATGTTTTCGGTGTTCCGTCCCAAGTTGTGGGCATAAGACGCTGGTCTCCTTCTCTATCGGTCTGTGGGCCTGGTGCGGTTACCCCAATCCCCTGAATACGGGTTGCGAGATGGTTGGGCTTTCTACCGCACCAAGCATATTCACAGTTCCACAATAGCACACTTGTTCTGTTGTATGGTGAACTTTTGTCCGACCATTTGTCCGACCATTTGGTCGAACACCAGGTTAGATTACAGTTAGTTAGGGTTGGGAGGAATCGGCGGAGAATCTGGTTCAATCAGGCAGATACTGCGGGCTTTGCCCGGCTCACGAACCAATCGACCACCGGCTTCCAACCGGTCGAGGTGGCGCAGCGTGGTCGAGCGTCCGATGTGGCAACCTTCAGCGATTTCACGGAGAGTCGGAGGCAGATGATGCAGGTGGATGTACTCGCGGATGAAGCTATACACGCTTTCGGTCAGGTCGTCAGTCATGGGGAGTCCTCGGTGTAACAAGAATCAAACGGACTCTCAGCATACTATAGAACATGGGTTCTGTATGTTACCCGCAGCATTCGAGTTTGATTGGAAATCGGTTAAGGGATGGAGCCGATCAGATTGGCGAATGTGTATCTTGAGGTAAGGCGAGGTCTTACGCAAAAAGGTTCCTTTTTCTGCCCACTCTTCTCAACCAAAAACCGCTGACAAATTGAGGGCATTCATGATGCCCAAAAGGGTTTTTGGTTATTTGAGCATCGAACAATTGCCTTTTCTGGTGCTTGCTCTCACAAAGTATACTTCGTGAGACATGCCAAAACCGTGTCTCTTTTTATGTCTCGTGGTATACTTCTCATATTGTTAAAGACATTCGGAGACACTACTATGGCGTTGATTGGTTATGCGCGGGTCAGTTCGGTTGGGCAAAGTCTGGCGGTGCAACTCGACAAACTCCAATATTGCGACAAAATCTTTGAGGAGAAGAAAAGTGCGGCTTCCGGCAAGCGTCCGCGCCTGGATGCCTGCCTGGAATATGTCCGTGAAGGCGACACTCTGGTCGTTACCCGCCTGGATCGCCTGGCGCGGTCCACCCTCCATCTGTGCCAGATCGCCGACGAGTTGGCCCGCAAAAATGTCCATTTACAGGTACTTGACCAGCACATTGACACCAATGATGCCACTGGGCGATTACTATTCAATATGTTGGGAGCTATTGCCCAGTTTGAGACTGAGATTCGCGCTGAACGTCAGATGGATGGCATCCAGAAAGCCAAAGCCCGGGGGATTCAATTCGGAGCACAACCGAAGTTGACCGCTGAACAGATCGCCGAACTACGGCAGCGGCGGGAAAACGGCGAATTGATCCGCGACCTCATGAAGGAATACCGAATTTCGAAGGCTACTGTCTATCGTTATCTTGCACCCTCGCCATAATTGTGACAGCACATTCTTACCTCTAGCCCTAACAGTCGGTGAGATTAAGCATAAATCACCAACCGGTTCAGTCTTCTTCCAACCTGATTTGCGCAACCACATTAGCTGGCGTGCAGATTTTCAAACCTGATTTTTCAGACACCTCAGGGGGATCAATCAAATGCTTGCGGTCATACGTGACCAGGTAATCCGATTGAGCGTTAATCGCAGCCGCCACAATCGGGGCATCTTTTTGCACCACATATCCTTCAACCGCCCACACCTCTTCTTTGCTGGGATCAGCAACGGTCTCCAGTTCAATCAAGCTCAGTAATTCTCGGTAGGTTTCTACCCGCTCTGGCGCCTTGCGCTGCATGTTTCGGCTGACTTCATCCAGCACATCCTGGCTGACCACCATTTGCAGACGACCCTGAATTGCCAATCGGATTAGATCGCGGGCGTGACCGGTTGTGGAATATCCCGCCGCAAACAGAACACTGGCATCAAAGAAGACTCTAAGCATCGGCATCAGGGGCATATTTTTTGTTGTAGATTTCCTGCCGTATCTCCCGCCCACTCTCGATCAACTCGTCCAGGTCAATTCCTTTCTCTCTCAAAGTATCCCCGATTTCGTCCAGCAATCTCATCGCGAGCGCTTCACGGGGACTAATCAGCAAGCCATCTTCGGTCTCTTTGAAGACGATGAAATCGCCTTTTTTCAGGCCGTACTTCTCGCGCCACTCACTCGGCAAGGTGACTTGACCATTCTCCTGAATGGTGTAGGTTCGCTTCATTTCCATGCTCCTCCTAAAATCATAAATTTATGAAATTATGAGTCCATTATATCACAGATACCAAACAGATTACGAGGAGGGAGATACATCAAAAATCGCTTTTCATTGAAACAGCAATTACCAAACCTCTCAATGAGTGGATTCAGACCATTCTTGCTGAATAGCCGTGATCCGATTGATCCAACGTGCTATTCATATTACCATTACTCTAATTTCCGCGACTTGCCATGCGCCCCGAACACGAACACCAACCCATCCGCTTCGACCTGGACATCATCACCCGGATGGTTACGGAAGTGGCGCTGCAAGCCGGGGGGCATACACCAACCGTTTTTTTCGATAACGGAGCACGCTTGGGTGTCTTACATATCCCGGATTTCGCCGATACGCATGTCGAGCGTGCCCAGCAGATGTTCGCTATCGGCTTCACCCTGGCACGCGCGGAGCAGATTCGCCTCCTCAAACAAGTCTTTCTTGTATCCGAAGCCTGGCTGAGTTTGTGGCCGCCGGGGAATCCGCCAGGACCTCTCCCCTCCCCTTCACAAGACCCCGACCGGCGTGAAGTCCTGATGATCGCCGGATTGCACCTCGCCACCCAACAGGCCGATCTCGCGCTGTTGGAAATGATTCGCGATGCTGCTGGCGACCTGACTGAACTGCGAAGCATGGCAGCACCAGCTTCGTCTGCCGGGCAGATCAGCAGCCCCTTGTCGGTCGCCCTTGTGTTGGGATTTGATGCCGGCGCAACCGCCTTTGAATAGGTTGGCCTCCTTTTCAAGCCTCGATTTTTCAAGACAGGTAGCGCCGTGCTAGACTGAAGACAAATCCGTTTCCTGGCATCTCGATGCCCAGGCGGAGGAGACCGGATACCGTGACGCAAGCCCGGCGGAATGCCCGCTGGATGCTTGCTACCGGCTGTATGGTCGCACGTTGACATTGTGTACCCACTCAATCCCACATTTTGCATTTACCCATGTTGTGTTCAATTGCATAGCAAGAAAGGACAGTTCCCATGACCAAGAAGCAGGGGAGCGCCACTTCGGCATCCCAACCGACCATCATGACCCTGACCTTCACCGGCCAGGGCGGCGCAGAGCGGAGCGGCACACTCCTCATCATCCGAGGCGACCTGGCGCAAGTCCGCCAGTTCACCTACAAGAGTTACGACGACGTGCTGACCGCCATGCGCGCCGCCAGCAATGACCTGATCGGGCTGGAGATGAATCCGCCAGATCTCTCGGAGAAGTCCAAGACCAAACCGTCACAACCACTGCCCCAGGCAGCCGAAACGCCGCCTGAACCTGCCGCGGAAGCGCAGGATTCGGCGGATGACCATCCGGTTGCGCTCGCTGATGAGTCCCCACCCGAGTCCGAACAAGAGTTGTTGTTTTAACCCGGATCGTTTGATCCAGAAAGAGATTTCCGATGACCGACAGTCCGAAGACCCCACAACGCATTTTCAAGACCGGCAGCACCCGCATCGTGGCCGATGCCTCGATGGAAGGGAAAAGCAACGAGGAGGTTCGCGCACTCCTGCAGCGCACTTACCCGGAAGTGGCGAATGCCACCCTCCGCGAGCGCACGCTGGACGATGGCAGTATCCTGGTCGAGTTCCTGCCCCAACCGGGACGGAAAGGCTGAATGACCATGTTACCGATACTGACTGTTGAGACCCTGGGCGCAGCCTTAGCGGCGACCACCCCCGTTGACCTGCTGGGGATGCGTCTCCTGCGGACACACCCGCAGCCTGACCGCTTCCCAACCGGCATCACCCGTGACGCCCTCAGACAAGCCGTGATCGAACTGGTGGACTACACCGGTCGCTGCCTGAACGCCGCCCGCCACCTGAGCGAGCTGGCACCCATCGCGTTGACCGGTATCCCCCTGCTGGAGTACGGCCTGTGAACCCGCTATTGGAAGCGCACGCATTTCTGGCTGACGGGCTGCGCCATGACCCCCTGTTGTGTCTCGCCAGCGCCGTCGCCAGCCTCGATCCGCTCTGGACCGAAGGCGATATGGACGACTGGACGGGCGATGACAGGGACATCCTGAGGCACGCTCTGTCAGTGGTGCGGCTCACCTTCCCGGACATCTATGTCCAGGCGGTGGCCGGGCTCCAGCAAGGCATGAACCAGGCTGACCTCGACCCCCTGATCTGCCAATCCCTCAACGCGATTGGCATCCCGCTCGATGACCTCGAATGGCTGGGCTACAGCATCCCGGTCCCGGCCTATGGCATCCACCTGGCCGACCCGGAGCTGCCGGACCTGCACCCCGATGTGCTGCCCATCCTGCGGTTGTTTGGCGTGGAAGCGGGTGACCTGGACATCCCGGATCGCGTGTATCACACCGGGCATCTCCTCGCCACGAGCCTGGCTGAACAGGAAGAAACACCCTACCAGCAGGTCGCCTGTGCCCTGGGCTGGCTCTTCGCCTGCTCCGGCAACACCTGTGTCGACACCGACGACGAGACCCTGTGTGCCTACGAGCCGCTGGCCTGGAATCGCGAAGAGGTCGCTTATGCCCTGGAACTCATCCACGAGGCTGAGACCCTCATGGCACACGTCGCCACCGGTCTCGACCTGCTCGCCACTGACGCGACGCTGATCGCAGCCTTGCGGCACAACATCCGGCGGATTGACCAGGCGCTCCTGCGCCGGGAAGGAAGGAAACCCCATGATCGGCCCATCCGACTGGCATGGCCGCGCCTTGCAGACCGCCCTGACTGAGCAGCCCGCGCTCTCCCTCGATTTCTACTCGTTCGGCGTGATGCTGCGCAAGCGCGATGGCGACCTCATCTCCGAGTACCCGGTCGATCCGGCTCAGGTCGCGCTGGCGCTGGCCGCCAAGGTGACCTATGACACCGGCCTCCTGACAGGCGACACGCTGTTCGTCCGCTACGAAGGCGTGGTCTGTACGATCGCCGAATACCGCAGACCGCAGCAGACCGGCGTGTACCTGGATGGCTCGGATGCCCCACTGCGTATCCCGCTGCCAGGGCTGATCCTCATCCGCCAGACACGGGAGAACCGCGACCCGACCTACCTGGTGTACGCCGTGAAGAAACGCCCGGAGAGCCACGACTGGCCGCTCTTTCATGCCCCGCTGCCCAACGTCTACAGTTCAGCGGCAATCTGCTGGGGATCGGTCAGGACCGTATCCGATGCCGCATTGGCGGGAACATCCCTGGCGGAAGACTGGGGACTGCTCCTGGGATCGCCGTTTGGCGACCACGCGGTTTCGGGCAAGAGCAAACGCTTTCCCCGTGATGTGCGGGAGCACTTCATCGATCTGGAGAAACGTCACGCCCGGGTCTATCCGCGCGGGGATCTGCTGCCCACCCGCAAAACGCTGGGACAGGTGTCAGGACAGTCACCATGAACGGGATATTCAATCCGCACATCTACATCAGGACCATCACAATCGTTGGATTGGGTGGCACCGGTGCTCAGGTGGCACGATTGGCTGGACGCATGGCGTATGCCATGAGAGAGAACCGCCAGCATGTGCCGCGCATCATCCTGATCGACCCCGACCGTGTGGAAGAATCCAACGTCGGACGGCAGCTGTTCGCGCCGGGCGATGTCGGCCAGTTCAAGGTCGAAGTCGTGGGCAGACGGCTCAACCTGGCGCTTGGGCTGGATGTCGCCTGGATACCGGAGATGGTGAATGCCGAACGGCATTTCGAGCGACAGGGCGGCAATCTGGTCATCAGCTGTGTCGACAACCATCTGGGACGGGCGGAACTCCACAAAGTGGAGGGCATCCTGATCGGGACTGGCAATCACGCCGAGAGCGGGCAGGTGTGCATCGGCAACACGGCGGATCGTGACCTGTTATCCCGTCATCTGGCTGAGGAACGCACCGAATATCCCTATCTGCCCAGGGAAGGACTGCTCTTTCCGGGGTTGCTCATGGCTGAAGATGGAAGTGAGTCCCAACCGGGCATCACGGATGATCGCTCGTGTGCGGAACTGGCTGTCAGCGGTGAGCAGTCGCTGCTGGTCAATGACTGGATGGCCTGTATCGTCGGGCAGTATCTCTACCGCCTGCTGCAGCGCCAGCCGATCACGACCTTTCTGACCTACATCCTGACGACGGAACTGGTCGTGCGCAGCCTGCCCATCAACCGGGAGGAGATCAGCGCCTGCTTGCAGCTTGAGCCAGGATGAAAACCATGAGAGGGTACACAAATCGAATGTCAACACCCCTTTCCAGGGAGAACCGTCACCATTCTGACGACTCACTTCTCCCTGGATTTTTTGTACGCCAAACTGACAAGCCATACTTGCTGCATCGGACGTACCGTCCTGTGGTCACGCTGTCTTTCGTGTTCTGAGTGTGGCCCGTGCTCGTCTCGCCCGCACCCGGAACCCGATCACTGTGAGGCTGTCCGGGATAGAATTCTGTGTTTCCACTTCGGCATCAGCCGACTCTGGTACAACCTCCCCTACTCCACCGGCTGCTGGACCGGTGAACATCTGGTAGGTCAGCGCTTCAGCTGCCCGCTGCCGGTCGCGCTCCACTTCTTCCGGTGTGCGCGGGTCTTCCGCGATCAACACCAACTTGGTGTGTGGTGATAGCGACATCTGCGGTCGCGCCCGGACGCCAAATTGTGCCAGGTCACGCTGTGAGAACATCTCTGTTTGTTGTGGCTGCTCCCGCCCTTGATCCGCTCGTCTCTGGCTGCTGGTGCGGTTATCCACCAGTTCCCGGGTGAACAGGTCATATTGTAGCGATATTTCTTTGCTGCTGGTCATACCTTGCGTGTGAACGGTTGTTACTCAAAATCATCCATCCCCCACTCCTCCATCTCACTGACTGCGCCATCCTCATCGGTCAGATCGGCAAGCATTTCAAACAACTGGCCGCGCCGAGTTTGTTCCACTGCCGTCACGTAGGGGGCAATCTCCGCCCACCGCCGCTCCAGGATTTCTTTGGCCTCCTCTTTAGGAACAATCAGTTTGGTGGCTGCTGAATACGTGTTGCCTTTGTACCAGAACCACTCCTGGCTGATCCACCGTTCCCGCATTTCGTGAAACCCCGCGCCGTAAAATGTCACCGGCTGCCTGCCCTGCCCCGTCTCTCGGCTTGCTGTGACAAATAGAAACTCCCCATAATTGTTGTAAGACACCTCAATCCGGTGGATAGTGGTGGCTACATCGGTGAAGAAGGCCTCAAACCGCTTATTGCTGATCCGGTAGTACAGCTGCTCTCGTTCGGTAAAATCGAAGCCGTAGCCGGTGGGTCGTGGCGCTTCAATACTCATGGGCTGCCCCCACACGGCTTGGTATACCTCACTTTCGGGTGTTGCTGCGTCATAGTTAGCGTAGATGATAGGCTTGGAGTTCCCGGAGTGTCTGCGGGGTGAAATACAGGTCTCGTTCCACCGGCAATCCCAGAGGTCCCCGCACGCTTTCCAGTTCCGTCACGCTGAAATATCCAAGCTCAACTTCCATCCCGGATACCAATCCGAAAAACGTGTCTTCGCCATCATACTCACTGGGGTACCACGTCCACTGCGCATCCGGCGTGAAGAACTTGACCGGTACAATGGCATCCAGCCCTTTCTCCTCTCCTGAGTACAGGTCTGGGAGGGCCGCCCGGCTGACGCCATCCAACAACTCCATAGCATGTTCTGGAAAGCGGCGAATATTCCTGATCTGGTTGGCTTGCGTGTCATATAGCACACGATAACCGTGTCCTGAATGCGGGTTGGCGATGACCAGGGCATCTTCCTCTTCCCTGGCAACCAGGTAGTTGTAGTTGTCGGCAAAGCGTATGGCATCCGCGAAAGCGTCATCGCGGCTCTGATTGCGCCAGAGTTCCAACGCGCCAAAAATGTTGACAACCCCTCCGGGGTGGCTGCTGTCTGCCAGTTCCCGCGTGAGGTTTGAGGGGAAGGAGATAACGGGGTATTTCTTGCCTTTGAGGTGATCCTGGTGATACCGCTCTGCCAGGGTATCCCCGTTCAGATACATCAGGCCTTCAATGGCTGAAGCATCAAATGGGGTCGGTTGTTCTTTGCTGTACCAGGTCATCGTGGGATATGGTCAGCATATCAAGTTGCACCATGCCAGTCAACTGATTGGGATATTCCGTTCACGCGGTATAATCCTCGCGTCTTCCGGGGCCTCTAACGGGGTGGCACCAGCCTGGCATGTGGGCTGGCCGGAAGACACTTCTTGGGGTCACTCACCCACCCGGTGTGATGTGCGATCAGCCCGCCATGAATAGTCCGGGTTATAAACTTTCCAGTACAGCAGGAGCTTCTCTATTTTCCGAAATTGCGCGGGGTTTGCGCGCGTTTTAGCGAAAAATCTCTGACTGGCTTCAGAGCCGTACCAGGACTCAAGGCAATACATACAGGTGTTGGTCTGATAAGTCATTTAATCTTCAGCAGCAATATCCTCCAACCGCATCAGCGAGCAGAATGTAAAACGACCACACCGACAATTACCTGGCAACAGGACGAGCAAAACAGCCGCGCACTCACCTCCTGCGCTCAGGGGTTCGCTTCCCCAGGTGTGTGGCAGCCCACGCCATCACTATCCCAACCAGGACTAACCCAATGAGAAAAATCTCTATCGGTCGCAGCGGTATCACACCCGCTCACCCCCCTTCATCAGATACAGCGAGGTTGCATACAACAGAGCCAGGGTAAGCAACCCAATGGCAGCCAGTTGAACATCAAAGGGAAATCCGGAAAAGGCTTGTCCAAATAACAAAGCTCCCGCGGCTATATTCCCCAGCGACATCAGACTGGACGCCAACTCCAACCGGCGTTTATCCCCCGGCTTTTCTTTCGCCCTGCGAACGGCCGCCGCAACCTCGTGGATCGCTAAGGTCATGTCCCCTTTTGCCATAGCTCATATTAGCATACCCGGTCAACGCGAGAAACCAGTCGGATAGCCCAGACTTTCAAGCGTTCTCCAGTGCCCGGCAGGCGGATAGTTTTGCTTGTCAGCAAATTCAGAATGCCTTACAGTTAAGGTTGTACTATAGGCTCAGGAGAATAATCACTCACCTACTACTTCCCACATTGCATCAATCCGCCCCAATAGGAGCCGCATGGCCGGTGAACAGGAATGGATCACGGTGACTGAGGCGGCAGAAAAGTCCGGTTACTCGGTACGCACCATCCAACGCTTGCTCCAGGACGGCAAGATTGCCGGATGGAAACCGGGTCGGGACTGGTTCACCACCTTGGTGTCGGTGATGAAATACAAAGACGAAGTCAAGATGGGCAGACCTAAGAAGGAGGATGAGGGGGATTGAAAAAGTTGGCGTCATGGCGTATACTTATGGCAGCTTCGAGCTGCTTTTTTGTTCACCCTGCATGTTTCCCCGAGGTGGCCGCCTCATCCGGTTCCGAGTTAGAGAAAGGAGACCGTCATGAGTGGTGGCACGGGCACCTAGCGGGTGCGGCACAGGTGGGCGGACTCTCTGCCGCCCACCACCCTCTACCACTCCCAGCGCAGAATGTAGGCTTCAAACACGCGCGGTTTACCGGTTTTCCAGGTGACCTGCACGCGGCCATCAGGTAGGGTTGTATAGTGTTCATGATCGAGGATAACGCTATGGGTGGTGTTCTGTTCAATCAGGGTCACCTGCCTGGGGGGGCGCTTTTTCGGGAAGACGATCCGCATGGTCAGGGACCGGGTTACGTGGTCAATCTCGGTCTGGAAATCTTCCACATCTTTCGTGAACCCATTGGCAATCGTGCGCTCAATCCGAAAGACTGTCTCCTCTCCCCTCTTCTTCGTCTCTCGTAGTGAAATCAGGATGCGATACCGGTGTCCCTCGCGGTAACGATCGACCGCAACGCCCGGTGAACACTTGTAGTCAGCGAAGATATTCCCATCGCCCCAGGCTTTGTCCTGGTACGCGCTAATATTATCCTGCAAAAATCTTACGTGTTGGCGCTTATGCAGGATGGCCCTCCTGCCTTTAGTGTCCAACAACTCCAACTCCGCCTCGTAATCCAATACCTCGTACATCCCCTCGGGCGTCCGCCCTGGCAGCACATACCTCCCCAAGCGCCCGAGCAACCCCAGTACCGCCGAGAGGTCGGCACCCAATAAGGGGATGACCAGTGGCACAAGTTGCTTCAACCGCCTGTGTGCTGGGGTATCGTTGCTGGACATATATCAGGTTATCATATCCCCTGCCCGGACAACAAAATGGGCAATCGGGGGTGGGTGGGACAATCCCCCGCCCGCAGGCGGGGGTCACCACCTCACGGCTTCGGTGATGTGCCAAAGACCACCCGGTCGGCAACTACCCCAAACCGACCTTTTTCACTGACCGTCACGCGACCTTCAACTAATACCTGTCGCCCCTTTTTCACATATTCGGCGACGCTCTCCCCTATCTTGCCAAAGGCCGCAATAGGGAAAAACACTTTTCCTTCTACGCCAACACTAAAAAGCGTATAGGCTGCGCCGTCCTTTTTGGACTGCTCGCATTTCGGGTCAGCCGTGACGTTGCCGACAATCACTATTTTTTGATAATCCATAGTTCTCACCTCCTTTCCATTTTGCACTTTGCGGAAAGCGCATGCTTTCCTTACCAGTCTCTGGCACAGCCGGCGACGTGAAGTCAGGGAGGGGAACCCGTTTTCCGCGCCAGCGAAAATGGGGGGTAGCCTTGACGAGCGAGACGGGTGTGCGATTGGCGTGAGGTGGTGGTGGGAAACCAATAGCACGCAGTTCCACTTTCCGATTGCCCTATCCTTGCAGCTGTCCCCGGTTTCAATTCCTGGCGACTATGGTGGGGACCGGCTCACCCGCAGGGATCATCTCAAACGAGTCCACGCCCTGCCAGGCGCTTCCCTCCCGCTCCGATAAGTTGCGCTTCGCCTGGCTGTAGGCGATACCATAGCGCCTCAGGCTCTCCCCCTGCACTGCGCTGACCTGCTCCTCTGTAGCCCGATACATCGGAATGGCTAGTGTGACTACACGAACGGCAGTTTGCCGGTGCATGGCAATCGTCGCATGGCGCGGTGGCTGATGCTGGAGGTGGGTCGTCCAGTCTTCCCACTGCTCCGCCAGGGGCGAAAAGACCTCATGCTGCTGGTCTGTTTTGGGGTCCCGCTTCACCGCCTGGGTGTCCACCCGCCCGGTGATTTTGGCGAAGTATTCCGCGTCATAGCGGCCAATGCCGAAGATGATTTTCGTATGAACATTGCCCAAGGCCCCGATCATATTCGCCGTGAGCTGCGAGAGGGTCTGGTGGGCGACCGTCATGGTCATGCGAAACTTGCGCCCCTCCGACAGTACATGTTCCAGCGTTTGCGCGGATCCCTCATTGGCGACATACCCGGCGAACTCGTCAATCGTCAAGTTCCACAGGTTGCGGTTCTGCCGCCGCCGCATGGCGAGCTCCAGTCCCGTGACCACCAGACTGCCGATCAAGCGCCGAGTCTCCGGATCACTGTTGCCCAGAGACAGCAGCAGGATTTTCCCCTCATCCATGATGGCCCGGAAATCGAGATGGTTCTCCTGCTGTCCCAACATGATCTCCAGATACGGATTGATGCTCAGCGCCGTCACCTTATTGAGCGTACTCTCCCGCATCACGGCCCCATCCCGCCCCCACTGTTCATAGCGGTCGTGGAAAAACGCGGTCAGCTTGGGTTCTCCGGCGCGGATGAGCAGCTCATCCCGCCACTCCTTGTCGACCAGCAGGCGCGGCAGATCCATTAACGTCATCCGGGTGTGAATCAGGACCAGCAGAGCATGGAACATGATGTTGGAAAAGTGTGGGGCTTCCCTCAGGCTTTCCGGCCAGGTGCGGCGAAACGCTTCCAGCACACTGGTTGCCACTGCATACGGTTTATCCTCGGTCGCCAGCACGTTAAATGGGATAACATAGTCCTCTCGTGAGGGGTCAACGTAAATCAGCTGCGACACGATGGCGGGATTGTCGAGAATGTGGCGGGTGACCAGGTGCTTGAGTAAATCTTCGACCAGCAGCGAATGGGGATCAATCAGGCCACAGCCCTGACCATTCGCAATATCCTGGAAAACGCAGCTCTCCAGAAACTTGCTCTTGCCCATACCTGAAATCCCGATGACATGGGTGTGGGCTTTTCGCTCTTCAAACGGCACACGCAGCACCGGTGAAAAAGGGAGGCTTCCCAGCCTCCCCAATACCAAATCACCGCTGCGCTGCTTCCTCCAGAAAGACAGGGGCATAGGTCCCAGACTAGCAAATTGGGCTCCTGTCTTTCAAGTCAGCGGGAACAAGGCGCGTGCCTCCCCTTCCCCTCCCCGATACCAGATCGGGGCAACCAGGATGGTCTCCGGGCGGACCTGGTCAAACCAGGTATAGTAGAATACCTGTGCTTCGCCACCCGCTGCCGCCTCAGCATAGCGCTTCATGTTCAACGCCCGCTCCTCTGATGTCGTCACCCACAGCCAGCTTCCCCATTTGAAACCAAACCGTTTCCGGTATACCGTGCTCTTCAAATATGCGACCCCGGCCAGGACGCGGTCATTGACGTAACGGGCATGTGGCATCCCCCCCATGTCAATTTCGATAAACAGCGGAAACCGGTACCACTGCCCTTCAGCGGCCACCCAATGGCGGACGATATACAATCCATCTGGGCGGACCTGACGCTGTCTCCGCTTGCCATTCACGTCCGTATAACTAATCTGCTCGGGGTGTGTCCAGAATTCACTGCCCGGTACCGCCTCTTCCAGTTCCACCGCCGGATGCTGCCGGCACGCTTCTTCAAAATCCAGCCGGAAGTCATTCAGTTGTAAGTCATGGGGGATCATCTTGGGGCGTGGCCGCTTCCGCCATTTGAATTCCGTGAAGGGGATATCTTGCCGCCCGGCCAACACCTCAGCGCCCCGCTTCCCCAACCAATGCGGCATCTGGTGGTAACCCTGGCGCTCCGACCGGTCGGGCCTGTCCAGATATCCATTCTGGTAGAGTTTGGCGAGCCGGATGCGGGTCTGATAGTAGCTGCTGAAAAACAGCCGTTGGATTTGCCGCATCCCGAGCATCCCATCATACGCCAGAATCGCCTCGAATATCTCGATGTCGCGCGTGGTGAGGCCGATTTTGGGCGGCTCCTGGCCGGCTTTTTGAACCATTGCCATGATCTTCTCCTCTCATCCTACCATATCCCCTACTCATCGATGGGTTCGCCAAAAGGCAAGGCGGGATTAGCCGGACGGGGTGGTGCTGGCGGCGGCTTGTCCGGAAGAAATCCAATGATCTCCACACGCGAGGGCTCAATCCTGACACGGGCACTCCCATAGCGGCGGTAAACCGCATCAAGCAGTGCCGCCCGTGCTCCCGGCAGCAAGTGAGCATCCGGCATGTCCGACACATCATGGATGTGAAAGGCTTTTATCTTCCGCGTCTTCTGGTTGCTTTTCTCACGCCACCACAGCTCGCCGCGCTTGAGGGTCATAATTTTGCGCCGCTCAATCTCCCATATCTCATCCAAACCGCGCCAGACTTTGCGCTCGCGAGGAATAGCAAATCCTGCCACACGACCATCCTGCCAGTAACTTTCCTTCACCTGGTCGAGCTCAGGTTGAAAAACCTCCCGGACTAACGAGTCAGCTTCTTTCCAGCCTAATCGAAAAGCACAGATGTTGTTCACCGAATTGAGAAACGAGGCTAACAATTCATCACTTCCCAGATGGGACTCGACATTTTGTGTTGCGGCGATCAACTCCAGACGCATCTTGCGGCATTCATCCACAATGGTCTGAAAGGAGGGGGTCAGATAATTGACGAATTCATCACACACTAGGGCAAACGGTTTTCGGTCTTCTTTAGGGATATCGGCCCGGCTCATCGCCGCTCGCTCAAACTCGGCCACCAGTAGTGCGGCCAGCATATAGGCCACGTCTTGCCCCAGAATTCCCTTTGGCAGACGAATGATGACAAACGCACCCTTGTCCATCAATTCGCGGAAGTTCAGCGTCGAGGAGTGCTCAAACATCGGTGCGACATCCGGGTCACTCACCAGACGCCCAATCCGGTTGGCAGTACTCTCCACACGGACTATGGCTTCACGGTCGGTGGGAAGCTCCTGCGTCCAGTAGCGGATAATATCCGGGTAATGTGGCGAAAGCGGCAGGACAAGCTCTTCCCGAAACGTGCGGTTCGTGAGAAATTCCGGCATATCCGTCAGATAGCGGCGGGTGAGAATCAGCGCCAGGAAACTATAATAAGCGACCCGGTACATTCTCACCACCATGGTTGGGTCGTCCTTAAAAACCGTAATCAGCGTGTCTGCCAACCCGCGCGCCCGGCGCTCCGCCACTTCTCCAGGCCTCAATTCAAACGGGTTATACCCAACGGTCCACCCTTCAATCGTTGGATCAATCACCACCACCTGATCACGCATCTGCGGAAACTGCTGGCACAGGATGGCGAGTCTGCCAATGAGTTCATTCCCAAAGTCGCCATGCACATCTATGCAGGCCCAACCCCGCTGGCACAGACCCAGTGCTCGCCGCAAAAAGTCCATTGTCAGCAGGCCTTCCAGATGTTTGGTCTTGCCAGTCCCAGAGCCACCGAAGTACACCAGATGCGCCTCACGAACGGTATCGACAATGCCAACCACCCGCGTGATGACGATCGGTGGCGTGGAGAAAAACCGGTTCCACGGCCACGGCCAGAAATTCGTCATAGTGCCACTTCCTCCACACCAAATACTGAACCGGCCACCCACTCGCCAACGGTTCCGTATCCATCCTCTGGCAGTTCAATTCCTGCCCCATACACAGCGCGTAACACCTCATCCGTGTCCAGGCCAATCCCAATCTCAGCCGCAACCCGATCAAATTCAGCCTCCGCATGGCGGATATGGTTCGCATAGCTGACCGAAGCGATAGTGGCCGCGATTAAGAACCACACCACACCGGCGATGAGCAGAACCGCCAGAAGTCCAGCCAGAACAAGCACGAAAACGATTGCGTCCTCACCTTCTTTAAACATCAGTTGCCTCCTGCTATGGCCGCTTGCCATTTTTAGAGAACTGGGAAGTGAGCTTATCCACGACAGCCTCGATAGGTTCGGTCTCTCCGGAAGATGATGCTTGTGTGGTTAGCCGTTCGTTACCGGCCTGTGTCGCACTACGCGCCGCGAGGAACAACTGCACCACGGTCTTTTCCTCGACCACTCCCTCAACTGTGCCCTCATTGAGGAGGCGAGCGGCCGCTTTACCCTTCACAGACTCCTCGATAACAGCCCAGCCCAGGCTGTCTTCGGTGTCCCCCGAGATATCTCGTAACCGCCGAAGCGCTGCTAAGTCCGCCTCCAGGCCAGCAGGTATTGCGATGATATCCACCTGCTTCTTTTTCAGGTACAGCTCCTGCCTTTTAATATGCTCGTGGAGTTTTTCATTCGCCATTAACTCCTGCGCAGTGATTTGGCCTGTACTGCGCTGGAATTCCGGCCCCAGCGCCGCTGAAAGCTGCTTTCGCAGCGACTTGCTCATTTCTTTGAACATTTCCTTTGCCTGGTTAAACCCTGCCACCGATTGGACAGCGGCATCCAGGTCTGCTATCACCTGAACGGTCCGTTTATCGATCTCCCGCTTCTCCCGCGCCATATTTCCATCTCCTTTTCGCACACTTCTCGTCAATTCACCTTCTCCACCCGGGTGTCGCCTCACCAAATAAGCAATCATTACTACCGCAAGCACCAAACCGATGACATCTATCATCTTGTTTCCTCCCTGGATGTACCGGTTGCTTTTTCCCTCACAACCGGTCGAATAAACCGCGCCGGACTTGGCGCAGCGGCTCAGTTAGCACTTCCCGCAGGGCATTCTGCATCCTGCTGTGGGCGTTGGCGTCATCCCCCGAATAGGCTGCCGCAGCCAATCTGGCATATAACCGCTTCAACCCCTGCCGATCACTAACCGCAACCAATAACCTTGACTCATCCCGCAAATGATCTACAGCCTCATCCACACTCATTCCATTCCACTTCATCACCTATTTCTCCCCTTCTCGCGCTACAGATACGCCTGACATCAGATCAAATTTCTGTGCTAATGCCACTTGCGCGGCATACTATCTTTTGGCCTTCCTCAGTTGCCTCTGCCCCACGAATGCTGCTACAATACAGACAATTAGCCTGGCAGAGTCCCACGGTTATCGAAATCCAAGACCTGCATGGCGAATTCGACAGTCCTGATTGGTTTCTGAGGCCACGTATATCAGGACTGTCACCCTTTCCTATACTCCAGTCACGCTCTCTTTTTCATTTCTCCTCCGCTGTTGCTATTCACCGAAACTAGAACCAAGCTATAAAAAAGAAAAACCGGTGGGGTTTCGAACTAACCCAACCGGTCTCGCTGCCCGTAGGTGCTGATACACAGGTATCGCCTACACAGGGGAATTTTCAGTCTTCCTGTCATCCAGGCCTCAAAATTACTAACTTTCAGTAACTTCAATATATAACAAAATGGGTGTTTTGGCAAGCACCTCGGCCTAATATGCAGAAACTACACCCTCCTCTTCCATTGTCTCAAGCCGATACCCTGGAATGTGAACAATTCGCCGCTGATATTTTGATAACAGTATTCTTAACTTGGACATGCGCCAGGAAGCCGTCTTTTCAGCATCCTGCTTGCCCTCAAAAAGCGGTGCAAACTTATCTAAGCCGACTAGATCACTACCCCGATTATCCAGGAAGACCCTTAACATCTGTTCGTATGATGTTGGCTCGCCTCCCCAGGTAACCCCTTCTAACTCTTCCAGAGCCTGCTCCAATACTGGATCAGGTGGGGGAAGCAAGTTCAAATGCTGAAGAATCACCCTTCTTCGCTCATCTGGAAGCCCATGCCAGGCGCTAGTGAACAGTTTAGCCGCTTCACCCTCAGGTAAGGGGTCTAACACATCAGCGAGCACCCACAAAACATCGAGAATCATGTCGTGCTGCCCATTAGAACGTCTACTTTCCAACCGTTCACCATTCGGTATTCGATACCGCCTGGCTGACTTAGCGTTTGACCGTTGTACTCCATTGAAACGCCGCTCACCACTCCCTGATGGTTCCGCACGCACCGCCACCCCTACTTTTATTAACATATTCTCGGCCAATTCAGCGTCTTCCAGACGAATACCCATTCTACTCACCCCCTGTTCGATAAAGACCTAAGGCAATAAAAAAAACCCGCCTAACAAGCGGGTAAAAACAACTCTCCGATTCATATGCCACAGAGGAAGAACCGCTCAAAAGATATTTCCAGCTATCCATTCGGGATAAGACTCTCACAACGCGCCCAGATAATAAAGCATGATTTTATTTTAATTCTAACGTCCCAATTGCGAAAGCAAACAAACGGAAATTCATAAATAGTGCGGCATGGTATAAGAATCCCCCTGATCCAGTCGTTATTCACGCTGTTTTTATTCAATCATCACACTGAAATTATCTCGTCGCGAGCCTGATAATTTGGTATACTATAGGTATGCAGCACATATCCAGAGCAAAGTGCTCCCCCTACCGGGTAAGGAAAGGGGGTGATGTCTGATGATCCTGGTCTTGACTGTATTCAGTGTGGCCTTACTCATAGCTGCGCTCATTCTCAACGGATGGGATTTGTGGAAAACCCTCAATATCCCCCGACAGCGCAGCGGAGTGGCCTGTCCCCATTGTGGACAGACCTACCGCGACCACAAGATCGTGCGCTGTCCAGATTGCGGCCACACACACCGCTGTCCGATCACGGGCTAACCTCCTCGCCGCCCACATGTAGGTGTGCGACCAGCAGGGAGTGCTCATAAAAAAGTGCCAGGTTAACCCCTGGCACTTCCGCGTTAGCCCGATACACGCCCTGGCATAGGTTCCCCACTGTTCAGAAACACGCGCATCTCCCGCTGAGCTGTCAGGTGCTTGGTCGCTCGTTTCAGGTGCCCGATCCCCTTCACCACACCAAACGCGGGTAACAACCCCGCGGCGGGCAGTGTCAGTAAAAAGACAAGGGTCGGGACGCTGAAAACCAGCTGCTTTAGGGTTGGGTGCGGCGGCACAAATTGGTTACCCTCGTGTCCTGGGAAGTACGCAGACAGCCCGCGCCGGTCGAATTCCTGCTTGAAATGGCTGAACGTCACGTAAGTCAGACCCATGTCGAGCAAAAAGCCAATTTCATATAGCGCTATCCCCGCCATACCCAGCCAAAAACTACCCACCCACCCCATCAGAGCCTGTATGGCGGTTAGACCGAGTGCGGACACCAGAAGCACGCTGAATTCGACACGGCTTACGAAGTAACTTTGCGGATACTGCATTTTTGGGGTTGCCATCCATCATTGTATCATGCCGCCGCACCCCCGCTGCCACCGCCCGTAGACCGCATAAAATCGCTTCTAAACGCACTGCGCTACCAAATCAGTAAATCCCTCTACTCCCCCTGCACCATCGTGTCACGATGGCACTCACAGCGCCACAATGCATTTTTCTTACCCCCCCCCACGACCCAATAGCACAGGCCTGAGCCTGTTCCTCACACCGACCGGTGTGCAACCGTCCCGCCCTAGGCGGGACTATCCATGAAAGGCTGCGCAGCAGCCCTCCGCCCCTGGATGCGAACGTCGGCGTAAGGCCGACTGCCCACACCGAGTGGAGCGGATGGGCGGGCTTGTCCCGTCCAGACGCCCGCGCCCGCCGCCGTCCCCCGCTGCCCAGAGCAGCGGACAGGGACAAGGGCACCGCCAAGCCTCCACTGCCAGCGATCGGCTGGCATTGATTTCACGCCAGTGAAATCGTGGAGGTGCAGTGCGGCGGCGGGGTGGGCAGTCGGGCTTTGGCAGGAGCGCCAGCCCTAGACCAAGCCCGACGTTCGCAGTGGCTCGCCGATTGGGGGGTGGGTCACCGCCGTGCGTCGATTTGAACCCATTTATGGGGCAAAACCAGCCGGTGGGGAGACCTCCCATGAGAAGAGGCACTTCCCAAGCAGCCGCTTTTATGGCGCTGCTTGCGTCTTGTTGCCCCCCACGCTGGGGTGTGGGGGAAAGCGTGGGGGGCAGCGTGCCCATCTCGGACACGCTTTTCACGCCCTTTAGCGCTGTGAAAATGAACCGTTTCTTCACACGACCGGTTCGCAACACATACCTGCGCGCTCTATGAGAATTGAAGCCAGCAAATTGTACGACATAGGCTGTGGGTGCTGCTGGGCATAGGCTCTCCAGAATGAAGACTTTATTTGCCTTCGGCAAATCGTTGTTCTATACTCTAATCACAAGTTGTTTTCAGA
>CALJKV010000114.1 GCA_937974245.1 uncultured Chloroflexota bacterium | reverse complement strand
TTCACGCAGTTCTGCCGCGAGGGAGACTGCCGCTACCCCGCGCCGGATGAATATGTGTTCGGCGTGAGCATCAACGGTGATAACCGCGCCTACCCGCTGCGCCTGCTCAACTGGCACGAACTATTCAACGATGTGATCGGCCATGCGCCGTTGTACGATGAACCAGATGGCGAAATCGTCTGTTACTATCGTGCGCCGGGGTCGTTCCGGGCCGTAGCCCGCCAGGATGACTCATGGGTGCAGATCAGCGGCGATTCAGCGGGCTGTCCGGCCAATGGCTGGCTCACCGCACCGGAAACCCTCGTCTGGACAGACTCTGGCGGTTGGGATGCGGTACGGGTGGCGCTGCCCGATAGCGGTGAAACGCCCCTGACTTACAGTCACGGGTTGCACGGAAGCGTGCCGGGGAAAGCCGTCGCTCTGGCTTACTGTACGCTGTGCGGGTCGGGTATCCTGTATGATACGACGATTCCTGATTTGGTCGTAGATGGTGAACACCAGGGAGAAACTGTGCTGGAATTCGGCTCTACCGGCATGTTGATGCGCTCAAATAAGCTCATGTATGACCGGCAAACCGATACCGTCTGGAACGCGATTACGGGTGAGCCGGCCTTTGGTCCGCTCGCCGGTAGCGGCATCCGGCTGACGATTCTCCCGGTGGTCGTCACTGATTGGGCGACGTGGCTGACGGAACATCCCGATACCAGTGTGCTGAGTCTGCAAACCGGCTATAACCGCCCCTATATCAACGGCCAGGCCTACCATGACTATTTCAATGACCCGGACTTTATCATGTTCCCGGTCTGGCAGCAGGATACCCGCGAGAACGCCAATAAAGAGGTGGTTTTCACACTCAACCTGAACGACACGCCCAAAGCCTACCCACTGCGTTATCTGGTCGCTGAAGGCGTCACAAATGATACCCTGGCGGGAATTGATGTCGTAATCGTCACGCGGGAGACGCCGGGGCGGAGTTTCTTTGAGCCGGGCGGGGCGGCGGTGCGGGCCTATCAACGCGGCGGCTACACTTTTCAGCCGGGCGAGACCAGCTGCGAAGTCATTGAGCAGGACGGGACAGTGTGGACAGTGACGGAGGACGCACTCATCAGCCCTGGTGGAGAAACCCTGGCACGGCTAGGCGGGCATCTGGCGTTCTGGTTCGGCTGGTATGGCTTCTACCCGGATACGCTGGTATATGAAGGTGAATCCTGAGGCCTGAACTAGAATTGCCGGGTGGGTAAATGGGGAGGGAATGCAATCCCTCCCCTGAGGACGAACCGCTGCTATACCCAGCCCAGCAACCGGGCAATCGTGGCGGTGGTGAAGGTCACGCCGACACCCAACACAATCGGCAGGATGGTCGCCACGACCGTCCAGCGCACATTCTTCGTCTCTTTCCAGATCGTGAGGATCGTCGTGCTGCATGGGTTATGGAGCAGGCTGAAGAGCATCAGGTTAACCGCCGTGAGCAGCGTCCAGCCGCCCACCTGCGTCAGCACAGTATACACCTGCCCCTCATCCAGTTCCATCATCACGCCCGCCTGCGCCCCGGCAATATTCCTGCCGAGTGTCAGTGTCAGCATCAATACCGTTGGGATCACAATCTCATTGGCAGGGATCGCCACGATGTAAGCCACCAGGATAACCCCATTCAGGCCGAGCAGTACGCCCACAGGATTCAATAGGTTCACCAGATGCCCGGCAATGCTGGCATCCCCGATATAGATGTTGCTCGATAACCAGATAACCGCGCCTGCCGGGGCCGCCATCGTCACCGCCCGCCACAACACGATCAGGGTGCGGTCAATAATAGAGGTATACAGCGTTTGCAGGATGCGCGGTGGGCGATACGGCGGGAGTTCCAGGCTGTAGACCGACGCCTCGCCCTTGAGCCAGGAACGCGACAGGAAAGCCGAGACCAGCAGTGTGACGAAAATCCCCAACACGGCAATCGTGACCACGCTGGCAGCGGCAAAGAAACTCGCCAATGCCGGGGGAGCCGTCGCGCCAATGAAGATTGTCCCCATCAGAATCAGGGTCGGCCAGCGCCCATTGCAGATGCTGAAGTTGTTGGTGATGATGGCGATTAACCGTTCACGCGGGCTGTCAATGATACGTGTCGCAATCACGCCTGCGGCATTACAGCCGAAGCCCATCATCATTGAAAGCGACTGCTTGCCATGCGCCCCGGCCTTATGGAACATGCGATCCAGGTTGAAGGCTACGCGGGGCAGGTAGCCGAAGTCCTCCAGGAGTGTGAACAGCGGGAAGAAAATCGCCATCGGTGGCAGCATGACCGCAACCACCCAGGCTGTTGCCAAGTAGATGCCGTCAATCAGCAGGCCAGAGAGCCACAGTGGGAAACTCAACGCAGTGGCGAGGGTGTGCAACCAACCGTAGACCGTCCCTAGCAGCAAATCCGACAGGATGGCCGACGGGATATTCGCCCCGGCAATCGTCAGCCAGAAAACGCCCAGGAACATGAGACCCATGACGATAAAGCCAAAAACCGGGTGGGTCAACGCCTTGTCAAGCAGTTGGTCAAAGCCTAACCGGGAGCGCTGACCTTCTCTACTAACCGACTGATCGGCGATCTGGGCGGCGTCGGTGTAAATGGCCTCCATTAGCTTGTCGTGATACTGCTCCCCGCCGATCTGCGCCCGGAGTTGGGTCGCAGTTTGCAGGATGTCATTGGCGGAAGTGTCAGTCGCCATAGCCCACAACCCCCATCGTCATGCGTTCATTCTGGGATTTAATGGCTTCACCACGCTGTAAGTCACCCAATGTGCCTTCTGCCAGGGCGTGCTCGATGGATTCATCGCCTTCCAGCAGCCGCAGCGCCACCCAACGAGCATTCGGCAGGCCGGGGAACCGGGCGTCAAGCTGTCCCACCAGATTATTGACAGCGTTCTCAATCTGCAAGTCGCGGTACTGAATACGGTGCGGGCGCACGGCAAATTCGCCGCGCACAACCTGGCGAACCGCGCTCAGAAGCTCCGGGATGCCCTCGCCACGCCGGGCGACCATCGGTACCACCGGTACACCCAATTGGCGCATCAGGTGGCGTTCATCGACCTTGAGGCCATGCCGGTTGGCCTCATCCATCAGGTTCAGCGCCACCACTACCCGGTCAGTAATCTCCAGGATTTGCAGACACAGATTCAGGTTGCGCTCCAAACGGGTCGCATCCACGACGACAATCGTCACATCCGGTTGGCCGAAGAGGATGAAATCACGGGCGATTTCCTCATCCACACTGGTCGAAAGCAAGGAGTATGTTCCCGGCAGATCAACCAGCTTGTAGTTTGCATCGTCGTAACGGAAACCACCCTCGGCGCGGGCGACGGTCTTGCCCGGCCAGTTGCCGACATGCTGGCGCAGGCCGGTCAGCGCGTTAAACACCGTGCTTTTGCCGGTGTTAGGGTTACCCGCTAGGGCGACCACATAATCCCAATCTTCAGTGTTGATGCCCAGCTTGCGCAGTTGGGCGCTGTTAAACGCTGGACAGGTTGCGCAGGCAGTGGTTGGCAGGGTCTCAGTCTGGGTTATCATCTTATTCGCTCTCCGAAACGCTGGCTGGCAGGGTGATTTCGATTTCACGGGACTGTTCTCGCCGCAACGCGATCACCGATCCACGCACCCGGTAGGCGGTGGGATCGCCGAGCGGACTCCGCATTTCAACCGTGATGGCTGTCCCCGGCAGAATGCCCAGGTCGAGCAGTCGCCGCCGGTTAAGACCGGTGCTGTTGAGTGTGGTTACGGTGGCGATTTGCCCCGGTTGGAGTTGGTCGAGTGTGATTGCTGCGCTGGTAGTCGTCATCATCTGCCCCAACGTGATAATGTTCCGAACTTTATAAACCCTATTTTAGGTAAGCCTAAATAATTTGTCAAGTATTGGTATGATACCAATTTTTTGAAAATGTAAATTCGGGGAAAGTAGGGCAAATAAAAACGCCCCGGTCATCTAACCAGGGCGTCGTGTGGAGCATCATTCAGCAGGTGGGGGAACAGGCAGGTCATATACTGCCACATCTTTCCACTTTTCGCCTTCCGAAATGAGCATGATGGGCAAGCCATTCCGAATGGGGTACTTATAGCCCGAGTCGGCGCTAACCAGCCAGCAGCCTTTGACCAGTTCAAGCTTGCCGGGGTCGTCACCTTTGTCCCGATAGTGTACGGCCACCGGGCACCGTAAAATTGCCAACAACTTGGGATCAACCACAGATTGCGTATCAGACATCGCTGTTTTCCTTCAATCCAGGGGGCAATTACAAATCTAAGTATAACGGTGGCAACGTGAGGCGTCAATGAAATGTTTCGGTTTTGTGCGACAGTGGGTGATTACAACGGAAAACGGTGAGGATAGTAGCAACCAGGTGCGCCCAGCCTGAGCCAGAGAACACCAAACAAAAGGCAAATGCGCCCGGCAACCCGGCTCGAACTGCCTGGAAAGGGTAATTAATATTCGATGTAGCGCTTCCAGACATCCGGGCCGCTGCCTATCGCGATCACCAGATAGCTGGTACGGGGTATTTTCGGCTCCCAGCGCAGCCGCATACCAATCTCATTCGGCAGCCGGTCTCCCTTGCGATGATTACAGGCCGGGCACGCGCAGGCCGTATTCGTCCACAGGTCTCTGCCCCCGCGAGATTTCGGGAGGATATGATCCACCGTGAAGTCATTCTTGGCAAGCAGCTTGCCCCGTACTGTCGCCCCCGGCTTTGCGCCACAGTAAATACAGGTGAAGTCGTCCCGCACCAGCACGCCTTTGCGGCTCCAGTGTGCCTGGCGACGGGGGACGTTCACATAAGTACGCAGGGCAACCACCGAAGGCACTGGGAACTGGTCGCGGATTGTCTTCAGATATTTTCCGCTCTCTTCAATCACAACCGCTTTACCCGCCAACAGCAGGTTAATTGCACGCGGCACGGTAATAATCGCCAGCGGCTCCCAGGTACTGCCGTTGAGCAGCAAAACACGGCTGTTCAATACTGCCCCTCTGGACACAGCTCAAAACCCTTTCATCTCGTAGATATTTACACAACCTTTGCGACAGATTTCACATAACCTATCATTATATTATAGCGCAAAATGTTGAATCTGATTTTAACGTTTAGCTCATGTGTTTTAATGTCGCCTGATAGCCGCACACCCCCTGAATGACGCCACTCCTAACAGGTTCGGTGCTTTTTCTAACCTCAAATTCATTACAAGCTTAAGCAAAATAATTTCACAATCAATGATAATATTAAAATGTGTCTTGTGTATGACTTTAGAAATTCTATCCGCAAAATCAGGTTGTTTGGCTGTGGGCAAGGGGATTCTCAAAGCCATTGTTCATGAGTTTTTAAGCAAACGGTCAGGGCATAAAAATGACAGATACGGCCAACATCAGCGCTGGCACCTTATGCCGACTGCGGGAGCGTGCCGAGCGCGAAGGCTGTTCCGTGGACGAAATCGTGGCGCGTCTGCTGGATGAGGTGGAGAAGCCAGTCTCCACACAGGTGCTTGAGCATTGTGCAGCGATGCTCCATGCCGTGTTCGAAAGCCTGCCTTTCGACTTCTGGGCGATGGATGCTGAAGGGACTTATATCTTACAAAATGCCACCTGTAACGCGCATTGGGGCGACCGGGTCGGGCGCAAACTCGAAGATCTCGACATCCCGGAATACCTTCTTTCTCAGTGGCAGGAAAATGACCGCCGGGCTTTTGCCGGGGAAATTGTGACCGCCGAAGTCAGCTACACCCACCAGGGCGATAAACACAACTACCACGATATTATCTTCCCCGTATACGACCAAAAAACGATCATTGGCATCATGGGGATGAACGTAGACATCTCCGAACGCAAGCAGGCGGAAGCTGCGCTTGCTGAAGAGCGCCAGTTGTTCAACGGTGGGCCAACCGTGGTCTTCCGCTGGCGGGCAGAAAGCAGCTGGCCGGTTGAGTATGTGTCACCCAATGTTTTTGAAGAACTTGGCTACACACCGCTGGAGTTCACCAGTGGCAAAATCCCTTACAGCTCTATTGTCCATTCTGACGACATGACGCGGCTAAACGCTGAAATCGCGGCTTATTACGCCACCGGGCGCACTGAGTTTGAGCAGGAGTATCGTATCCGTCACGCGGATGGTCGTTATCGCTGGTTCTACGACTTCTCCTCTGTCACCTGGAATGACGACGGGGAAGTGATGGGCTACCGGGGCTATATTCAGGACATCACCGAGCGCAAACAGATGGAAGAGGCGCTGCGCCGCCAGAATGACTCCCTCACCTTTCTCCACCAGGTTACACTCGACCTGCTCAACTATCGCAACCGACCCGACCTGCTTCAATCAATCCTCGATCATGCCGCCGCCATCATGGACGCTCCTTATGTTGAGATTTCCTTCCTGGAAGGAGAAGAACTGGTCGTCCAGGCCAACACCGCCAACCAGATCTTCATCGTCGGAGACCGGGTGAAGCGAGGTGAGGGACTGCTAAGCTGGAAAGCCTGCGATACACATCAGGTCGTCACTCTTGACGATTACGCCACGTTTCCAGGTCGCCGGGCGATTTACAACCATATCTCATTTCATGCGGTTGCCTGCTTCCCTATCATGGTCGGGGAAAAATGCCTGGGAGTCCTTGATGTAAGCCGGACCGAGCCGGGCGCACCTTTTACGTCAGATGAGATTCAACAGGGAGTTCTGTTTTCACACCTGATCGCGCTGTTGTTGGAAAATACGCGGCTGCACGACGCGGCTACCCAGGAAATTGACCAACGCAGACAGGCGGAAACTGCACTAAGAACCAGCGAGGAAAGATACCGCAGTTTGATCGAAAGTTCCGACGCCGCGATTTCGATGCTCGACATAGGTGGACATTACCTGTTCATGAATGCCATCGCCGCCCAGAATTTCGGCAAATCACCCGAAGCGCTGGTTGGTAAAACCGTGGGCGATCTCTTTCCGCCGGATGACACCACTCGAATCCTGCGCGACGTGCGCGAGGTCATTGAAAATGACCAGGGGATGGTGCTGGAAACCTCGGTCACGATAAATGAACAACCATGCTGGTTCCGCACCAGCATCCAGCCAGTGCATGACAGTGCCAGTCAGCCCATTGCAGTTATCGTCTACGCCAGCGAAATCACCGAGCGCAAACTGGCGGAAATCGCACTGCAAGAACGTGAAGCCACTGTGCAGAGCATCCTGCGTTCCGCCCCCATTGGCATCGGGCTGGTCAAGGGGCGTGTCTTTGAGTGGGTCAATGTGACATTTTGCCGGCAGATTGGCTATACCCGCGAGGAGTTGATTGGGCAGAGCGCCCGTATGATTTACCCTGATGACGCCGAATTTGAGCATGTCGGCCAGGTGAAATATGCTCAGATTGCCGAATATGGCATCGGCACGTTAGAGACACGCTTCCGCCGCAAGAACGGTGCTATTCTCAATGTCCTGCTGAGTTCCACACCGATTATTCCAGGCGATACATCGGCGGGCACAATCTTTTCGGTGTTGGATATCACCGAGCGCAAACTGGCAGAAATCGCGCTGCAAGAGCGTGAAGCCACTGTTCAGAGCATCCTGCGTTCCGCCCCCATTGGCATCGGGCTGCTCAAGCAGCGCGTCTTTGAATGGATTAATGACTCGTTTTGCCGGCAGATTGGCTATACCCGTGAGGAATTAATTGGCAAGAATGTGCGCCTGATTTACCCCGATGACGCCACATATGACCATATAGGGCAGGTCATTGTTCAGAACGATCTCAGTACAGCGGAAACACGCTTCCGGCGGAAAGACGGCACGATTCTTGATTTTCTCGTGAGTTCTTCCTATATTGACCCAACCGACTGGACGGCGGGCGTGATTTCCTCCGCTATGGATATTACTGAGCGTAAACAGGCCGAGAAAGCCTTGCAGCAGAGTCAGACGCTCTACCAGTCCCTAGTTGATTCGCTGCCGATCAATATATATCGTGTCGACCTGGAAGGGTGTATCACCTTCGCTAACCGTTCCATGTTGGAGAATATCGGCCTGCCGCTTGAAGCGCTGCTGGGCAAAACCGCCTATGACCTTTATTCGCCTGACCTGGCAGAAAAATATCGACGCGATGATGCGACGGTTATCAAAAACGGCGCAGTCATGCGGTTTACCGAAGTGAACGTCACCCCCCACAGTGGCGAACACCGTTATGTCGAAGTCATCAAGCTGCCAATCTATGACAGTCAGGGGCAGATCGAAGGGCTACAGGGGGCATTCTGGGACATCACAGAACGTATGGAGATGGAAGCAGCACTGCGGGAAAGTGAATCCCGCTATCGCGGCGTGGTCGAAGATACCCCCTTGCTGATGTGCAGCTTCCGCCAAGAGGGAGAGATCACCTTCGCGAACCAGGCGTACTGTAACTACTTTTCCAGAACCAGCGAGGAATTGGTCGGATCCAATTTCCTGGATTTTATCCCCAAAAGTGATCGTGATCAGGTCATTGCCAATATCACCACCCTGACAAGTGACTCACCCATCCATTCACATGAGCATCGCGCCATCGCACCCGATGGGACGATCCGCTGGCAGCGCTGGTCAAACCGTGCGCTGTTCGACGCCGAGGGCAAGGTTACGCTCTACCAATCTATTGGCGAGGACATCACCGAACAAAAACGTGCCCAGAAACTGGCGTTGGATCACGAACGCCTGAAGACACGCTTCAGGCAAGAAGAAGAACAGAACATCCTTATCCAACGTACGATTTCAGCGTTGAATCATGACCTGCGCACACCGCTGACAGTAATCTCGACTGCCAAAAACATCCTCAGCCGGTATTACGACCAGCTCACCATCGAAAAACGCCAGGAAAAGCTGGATAGCATTGAGCGCCAGCTCCAGTACGCGCTTGATTTGCTGGATGATACCGTTACGCTGGTGCGCGGGAATCTCAATGAGCGCGATTTCAATCCAGCACCGTTGAATCTGGACACACTGTGCCGGGTGAGCGTGAGTGAAATCGGCGAGACCAACAGGAAGGGCCATAAACTAATTTTCACAAACACCGGGCAGGTTGAAATTGTCCCGGTAGACGAGATTCTGGTCAGCCGCATCCTGCTCAACCTGCTCTCGAATGCCGTCAAGTATTCGCCCAATAGCAGCGACATCACACTGGAACTTGACCGGCGCGGTGACGATTGGATTATGCTGCGCGTGACTGACCAGGGCCTGGGCATTACCGAAGAGGACCTGCTGCACATTTTTGAACCCTTTTACCGGAGCGCCGAGGTACGTTCGATTGGCGGCTCCGGCCTGGGTTTGAGCATCGTCAAAGATTGTGTAGAGCGCCACCGGGGGCGCATTTCGGTAGAGAGCGAATCGGGGCTGGGTTCAATCTTTACCGTGGAACTACCCACTCAGGTTATCAATGACAACGAGCCGGGTGAGTAGTGGTCATAGGCTCACCGTTTTAGCACATCCCCATCGCATCCTCAAAGACGGTGAGGGCGGCGTCAATCTGCCTTTCGTTCACGACCAGCGGCGGAATCCAGCGGATAGTGTTTTCGTAAGCGCCACACGTCAGGAGCAGCAGGTTACGTGCCAGGCAAGCCGCCTGCACCGCTTTGGCCGTTGTTTTATCCGGCTTGCCCCCCTGAGTGAACTCCGTCCCGACCATCAGCCCCATGCCGCGCACATCGCCCAGCACCGGATAACGCCCCTGGAGTTCGGCTAACCCGTCCATTAGTCGTTCGCCCATACGAGCCGCGTTACCGGGCAAATCTTCATCACGGATCGTTTCGACAGTTGCCAGCGCCGCCGCTGCCGCCAGCGCCCCACCACCATATGTCCCGCCGTGTGAGCCGGTTGTCCATTTTTGCATGAGTGCCTGCGAGGCCGCCACGCCGCTGATCGGCATCCCGCTGCCCAGACCCTTCGCCATTACGATTATATCCGGCACGATTCCCGCGTGTTCAAAGCCGAACCATTTACCGGTGCGCCCGAACCCGGTTTGCACCTCGTCGGCGATCAGCAAAATGCCGTGCTGTGCCGTGATGGCGCGCAGTGCCTGCAGGAAACGCGGCGGCGCGGGTACGTACCCACCCTCGCCCAGCACCGGCTCAATGATAATGGCGGCGGTTTCTTCTGGCGCGGACTGGGTCTTAAAGAGCAGGTCAAGCTGGTTCAGGCAGAAATCCACCGTCGTCTCTTCGTCCCAGCCGTAAAAATAGCTGTATGGGAAGGGGGCAACAAACGTGCCGGATGGCAGCGGTTGGTAGCTGGCGCGGTAGATCGTCTTCGAGTTGGTCATCGCCATCGTCTGCGCGGTGCGCCCGTGAAAGCTGCCCTGGAAGGTGATGATATTCGTCCGGCGGGTGGCCTGGCGTGTCAACTTGATCGCACCTTCCACCGCTTCCGCCCCGCTGTTGGAGAAAAAGAACGAATCGATTGAAGGGGGTGTGATGGTATTGAGCATCTCCGCCAGTTTGATCGTTGAAGGCGGGATAACGATGTTAATCTGCCCGTGAATCAATCGGGCTGCCTGCTCCTGAATCGCAGCGACAACACGCGGGTGACAATGGCCGGTGTTGGTCACGCCGATGCCACTGGTGAAATCGGTATAGCGCGTGCCGTCAGCCTCGTATAGGTAGATGCCCTCGGCCCGCTCCGGTTGGATATGGGTCATGTGCGACCAGACAGGGGAAAGCAGGGTGTCGCCGCTGGGTGTCATGGTAAGATTCCTCATGCAAGCATGGTCCGAAATTTGCCCCGATTAGAACAAGCCGGTGTACAAGAGTCAAGCGGCTGCCCCCGCGAAACTCCCGTCTCCAGTCAACAGGGTAGCTTTAGCTTGAGCTGCATGAAGCCGGTCTCCTCATGCCGGTACTCATCCACCTGGATGAAACCATATTTTTCGTAGAATCGTCGCCCAACCCGATTATCCTTGAACACATCCAGTTCAAGACAGTCTCGGATACTCCTGGCATGATCCATCAATGCGCGTCCGATCCCGTGACTATGGTGGTTGGCATCAACGAAAATACCCCCAACTTCATTGCCAATGAGGGAAATAAAGCCAACAACCACACCCTCCGACTCGAACACCCAGGTTTCTGCGTTGGGTAAGTAGACATCGGCTATAGCCCGACGTTCCTGGGCCAAAAAGTCTTCATTGAGGAACGGGTGAGCGACTTGCGACGCGGAGTACCACGCATCCAACAGTGCGTTTAAGTCCTTGTCTTCGTATTTTCTAATCATGTAGTCTCCGCTCAGTTCTGCTTACTCACGTATCCTGGTGCTCAGGCTTTTACGCTATTATTCCTAATTTAGATGGCACAGATTCATGGAAGACGGTAAAAGAGCAGCTTGTAAGATGTAAAAGGCCCTGACATAACACGAGCCCGCCTACTTTGCGTGCCACTTCGTGCTAAAATGAAAGTGGCTTTGGTAAGTTGGAAACCTTCCAGAGGAGAGCAATGGGATGTGCATATCCAGAAGAATAACGATCAGACTGTCCCTGCTCCTCATCGGCATGGGACTCCTGTTACTTGGCGTGTCCGTCCTGCTGGCCGAAGACGACTCCCTTGATACCGCCCTGCGCCGGATGCTGGCCGAGCAAAACGTCTCCCCGTTAACTGTCCAGAACGATTTTTCACCGGAACTCGTGGCGCTGGGGCAGGCCCTCTTCTTTGACAAAGTCCTCAGTGGCAACCAGGATATTTCCTGTGCCACCTGTCACCATCCCCTGCTGGCAACTGGCGATGGCCTTTCGCTCTCGTTTGGCACCGGAGGTAAGGGGCTGGGCGCTGCCCGCATGATGGGCCTCGGGCGCACCCTCGTTCCCCGTAATGCGCCCCATGTCTTTAATCTGGGCGCGGAAGAATACCAGTTCATGTTCTGGGATGGCCGGGTAGCGCAATTGGCTGATGGCCGGATCATTACCCCAGCTAAGGAGCAAACACCGGACGGCCTGCTGAACCTCGTCGCGGCTCAGGCGCTCTTCCCCATCACCTCCATTGACGAAATGCGCGGACGTCCCGGTGATGTAGACGTGTTAGGCCATGCCAACGATCTCGCCAATATCCCCGACGGTGATTTCCCTGCCATGTGGGATGCGGTTATGGCGCGGCTGCTGGCGATCCCCGAATACGTCACGCTCTTCCAGTCGGCCTTCCCCGGCGAAACTGCGTTTGACATCGTGGATTATGCCAATGCTATCGGCGCGTTTGAAATCCAGGCCTACACCTTCACCGAAAGCCCCTGGAATCGCTACGTCGCCGGCGATGATGCCGCCCTGAGCGAAGAGGCGAAGCAAGGCGCACTGCTCTTTTTTGGCGAGGCGGGCTGCTCAAGCTGTCACAGCGGGGCGCTGCTTTCCGACCAACAGTTTCACAACCGGGTCGTCCCTCAACTTGGGCCGGGCAAAGGAACCGGTGCCCCCTTTGACTATGGCCGGATGCTGGAAACAGGCGACGGTGAAGACCTCTTCGCCTTCCGCACCCCATCCCTGCATAACGTCGCGCTCACCGGCCCCTGGATGCACAACGGCGCACTCACCACCCTCGAAGCCGTCGTCCGCCACGAACTCGACCCGGAAACCGGTTGTGCTCTCTATGACGTGACGCAGCTTCTCCCACTGCTTCAACCTGAAGTGCTGGAAATGAGCGCGGCGCAGATCATGATAGGGGCGCAGATTGGCAGAGTCGAACTGAGCGAGGCTGAGATCCACGATCTCATTGCCTTCCTGGGGTCGCTGACCGACCCGGCGGCGCTCAATCTCTCTCACACCATTCCGGCCTCGGTTCCCAGCGGACTGCCCCTGGCGGATTGAGAAAACATCGACCTATACCGTCGTGTAGGTACCGGGCGGGAGCGGGGGCAAAATCGGGCGTGGTGGAAAAAACAGCGTCCCATAGATATAGAGCAGGAAGGCGATAAGCGTAAATAAGATGAGCAGCGTGAAGATGATACGCTGTGCCGTCCAGTACCGCCCAGGCGTCCATGCATCCTCAAACTGCTCGTTAGTGTCATCATCCCAGGTCATGAGGTCATCGGTAATTTCCGCCTCATGACTCCGCTTCTAACAGGTTTTCCAATCGAGTCACGGTATCCGGCAGGAAGGCATACGGGTACACCTGCCCCCATAGTGCCACCCATTCGTACTCGCGGATCGCAGCTTCTGTCTCGCCCTGCGCCTCCAGGATCAAACCGCGCAGATAGTGGCGTCCGCCGGTTTCACTCGCCGTCAGCGCCGTGTCTACAGACCGCAGCGCCTCATCATACGATTCGAGGTTGTAATACGCCCGCGCACGGTATTCATTCACCACCGGCTGTAAAGAGTCGGATACCCGCCCCGCACTGGCATCCAGCAGATCGAGCGCTTCCTGGTAGGCTTCACTATTGCCCGCCGCAGCCCGGTCAACCAGCAACCGCGCTTGCAGAAGTTGAATCTCCGCATCGGGCAGTACACCCTGGCCGAGCAGTTTTTCGGCATCGCGTTCAGCTGTCGCGTAGTTCCCGGCCTCATAAGCGGCCTGCATCCGTAATGCCTGGATGTTGAGATCGTCGCTCAGGAGGAAAGCCTGGGCGAAGTCATCACGGGCATTGGCAAAGCGGCGCACCTGCATGTAGATGCGCCCCCGTGCGACCAGGGCATTTACCGCCGCCGGGGCATCCGTGCCGCCGGCCAACGCCCGGTTATAGTTTTCCAGTGCGAGGTCGGTTTTACCTTCCATCAAAAAGGCATCACCACGAAGCGTAAACCCGGTGATACTACCGGGATAATCCAGCAAATAGGCTTCAACATAGTTGACCGCCAGCCCCGGTTGGTTTTCCGCCAGCGCGGCCCGGACACGCAACAGATGCGCCTGTTCGTTGGCTGGTTCGACATACAGCGCCAGGAACGCCTGGTAAATCGCCTGGTCGTATTCTTCCAACCGGAAATAAGCCTCGCCCCGTGCCACCAGCAGGTTCACGTCTCCAGCGAGTTCCGGGACGACCAGCCCTTCGTTTAAGACACTCACAGCACGTTCATCATCGTCTTGCAGGCTAAAGAAACGCGCTAACGCCAGGTGCGCCTGCACAAGACGCGGGTCACCCTCAATGGCTGCCTCCGCCCGGTCCTGCACATTGTTCAGGTAGAGCCGGGCTTCATCCCTGTCACCGGATTGCAGGGCGGTTTCGGCCAGTTTCAGGTTGACCTGGGCGATGCCGGTATCCAGTAGTGCTTGAAACCTGGAATTGGGAGCATTTTGCAGACGGCTTTCGCCATCGCTTAACAACTGCAACGCGGTGTCTGTCTCCCCCGATTCAGCCAGCGCCAGTGCCCGGTAATAATACGGGTTCGGGTCGAAACTGATACTCACCTGAGTGACTTCGACTTCTAAGAGGGGCAGTGCGGCTTCCAGGTCGCCGTTTTTCCAGATCGCCACCGCGTCCCGAACCGGGCGCTCCGGCAGTGGGTACAGCGGAGTCGGTTGCGGGAATTGAGTCGCCGCGCCATCCGGCAGTTCCGGCGGCACCGTCGGGCTGGGAGTATAGGTCTGCTCCGGCGTTGGCGAGGATGTCGGCGTAACGCCTAAAGTGGGCGTGGGTGTCAGGGTTGGCGGTGCCGGGGTAAACGAGGGCGTCTGGGTAGGCGCGAAGACTATTCCACGCAGTTCCGGGTTATTCCACACAATGAGAAAACCGCCGATCAGCACAAGGAGAATCGCCACCGCCGCGCCGCCCGCCAGATAGATATTCAGGAGCGTGGCATCTCGCTCTCCGGCACGCTTTTTCGTCTTGTGAACCCAGGTCACATTTTTATAGCCACTCAACGGCGCGAGATACTCGCGGATTATGACATCCACCTGGCTCTGTGCTTCGACCACCTGCTGCGGAGTGGGAATCGGGATGCCCGGTGGAGGCGAAGACGGTTCAGTAATCGGGCGGGACGGCATCGCCTGAATCTGCGGGGCTTTGCCGGTGGCCTGCTGTGCCAGTTGTTCACGGGTGAGACCCAGAGCTTGCAGGGATTGCAGGCCGACTGTGCTCTGCGGGTTGACCTCCAACAGCCGATGCAGACAGATCAACCGTTCACGCTGGTCACGGGCTACGCTCATCAACCACACCCAGGCCGCCTCGTTGCGTGGCTCTAAACGCAGCGCCTGTTGTAGCAGTTGGCGTGCCTGCTCTTTCTGTCCGGCTTTGGCGGCGGCGATGCCCCGCTGCCGCAGTTCACGTGCCTGTTCACTCGCCACGAGTCCCGTCCTTATTTGGCAGTCCTAATTGCTTTGATTGTAGCGCAGACTGTCAAAAGGGGAAAATAAAGAGAGGCGTCCACAGACGCCCCTCCAACCAACCTGCAACGAAAAGCCTAACGCGGCTGCACTTCAGCGTTCACGTAGGTGATACGGCCTTCAACTTCAGGCGCAACCGGGCCATTTGCCGTGATGTAATCCGCCAGAACCTGGTCAAGTGGACGGCCAAAGTCATAGGGATTGATGGCGTTTTCAGCGAACATGGTGTAGCCATCACCGCCCCGGCGCATGAAGTCGTTGGTAGCGACAGTGTATACCGCTTCAGGGTCGAGCGGCGCCCATGCGCCATCCACCCACACTTCAACGTTACTCACCCGGCTGCCGGCTTCCAGAGTCGGGTCAATCGAGAAGCGCAGACCAGCGACCTGCGGGAAGCGCCCCGCCGCGCCGCCACGCTGTACCATGCCAGCATCATCCAGCGCGATGGCGGAAACGCCGTTTTCGAGTGCCGCCAACACGTCCGCACCCTTGAGTTCCAGCGTGCTGACGAGGTTGCCGAACGGAAGAACGGTCAGGACTTCACCCAATGTCACTGTGCCTTCGTCAATGTCAGCGCGGATGCCGCCGCCATTCTGGAAGACGATCTGCGCGCCGGTTTCAGCCTGCACAGCATCGGCGATCAGGTTACCCAGGTTACATTCTTCCACCCGGCACACGGAACGATCACCAACGAGGAAGACGCCGCTTTCACCTACCGGTTGGTTCTTCAGTTCTTCAATGGGGGCGGCCAGTTCGCCCACGAGCGCGGTCACGTCCGCATCCGGGGTGATATACCGGGAGAGCAGGATGGTATCGCCATCCCAGCCAGTCAGCAACCCGGCAGCGTCAAATTCGACATCCAGGCGGCCCAGGTAGGTATCATATTCACCGGCCTGCACGATAATAATGGGTTCGCCGCTGGCGCTTTCCATCACGACCGGGTATTCCGCTACCGAAGCCACGTAAGCGTTACCCAGCAGGGTGTGGCTGTGTCCACCGACGATAATATCCACACCGCTCACACCGGCGGCCACTTCCATATCCAGGTTGAGGCCAATGTGCGTCACCAGGATAATCTTGTTGACACCCTGCGCTGTCAGTTCATCCACGGCCGCCTGAGCAACGGCAACCAGATCGCTGTTAAAGACCAGTTCCGCGCCGGGGGAGGAGATCACAGGAGCATCGGGGGTGACGAGGCCGATCACGCCGATCTGCTGCCCGCCCACTTCGATAATCGTCCAGGGATCAATCTTGCCAGCCAGCACCGGGGATTCACTGAAATCCACATTGGCCGTCACAACCGGGAAGTTCACCGCATCCACGAAGGCGGCCAGGGTTTCATCGCCATCGTCGAATTCATGGTTGCCCAACGTCATACCATCATAACCGACCAGATTCATGATCTGGGCGCTATCCTGCCCACGATACTGCACATGGTAAAGCGTGCCTGTAAAGCGATCCCCGCCGTCCAGCAGCAGGCTGTTGGGAGCTTCAGCGCGAATCTGACTGACTACCGCCGCCTGAATTGCAGCGCCGCCGTCACCATTGCCGTTCGGGTCGTGGTGCGCGTGAACATCGTTGGTGTGCATAATGGTCAAGCTGAACGTTTCGTCCTGCGCCAGCGCCACCGATGCCAGCAGAACCCCCAGCAGCAGTACGAAGGCAAAAACCGTGAATTTACGAAGCATACATCCCTCCTAAAAAGTAAACACTAAGTTCAAAGCATAGCGCCTGTTTTTTAGCCGCGCCTATGTATAAGTTTAACAAAATGTTAAGAGATTATCAAGGATATATAAAGCTGGGGTGCGCCGCCATTATTGGGGCGGTGTCTCAGGAAATCCGTGCCGGAGTTTTGTCGCTTAGTTAGATGGATGTGCCGCATTTTATTGCCATGAAATGGTATTCATGCCAGGCAAACAGAGGAAGAGAAGAGGTGTTTTTGCAACAAAACGGATTTGTGCTGCGATTGCTGCGATTGCCGCAATCCTCCCGTGAGTGGTGATGTACCTGTGCTGCAAAAGGCGTGACCTTGCTGCAAAAATGGCGGGAAACCGGGTTCTGAGGGGTGGGTGTGGTGGTGTGTTGGTCGTATCAGCATAGCACCAGGGTAGCACAAAACGGGTTATCAATGGTGAACATTTGTGAGAACATTTGTTCAGAGTTGAAAGTGAACAGTAAATGCAGTACTGAGTCTTGAGTGCTGGGTCTTAAGGAAAGGCAGGCATGAGTCTTGCGTGCGGGTTGTCATCACGCCGCCAATCATCTAAAATGCACCCTAACACCGGACAAGGTGAACACAACCGGGTTCAAACCATTTTCCAGCCTTTATCCCAACTTATCCCAATATATCCCAAAGCATGCCGGTTACAGGACGGCCACCCCGGCCTGCCCCCACATTGGCTCAAGTGCCAGAAATACCTGCACCTGATATTCAACAACGTGATAAAATAACGGCTGTTTAGCTCGACAGCCAATAGGATACCCATTCATGCCAACGATTGACCTGCCAACCGGCACACAACTGCATTATGAAGACCTGGGCGAAGGCGAAACCGTCGTCCTGGTGCATGGGATGCTCGGCACACCCCGGTTGCACTTCCCCCGCATTCTGGAGTGGCTGACGCCCCGCTTTCGCGTCGTGGCACCCACCATGCGCGGCTACGGCGAGTCGTACCCTAAGCCCCGCGATTTCCCGCTGAATTTTTATCATCGTGATACTGATGACCTGCTGGCCTTCATGGACGTGCTGAAGATTGACCGGTCGCATATTCTCGGATATTCCGATGGCGGGGAAATCGCCCTGATCGCCGCGGGAAAACAACCGGAACGCTTCCGGTCAGTGGCGGTATGGGGTGCGGTGGGGTACTTCGGCCCAGCGATGCGCCCGGTTGCACAGCGCATGTATCCCGCCGACTGGATGACCGAGGAAGAGAAGGCACTGCACGGCATCCCCGACGCGAACCAGTTCGCCCTCGGCTGGATTAATGCTGTTAAGCACATGATTGACGCCGGCGGTGATGTCAGCCTGAGTCTCGCGCCCAATATCACCTGCCCGCTGCTCCTCATGCTGGGCGAGCAGGACACACTCAATCCGGCGGAGTATGGGCGTAACTTTGTAGAGAAAACCGTCCAGGGCCGTCTGCAGATGTTCGACTGCGCCCACCCGGTTCATGACCAGCAGTGGGAAGCATTCCAGCAGGTCGTCGGGGATTTCCTGGGGATAAATGCCGATTCGTGAGCCAGATGGGCTGTAGCCGATCCATCATCATCGTTGCGCTTGCCATGCCGGGCAGGCTATACGATAATGACCCTTGTGGCTTGTGTGCCATTCTTCTAAGATTACCTTATCTTCACAGCGCATCCCGCCCTGTCAGCAGAATGTATCTGTCGTATGACCACGACCCAGATTACCTACAACCGTTTTACCTGGACGAACATTATTGCGCCGACTCCTGAAGATATTGAGGCGCTGCACCAGGCACAGCCCTTTATTCACCCACTGAATCTGGAAGACCTCACCAGCCCCATCGAACGCCCGAAAATTGACGAGCAGGATGACTACCTGTTTGTAGTCATGCACTTCCCGGTATGGGATGCTATCCACCGGCTGTCGCGTGCCAGCGAGATTGAGTTCATTGTCGGGCGCACTTCGCTGGTGACAGTTCATGACGGTATGCTCAAGAGCCTCAACCAACTCTTCGAGCGCTGCCAGAAAGATGACGAGGAACGGCAAAAAATCATGGGGCGTGGTGCCAACGATGCCTTTTACGTCATCCTGGACGTGCTGGTGGATTACATCTTCCCGATTTTGCGTAAGGTGGATGCCAATATCCGGGCAATTGAGGAAGATATTTTCACGTCGGATGCCCGCCAGATCATCCAGGATATTGCCGTCGCCCGCCGTGACATCATCGCGCTGCGCCGCATTATTCGCCACCAGGTGCCGATTATTGAGCAGTTGGAAGCCACCGAACACCCGATCATGCGTGAAGAACTGGAAGAATACTTCGGCGATACGGTAGACCACCTGCATAAAGCGCGGGACATCATTGATGAAGACGCCGAGATCATCGTCAGTCTGGCGGATACCGCCAATACCCTGGCGAACCACCGTATTAACGAAGTTATGCGGGTGCTGACGGTAATTTCGGTGATTATGCTGCCGCTGACGCTGGTTTCCGGCATTTACGGCATGAATTTTGAAGTGCTTCCACTCGATAGCCACCCCTTCGGGTTCCTGGTGATTATCGGGTTTATGATGACTTTAGCAGTTTCGATGTTGATTTATTTCCGGCGGCGTCATTGGTTATAAGTGATGAGACATTGGCCTTTCCCACCCGCAGCGTATATTGACCACGATAAAACGTTCCGCCCCTTGATGGCGCAGTTAGCCCAAGAGCCGCTGCTGGCAATTGATACCGAATCGAATAGTCTATACGCCTATCGCACCCGCGTGTGCCTCATCCAGGTTTCCACGCGGCGCAAGGACTACATCCTCGACCCGCTGCGGATCGCGGATTTGTCGCCATTGGGGGATTTGCTGGCCGACCCGAAAATTGAGAAAGTGTTTCATGCTGCCGAGTATGACCTGATTGGCCTCAAGCGTGACTATGGTTTTGAACTGCACAACCTATTCGATACGATGGTCGCCGCCCGGATTTGTGGCATCAAGGCGATTGGCCTGGGCGCACTGCTGACCAACGTGATAGACAGGTCGATTCCGGTAGATAAGAGCCACCAGCGCGACGATTGGGGACAGCGCCCGCTGCCAGAGAGCAGCCTGCTCTATGCCCAGATGGACACCCATTATCTGCCGCTGCTGCGTGACCGGATGGTGGCAGAACTCGAAAAACAGGGACATATGGTCGAAGCGCAGGAACTCTTTGAGGAATACAGCAGCGTGCCCCTGATTAACCCTGAATTCGACCCGGAAGGCTACTGGAAAATCGGGATTCCACGCGGCCTCACCCGACGCCAGATGGCGATCCTGCGCCAGCTTTACCTGCTGCGCGAAGGGCTGGCCGAGCAGCGCGATACCCCACCCTTCAAGGTGATGAATGACTCGGTGCTGGTTGCCCTGGCCGAGTCCGCGCCCGAAACCTCACAGGATTTACGCCAGGTGCGCGGCATGAGCGATTCCCAGATCAACCGCTATGGCGATGTTGTAATGGCGGCAATAACACAAGGCAGACAGGATAAAGCGCCCAGGCCGCCCGCCCCGCCGTCGCCATCCGATCCGGCGCTGGTCGAACGCTATACCGCCTTGCTGGACTGGCGCAAGCAGTGCGCCCGTGAACGCGGTGTTGAGTCCGACGTGGTGATCTCCAAAGGGGCGTTGTGGACCATCGCAGGCCGTGTTCCCTACACACTGCACGACCTGGAAGGTATTCAGGGGTTGGGTCCGTGGCGACTGGCGACGTATGGCAACGCCCTGCTGCGTGTGCTGAACAGCCTGAACGGGCAACATGAGTAAGCAACAGCATGCACACCTAATTAACAATAGCAGATACCAGGGAGTCACCAACCCATGCCGAAATTTCCCTTGATGCAGGTGGATGCATTTACGGATGTGCCGTTGGGCGGGAATCCGTGCGCGGTGGTGTTCGATGCCGACCCGCTGGATGACGCGATGCGGCTGGCGATTGCCCGCGAGATGAATCTCTCGGAGACGGCATTTGTCGTGCGCTCTGATGTGGCCGATTTCGGAGCGCGGTACTTCACGCCCGCCGAAGAAATCCCGCTGGCCGGGCATCCGACGATTGCCACCGTGTTCGCCCTGGCCGAGTCGGGGCGGCTGGCGCTCAGGGGTGATGTGACCACCATCACGCTCGAACTCAAAGTCGGGCCAATTCAGGTGTATGTCGAGACGGTTAATGGCAAAGTGGCGCGGGTCGTCATGACCCAGCTCGCGCCGCGCTTCCTGGCTACTTACGCATCGGAGAAAGTAATGCCCGTGTTCGGCCTGTCTGCCGAGGACGCCCTGCCTGGCGTCCCACTGCAAACCGTCAGCACCGGCACGCCGCAGTTGATGATCCCCGTGAAGAATCTCGATGTGTTGCGCCGGGTGCAGCTTGATATTCCGGTATATACCGCGCTGCGTGGTGGCGGCGATTTCTTCAGCGCGCACCTGTTCTGCCTGGAAGGGACGACAGCGGCGGGGGACACTTTTGCCCGGCATTTCGTCGTGCCGCCCGATCTCGTAGAAGACCCGTTCACCGGCTCGGCTACAGGTGGGATGGGCGCGTACCTGTGGCATTACGGCCTGATTGCTTCGCCGCGTTTCACCGCCGAACAGGGGCACTGGATGGAGCGTCCCGGCCAGGCCAGTGTGGAGGTGCTTGGCCCGGCGGAGGCGATCACCGGCGTGCGCGTGGGCGGCGGGGCGGTCACGGTGCTGCGCGGGGAACTGATTTTATGACAGGACAATCAAGGGGAAAGTGTGATGGCTCGGAATGTAGCGATTCTGATTTTTGATGAAGTGGAAGTGCTGGATTTTTGCGGCCCGTTTGAGGTGTTCAGCGTCACCGGGCGGCGCGGCGCGGATGAAATGCCTTTCAATGTATACACGGTTGCCGAGAAACCAGGGGCGATCAACGCTCGCAATGGCCTGAGCGTCAACCCAGCTTACACTCTGGCCGATTGCCCACCGCCGGACATCTTGTTAATACCCGGTGGGTACGGTACGCGCCCACTGCTGAATAACCCAACCGTGCTGGGCTGGATTCAGGCGCAATCCGAACGGGTAGAGCTGCTGCTTTCGGTATGTACCGGGGCGCTGCTGTTGGGCAAAATCGGCCTGCTGGATGGGCTATCAGCCACAACACATCACGGTTCACTGGATTTATTGGCAGAAATCGCACCAACGGCCACCATTTGCCCCGATGAACGTTATGTAGATAATGGCAAGATCGTACTTTCCGCCGGGGTATCCGCTGGGATTGACATGGCGCTATACATCGTGGGGCGGCTGCTGGGCGCGGAGACCGCCAACAAAACTGCCCGCTACATCCAGTACGATTACTGGCCGACGGGTCAGTAGGGAGCAGATTGAGAGGAGGGATTGTGGAAGATTCTATTTGACTGTTCCATCAGACCCTCCTCCGTTCTACAAACGTTGTGTCCCCGCCGCTATCAATATGCTGCGAGCAGAAGCGCCTGGCCGTTGATCTGCGCATAGTAGTAGGGTATCCAGCCGATACCGAACAACTCCACCTGGATATCCTTCTTGTAGGGTGTGACACGGTATTCCTGAACCTCAGCGGCGGCCTTTGCCCACTTTTCGTTGATGCCCTGGATTTCCGCCTCAAACTTCTGTTCAAGCGCAACCATTTCGTCTTCCAGCTCGGCAATCACCTGTTCGCTTTCGGTCAGGTCCTCCTTCGTCTGGCGGCGCATCCGAGCGGTGCGGCTGGTACGCGAGAGTGTGTAGGTTGTGCGGCCTTTCAACAGGCTGAGGACAGCCTCGCCCTTCGTGAAGAATTCTTCCCGTTTACGATCCGCCAGTTCCTTCTTTTCCGCACTCAGTTCGCGCTCTTTGCGCTTGAGCTGGTCTTCCAGCTTATCCATGAGCTTCTCGTACTGTGCGGCCAGTTTATCGAGTTCGGCGTCACGGCTTTCGCGGGCGAGTTGCTGCGCCTGTGCCATAAACTCGCTTTCGGCGGAATCCGGGTTGGCGTACAACCCCAGAGTAGCATTAAAAGGTACCACGAGGTGGCCGGTGTTATACAGCATATCCACCAATTCCCCCTTGAGCGCGGTCAAACGCTTGTTATCGGTGAAGCCGGACGTAAGCTCACCGTAGATGGCATCGCCAAAGGGTGCGCTGGCGAGGGCGCGGACATCTACCGGGTTTGTAGCGTACTGTTCCCAATGGATCAGCCCCGCCTTTTCTAACTCCGGTATCTGGTAGCCAAACACACGAGCAGTGTAGAGATTCGCCTTGCGATCCTGGTAGCGAACGGCGGACTGTGTCAGCAGCACGGGACGGTAGGACAGCATCACTCCACCGTAGCTGGTGGCAGCATAGCTCATGCGCTGTTCCCAGGAACTGACGGCCTGCTGCGCGGTCAAAGCGGCGGGCAGGAAATACTGGGCGACACTGGATGGCAGCACCGGCTGCGTACCACTGAATCCCGGCGGGGCACTGCGCTGGGTAGACCCCGTCACCTGGGAAACCGGCGCCGTCTGTTGGGTAATCCCTGGCAAACCGGGCGGCGGGGTGGCGGCCTGGGCGCTGAATCCTCCGACTTCGGGCAGAGTAGGCGGCGGGGCAAACCCGCCCGGCAGCGGTGGTCGCGGTGGGGCGGCTTGCAGTTTGGTGAGTAGTTCCTGGCGCTGACGGGTCATCAGGATTTGCACCTGCTGGCGTGTCAATGGGCCACGCAGGTAGCTCATTGCCCAGCGGGTGTGTACCAGCACCGGGCCGCTGGTATCGTGCACATTGTTCATCAGGAAGACGCGCGGCTCAATGTCCGCGATCAACCGCTCAACCGCCTTCAAATCGAGACCGGAATCGGCGGTCGCCAGCGATTCGAGACCAGACATGACCTTCACGCGGTCATTTTCCGACTGCAGACGCCCGATGAACCATGTCCCGGCATTGGATAACCCTTTGTAGTCCAGGTCGCCGGGGTTCTGGGTTGCCAGGATCATCCCCAAACCGAAAGCACGCGCTTGTTTGAGCAATCGCAGAATCGGCTCTTTGGTGGGCGGGTTCTTGGGATATGGCGGGAAGTAGCCGAACATCTCGTCAATATACATGAGCGCCCGCAGGCTGGTTGTCCCACTCAGGCCGCGCATCCAGCCCAGCACATTTTCCAGCAGCAGCGTAATCATGAACTGACGTTCCGGCTCGGAAAGGTGGGCGATGTAGAAAATAGAGACCCGCGCCTGACCATTGGGCATATAGAGCAGGTTCTGAATATCCAGCGATTCCCCTTGAATCCACGACTGGAACGAGGGGGCAGCGATAATGTTGTTCAGTTCCATCGCCAGTTTGCGGCGCTCTTTCTCAGACATATAGTCATCTACCGGGAAGACCCCAAGTTTCTCGAAGGGCGGGCGCTGCACCTGGATGATAATGTCTTCCAGCGTCAAATCCTGGCCGCGTGACCAGGCGTATTCGAAGATGTTGGCAATCAGCACATGCTCTTTATCTTTGACCGGCTCGACACTCAGGCCGATGAGCGCCAGCAGCGCAGTCACAATCCCGTTGATTTTCTCGCGGTTGCCTTCTTCGTTGCCGGTCCAGCCTTCACGCGGGGCGCGAAGCGACGCCATAATGCTGATCGGCAGACCGGCATCCGAACCGGGCGTGTAAATACTGTAACGGGCGATCTGCTGTAACCAGCGCAATCTGTCGGGGACGATACCCCAACTTGTGAGGCCGTCACGCCAGCGCTGCGCGACATCGGCGGCAAACGAAGGCACGTCCAGCCCGGCGCGGCGAGCGTCATCCACGTTCACCCAGGGCTGGAAATCCTCCGCGCGCATATCGGGGAAGGTCAGCAGCAGGTTGGTGATGTCGCCTTTGGGGTCTATGATAATCGCCGGGATATTATCCAGGATGGCTTCTTCCAACAGGGTGATGCACAGGCCGGTCTTGCCGCTGCCAGTCATGCCGACAACGATGGCGTGGGTTGTCAGGTCGCGGGCATCATAGTACACCACATCGTCGGCCAGTCGGTGGGTGCCGGGGTCATAGCGGCGTCCCAGGTAAAAGGTGGTCGGTGCTTCAATAAAGGGCATAGTTGGTTACTCCCATTGCATGATACATCATGAATCCTACCAGAAATTATGCAACCCCGGTCACATTTCCGCCAATTGCATAAATGCGACCTGAGTTATTCCTGGCTACAACCATCCAATTTCAGCGGGTGGACCACACTATTATAGCACAAATGCTCTAGCGGGTGGACTGCCCGTGATTCATTTATAGGGTATCGAGCGGGCGCTGGCAGATGAGCGCGAAGACGCGGTGATCCACACAGAGATAGTCTGCCGGGAAGTGGGTTTCGAGCAGGGACTGGAGTTCGGCGTCGAATTGGGCGACCTGCTCCGGCGTGAGGCTGGCGGCGACCCCGGCGCTGGCGCGGATACGCCCTCGCCACGACTCGTGGTTATACAGGGCACATGAATCAAATGAAAACGTTTCCAGGCCGGTGAACCCGGCCACCGCGACATCGTTCAGCCAGGCCGGGTAGAGGCCCGTGCCGCCACTCATGTGCCAACGGGGGTTGTGTTGTAAAATCAGCCGTTCGGTCATTTCGACCACATTGCCGGGCAGTGGAATCCAATCGTAATGGGCGATCACGAGATGGCCGCCGGGAGTCAGCAGGCGCATGGCTTCCTGGGCAGCGTGGGGGCGGTCAAACCAGTGCCAACACTGCCCCGCCGTGACCACCGCGAACTGTTCAGCAGCCAACCCGGTATCCTCGGCGCGGGCAACCAGGTAATCCACCTGAACCCCAGCCTGGGCATCGAGATGGCGTGCCTGTTCGAGCAGTTGTGGCGCGGGGTCAATCGCGGTGACGACACAACCGCGCCGGGCGAGTCCCCGTGCAACCGTCCCCGTTCCTGTGCCCAGGTCGAGGGCAGGTTGTCCCGGAAAGCCGATGCCGAATGCCGCCAGCCGCTCAAAGAATGCTTCCGGGAATCCAGCGCGGTACTGCCCGTAGTCCTTCGCCGTCTTGCCAAAATCAATGTGCATAGCCGTTATTCCATTAGCTAGCGTACTGCGCCCAACCGCCGCAGGTTGAAAAGAATCACCTTTTCCCAGGGTGTATCCGTCGTCACACTGACATAGTGTACCCCACGCCGCACACAATCCGCCCGGATTTGCTCACGCCAGGCATCCAGACGCCGGATATACAGGTCGCGCATTCCGCCGTCAATCGTGACCTCCTGCGCCGCGCCGGTTTCGACATCCACCAGCCGCAGGTCACCCCCTAAGGGCGGGTCTACCTCGTCCGGTGAAAGGACATGGATGATGCCGACCTCATAGCCTTTCGCCAGCAGCGCGTTCACACCGTCCTGGTAGCCGGAAGGCGAGAACATATCGCTGATGATGAAACACAGCCCCGGACGACTTGCCCGCAACGCATACTGCTTGAGCGACTGGTTCAGGTCGAGAATTCCGGCTGTTTTCAGATCAGTCACGTATTGAATCATGCGAATACCGTAACCGCGACCTCGTACCGGCCCGAACTGCTGTACGCCACTGTCCGTGACGCCCGCCAGCACCAGCCGATCATTTGTCGCCAGGGAGATATAGGCTAACCCGGCGAACAGGCGCTGTCCGTAGCGCAGCTTGTTGTGGTCGGGGTCGCCTTCTCCCGGCCAATCCATACTGGCGGAGACATCCAGCAGCAGGTGAACGGCCAGGTCTTCCTCATCTTCCAGGAGCTTGATAAAGGGGCGTTCCAGCCGGGCGTAGATGTTCCAGTCGAGGCGACGCAAGTCATCACCACGCACATAATTGCGGTAGTCGGCAAACTCAATGCTTGTACCGCGCTTAGTGGAACGGCGTTCGCCTTTCATCGCCCCGGCCCGCACGCGGCTTGCCACCAGCATGAGCTGTTCCAGCTTGCGCCGGGTGGTTTCGTCAAACAGTTTTTCGTCGGCCATTATTCATCTTGGTCCTATGACAACCGCAGCCGGTAAACAATTTCGCCATACTCAACTTCGCCAGTATCCTCGAAACCCAGGCTCGCGTAGAGATCGCGGGCAGCGATGTTGCCGGGCACAAAGCTAATCAGCACCGCCACATAGCCACGCCCGGCCTTGAGTCGTTCCAGCAGCGCCAACATCCCGGTGCGGCCATAGCCCTGGCGCTGGTATTCCGCCCCCACCATTAGGCGGTCAATCCACCAGACTTTCCCCAGTGCGTAATCGGCTTCGCGATACATGAGGAATCCCACCATCACCTCTCCGTCATAAATCGCCTGTGGCATACATTCCGGCTCGTACTTCGCCTGTGCCAGCGAAAAGGCGTTCGGTGCGACAAAACGCCGCTGGTCATCGGTGACTTGCAGGCGCACACACTCGCGCCAGTTCTCACGGGTAATATCTTGGAGGGTGATGGTCATGTCAACGTTTCTTCCTGCTGCGTCCTGATTTTGCGGTGGACTGTGTTGGTTTGCTCTGTTTTTGGGCTACCTTTGTCTCTGCTGGTGAACTGCCCTGCTCAAGCGTCTCAATTTTGCGGGTCAGTTCGTCCAGCTTCGCATACAAACGCACCTCACTCGCCTGATCCTGCCATTTCCAGTAATGGTCTATAAAAGCGAAGGCAATCGCATAGCAAGATACCCTACCCTACATCCCTACGTCGCTGCTGTTTGCCGGACACGGCAGGCCGTGTCCCTACGACAAGAATTTGCATGGGCTTTGTAGGGACAACGCCGGCGTTGTTCGAGAACGTATCCCTACTAGGCACTTTTGACTGCTTCTCCGCAAGACTCAAGACTCCTTCGGCACGGTACGCAGCAGATCGGTGATAATCTTGTCCGGGCTGATACCTTCCGCCAGACCTTCGAAGTTGAGCAGCAACCGGTGACGCAGCGCGAGCCTGGCGACGGCGGCGATGTCATCAAATGAGACATTAAAACGTCCGTCAAGCAGTGCGTTGATTTTACCGCCGATGATGAGCGCCTGCGCCCCGCGTGGGCTGGCACCATAGCGCACGAAGTCCCGCACCATCGGCGGCGCAGCCTCGTGATCGGGGTGCGTGGCGACAATCAGATTAGCAACATACTGGCTGACATGGCTGGCAACCGGCGTATTCAGCGCCAACCGCCCCATCGCAATAATCTCTTTACCATCGGCCACTTTGCTCGCTTTGGGCGTATCTATCCCAGTGGTGCGTTCGATGACGGTCACAAGTTCGCTGGCGGAAGGGTACTCAACGTTCACCTTGAACATGAACCGGTCGAGCTGCGCTTCCGGCAAGGGGTACGTGCCTTCCATTTCCAGCGGGTTCTGCGTCGCCAGCACGAAAAAGGGTGGTTCGAGCGTGTAGCTGCGGTTGGCAACCGTGACGGTCTGCTCCTGCATGGCTTCCAGCAGCGCCGACTGGGTTTTGGGCGTGGCGCGGTTGATCTCATCGGCCAGCACCAGGTTGGCAAATACCGGACCGGGCTGGAACAACTTGATCTTGCGTCCGTTCTCGTCGTCTTCCAGGATGTCCGTGCCGGTAATATCGGCGGGCATCAGATCGGGCGTGAACTGGATACGGGAAAACCTGAGGTCGAGCGCGTCGGCCAGGGAGCGGATCAACATGGTTTTGCCGAGTCCCGGCACGCCTTCCAGCAGGGCATGGCGCCCGGCGAGGATGCAGATCATTACGCCGCGCACCACTTCACGATGCCCAACAATCACGCGCCCAACTTCGGTTTCGATGGCCTGAGCAAGGCGGCTGAACTCTTCTAGTTTAATATCAATTACTGGTGCGTCGGTCATAAACATTTCCCCTGATTCAATCTTTGATAAGAGCAGGTAAGTGCGCTTTGTATCCGCCTTGAAATCTCAATTTTCCCCGGCAAGCCAACCCCATTATAATATCCATTATCCGCGAAGACACCCTTACCGTGAGCCGCTGCCAATGAACGCCTACGATTTTTCGATCAACTACTTCGCCGGGCTACTGTTGTTAAATGGGCAGGACCCGTATAGCAACCTCGCCTATCTTTACCCGTTTCCCTTCACCTACCTGTGGGCGCTTCTGGCGCTGCCCGGTTATGATGCCATGCCGCTGATGTTCGTGCTGTGGGGCGTGGTCAATTTCGGACTGCTGATTTTCGCCTTCCGCAAAGACTTCTGGAAGTGGGTCTTCTTCTTCCCCGTTTTGCACGGATTGAGTTCCGGCCAGGTCGAGATGCTGTTCTGGAGTGCCGAACGGCTGATCGTCCCCGGCTGGCGCGGCGCGGCGCTGGGCGCAGTGCTGACCATGAAGCCCCAGACGATGCTGGTGCTGCTGCCCTGGCATCTGATGGACTGGCTGAGGCATGACCGCCGCACGCTGCTCAAGTGGCTGGTATGTACGGCGCTGCTGTGGGGGCTGCCCCTGTTGTGGCGACCAGACTGGATTTATACCTGGGTAACACTGCGCGGCAACGCGAATCTGGTCTACTCTGCCAGCGCGACTACCGGCATTTTCAGCCTGTTGCGGCTTTCCGGCGAAAGCCTGCGCCCGCCGTTCAGCCCGACTCTGATCATCTGGCTGCTCGTACTGGGAGCGGTGGCTTTGGTTGTGTTCATTATCGGGCAGTTTTCGCGCTCGAAAGAAATCGGCAAAGCCTGCGCCCTCATCGCCAACCCACTTGGCCTGCTTTACACGCAGATGACGATGATGGGGACGGCTCCTGCCTGGCTGCTCGTGCCGGTGAACCTGTTCAGCATTGGGCTGGCGTTCAGCTTGGGGAACTTCGCCCCAACCCTGGCGCTCCCGCTGACTGTTATCGCCTGGCACTGGCACAAGAGGCGGTCTGAGGCAGTGCATGTCTAGCGGCCTGGTTCCAGCGACGAGAAATAATCACGCACCACATCGCGCAGACCAAGTGGGATATAGTCACTTTCGAGCGCCCGGTTAGCAGCGTTGCTATAGTCGCTGAACACCTGGTTATAGGGTACTGTCACCTCGCCAGGCAGGTTCTCGGCAAATTCACCTTCTATTGCCGGGGTATCGCCGGCATCTGGCTCAAGGACAATCTGCTGGTCGCCCTGGCCGCCAATACGACGTGGCGCAAAAATCGATTCAAAGATGCCTTCACCCTGACCATCAGGGTTGTTGTCCCCTTCAATCGCCCCCGGTTGCCCGGCATTTTCATCTTCACTTCCGGCAGCACCCGGCGAGTCACCCGCCGCTGCGCCCGCGCCATCCATGGCGTCACCGGGGTTTTCACCCTGCTCGCCTCCGGCCTGCTGTGCCTGCTGTGCTTCACCCTCCCCGGATTGGGGCGCACCACCTGGTTCGATCTCACCCTCACTCGGATTATTCTGTGATTCGCCAGCCTTTCCATCCTGGTTCTGATTTTCTTCTGAATTGCTCGCGCCACCCTGTCCCGGCTGCTGCGGTTGGCCGGGGGGATTCTGGCTGTCCTGCGGATTGCCCTGCTGATCCTGGTTATTTTGTGGCTGTCCGCCTTGCTGGGGTTGCCCTTGTTGGGAAAGCTGCTGTGCCCGCTCCTGAAGCTGCTGCGAACCTTCCTGCAACTGCTGGGAAAGCTGGCCCTGCTGCTGCGCCTGCTGCTGGTCTTGTTGAAGCTGTTGCTGCGCCTGTTGCAGATTCTGCTGGGCCTGTTGGGTATTGCCCTGCCGCATATTCTGGGAGGCCTGCTCAAGCTGTTGCGCGGCTTCCGGGTTTGTGCCGGAAAGCTGATTCGCCGCGTCCTGCAGGCCATCCGCTGCCTGCTGTTGCTCCTCAGAAGTCATACTGTCAGCGTTCTGTGCCATTGAATCCAGAATCTCTGCGATAGACTGTTGTTCCTGCTGCGGCAAGGCATCGGGCGGCACCAGATTACGCAAGGTATCGGCTGCATCTTCCAGCGCCTGGCGTTCGGCGTTAAGGCGCTGGTCAAACAGGTCGGATTGATCCTGTAACTGCGCTTCAACCTCGCTCAGGCTGGCAAAGGCCTCTTCGAGTGTCACATCCGGGCGTGACAGCGCTTCCTGGCTGCTTTGCAGTGCCTGTAGCAGTTCGGCGCGTTCTTCATCGGTCAGGTTCGTATCGGCGGCTATCTGCTCGGTGATACCCTTGATGTCCTCTACCGCTTCGTCCAATGCCGCCTGCCGAGCCGTAATATCGGAAATCGCCGTTACCTGGGGATTAGGCAGCACGAGCAGGAGCACAAAAACAATCAGCAGCACAGCGCCGGCAGTCCATGCCCGCCAGTTCTGCCGGAGCGGAAGTTCCGCTTCAACCGGTACATCCTGAGCGCGGGCAACCGCATCACTTAACTGGTGGTCAAACAGGTCTGCCTGGGACTGGATGCGGCCTTCCAGCAGTTCCAGCGCGGTGGAGACCCGCTCTTGCAGGCCGAAGCGTACATCAAAATGCCGGGCGGATTCGAGCCTGGTGCGCGGGCTGAGAAATGTCACCAGGAACAGAACAACCAGGCTCACGGTAACGGCAGCAGCGGTTACAATCAGGAGTTGATCGGGCAGGAGCAGTGGGCGCAGTCTTGCCAGAATGCCGAGGGCAACACCTGCCAGCAGCCCCAGGGCGATGCTGACCGGAAGCCGGGCAACTAACCGCTGCCAGCGCAGCCGGTATTCCCAGCGCTGCACCGCCTGGTACAAGGTTATGCCGTGTTCTTGCGTGCGTACCTGTGTTGCCATTCCTGTTTGCCTCTGATTGGCGAACCTCTGTGTTAATCATACCTCAGGAAGCCGCCGGACGTTCGATTTCCGGCCTATTCCTCGACCTGATGCATCCGGCGGATTGCCAGTACAACCAGGATTGCCCCCACTACGAGGTAGATAATCGTAAAGCTGATCCAGGGCGAGACACGCGGGATAGTGCTGCCGTCGCTGGCGAGAGTGTGCGCCCAGAACCCGACTTCCTGCTGGTTAATGAGCAGGCTCTGCGTGTTCAGTGCCGTCGCTATCGGGTTGAGGCTCACCAGGATGTCATCTATGTAGGTCAGTACCGCCTCAACAACCGGGGAGAGGGTGCGAATGCCTCCGGTGAGGATGTCGAGCACAATCGTCAAGACCAATGGCAGAGCGAAAGTCGCCACTAAGGTGCTGGTATAGGTGCGGACACTGGCGGCTAAGGTTCGGCTGGCAGCTGCCGAGAAGTATATGCCAATTGTTCCCAACGCGACGCCCGTCACAGTGAGGATCACAAATGAGAGGATGATCTCCAACTCAGTCACCCCGCCGAAGAGGAAGGCGATACTTTGCAGTGGGATGGCCGCCAACAGCAGCAGCAGCACGTAACTGAGCGCCGATTCCAACTTGCCGATGACAAACGATGAACTGGAGAGAAGCGTCGTTTGCAGCAGGTCGTACGTCTGCCGTTCACGTTCCCCGGTGATGGCGCCCGCCGTGAAAGCCGGAGCGATAAAGATTATCAGCATGAGTTCAATGCCAACGATCCCCATAAACAGCACACGTCCAACTTCGCCCGCCGCAGCAGAGCCGGTTGCCCGGCTGGCCGGTGTATAGACGAGGTAGAGCAGCGCGGTGAGGCCGCTCATCAGCCCCAGATAGACGGTGAGCACCACGAACGCCCGCGCCCCGCGCATCCTGCCGCGTAATTCCTTGAGCATGACCGGGTTAAGGCGGAATGCCCGCACATCGCGCCCGACGACCACGCCTGCCCAGACGGCAGTAATCACGGTGAGCAGTGCCGGGGTGAAGCCGAGCGCGAACAACCCAACCAGGTTGACCAGCGCCAGAAGCCATGCGCCAAGCATTCCCCAGATTTCACGAGCCAACACACCGACCATCAGCACCATCAGGGCGGTGATATTTAACTGAATGAGGAGCACCGTTCCAGCGACAGCGGCATCATCCGCGCCGGCAGTGCGCCCCAGCAAGAGCTGGTGCATTGCCGTGAACAGACCGGGGATCACCCCCAGTCCACTCAGCAGCGCGATCAGGAGAATCAGCGCGACGACCACCCCGTTGGCTAGAGCGCCCCAGCGGAAGACAGCGGCAGCACGCCCTAACCGCGCTTCACGCGGGTCTATGGCTTCAATGATGGTGTTTACCCCTTGCGTAGGGAGTGTTTCCTGTGCCATGCGCCATCCTTACCCATTAGTATTAAGGTTGTTGCCGAAACCAACAAGAATATTGCCAAATATCACCTTATTGTTGTTCCACGCTCCAATGCCGCCGAACCCGCCGCGCCGCAGCAGCAGCCCAGCAATAATACCGGCCAGAAAAATCAACAAGACCAAACGTGTTTTATCCCGTGAACGATCTACTACCATCCTTATGTCCCTTCATTCACTATCATGTCCAGCAGCGGCAGCACCCGGCGTTCGATGTTATCACGCACCTGGCGATACACCGCTAAGACAGCTTCCGGCGTCCCGGCAGCTTTGGCCGGATCGGGAAAGCCGAGATGCTCACGCCGCGCCTGCCCCGGCCAGACCGGGCAAACCTCGGCTGCCTGGTCGCAAACTGTCAGCACAAGGTCGAAATCCTGCCCGATATACTCGTTAATATGCTGCGGACGGGCGTAATCATGACGGATACCAATTTCCGCCAATACAGCCAACGCATTCGGATTGACAGCATGTTCCGGGTGTGACCCGGCGCTGAAGGCCTGCCACTGGTCGCTGCGTTTCGTGTTGATGATCGCTTCGGCCATCTGCGAGCGGCACGAATTGCCAGTACATACTACCAGGACTCGACGTAGGGGCATGGTTCATACTCCTTCTGATGATGCTGGCGGGCGGCGCAACCACACGAAACCAAGCGCGTGCTGCTGGTAAAAGCTGGCTATCGCCTGGGTGTCCGCTTCGGTGCAGCCCAGGAGAATCTTGATTTCAGCGTCACGCTTCACCGCGTCCACCGTGCCAAACACCCCGGTCACAACTGCCGCCCCTTCGGCACCGACCCACACATCAATTCCTTCACCATCGCTGGCGGTTGTCCCTTTCAGATAGCCGTAGTCCAGCGGGTAGATGATATCCGGGTAGCGGGGATGAGGAGAAGTGCGTGGGCGGTCAATCACCACCTGGCATTCCTCCACCCAGGCATCCAGCGTCGTCCAGAACAACTCGGTCACAGTCGTCCCTATGTCACCATGCCTTTGGTCACGCGCATGAACATGGCTTCCAGGTCTTTCGTCTCTTCAGTGAAGCCCATAACAGCGATTCCGGCAGCATGCAGATTCTGATTGAGGGCCGCCACACCGTCATCGTCGCCGATAAAATCAATCCGCACTCGTGAACGCCCGCTCTTTGGCTCAATAATCGAGGCACTCACCACGCCGTCTGCGTCGCCAACTAGCGATTTCACACGATCCGCCGTCTCCTGGTCGCGTACCGTGACGACAATCTCGCGGTGTGGCATGAGCTGATGGCGCATCTCGTCCATACTGCCCTGGGCCACCATCTGCCCGGCCTCAATAATGCCAATATGGGTGCAGATTTCGCTGACGTCGGCCAGAATATGCGACGAGAAAAAGATCGTCTTGCCCATTTTGGCGAGTTCGACCAGCAGTTCGCGGATTTCCACGCGGGCGCGGGGATCCAGGCCAGAGGCCGGTTCGTCCAAAATCAGGATTTGCGGGTCATGCGCCAGCGTCCGAGCCAGGGAAAGGCGCTGCTTCATACCCCGGCTGAGCTTATCCACCATATCCTCACGACGATGATTGAGGTCAACCAGTTCCAGCAGATCGTCAATCAGTCCCCGGCGGGTACTTTCGGGAATATCGTAGCAGGCCGCGAAGAAATCCAGGTATTCCCATACGCGCATGTCATCATACACGCCAAATTCATCGGGCATGTAGCCAATCGCCCGGCGCACCGCCCGCGGCTCCTGCGTGACAGAATGCCCGGCCACCCACGCCTGCCCATCAGTGGGGCGGGTGAGCGTCGTGAGCATCCGCATCGTGGTGGTTTTGCCCGCGCCGTTTGGCCCCACAAAGCCGTAGATTGAGCCAACCGGCACTTCCAATGACAGATTGCCCACCGCCTCAAATTTACCATAGCGTTTTTTCAGGTTTTTTGTTTCGATAATCAATTCCATCGTACCTTATTCTCCTGCCAGGACTACAACATTCACTACCTGCTTAAAACCGCCCGCGCTGCTCAACCGTCAGGTCTTGCATCCGTACAAAACCGCCCGCGTCATCAGCCACAATACGAATTTCAACGGCATTGTTCGGCCCCAGGTACGGGTGGGGATCATCTATGACTAACTGGCTGCTATTGATAAAACGGAAGGTATTCCACTCGCCTGTATCCCAGTTCCACACATCAATCGGCATATTCCGCCCGGTACGCGACATATGGTCAATATCCACCGTGAACAGGTCAACGTCCGCCAGCACCCGCCCCGGCAGCGGCGTAAAGCGCAGCACCGCCTCGTCGCCCGGCTGCATCGAAAGCCCCACGGGCGCAGCGGTATCACCCCCCGTATTGGCGATAGATACCCAGGTAAACTGGTCAGCAGCGATGAGAACCGGCTGGGTGGGCGGCGTGAACTCCACTTCAAGGGCAGCCACATACAGGGTGGTATCCACCGAATGCCAATTGGTATCGGGCAGCGTGACATCCTGCGAGGCGCTTTCTGCCCAGCCCGCCAGGTAAGCCCGGTCGCCGCGTCCGGTTGTGCCGTAGGCGTCGGTCATGAGCGTTTCCAGGAACAGGCGGCGGCGGTAGGCTTCCTGGGCTTCCTTTGATGTGCCGATACCACCAAACAGGTTACGGTCTTCCACGAAGGCCTCACCCAGGATGTCGCGTGCGGTCTGGTCGGCTCTGCCCTGGTAGGAGCGATAGCCGAACAAGGTGAGAAAACCGCCGGGGGCATAGGCAATGGGCGCGGGAGACGGCAGTTCTTCGCCCGGAAGGGTCAGTTCAAAGGTTGCCACATCGCCAGGTGCTAATGGCTGGGTAAAGCGGTAGGTCTGCCCGCGTGCCAGCACCACCGCGTCGTAGAGCGTCTGGTCGGTGGCATTACGCACCGATCCGCGCAGGGTCATCTGGTTGCCATCATTTTGGTAAACCAGCCGGGCGGTACCGCCCAGGTCAGGCCGGGGAAGTGTTCCGACACTGTAGAAGCTGGCGATAAAGCTGGCATCCACCGAGAAATTATTGGCGCTGAAACGCTCACCTTCTTCAATATCGGTGTTGGTTTGCAGGTTGTTAGTGACCAGAGCATTCTGGGTTGACTTGGAAATAGGGCGCAGGAAGCCGCCATCTGACAGCGAGAAACTGTACTGGGCGCGGCGCGGCGAAAGCAGGCCGAGCAAGGTTTCGACCTGTGCCTGTTCGACCCCCGGCCATGAGCGCACAATGGCGATCCTGCTGAACGTGACATCGTTGCCGCGCAAATTGAACCCGATTGCCCACGCGAGGCCGCTGAACACGGCGATCAGCACCGGGATGGTGACCCAGGCCAGTTCGCGGCGGTTGAGGCGGTTGAGGATGATATAATTCAGCGGGCCGATCAGCAGGATATAAAGCCCCAGGAAACCGATGAGCGGCAGAATATCGGGCAGGAGATTGACCCCAGGCAGGACATTGGTGGCGGTGGCGGCCTCGTCCCAGGCAGCGATGGGATAGCCCCAACTCGGATTCGGGTTGACACTCATCAACAGCGCGGACCATACATTCGTCAGTCCGGCCCAAGTGCGTAAGGGCTGCGTGTTCGGGTCTACCGCGAGGTAGTCTACCGTACCATCGCCAAACAACCGCCGGCTGATGATGGGCAGGTCGCCGCTGCTCACCAGTATCTGTGCGCCAGCCTGTAATGTGCCGCTGGTGACAACCGTTTGCCCGGTCAGGCGGGTATCCGGCAGCCGCACCCATTCGGCCAGGGCATTCAGGTCGTCAACCGTCTGGCTATCCTGAGGGCTGACTGGCAGCAGGGTATCCAGCCCGGCGGCGGTAGCCTGCCAGTTGGGGCCACCTGTTACCAGTAAATGCCCGCCCTGTGCGACCCAATCGGCGATAGCCTGGCGCTGCCCGCTACTGAGTGTGCCACTATCCACGTCGCTGAAAAGCATTGCGTTGACCGAGTCAAGCGCCATCACCTGGTCGGGGATACGGTCTACCGGCCAATTCGCCTGGTATGCACTGTAGCCCCCGGCCCGCACGCCTGTCAGGTCAACTGTGCCGGATGCGGCCTGGCTGATGACGACATAAAGCTGGTCTTGCGGCTGGATATTCCGCAGAGCGACTTCCTGCGAACCCAGGACCAACCGATCATCCGTCATGAATTCCACCCGAATCTGAGTAGCGATGCTGCGGGCCGTGATATACAGGAAAACGGTCTTGCGGGTGCCGCTCGGCAAACTTACCGGGGCGCTGAAGGTCGAAGTCACCGCATTGACCGAGGTTTCCGGGCGCACCACAACGCGCCCCTCGACGTCTCCGCCGTTATTGCTCACCTGTATTCGCAGCGGCAGCCAGTAGGCCTCGCGGAAGTAACCATCAAAACCGGCGCTGACCGCGACTTCTACCACATCAGTCAGCGCCTGCTGTGCAGGGGGCGCAAACCCGGCCAGCAGCATAACCAGCAGTACAGCACTTAACAGTCGGTATCGTTTCGACATCAATTCTTCATTCCTGACCAGCAGTGTATCGTCAATTAGTATCCCGTAATCCGTGCAATGGTTCAATGCATTTTCACGGATCACACATTTACCGCAGCGCCAGACGCGCTGCCCGTCGCCCAATTTCGACGGCATAATTCGTGCCACGATCCCAGGGATAGACCTGGCTCATGCTGGCCCAGTACAGGCCGGGGAACGGCGTTTCGATTGACGGGATGTGCTGGCTGTGATTGACACCGGGCACGGGCTGAGCATACGGGGCGCGGAACACCCACTGCGCCCGCACCCAGTCGCGCCGGAAATCCGGGTTGACCTTCGCCAGTACCCCGATAAACCGGTCTACGAGTTCCGTTTCACTCAGGCGAAAATACGCGTGATCCGCCGGGATATAGTCCCCACAGTATACCAGGACATCCCCATTATAATGGGTTTTATCCATCCAATTGGTATGTTCGACTAATGCCAAAAAGGGAAACTCGCTGGCCTGTTTATCCGGCGTGTTGGCGGGCAGATTGAGCCAGTAGGTGCCGTCGGTGAGAATCGATTCTTTGAGTGCCAGGACGACACATACCGCGCCGATACTGCTCAGTCCGGCGATCTGCTGGCCGTAGGGCGTCGCCGCCAGCCCCTCTACCGCTCGCAGCATAAACCCCGGCGAAGCGGTACTGATGACTTTATCAAATACGTGTGTTTCGCCATTTATGGTGATGGTGGGCTTGCCGTCCTGCTGGCCGATACCCTGCACGGGCGTGCTGAGGTGGATAACCGCGCCGCGTCCCCGGATGGCATCTGCCAGCGTATTAAGGAAGGCCTGAAAGCCCCCCTGGAAAGTGCCCAGACGCAGTGTGCGCTTGTAAATCCGCGCCCACATCCACGCCATATTGACTTCCTGATAGCGTTCGCCAAATTTGCCGATGAGGAGCGGGCGAAACAGCTTGTTATAGGCCTCTGCCCCCAGATAACGGGTAAACCATTTGTGTGCCGTGATTTTTTCCAGCGGCTTCCAGTTGGGGACGAGCTTGAGGTATGCGCCAACGAAGGCCAGCCGCAGCTTGGCGAGCGGTGAAATTGGCAGGAACAACGCCGAGAGCGAGATTTCCGAGCGGGTAATTTTGCCGTCCATCCAGTAACTGGTTTTTGGGCGGGGGAACAGGACTTTATCGCCCTGGCCGATTTCCGCAATCAGGTCAAGCATATCCTGGTCGGTTTCGAACCAGTGGTGATAGAATTTCTCCAGCGCCCAGTCCCACGACGGGTCACGGAAGCCCGCCGCCAGCCCGCCGACTTCCGGTTCCGCTTCGAAGAGCGTCACACGATGCCCGGCGTTGACGAAATCCCAGGCGGCAGACATGCCTGCCACCCCTGCGCCGATAATGCCGATATTCAGTTTGTTGTGTTCAGTCATCAGAAAAGTCAGTCCTGCTCGTGGTTTTGGCTGATATGTGTAGATTATACACGAGCAGGGGGCAAATTTCGGGAGTTATCTACCTTTTCGCCCAAAGAAGCGGTTCATGAGGCCAGGCTTGTTGATACTCTCCAGCAGCTTTTCCACTTTACGGCCTACCTGGTGAACAGTATCGCCCCGGCTTTGCAGGATGTTGAGCAGAATCACGGCACCCTCGCGGGTACGATTCTCTTGCAGTAAGGATTCCAGCATACTGTATAGGGCGTGCTGGTCATGCGTGGGAATCTGCTCGGTGGTGTTCAGCAGGGGGCGTGCCGCCGGAGCAAAATCATCATACGGGATCGGTGGCGCGGCGGGCAGTTCCAGCGGCGGCATTTTGGGGCGCTGCCCTACAATATCCTCAACCGAGCCTTTGAGCTGTGCCACGCGGTCATCCCCGGTGAAATCCACGATCTGTGTGCCTTTAAGCGCCGGGGGCAGCAGCGGAATCTCGAAGGGCTGCGACTTGACCGGCAGAATCCACCTGTTGAGCGCATGGGCATAGGTGTATTCCAGGTAGCAGGCGAACGACAGCAGTGACTCCGGGGTGAGGACGAACACGAACAGGTCACGGCTGCGAACCTGCTCCAGAATCTTATCCCACCATTCCTGCCCCCCATGCTGCTTGAGGCCGTCGTCGTACCACACATCTTTGACGGTTGTATTCAGTTTGCCAAGCTGTTCAACCAGGTTGGTGCGCTCATCCTGGTTCTTGGAACTATAGCTCACGAACACGTTCATACCGGGCGCTGCGGGCTTCGGCACCGGCGGCGCAACCTTGCCAACAGGCGGAGTCACTGATGAGTGGGATTTGCTTACGTTGGGCAGCGGTGATGGAGAGACAACAGGCTGCGAAGTTTCCGGCATGGTGGCGCTGGCTAACCCATAGCCCGCCCGTATGGCCTGAATGAATTCCGTCGTTGTGTTAAAGCGTTTCTCCGGTTGTTTTTCCAGTGCCTTAAGCAGTGCCGCGTCTACTGCTGCGGGAATATCTTTGTTCCGTGATCGCGGTGATGGCGGTGGCTCGCTGATGTGGCTTAGTGCAATTTCCATGGGCGAGTCACCTGAAAATAGCGCTTCACCAACCAGTATTTCATACAGCGCCACGGCTAGCGAATAAATATCACTTTGCGGCACGGCTCTACTGGAATCAATGGCCTGTTCAGGCGAAATATAACGGGGTGTACCGAATGCCGTTCCCATAGTGGTTTGGTGTGATTGGAACAGTGCCAAGCCAAAGTTGGTCAGTATAGCGCGATTTTCTTCCAGTAAGATATTCGAGGGTTTTATATCCCGGTGAATGATTCCCTGTGAGTGTGCATAGTCCAGGGCGGCAGCTGTCTGATCCATAATCCACAGGACACGCTCTACCGCCATTTTTTTCTGAGTGCGTCTCAAAGGGCGGAGTTCTTCTGCCAGATCAATACCTTTGATAAGTTCCATCGCAATGTAATACAGACCTTCGGACTCGCCAAACTGATACACCCCCACAATATTGGGATGATGAAGCCGGGCGATTGCTCGCGCCTCACGCTGAAAACGAGGTAGTATAGAATCGTCACTTATATCGCTATCCGGTATAAGCACTTTTAGGGCCGCGAGTCTGTCCAGTTGAACATCATGGCCTTCATACACCCTTGCCAGGCCATCGGAGGAAATACCGCGGATGAGTCGGTAATCGCCGAGTTGTTTCCCAATCAGCGGATCATTCGATTTATGTGGTTGCTTTGCCATCTTCGTAATCGCCCCTCGCAGTGGAAACAGATTATCTGCTACCGCACATTCTAACGCCTAATCTCAGGCTACAAAAGAAGGTTTCTGGAAAAGGAATCAAAAAGGGGACGAATCCCCTGTGCGATACCCTGTCTACAATAAGGCTCTACGCCTGCGGCGCGGTCTGGCGTTCGAGGGATTCCGCCCCCGTGATGGCCGACCAGCCGAGTCCCTGGCGGATGAGGAAGGTGAAACCCGCCACCGTGACCGGCAGCCAGATTACGACATGCACGACCAGCGCGAAGGCCCGCGCCCGTTCATCCTGGATGCCCACCGCCGCCAGCACGACGCCGACGAAAAACTCAAATACGCCGATCTGCCCTGGTGAAGCCGGCAGCAGTCCGGCCAGGTTGACCACGCCCACCACCAACAGCATGACCGGGTAGCCAACTTGCAGATCGAAGGCGAACGAGACCAGCCAGTACACGCTGGCTTCCACCCCCCAGGAGAGGAATGATGCGACCACCGCCCCGGCCAGGTCTACCGGGCTGCGCAACCCTTCCAGGCCGCTGAGGACACCTTCGACCAGGCTCGAAAAGGGTTTCCGTAGTTTTTCCGGCAAAAAGCGGCTGACGGTCTCGCGCAGCCGGCGCAACATATTCGGACGAGCAGCCAGCGCGAAGAAGACGATCAGCGCCGTCAGGAAAATCGGGGTGGCGAAGGTCGCTACCAGGTGAACCTGCTGGGACTCGATTGGGATGAATTGCAGCGACACAATGATGAAAGTGAGCATCACCAACCCGTCAAAGACGCGCTCGACAATTACGGTGGTAGTAGCCTGCGCCAGTGGCACCTGATGATTGCGCCGCAGCAGCGCGATCCGCAGAATCTCGCCGGTGCGGAAGGGATAGACATTGTTGCCCATGTAGCCAATGGCGACCAGGGGGATCAGGCGGGTGAGAGGGACAAATCGCATGGCACGCAGCAGAAACTGCCAGCGCCACGAGATGAGGCTGACCGCGCCAAAGTAGACCACCGCGCCCACCAGCAGCCAGCCAGTCTGCGCTTTCTGGATTTCTTCCCAAACAGCGGCGAACTCCAGGTTGAGGAAGGCGATCCGTAAAAATATCACGCTGATAAGAATGCCCAACCCGGCGGCTAACCATCGTCGTGTTCGCATGTATGTACTCACAGGTCACTGGTAGATATGGCCGCATTGTAACAGGGTTTGAGATATGAATATAGCCTGATATTGGGGAGACAGAGGGAGGATAGTGGCGAAGCAAGCCCGGCTGACCAGGGGAAACACTAACCCGCAATCCCTTCGGGCCACCATCGTAAGTAGTATCTGCTGCGGTATATGTCTCTGAATTCGGAAACAGATGCTAGGACACTGTGACCTGCCCGAAACGCCCTCGATAGAAATCACGGATCGCCTGCCACATCACACCGCGCAGATGTCGCCGGTTCTGCCACTTGGGGCGCAATGACCAGCTTAGGAACGTCCGCAGGTATTCGGCCACGATAAAGGCCCAGGTCTTTAGCCCCGCCTGGGTGCGGTTCAGAAACAACAACCGGTTGCGCGTCATATAGTAGTAGGTGCGCGGCGAGGTGGCGCGGTCTTCAATAGAAATCTTGTGCCAGATCATCGCAGTCGGAATATGCACAACCTTATACCCGGCCCGGTGAGCGCGGACACACCATTCGGTTTCCTCGTAGTACATGAAGAACTTATCATCCAGCAGCCCGGCTTCCTGCCACACTTTTCTAGACGCCAGCAGCGCACAGCCTGTCACAAAATCCACCGGACGCGGACTCAGACCGTACTGCGATTTATCATCCTGATTCAGTCCGATCATGGTGGTCGTGCCGTGCGTCCAGTCAATCGCGCCGCCTGCTGACCAGATGGTATCGGGCGCTTCGTGATAGTAGATCATTGGCCCGCTGACGCCGATGGTGGGGTCATTTTCCATGACTTCAATCATCACATCCAGGAAATCCGGGGCGACAATCGTATCGTTATTCAGCAGCAGCACGTAATCGGCGCCGTGTTCGAGAGCATACTCAATGCCGACATTGTTGCCACCGGTGAAGCCGAGATTCGCCCCGGTTTCGATCAGCGGCCAGTTAGGATGGGCACCACGAATCGCCGCCGCCGCCGCATCCACCGAAGCGTTGTCCACAATGACGATGTTGTAGTTCGGATAGGTGAGATGCTCTAATGAGCGCAAACAAGCCAGCGTATCTTCCAGGCCATTATAATGCAAAACAATGATACTGACGGCGGGTGCCATAAGCTCCTCACGAGACAAAACTCAATGCTTGTCTGCCGGTATTGCCAACAGGCGTTTGGTTGGTCGCGCAGTTGTCATAGTGTACGCGCCAAAGCACATCCAGAATGATCGTTACTGGCAATGCGACTGTCAGAACATGCCACAGCATGTCAAGTTGCCCGATAGCAAACCTGAATAATTCCGTTGAGCCGGCAGACGGAAACGTTAATATGTCTTAATAGTAGGGAGGCTGGCCTTGCGTAAGGCTAAAGAACCGGGGATCAGGTTCTTGGGAACGGGCATTATTGCCCCGCGCCTCCGGTAAAATGCTGCTCTGGAAACCAGGGTCGGCGGCCCGAATTCCGCGTTTTTCCCGATTGCCAATGTGTGATAGGATAGTCTTATATCCCGTTCGGTACAGCAGGAGTTTAGCGAGTCTTGGTTGTGGACGATAAGGACAAAAAATCCAACCAGTCTGAAACCCCATCGCCCGACCAACTGCGCTCCCCGGTGCGTCCCCCGCGCCCGCGCACAACGGAAGATTCGGTGGAGATACCCCAGGTAAAACCAGACACAGCACCGGCAGCAGCCAGCAGCCCGGCGGATAACCCCCAGGCGGTACTCGAAGGGATTCGTCAGAAGATGGAACGGATCGCTACTGAGTTTTCTAACGGCAAACTAAACCGCGCCCAGTTCAACGCGATTTATGCTCGCTACAGCGAACAGCGCACCATCGTTGAGCGGCTGCTGGAACGCAATCCCCAGAATGAGGCCTGGAAGCAGGCGGCGGCCCCCGGCCATACGTCTTTCCTGCGCGACCATTTTGAGGCGCGACTATTGTTTTACCTCGTTTTCCAACACAACATGCCGACTCCCCTGGTGATGGGAGGCAAACAGCAACCGGATATGACAAAAATCAGCCATGTGCTGCGCCAATTGTGGGAGAGTAAAAAACGCCCGCCGGTTGGGGTTGCCCGCAAAAACATGGGTGGCGAGCAGTGGCTGGTCCTCGCACTGGGCGAACATGCGCTAACGCTCGTGATGTATATGCTTGAGCCATCGCTCATGCAAATTCACCTGGTGCGCGACCTCCACGCCGATTTCGAGCGAGCGAACCTCACGGCTCTAACACGTGGCACCCGGTCGCTGGATCGTTTTGTTTTTCCACAGCGTGCTTTGACCGAAAAACAGCTATAAGAAGTTGACCAATTGAGCAGAATAACCTGTCTGTGCGCTTCCGTCTGGTCTACTGGTATAATGGGGGCGACACGGGGAAAATTTACCGTGTGGTGTTGTTTAAAAACAAAAACCAGGTCGTTAGTTGACCTGGTTGTGTGCCGGTGGTGGGAGTCGAACCCACATGCCCGTGAGGACGATTGATTTTGAGTCAATTGCGTATGCCATTTCGCCACACCGGCTTGCTAATATCTGGTTTTTATCCAGATAATATCTTTAAGCGTTCATTATCATAAATTTTTTTGGTGCGGTTGTCAATGGCAGGCGAACCCGAAAACGAACAACTTCTCATCCAACGCGCCCGGAAAGGCAGCCTGGATGCGTTCAACGAGCTGGTGCTGGCTTACCAGGATCGGGTGTATTCGGCTGCCTACCGCATTATGGGGGACGCGGCCAGCGCCGACGACGCTGCGCAGGACACTTTCATCACCGCCTACCGCCGCCTTTCGACCTACCGGGGCGGTAGTTTCCGTGCCTGGCTGCTGCGGATCGTCACCAACACCTGTTACGATGAACTGCGCCGCCGTAAACGCCGTCCGGTTACCTCGCTGGAAGACCTGCCCGGCGCAGAAAACGACGATGGCGCACCCCTTCCCGACCAGGCCGACACGCCAGAACAAATCGCCCAACAGCATGAACTCAACCAGGCGCTGGAAGACTGTATCCGGGCGCTGGGCGACGACCAGAGAATTATCCTGGTCATGAGTGACGTTGAAGGTTTCAGCTACCAGGACATCGCCGACAGTACCGGGTCGAACCTGGGGACGGTGAAATCGCGATTGAGCCGGGCGCGGGCCAGTGTCCGCCAGTGTTTGCAGGCATTCAGGGAACTTTTGCCGTCGGTTTATCGTCTGGATAGTGAGTAAGGTTTAGAATCGATTATCCGGCAGGTGTTCTAAGCCGGACAGGGCAGGCCTTGTCCCTACGAGTAACACCAGAGATGTAGGGACAAAGCGCCTTGTGCGACGCAGGGTTTATTCTCTGGCGAATTTTATGTGAAACATCTACCAAAGGGGCTGGCAAGCTAACGAGCGAATTATCATGACTGTTGAATGGAATTTGAGTGATCGAGATTACGAGCTGCTATCCGCCTATCTGGACGGCGGGTTGGCCGCTGCCGAACGCTCGGCGCTGGAACAACGGCTGAATACCGAACCGGCGCTGAAAGCGGAACTGGCGGCACTGGCCGAAACGGTAGCCCTTCTCAATCAACTCCCATCCCGCCGCGCCCCCCGTAATTTCACCTTGACTTCGGCTATGATTGGGCGGGGAACTACCCCACGTCGCGGGCTTCTGTACCTTGCGACCAGCCCAGCCTTCAGCGCGGTGTCAGCAGCAGCAGCGGTGTTCCTCATCATGATCGGGGCGTTCCTGGTCTTGCAAGGTGGAAATCTCGCCCTGCCGTCGCAGTCTGGGCCTGCCCCGGTAGCCATTCAACCGACAGACGGAGCCATACCCGGCGGAGGAATCGCGCTTTCCCTGACTCCGTTTGAGGAGACAATTGTACAGCGCAGCATGGCGGATACGAACGTGCCGTCCACCGAAGCGCAGGAACAGGCGCTGTTCGCCGCGCCTCTGCCAACACAAGCCGTAGAGGGGACGCCGTCACCATCCCCCGTAACAGCGCTAACCACCTCTGCTCCTGTTGAAATTGTGCCACCGGCACCATCGTCCCTGGCCGTGCCGAGCGTGAAAGCCAGCGATGCGGGGGATGCTGCCGCAGGAGCGCTGGCGCAGTCACCAGCTATAAGCGTAACCAACATCCCGCAGACAGCAACACCGGCGGTAAGCGTGGGAGAGGCAGAGGCCGCCAATCTCCAGCAAATGCCTGCACCTACTATGCCGCCCCAGGAAAGCGTCGCCGCCGCTAACACAGAGACGGCCAGTGCGACCCCGCCGCCGACACTGACGGCACAGCCAACGGCCAGCCTAACCCCGGCAGCTATGACTGATGATTTTGCGATGGAAGGTCAGACATCTCCAACAGGGGAAGATGGCGCTAATCCGCCGGATGTTCTGGTCAATGAGCAGCCCGCCCTAACCCCGGCAGCGATTTCTGTGGGACTCGTCATCGTCGTGCTAGGCTTGGGGCTGCTGGTTATTTCCGTCGTGACGACTTTCATCCGGCGGCGCTCATGAACGGGCGCGTTGCCCATTTTTGCCCGGCGTGTGGTGCGCCCCTGGAACTACAGGAACGATTCGGCAAAGTTCGCCCGGTATGTACTGTCTGCGGGCACGTCGTGTTCTTCGACCCAAAAGTCGCGACAGTAGCCTTCCTCAAAATGGATGACCGTGTATTGCTGGTGAAGCGTGGCGTTGACCCTGGCAAAGGGCGCTGGGCGTTCCCCGCCGGGTTTGTGGACGCCGGAGAAAGCCCGGAGGAGGCCACCCGCCGTGAAGTATTGGAGGAGACCGGCCTCTCTATCAGCCGTCTCCGGCTGCTGGACGTTTTCTCCCGCAATGCGCATGACGGCGGCACAGCGGACATTATCATCGCTTATGCCGCTGACCCAGCGAGTGGCGAACTACACCCGGATGATGATGTCGATGCGGCGGCGTGGTTCGACAAGGACCATCTGCCGGAGATGGTTTTCGCCACCACCGAGACACTTGTACGCCGCTGGTTGGCAGGAGTGATTTAGCGTGATGCGTTGCCATTATCCTTCATTGAGATCGGGAACGCGACTGCCCAAAACGCGATAGGATCCAATTAAGCGCGACCACAATAAAAATCGCAGCGAGCAGTAAGATAAATGGCTCAATCTGAAGGCGGGCGCGTTCCTGCCCCCGGATCAAAAAGGCGCTGGCAATATTCATGCCCACAATGGCGGCAAAAAGGATCGCCTCGGGGTGGCGTTTTCTTAGTGCCACAATCGTTCCTAGGATGGCCGAAATGAACACTACCCGGAAACCCCATAAGGAAACCCGACCAAATGTTGTGCTGTATACCGGGGAATCACTGACCACCACCTCCCCGATTGGCACCTCATCAAGACCCACAAACACTTCATCTGAGGCTTCCCACTCTGATGTACGGGGAATCATTGGATACGACATCAGGATACGGCTGAACCCAAACTTGACAAATTCGGCAGGGTATTCCCGGATGAAATTCATACCCAGTGCGCCCAATGCCTCATCCCGTTCTATCTCGCTCAGGTTATCCCAATCTGGAACGTCAATAAACTCGGGCAGCATATCTTCGGGATAACGATCTGGATCATTGGCCTGGTAGTAACGAAAGTAGTTGTACTCCCACATATTCGCCCCGGAGAGTGTCGTTGCGGGTATAAACGCCTCGTGCAGATTCCAGTTGTGCAACACCCAGACTCCCCACAATAAAACGAAGGTAATTACACCAGGGATCGCATATACGATGCTCTGAAGAATTTTCTTCCGGTCATCCCGCCATAGTACAATCAGGGCATATACAGCGGTTACGACTGCATAAAGCGCATTTTCAGGACGAGTGAGGAATGCCAATGTCCAGGGCAGGGCTGCCAGTATAGCGTTCTTAACCGTTAAATGGTCTATAAAACGTAGTGTGTTTAACACAGCCAGTGAGACAAACAGGATCACAAACACTTCGCTTGACAACGCACGAGAATAGACAATCAATGGTGGATGAAGGCTGAACAGTGCCGCCGCGACAATGCCGACTTCTGGACTAACGCTCCGTTTTCCAAGGCGGAAAATTACTATCGCGGTTAACGCACCTGCAACCGCCTGGATCACCCGCAGGGGGAAATAGGTATCGCCAAACAGCGTGATTGATGTGGCGATAATCAGCGGGTAGAGTGGCGGCTCAATGGAAGTTGGGCCGGGATTGGCATTAAAGACAGCAGAACTGATTTCGAAAAGTTCAGGGCTGACGCTGTAACCATTCCCACTTGCCAAGTTTCTTCCTAAATCCAAATAAACCCTTGCGTCCCAAAGTGCGTCATAATAATAGTTTTCAGTTCCCGAATTCAGAAGGAAAAAAAGACGAAAAGTCAGAGCAAACAGAAAAAGAGCGAGTTCAAAATAGCGTGTTTTGTGCCAATTAACTTGAAAACTCTGACTCATAAACTATCTCCCTTCACCTCTGTAGCAATTACTGTGCGTCGAGAATATGCCTTCAAGGAATTAAGAACCAGCAGCAAGCCGCCCAGCACACCCACGACAACACTGTACGAATAGAACAACAGGGATATGGCGACGGCATCCCCACTGCTGACCCCCAACTGCCCCAGGAAAAAGACAAAGGCGCCTTCTCGCAGCCCCAGCCCGCTGATTGAAATCGGAATCAGCATCACAATCCAGACAACCGGCATAATCAGGAAGAAGTAGATCGGGTTGACATCAACCCCCAACGCCTTCGCCACAAATACCACCGCCAGCGTTTCAGTAACGGCGTTCAGCAGCGAAATCGTTCCCGTTATCAGGAGCAGACGTGGCTGGTTGTGCAGCAGGTACAGCGCCTCATAGACTTCGCGGACTGTGCTTTCCAGACGGTTGATAACAGGCAGCCGGAAGAGGATGCCAAAGACCCACTCCATGAAGCGGCGGTTGAAGAAGATCAGCCACCCGGCCACCAGCGCCGCCAGCACACCCACCACCGTTACGGTGATGCTGTCACTGTTAAAATCCGAGCCAATCACCAACGCCAGCAGCGCCATTAATGCCAGCGAAATTAAGCCGACAAGCCGGTCCAGCAGCACAGTCGAGACGACATTGGTTTTCTTATTGTTGCTATCGCGCCCCAGTTCGACCATCCGTCCGACATCGTTACCCACAAATGTTGGCAGGAACATCGAGTAGAAGAACCCGGTCAGCATTGTAGCGTACGCCCGAAGGTAGGATACCTGTTCACCAGAAGCCCGGATGAAGAGGTGCCAGCGCAAAGTCCAGAAGCTCACCGCGCCGAGGAAGGATAGCAGCCCAACCCCATAGATAACCGGGTTGACCGCTGCAAGCGCCTTGAACAGCGCGTCACGATCAATAATCGCAAACAACAACACCAACAGTGCCACGCTCAAGAAAAGGCGGATGAGAATACCTGTGTATTGTCTCTTCAAGGCCCTTAGACCTTTCTATATAACGCCCAGAACAAATCAAAAGTTGGGTATGGAATAGGGAGTTTATCAGGGATCATGCCGAGCAGCACCCGCAGCGGTGATTTCTCCAGTTTGAACTGCATAAGGGATTTTGCATGGGCACCATTCAACCACTTTTCCGGGCGACCTTGAGCGATGGCTTCAAACCCGTACTCCCGCACGGTATCCCGCAGCACTGCCGGTGTCCACCAGTGGAGCACACTAGGCGGACTGTATTCATGCCAGTTCTGTCCCAGTCCACGCGCCACAATACTATCCCGATTCCACGTTTCAACTAACCAGTAGCCACCCGGTTTTGTCATTGCGGCGGCTTTTGCAAAGGCACGCGGCACATCGTAGAAGTGGGCGGCAACCTGGATCATCGTCACGAGATCATACGTTTGTGTGGTCTGGAAATCTTCGAGCGCCCCTGCGGTAACATCCAACCCCAACACATTTCGGGCATGGTGTGCCATATTTGCGTTCGGCTCAACGCCCGCTCCTTCCCAACCACTCTCTGTCAACCCCTTGAGGATAAAACCGGCGGCAGCGCCAATATCCAATACCGTACCCGGCTGCATGTAGCGGGTGAGCAGCTTGCCGTAACGCCGACCATGCGCGATCAACATATCGGATTCGCCAAGATAATCGGGGTATCCCGCACCCGTCGAGTTAAAGTAGTTATCATCATATACTTGCGCGACGTGTTGGGAAGTAGCTGCAATGGGTACAAAACGATGCTGGCAGCGATCGCAGTCATATATCCAATAGCCATGTTTTTGAAAAACCTGCCGTGATGGACTCTTGCAAAGCGGGCAATTTGTGTCGAAAGATTCAGGCTCGGCACTCATAGGCACGCCTCACAATGGCGCAAAGTGCAACAAACATTAACCGTTTGCAGATGTTCAATGGTGGATATGCCTGGTCTCATCAGCGCACACCGTAAACAGGCCATGTGCTGGACTCCAGCATAGACTTGGCATGTTCACCCATTGGCATCACATTGTAATAGCGCTTTAGAATCTCCAGAGCCTTACCCACGATCTTAATCTTCTTTTCGCTTTTCATTTTCATCGCAGGGAAGAACATCAACTCTTTCTGGTCGTCGTCGCCCCCCAGGAAATCCAGCGGGTGCAGCAGCAGCGATATCCGAACACGCAGCTTCCGGCAAAGTTTTACTGCGATGTGAAAGTACAACAGCCCCAGTGATGGGTGAATCATGCTCAGATAGAGAATGTAACTGATGTGAATCGGGATTTTGATGATCGGGAAGGTTGTCACCGGGATAATCATGAGACTGTGACCATCTTTCACCCAGGGATAAGCGGTGTTCGCCCGGAAACCATCCTTGAATGTGCCGAAAAGCTCCTTGCGCTTGTCTTTTTCTTCCGGTGTAAGTTTAGTGGTCATGAAATAATAGGCGCGGGCAAACGGGCCGATGAAGGTGGGGAAAATTGAGCCGTCAAAGACATAGCCCCTCTTCGCCAGAACCGTCGCAATCTCATAGGAGATGCTGAATCCGGGTCCACGAAACCCTTTGGGGCGAACGCCGACCGCCTGCTCAATCGTTTCTTCCGCTTGAACCAGGTCGGCCTCGATTTCAGCATTAGTCTGAAGATGCAGCCAGCTTTCGTGGTGGAAGGAGTGGTTGCCGATTTCGTGTCCGGCATCTACGATTGAGCGCAAGATGGGGCGGTTATGCTCCAACGCCGCATCCTGGCCGACGATCATGTAGGTAATTTTCAGATCATGTTCATCGAAAAATTTCAGGGTGCGCGGCACAACCACATCCAGATACGACGGGAATGTCTCCCACCCGGCGTCCCCATGAATCTTCATATAACACCATTTATCATCCAGATCCAGTGACAGACTGGCAACTAATTTATTGTCACTCATGCTCATGATTCCCTATTCTCAATACTCTTTTGATGATTGAGGCCTATCCCAAAATACCCCTTCCCCGCTTCTGAGCCGCAGCTCTCGCTCCTATTTCGTGAAAAAACCAGGGGAACGAGCGCCGGGAGCAGGGATGACAAATGATCGGATAGATACTTACTATAATACACGATATACCATTAATCACACCTGCTGTTTTTGGGGTAGTCACCCCATCTTAAAAGAGACATAATACCGGGCTATCCGGGTACTGTCGCGGCCTGTCGTGACCAGGTTGGCGCATCGGCAATAACCCGATCGGCAATCTTCGCAGCGTAGCGCGTAACGGCTTCACCATTCCCCAATTCCGGGTAAATCATCACGGTATTGCCCATGTACAGCCGCTCAACCGGGGTTTGCATGGGCGGAATCTCATCCAGCGTATTCACGGGGCGGATGGGTTCAACGTACTTGGCACGGTGTACCCAGAACTCAGTAATCAGGCTTTCGTCAAAATCCGGGAACATGCGACGGAAGTGCTTCATCCACTCCTCACGCACCCGGTCATCCGGCCACTGTGCCATCTCGTTATCCGGCGCAAGATATTTGGGCAGATACACGATATGATGGCCGTTGGTGTACTGCGGGTCTATGAGATTCGTGGTTTCAACTATCGCCGTGAAGGGGATAGTCTCGTCAGTGATATTCAGAACATAAAAGGGCATCAATGATTTTTTGAGAAGCAGCATCGGACACAGCACGCCCAGGTACTGCTGGTTTGACAGCAGAGTGCGGAAAGTATCCGGCGCGGAAGGGATAAGCGGCGACAACACCGGTGACGGCAGGGTGCTGATAACCGCATCGTACCGGGTTAATCCCTCAGTCGTCTGGATGCCAACCGCACGCCGGTCTTCAATCACTACTTCCTGCACTGTCGTGTTGAGGTGAAATATGACGCCGCGTTCACTGCACTGCTGCGCCAGTGCCTCGATCAGCGTGTAGTACCCGTTTTCGAGGTAGCACATCATTTCGGTGGACTGCACGCCTTCTCGTGTCCCCATCATCCGCCGCAGTCGTGACCAGATATAGGTGGCCGGAACATCCGTCGCCATCGTGTCAAATTTCGCCCGCAGCAGCGGTTTCCATACTTTGTTATACACGCCACGCCCGCTGACCTTAATTAACCAATCCGCCACCGGTACCACATCCATTTTGTGCCAGTCGCTCTCAAATTGCGCATAGATGACCTGTAAACCCAGCCGGAATCTCTGGAAAATATTCAGCGGTGGGAAGAGCAGGAAGTCGAGCGGGGTATTAAACGGATACAGTTTGCCTTTATCGTAAAAGCCTTGTTTTGTCGCCACGAAATGCCGCTTATCCGTCACGCCTCCGGCTTCCATCAGGTTTTGCATGGACATGTCGCTGCTGAGGATGGTGTGATAGAAACGATCCATACGGATGCCATCATAGTCAATGTACCCGGCCAGACCGCCGAGGTTGCTGCCACGCTCATAGACCGTCACACCGAAACCGTTCTGCGACAATTTGTGCGCCAGTGCAACGCCCATGATACCGCCACCAACGACGGCGATTGTGTGTGAATTGGTGTTCTGGGTCATGCTGTTTCCCTTACATGCAAGTAGGACGGACACAGTCGGCTGGCAGGGCTAGAGGCTTAAGCCCACTGTTCAAATGAGATTATACTATTCATTGTGAAACTTCTATACAAAAAGAAGTGTCGCATCAATCGCGAAACGGTATGCCACCCGGCAAATAATCGGCATCCCCAGGATCATTGTGGCGATACCCAATAACTATACTCACGTGACGCGTACCTCAAACAGGAAGTATGAACCGGGATGATGCTAAGACCAGCGGCAACCTCAGTTCTGCTCATTAACTAACTCACTTGGCTGAGGGGGGCGGGCATTCAAGTCCTCCCTTTTGAGCGTCGCCAGCAGCAGCCGCCACTGGAACTTGAGGTGCAACATGGTTACTTTGGCGATCTTGATGCTCGACTGCCCGAAGGTACGCACATACAACGTCGTCGGGAATTCGGAGACAGTGTACCCGGCGCGCAGGGCCTTCACCAGGAGTTCCGTCCCTGCCAGGAAATCGTCACTCTCAAATGTTATACTTTCAATCACTTCGCGCTTATAAACTCGGAAGAGCGCTGTCCAGGTATGAATATGCCAGGTGACGAGCAGGCGATAGAGCAGCGAGGCTCCGAAGCTGAAGAGCAGGCGGTAGCGTGGCACGCCCTCGACATGACCCTGGGGATGGTAGGGTGACGCCGTCACGATGTCGGTCTTGTCCACTGTCATCCGGCTCAGTATCTGCGGGACGGTGGTCAGGGGATACGTACCGTCAAAATCAGTCGTCACGATCAAATCGCCAGTTGCATTGTGGAATCCGGTACGAATCGCCGCGCCCAACCCCCGATTGACCTCGTGCGAAACGATGCGGACTTCCGGCACATCAGCAAATTCCGCTTTGAGAAGGGCTTCTGTGTTGTCTTTGCTACCATCATTCACGAAAACAACTTCCACTTCGTATTTCGTGCGTAAATAATCCAGCACCGGGTACAAGGCCGCAGCGGTCTGCGCGACCCCTTCAGATTCATTATAAGCTGGGATAACCAAAGATACTTTCACGTCATAATCTCCATTCATCACAGGCGGGCTGGATTACGCCTGACAGGCAATAATTCCCGAAGCGAATACATGAAGGTTATTAATAATGCCTTGCCTGTACCTAAAGGTTAAATCCAGGGCGAACCCCCTGCTTCAGGGTGATCTTTTGCGCTACCCGGTAGTAGTGTGTCAGCAGCCTCCGCCAAAATATGAGTAAAACGTGGCAAATCTACCAGGATATGTTAAGATTTTCGCGGTCAATGTCGGGAACTACCGTCAGGTACGGCTAAACTAGAAATCACCCTAAAAAAATCGTTTAGGAAAAATTGGAGACAGTTTGAAAATTCAAGCGTCGGCGTGAAAAAAGGCGAGGTAAATCACAGTCATGCAAAGGCGGTTATGTTCCTTGCTGCTCGATAAGCCAGGGGTGGTTACGGGTAGATTCTTCGGGCTAAACCTATTAGAATTCGCCAGTTCTATGTACAAATGGTCTGCCGGATACAGTACACATTATTGGGATCCATATTAATAAGGAGATGATGGTCTATGACTGCTGTTCAAGATACAACAGGGATGGCACGGGACGACGTGCAGGCAAAACCGGCAGCCCGTCCTATGGTGCTGACTATTCTGACGGTTGTAACCGTCATCGGGGTCGTATTCGGCCTTTACATGGCCCTGGGGTATGCTGGCACGGATGTTGACCAGGGCGATGTGCAGCGCGTGTTCTATATTCACATGCCGGCCTTCCTGGGGGCATTTGTCGCCTTTGGCGGTACGGTGATCGGTGGCATCCAGTACCTGCGCACCCGTGCGGTCAAATGGGATACGCTTGCGCTGGCCGGGGTGGAAGTCGGTGTTGCGCTGGCGCTCATCAATCTGGTTACCGGGATGGTCTGGGCGCGTCCAATCTGGAATACCTGGTGGACGTGGGACCCGCGCCTGACTTCTGAAGCGATTATGGTGCTGACCTACGCTGCCTACCTGATGCTGCGCCAGAGTATCGAAAACCCGGAACAGCGCCGCCGCTTTGCCGCTGTATACGGGATTCTGGCGTTCGTCACCGTCCTGATTACGCTGCTTATCACCCGCATCCGACCCGACACGATTCACCCGGTGGTTATCGGCCCCAGCGTGCAGAATGACGTAGCCGAAGGCGCGTTTGAAGTCGCCGCTACTTCCGGCGTGACAGCGGCGCTGATGTCGAACATGCCGTTCTGGGCGCTGCTCGTCCCAATCACGCTCATGTGGTATCGCATCCGGCAGGAGAATTTTGCCGAGCGTGTTCACGCCCTGAAGTCCCGAATCATGAATCAGTAAGGTGTATTCAATCAGACAGGAGTGCCTGACATGACAGAAACCGTAACGCCGGATACCGGCGCGTATTTAGTGCTGGGTTTAGTGGTGATTTTCAGCATCCTGGCTGCCTTCATCGGCAGCATGGTGATCCGCTACCGCAGCCTGAAAAAAGATGTACAGTTGCTGGATCAGTTCCAGCAGGATTAGTGCGACTTTGAACACTCAGGGGCAGGGCGTATCCTGCCCCTACTGGCAATTCCCCGGCATTTTTCGACGCAGCGATTTCATAAAACATTCACATCTTACAAGTATAAAGTCTACAGGGGTGGGTTATACTGGTTTTATATACGGTTTAAGAAACGGCCAAGGAACCAGAGATGCCCACAATCCTCGTAGTAGATCATGATTTCCCTGAGTCGGAGATGCTGAATGCACTGCTCCTGCGAGAAGGATATGCGACGCGGCATACCAATAATGCCAGAGATGCCTGGTCAATTCTGGTGAACAACCGGCCCGATGCCTGCCTGATAAACCTCTCTTTGAATGGGGTGGATGGATTATCGTTGTGCCGTAAAATCCGACAAAATACTCAAATCAACCACATACCGGTCATCTTCACTACCAGCCCGGACACCATCCATACAGCAGCCGATGCCTTGAATGCGGGCGGCGACGACTATTTACGCAGGCCATTCATGGCGAAGGAACTGGCGGCGCGCCTGCGGGCCCACCTGCGCCGGGCGGCTTTCAACGACCAGGATGTGGTACTGCCGGTACTCGAACTCAATCCGGGTAACTTAACGGTCATAGTGAATGATCGCCCGGTGATGCTCACGCGAGTCGAGTATGAACTGCTGGCATTTTTGTGCAATGCGCCGCATCAACTGCATTCAACCGAACGCCTCTTAGCCGATGTCTGGCAGTATCCGAATGGGTCCGGCGATTCCGCCCTGGTACGTAACCATATCCGCAACCTGCGGCTCAAGCTGGAAAGCGACCCGGACCATCCTACATTGATTCAGTCGCGGCACGGGCGTGGGTATACGATTAAAGCGCAGGTTTGCCAGCTTGACGAGGCCAACGAACAACGAGTATAACGCGCTGGCAAGATTAATCTGTATTGACGCAAGGGGCTTAGGCCCCTTGTCTGTTTTTCGCCTTGTTGTGATTGCCCTGCTTGATTTGCATCCTGGTTGACTCAATCATTTGTTCTATGTTATGGTAGAACAATTGTTTTGAGGTTGATTGAGAGAGGAGAGAATACAATCATGGCGCGGGATTCCAACGCTGAATTTGAGAAGATGGCGGAGAACCTGAAAGACAAGACCGGCAAATCACTTGACGAATGGGTCGCTGTTGCGCGATCATCCGGTATTAAGAAGCACGGTGAAATCATCAAGTTTCTCAAAGAAACGCATGGCATCACGCATGGCTACGCCAACATGATCGCGCATTCGTTGAAGCAGAGTGCTGCCGCCTTGCAAGGTGATCGCGACTCTTTGATCGAGAAGCAGTACACCGGCGCGAAAGTGGCAATGCGTCCGATCTATGAACGGCTGTTGCAGGAGATTATGGCGTTTGGCGACGACATCCAGGTGGTGCCGATGATGGCGTATGTTAGCCTTCGCCGGAGTAAACAGTTCGCCTGCCTGAAGCCCGCAACCAAAACACGCATGGATGTAGGGATCAAGCTCAAAGGTGTTACGCCAACCGAGCGCCTGACAGAAGGCGGCTTCAACGGTATGGTTTCGCATCTGGTCAAAGTGACCGATATTGGTGAGATTGATGATGAACTCCTTGCGTGGCTGCGTCAGGCATACGAAGGCGCGTGAAGCAGCGCATTTTCCATATAACCGATCAACCAGATCCGTTCAACCAGGGGGTGCAGTCAGTCATCCCCTAAAACTACAGTTTTGCCCGTCAGACCTGTCCTGTTTTGAACCACATACTACCCAATCTCCCCAGCGTTTTTGATTTTTTTGCTCCCAATGCTCTGAGACAAAAGTTCATAATGCACATGACATCCATCACCTATATCTATGATAGATTTGCGTAAGATTAGCCGGGTGTTATAATCCGCGTCAATCTATGCCTGTTTTTTGTGCGCTTTTTTTGCAGCCACCTGGTCATTGTATAGGAGGATTGTGCTTTGACTTCCCTCGTACTTACAGTTAGCGAAACCCTTCGGTATCGCGGCGCCATCGGCCAGTGGAGTTGGGTACTCCACCGTCTGAGTGGGCTGGGCGTCGTACTGTTTATCACCCTGCATATTATTGATACATCCTGGGCGCTGCTATACCCGGAATTGTATGTCGAAGCGATTGCCACCTACCAGACGCCGCTCTTCACGATTGGCGAGTTCTTGCTGGTCGGCGCCGTCGTTTACCATGCCTTGAACGGCTTCCGTATTATTCTTATTGACTTCCGTCCCAAGTGGTGGAAGTACCAGGAACGGGCGGCATGGATGGTGCTGGCAGGTGCTGCCATTATCCTTATACCGGTCTTTATCGGGATGTTCGGTCATGTGCTGAATTTCTACAGTGGCGACAGCCAGGTGCTCCCACTCATGGATGTCCTGCGGGCGCAAATCCCGTTCGTGGTCGGCATCGTTGTGGCGATTGTAGCCGGTGTGCTGTTCTCGTTCCTGCAAGGGTTGATTGCCGGTGGCGGTGAAAAGAAATCCGATAAAGCCGGCAGCGCGGTTGAGCGTTTCTGGTGGTCATACATGCGGATCAGCGGCCTGCTGATTATCCCACTGGTGTTCGGTCATCTGGCGATGATGCACGTCATTCAAGGCGTGTTCGACATCACCGCTGCCAATTTCACTGTTGTAGGCACGGACGCAGTCAATGTCAGCGGAACGGCTGTCGAGTTTGTCGCTGCCCGCTGGAATATGTTCCTGGGTGGCGTGGCAATCTGGCGGTTGTATGACTTTGGCCTACTGGCGCTAGTGGTGATTCATGGCTTTAATGGTCTGCGCTACGTGCTGACCGACTACACAGCCAAAAACCCGACTCTGCGGCGTGGCATGGTCTATGTTTCATTGATTGGTGCACTGGTGTTGATTATCGTCGGCACCCTGGCGCTCATCGGCACGATTGACAGCACCGCTATCGAAATGGCGCAGCGTGCTGCTGAATCCCTGCATCAATAAATTTCAAATATACTGAGAACTATTTCCCGGTCAGCCTGAGTCATGCAGGCTTGCCGGTCAGCTTGAAGGAGCAATATTCATGCAGACACATCAATTTGATGCCGTTATCGTTGGTGCTGGTGGCGCCGGGCTGATGGCTGCTCGCTATGCCGTTCTGGGCGGTGCGAAGGTGGCAGTGATCAGCAAGCTGTACCCGTCCCGCAGCCACACCGGGGCAGCACTGGGTGGCATCGGCGCAGCGCTGGGCAACCTGGAAGAAGACAAACCCCTGTGGCACGCTTACGACACTGTGAAAGGTGGCGACTACCTGGCTGACCAGGACGCTGCGATGGTGCTGGCCGAAGAAGCCATTGATGCAGTTGTCGAACTGGAACACATGGGGCTGCCCTTTGATCGCACTCCGGAAGGCCGCATCAGCCAGCGTCGTTTTGGCGGGCATACCAGCAACTTTGGCGAAAAACCAGTACGTCGCGCCTGCCACTCGGCGGACCGTACCGGCCACATGATTCTGCAAACCCTTTACCAGCAGTGCATCAAGGATGACGTGAAGTTCTTCGACGAATACCATGTCGTAGACCTGATTATGAACAATGGCAAGGTCGCCGGAGTGATCGCCGTCCAGCTTGGAACGGGCGAACTACATGTGTTCCATGCCAAAGCCCTGATGTTTGCGACGGGCGGGTGGGGGCGTGTCTGGCAGATTTCCAGCAATGCTCATACCCTGACCGGTGACGGCACCGCGGTGCTGTTCCGCCGGGGCATCCCCATGCAGGACATGGAGTTCTTCCAGTTCCACCCTACCGGGCTGTATGGGCTGGGCGTACTGCTGACCGAAGGTATTCGCGGTGAAGGCGGCGTACTGATTAACGGCAAGGGCGAACGCTTCATGGAAAAATACGCCCCTAATATTAAAGATCTCGCCAGTCGTGACGTAGTCAGCCGTTCGATTTACCTGGAAGTACGCGCCGGGAATGGCGTTAAAGGTAAGAATTATGTTTACCTGGATATTCGCCCGGAAACCGTCAACCGCTACCTGGCCGAAGCCGGAGAAACCCGCCGCATTGACGACGACCATGTGCGCCATGCTCTGGCCGAAACGCTGGATACCTGCCGCACCTATGTGGGTGTTGACCCGCTCACCGAACCGATGCCTATCCAACCAACGGCGCACTACGCGATGGGCGGGATTCCGACCAACGTGAACGCCGAAGTCGTGTTGGACGCTAACTGGACAGTGCTGCCGGGGCTGTACGCCGCCGGAGAATGTGCCTGTGTGAGTGCACACGGCGCGAATCGTTTAGGCACGAACTCGCTGGTTGATCTGGTAGTTTTCGGACGGCGTGGTGGTATGAAGATGGCCGAATATGTCAAACAGGCTGATTTCGTCCCGCTCCCACCCAATCCCACCGGTGAGATTGAAGCCGAACTCAACCGTATCCGCAATAACAAGGGTAAAGCCCGCGCTTACGAACTGCGGAACGAAATGCAGCAGGTCATGATGGATCATGTCGGCGTATTCCGTGAAGAAAACGGCATGAAGTCGGCAGTAGAATCGATTAAGGGACTGCGCGAACGCTATCGCAACGAAGTCGTGATTGACGATCATGGGCACAAGTTCAATACCGACCTGATGGAAGCCTGGGAACTGGGCTGCCTGCTCGACCTGGCGCAAATCACGGCGGAATCGGCGGTGGCCCGCACCGAAAGCCGGGGCGCTCATAGCCGCGAAGACTATAAGGATCGCGATGATGTCAACTGGATGGTGCATACTCTCGCCACTTATAAGGGGAGCGCAGCCGCTATTGCCGGGCCGATCAACACGGAACTCAATTTCGATAAGAAAGTGAATCTGTCGTTGATGGAACAGGATGAACGGTTCAAGCCGAAAGAACGCACGTATTAAGTGCGAAACGTGCGTGCCTGGGGCAGCGGGCTTAATCCACTGTCTCTACGCGAGAAGCGCGTAACGTCAGTAATTAACTGCCGGGAAGAAAGTGGGTCTGAAACACATTTTTCCCGGCAAACAAGCTGTTTTTCAATAAATGACCTGACCGTGTACCAGTGTTAAGTTAAATGGCTGGATACCAGGAATTGGACACAATCATGGACGTGACTTTCAAAATTCGACGCTATAACCCGGAAATTCCCGGTAAAGATAAACCGTACTGGCAGGAATATGTCCTGAAAGATGTTGAACCAACCAACCGCGTACTCGAAATGCTGCACCGTGTGAAGTGGGAGCAGGATGGTACGCTCTCGTTCCGCCGCTCGTGTTCCAGTGGTATCTGCGGCTCGGATGCGATGCGGATTAATGGCCGCAACCGTCTGGCCTGCAAGCTGCTCATCCGTGACGTGGGGGCGAAAATTCAGGTTGAGCCGATCCTCGGCCTGCCGGTTATTAAAGACCTCATCGTGGATATGGAGCCGTTCTTCGACCATTACCGCTCGGTGATGCCCTTCTACGTGAACAATGACCCACTCCCGGCGGACGGGCGTGAACGCCTGCAAACGGCGGATGATCGGGCGATTTTTGACGACACGACGAACTGTATTCTGTGTGCCTGCTGCACGACTTCCTGTCCCAGCTTCTGGGCAAATGGGAAGTATGTTGGCCCGGCAGCCATCATCCAGGCACACCGTTTCATCTTCGACACCCGTGACCAGGCGGCTAAAGAGCGCATAGATATCCTGGCTGAACCGGATGGCGTGTGGCGCTGTCGTACCGTCTACAACTGCACGCCAGCCTGCCCGCGTGGCATTTCTGTCACCCGTGCAATTGGCGAAGTCAAACTGGCAATTATGCGTGGTTCACCAAAAGGGATTATCAACCCGAAAGACATCCCAACCCACGAATAGACGTAAGTCGGAATCAAAATAGGGGCATGATGTGTGTCATGCCCCTATGGGAAGATTCCACGAAATCTCTAGCCAACCGCTGAAAAGCGAATGGATATGGCCGTACCTTTGCCAGGCAGTGAATCCACCTTAACCGCGCCGCCGTGCAGTTCAACGAGCCGTTTGGCAACTGTAAAGCCCAGACCAAGGCCCTGTTGTTCGTACAACTCACGTCCAAACTGCATGTAAGCTCCCAGAATCTCGGTTTCCCCAGGGGACATGCCGCGCCCTTCATCATAGACAACAATAACAAGCCGATCAGCCTCGCGTTTCGAGTTTATCATGACCGGCGTACCCGGTTCAGAAAACTTGAAGGCATTGTCCGCTAATTCAAAGATAACCTTGTAGAGATTCTTCTCGGAAATACGTAGCGCCAGATGGCAGACATCCAGCTGCAGATCATCGCTCCGGCCAAAGACCATCGCGCTGGCGCTTGCAGCCTCCTCAATAATCGCCCCGCAGTCCTTTACGAGATGATTCTGCGCGGCCTGCAATTCGTCGGGGTTGGTATGAAGCAGCTCGAGCTGGGCGAAGACCAGGTAATTTTCAATCAGTCGTTCCAGACGTGCGGCGGCCATCTTGATATAGTGGGCGCTTTCCTGCACGTCCTCCGGCTCGCTTCTGCCGCCGTCCATTTCGAGCAGATGGGCATAACCGGAGATCAGGTGCAATGGCGTGCGCAGTTCGTGGGGCAGCGCGTAAAGGATGTTGTTTCGCAGGAGTTGGAGCGTGCTATTGTGTTTTTCTTCCAGGGTAGCGCGTTTCTGGAGCTGCACCTCCACCGAGGAAAGGAGATCGTGCGGTGAAACCGGCTTGGCAATATAGTCCTCTGCGCCACTCAACATGCCCCGGCGTATAGCGGGCGCGTTGTCGTCGGCTGTCAGAAAAATCACAGGAATGGTATTTGTCTTTGCCGTCGTTCGGATTTGCTTCAGCATCTCGAATCCGCCCTGATTTGGCATATTGACATCTGAAATAATCAGATCAGGCGCGTGCTTTTCGGCAAGTTCCGCCCCTGAGATACCGTCCGCAGCAGCTATCGTATTGTATCCGGCATAGTGAAGTGTGTCCGCCAGGAAGTCACGTATGTGTTTTTCGTCGTCTACTACAAGGATCGTTGCCATGTCCGGCTCATTTCCGCTGTCCAGAATGATAGTGTAACCCCATTATAATTGGCATATGTGGTGCCAATGCCTTTGCGTCGTATGAAATTGTTATAAATGTTTGGTTTGTAAAAGGTGTGAATCGGGGCGGCGGGAAATAAAAACAGGGGGCATCGCGCCCCCCGTTCCGTATCGTCTGGTATGCCGGTAATTAGTGCGAGGCGTTGGGGAACAGCGCCCACTTCGCCTGCTGGAAACCGACGTTGATGGCTGAACGCAGCGCACCCACGTTCCGCAGCGTCTTCAAGTATGTCATCACCGGGCCGGGGCGGAACATCCACTCACGCATTGCCCGGCGGGCTTCCTGCTCCAGGTCTTCCGCACTCAGATTGCTGTATTGGAGGACGGTGGATTGGTCCATATCCACCTGCTCCCAGCGCGTGCCGGGGCGGAACCAGTTGTTTTCCATCACCATGAAGAAGAATGGTGTGCCAGGATACGGCGCGGCGATATGGAAGATAGCCAGGTCGAGCGGCAGCTTCTTGCTGAAGTCAATCGTTTCCTGGATTGTCTCCCGTGTTTCACCCGGCAGCCCGATAATGAAGTAGCCCAGGTTGCGGATCCCGGCTTCATGCGCCCATTGGACGCTCTGCTCCGCGCGGATTGCGGTCGTGCCTTTGCGGGCTTTCTTCAGGATTTCCTCACTGGCGCTTTCGATGCCCCAGGAAATCGTGTTACAGCCGGCTTTCGCCATCATTTGCAGCATTTCCTGGTCAACATAATCCACGCGGCTGTTACAGGTGAAACCGATCTTGAGGCCGCTGTCAATGATCTCCTGGCAAATGCCCATCACCTGGTCACGATTAGCGGTGAAGAGGTCGGCGTACATGTGGATGTTCTTCACACCCAGGTCGTAGAGCATCTTGATTTCCGCTATGACGTTTTTCGGGCTGCGCAGGCGTAACCCGGCCTGGTAGCTCACATGCTTGATGCAGTAGATGCACCCGGCAGTGCAGCCCCGGCTCGTTACGATAAACTGATACGACCCACTCAGAACCGGCGTGCGGTATTTATCGAGCGGCAGCAGATGGTGCATGGGCAGCGGCAGGTCATCCAGATTGGGGATGAAGTTGCGGTCGGGGTTACGCAGGATTTCCGCGCCACGCCGCCAGACCAGGCCTTTCACGTGGGAGAGGTCGTACTGGTCACTATTAGGCAGTCGCTCGGCCACCTTCGGCTCCCATTCCTCATCGGTGCTGCGATACAGCTTCTCAATTTCCGGGCTGAATTCGGTGCGGCCTTCAATGGTATCCACCAGTTCGCGCATCGTCACTTCCGGCTCACCGCGCAGGCAGAAGTCGAGCGACGGATGGGGGCGCATGGTTTCAACAGCCAGCGGCGTGACATGCGTGCCGAAAGCGATGGTATACGCGCCGACAGACTTCGCCAGGAAACAACCAAAATTGTCGTTGGTGAGCGTGGGGGCGGTCATCTGGGTGATATAGTACTTGGGGGAATAATCGCGCAGTTTCGCCTCGAAATCCGGCCAGGACATGCGTTCCGCGATGGCGTCAATCACCGCCACCGAATAATCGGGGTGCATCACGGCGGCCAACTGGGCCAGCGACACCTGCCCCCAGATCATGTTTTCGCGGCTGCGACGACCTACCCGGTGCTGGCTGCGAATCCAGATGTCACCATCCGGCGCAGGCGGGTTCACCAGGAGAATGTCCACCTTGTGGTGGCGGTATTCTTCAGTGAACTTCGCCACAATCGGGTCGGCATCCGGGAAGCGGACATTTGACAGGCGCGGCACACGGCGCGTCCCGAGGTTAGCACGCAGGTTTTCCGGTAAATCCTTGTTGCCGGACATCTCACCGCCGGCATACGGCTCATCGCTCTTGATAAAACGGTCATTCTCGTCGTAGTTAGGCATGGTTACAACTCTCAGATGCTAGATACTCATCAATTGATGCGGCTTACAATACAGTCTTGATCGCAACAGCGGATCTTATCCGCCCCTATAGAATACTTTCCGCGCCGCCCAGATAACGCAACTCGCAGAGACGGCATTCCCGCCGTCCAGGACAGGCAGAAGCCCGTTCCTACCAGGCGGCCGCCTCTGACATGCTGGTGATGACCACGGCGTTATCATCGTCGGTGGCGCTACCCAGATCGCTGGCGATTTTCAGATCGCGCTGGGTCAGCTGCCCCAGCACCTTTACCAGTAGCCAACTGGTCATCAACTGAATACCGGTCATCACGAACATGGCGCTCATAACGAGCAGCGGCCAGGCCGGTTCGGCGGAGTTTGCCAGTGTCGCCGCGATGAACAGCACCACACCCACCAGGGCCAGCAGCGCACCGATGCTGCCAAAACGCTGTTCCAATGGCTTGCGGAACATCGGGCGGCCAAATAAGCCCTGTCTGACCGGACGGCGGTGCAACATGGAGACGATATAATTGAACACTGTACCGATGCTGAACAGGTTCACAGCCACAATCAACAGGGTCATAGCAATGAAAATCAGGCCGGTATAGGCGGTACGGTCATCTACGCCGGAAGTCGCCGCCAGAACCCAGGGCAGGAGTGCCAGCGCCGCCAGCACCACCGCGCCCAGCGACATGCCGCCCAACAACCGCACCGGGTTGTACGTCGCAGCTGTCCCCAGGATGGTGAACAGGAAGCGGAAGCCATCATTGACCACGCTGAGCTTGCTTTCGCCCTCGCGCTCTTCATATTTGATCGGCACTTCGATCATCTTGATGTCTTCGTGGATGCCACGTGTACTCATGACCGGCGTGAAGTTCAACCCATCGGGCAGCGGGTAGAGTTTTTCCAGCACGTCACGGCGCAGGATACGCTGGCCGCTGGCGCTGTCGGTGATGCGTACATGGCCGATGACCGTCACCAGGCCGGCAAACAGCGTATTCCCGATACGACGGGTGAGCGGCATTTCGCTTTCGACCCCGGCCATCCGCGAGCCGATCACCAGGTCGGCTTTCTGTTCGATCAATGCCTGGAACATATTCGGGTAGTATTCCGGCGGGTAGGTACCATCGGCATCCATAAACGCCAGGTAATCCCCTTTAGCATGGCGGAAGCCAGTCTTGATCGCGCCGCCGTAGTTGCGGTTCTGCTTGTGCTTAATCAGCACCACGCCCCGATCCAGATATTCGGCGACTATCGCGGCGGTACGATCTTTAGAGCCATCGTCCACAATAATCAACTCAAGCCCGTCCAGGCCGACTTTTTGAAGTTCCGGCTCAACCGCCAAAACCCGCTCGATCACTTCAGCCACGCCGTCTTCTTCGTTGTAAGCTGGAATGACAACTGACAGGATGTTCATCTATGTTCCCCACCTTCGTGATTTTCGACTTGCGATAAGAATGACATTACTGCCTAACGTATACCTAAATGAAAGCCCACCGAATTTTTTTAGGGTTCATCTTTTTTATTATAACAGGCCGCAGAGGGGCGCATTTCGGTATTTGGGCAGTGTCTCAGGCAGTCCGTGCCGGGGGATATTGTCGCTCAATGATATGGATCTGCCGCATTTTACCACAATGTAATGATGTTCAGGCCAGGCAAACAGGGGAGGAGGCCGGGTGTTTTTGCTACAAAACAGATTCGTGCTGCAATGGCCGCGATTGCCGCAATCCTCCCGTGATGGGCAGAGTTACCGTGCTGCAAAATGCGTGATCTTGCCGCAAAAGATGCGGGAAACCCGGTTCTAAGGGGTGGGTGTGGTGGTATGTTGGTCGAATCAGCATGGCACCAGGATAGCACAAAACCGGTTATCAATGGTGACTATTTGTTAGAACATTTGTTTATATTTGAGGGTTGAAAGTAAGAAGCATCGTGAGGCTTGGGTTTCGAGGGGGAACGACCCCTCCCCAACCCTCCCCTGCATGGAGTGAAGAATTAAGGGGGGCTAAAGGTCAGAAACGTGAAAAAATGCAAAGTTCCTGTCATGATGCAACCACCCTGCCCCAGCCTAAGCCAGTGCTTGTATCCGGCTTGTGGTTGCGGCTACAATGAAGAATACACGAAACTCAACCGGAAAATGTTCATTATGAGCAAAGCCATACCCGAACCTGTCACAAAACTGATCGAAGCCTTCTCGCGGCTGCCCGGCATCGGGCCAAAGTCCGCCTCACGCCTGACTTACTTCCTGTTACGCGCCCCTGACCAGGTATCACAAGCCCTTTCGGACGCATTGCGTGACCTCAAAACGCAGACTCAGTTCTGTTCGGTGTGTTACAACATCACGGTGGATAACCCCTGCCCGATTTGTGGAGACAGCAAACGCAACCAGCGGGTGATCGCCGTCGTGGAAGAGCCGCTGGACGTGCTGGCGATTGAGCGCACCGCCAGCTTTGACGGCGTGTACCATGTGCTGCATGGTGTGATCTCCCCGGTAAACGGGATTGGCCCGGACGACCTGCGGATCAAGGAACTCAAGACGCGGGTTGAACGGGGTAATGTGCTGGAAATCATCATCGCCACTAACCCCGGCCTGGAAGGGGACGCGACGGCCATGTTCATCCAGCGCGAGTTAACCCCGAAAGGCGTGAAAGTCACCCGGCTGGCACGCGGCCTGCCGATGGGCGGCGACCTGGAATATGTCGACTCGGTGACGCTGACCCGCGCCTTGCAAGGACGTAATGAACTGTGAGGATGGGCTAATTCCTTAAACGGCAGTCTGTGTCAAAATGCAGGGAGATGGACACCGCCGAAATACGGAAATCGTAACCCTGGGCATTATATGTGATGATTGCTACAGCATCCTGTGGCGCATCCTGTTTCTTCGCTGCCTCCCACATCGCGGCCAGGCTGCATTCCGGGCGAGCGATGACTGTGGGTTTGGTGCTGGTCGGTGAATCGATGTCACGCTCCATGCCCTGGTTCATATAGGAATATTCGGTGCTCATTCCGCCACTGATGGAGGTCACATGCCGCCACTGACCCGGCAGATAGGCTTCAATCGTCACCCGTTCGTACCACTGCCCGGTGGTCGAGCCACCGGCACCGATAGGCGGCGCATCGGCAGGCGGGGCTGCCGGGCGCACGAAGACGAATTCCGCACGGGGCTGGTAGGACTCAGCCGTTAAATCCATTGTGCCGTCGGAACGCACATACCGCAGATCAATACTCACCAACTCCGCACCGGCACCGGCATACTCAAAAATGTCGGGCAGCGCCACGAATGGTTCGAAGTGTGCCGCGTCTCCCGGCACCGGGCGAGTATCCGCCATGCCAAAGCCGGTCTCGAACAGCGGCCCGATAACATAGTGGAACAGCGGCACCAGCGCGGCGATCCCCGCCACGAGGCCCAGGTAACAACCCAACCGCCCGCGCCGCCGTAACTGTTGCTGCTCAATGATGATACTCGCGGTAGACCCCATGATACGCTCCCTCAAGGCATGATTATCCGGACAAATCGCTGTGCATACTCCACCTGATTATAGATTGCTCCTAATAGCGAGCAAGCAGCCGGAATAGGCTATACTGGTGACATCAGGATAGGCACGATACAGGATAGGCACAGATGACCGTTCATTTGCAGTCGGTTCGCCTGGGGCGGGTCGAAGCCTCGCTGCGGGGGAGCTTCCCCTTCAGTGTCCCGGCGATAGAGAAACTGGAGTCCCTCTCATTCACCACCCCGGTGACATGCCTGGTGGGCGAGAACGGCTCCGGCAAGTCTACATTTCTGGAGGCGATGGCGTGCGCGGCGCGGCTGACGGCTGCCGGGAGCGCCGACCTGGAAGGCGACCCGACGCTGGCTTCGGTGCGGCGGCTGGCGGATAGGCTGCACCTGGCCTGGACGAAACGGACGCGCCAGGGATTCTTCCTGCGGGCGGAGGACTACTTCGGTTATGTCCAGCGGCTTTCACGGATGCGCGAGGAACTGCAAAGCGACCTGGAGCAGGTCAAAGAGGATTACCAGGGGCGCTCGCAGATGGCGCAAAACCTGGCACGGATGCCATATATGCGCGAGTTGGGCGAACTGGAACGCCGCTACGGGGACGGGCTGGACGCGCACTCGCATGGCGAGAGTTTCTTCACGTTTTTCCAGACGCGCTTCGTACCGGACGGCCTGTACCTGCTGGATGAACCGGAGGCGGCGCTTTCCCCGCTGCGGCAGTTGGCGTTTCTCTCGCTCCTCAAAGAGACTGTTGCCCAGGGCGCACAGTTCATCATCGCCACACACTCTCCGATTTTGCTGGCATACCCTGGCGCGACCCTCCTTACGTTTGACGACCCGCCCGTTCACCCGGCGGCCTATGACGACCTGGAACACGTCCGCCTGACCCGCGACTTCCTGGCGAATCCGGCGGCGTTCCTGCGGCATCTGTAGGGCGAGAGCGGCATGACTTCTGTATATTCATTGTCAATTGTAATATTCACTTACTAATACTCAGCTATGTATTGGGCTGATATTCGGCTACAATGAATAGTGATAGTCGTGCCAACGGAGAAGTTGATGAAAAACCTGCGCCGGAGTATGTTTGCGGTGTCCATTCTGATGATTGTGGTGAGCGTGATTCTGCTGCTCAACTTCACCGCGCCCAATCCTACAGGCCGCCGTTATTCGAGCCATACACCCCTGTCTACCGGGCAGGCAAATGCTAGTGAGATTGGCCTGGATGGTGAGCGGATACTGGCGGTTGACCTGGGCTTGCCACGTAATGACCGGCCCGACCAACTTCAATGTTTCTGTGCAGCGGGCGCGCGCAATCCAGCCGTGTCTGAATGTCGCGTCTGTATGAGCTATGCACAACTTTCCACAAGTACCTATCGCCGCCCGGACTTCATCGGGACAAACTTTGTTGTGGAATCCAAGAACACACAAAACCTGTTTTATGACAACCGGACTTTTGATCAAATTACTGACTACGCCATCAGTGCGCGGGCGCTTGGATGGCCGCTATGGGTATTTACCCGAGTTAATACACAAATTGACTCTGAATACTATGATCTTGTAGCGTCCACTGGCGGCGCGATTGTGCCTTATTTTGTGGTGAGCGGATATTCAGATCCGATAGATACTGCCGCGACTAAGGCTCTGATTGCGGGTGCGGTACTGCTTGGCGTAAGTAGCGGGTGGTCACTTCTGATCAAGCGCATCAAACTCGACAGGCCAAAACATCAGCATCCGGCAAAAGACCCCGTGCGCGATCTGGACGACTATGTACAGAAAACCAAAGACCGGGCGCGCCGGGAAATTGACACGGAAGACTCCCGCCCCAATTGAGTCAAAATGATGCGCTGTTCAAACACGTCCGCCTGACCCGCGACTTCCTGGCGAATCCGGCGACGTTCCTGCGGCATCTGTAGGGCGAGGGCAATCGTCTATTCTGTTTCCGCCAGTTGGTAGAGCGCCGCTACCGCGCCCGCCGGGTCTTGAATCACGCAGAAACGATTACCGCCTATTTCACGGGCCGGGACAACGACCTTGCCCCCCAACCGGGTACAGGCCGCGATACTCTCATCAAGGTCAGTGACGGTGATATAGATGAGCCACTGTGGGGGAAGATTGGCGTTGACACCCCGCGCATGACAGATGCCCGCAGCGGGTTCGCCACCCGGCGGCAGCATATTGTAATCCTGGTAATCCACACCCATTTCGACGCCGGATGCCTCCCAGCCCACGACTGCTTTGTAGAAGTCGCGGACTTCGTCGGTATTCGATACGGTTAAATCCGTCCAGATGATGCGACCTGCCTGCGGTTTTGCCATGTGATTCCCTCTCGTAATAGCTATTTTGTTCTATTATAGGGGGTTTTTGTGGACTGGCAAGCAGGTTACTCCCCCAGCCGCGCCGCCAGCGAGGAGAGTGTCACCCCATCCAGCGAGGGGACGACGAGGTGCGCCGCCTGTACCAATTTATCACCAATGCCCACAGTCCAGAAGCCGCCGGTCAGCGCCGCCTGCACCCCGGCGGGCGAGTCCTCAAAGACGATGGTATGCGCGGGGGATGCGCCTACCTGCGCCGCCGACCACAGGAAAATATCAGGGGCGGGCTTGGTGTTTTTTACGGTCAGTCCGTCGCCTATCGCGTCGAACTGGTCGAGCAACCCCAACTGCTTCAGCACCAGTCGGGCGTTCTGGCTGGATGACCCCAGTGTGACTTTCACCCCGGTAACACGGGCTTCGTGGATGAGGGCGACAACACCCGGCGCGGCATCTCCTGGCGTGAAGGCGGCCAGTTGTTCGAGGAAGTAGCGGTTTTTGCGTGCCATCCAGTCCTGGATGCCAGCTTCGCTCAGTTGGCGGCCATTCAGGAAGACTGCCAGCGAGTTGCGGCGGTTGAGGCCGAGCATCCGCACATGCAGCGCGTCATCGAACGGAATTCCCTCCTCCCGTGCCAGACGAGACCAGGAACGATGGTGCAGCGGGTTGGTATCGGCGACGACACCATCCAAATCGAAGATCAAGGCGTGTATTTCTAACGACATAGTGTTATGCTGTGGGTTGTTTAACCGATCATGATGACACCTATCCTACACGATGCGACCCAAAAAGCGACTGGCACTTTTAACCCTTTTTCTACCTTTCTGGTTTTTGCTCGGCTGCGACCCACTCGCGCCACAGCCTACTGCCCAGATCATTATCATCACGCCTGTGCCGAGCGAGACGCCGCCCCCCACCGCGACTCCGCTGGCGACACGCACCCCTGTGCCGACCCCCACACAGATCGTCACGCCGTCGGCCACGCCCTTCCCGTGCGATGAGGAAGCCGGGCAAGTTCTCAACTTCCCGGACTTCCGCAGCGACATCGCCCGCGAAAACCTGCGCTTTGATGTCTACGTGCCGCCCTGTTACTTCAGCAGCGAGAAGCGGTATCCGGTTGTGATCCTGCTGCATGGGGCAAGCTACACCGAAACGCAGTGGGTAGACATCGGCATGAAAGACGTGCTGGATCAGGGTTTCCGGTTGGGCGTGTTAGCGCCGATGGTCGTCGTCATGCCCTACACCGGGCGCATCGGCAACGACAACACCTTCCCGCCCGAACCCTCGTATGAGTCAGTGATACTGGAAGAACTCATCCCGGCGGTTGAGCGCGACTTCTGCACCTGGAATGACCGGCAGCACTGGGCGATTGGCGGAATTTCGCGGGGCGGCTTCTGGGCGTACAGCCTGGCGCTGCGGCATCCCGACATTTTCGGCGCGGCGGGCGGCCACAGCGCGGCTTTTACCGATGACACCAACCTGGTACCACCGGCCTTTAACCCGCTCGACCTGGCGTTGAACGCCTCATTTCTGGGAGAGTCGGGGCTGCGCATGTACCTGGATAACGGCGCGAACGACTTCGCGGGGGTGAATTTGCAGCTGTTCTCCAGCCGCCTGAGTTCACGCGGGATTCCGCACACCTACGCGATTCATCCGGTGGGCGAACACGACGAAACCTACTGGTCGGCGCATGTTTCGGAATACATGGCATTTTACGGGCGCGACTGGCCGGTGAACGCCGCCGAACTGCCAAGCTGCCTCGAACCCAGCCCGTAGCGGGGAGGCAGCAGGCGTTGCCTCTACAGAAATTTATAGAGGGATATAGAGACAAAGCCTGCCGCGTCTGCTGGGGGTTTATCCCCGGCGGTCTTTGACGATCTGCCCGTCTTTCACCACCACCGGGATGTTATCAGCGATTTCCAGGGAGCGAATGTCCGCCAGCGGGTCAGTACGAGTGATGATGACATCCGCCAGCTTGCCGGATTCCAGCGTACCGATTTCGTCCTGCCATCCCAGCACGGTCGCGGCGGTCTGCGTAGTCGCCACAATTGCCTCCATTGCGGACATGCCAATCCCGCTCATCAGACCGAGTTCGCGCAGGTTCGTGCCGTGCGGCATCACTCCGGCGTCCGTCCCCATCGCAATCTTTACCCCGGCACGGTAGGCGGCGGCGATGCTGTCACGGTGGATTTCGATCACCTCATGCGCCTTGCGGATTCCGTATTCCGGCATCGCGCCGGGTGAGGCTTCGGCCTGCTCCAGCACCGAAAGCGGGGCGAGCAGCGTTGGCACGAGGAACGTCCCGTGCTGGCGCATCAGCTCAATGGCTTCATCATCCAGGTAAATGCCATGCTCAATCGAGTGAATCCCGGCCCGCACGGCGTTCTTGATACCCTCCGCGCCCTGGGCATGAGCCATGACTTTCGTGTTACGCCGGTAGCGGGCTTCCTGCACGATGACCGCCAGTTCTTCCGGCGAGAACTGGGTGAATTCCGGGTGGTCGGTAGGGCTGAGGACGCCGCCAGTCGAGCAGATTTTGACGACCTCCGCCCCGGCACGCAGCACTTCGCGCACCTTTTTACGCACCCCTTCCACACCGTCGCAAATGCCATTCGGATTGCCGGGGTATTCCGGGAAGAGGTTATAGGCCGCCCCGGAAGGCATCCAGCCATCGGTATGCCCGCCGGTAATCCCCAGCGCCGTGATGCTGATCTGCATCCGAGGGCCGACGATGAGTCCCTGGTCAACCGCCTGTTTTACGCCCAGGTCAGCGCCACCAGCATCGCGCACGGTTGTCACCCCGGCGTCAATCGTCTTGCGCAAAAAGGGGATCGCCCGGTAGAAGTTGAGCGAGAACGGCCTGACAATCGCCTGGCGCATATCCCCGATTTCAAACATCAGGTGAACGTGAGTATCAATTAATCCTGGTAAAATAAAACCGCCCTGCGCGTCCACTTCAACGGCACCATTTGCAGGACGGGAGATGGAATCCGCTCGGCCAACGGCACGGATGCGGTTGTCTTCGATCAGTACAGCAGCATTATGAACAGGGGGACGGCCTGTTCCATCAATTAAAGTCCCATTCCGAATCCATAAACTTGCCATTACCACCTCGTTTTCTATATGTGCGGTCAGTGTACCTAAAGGCGGCAGGGAGGGCAAAAAGTGGTATTATGGAGAAGGTGGGGATTCGGTTTGACGTGGCCGAGGAAACCATTTACACTACACTTCCACGCTCAAAGGAAACCATGTTTTATGCTGGATCATGAAGTTACGCTCAGTAAAGAGCCGCTGACCTGCCCCCGCTGTGGGGCACAGTTTACGTGCGGGTTGGCCTTAGGGGAAGCGCACTGCTGGTGTTTTGACCTGCCGGTCAAAGTCCCCCTCAGTAAAAAAGGGGCGAAAGAGGGCTGCCTTTGCCCGAATTGTATGCAAACCATCGTTGATGAGATTATTGCGGAGCATGGTGAGCAGAAGCTTGATGTCAAACACGGCCCGCAAATCACACTCAAATAATCTGAGACCATGATTTACGAAATCCACCTGTACGTCCCCAAGACTGGCAAACTGACCCCTGCCATGCTCGAGTGGTTATTCGAAAACGGGCAAAGTCTGAGCCAACCGGAGCAGTTCTGGCCGGTACGACGCATCAAGCAGAAAGCCCTGGCTCGGCTGCTCTTCCAGCTTGACCCAACCCTCATGCCGGTACAGGCTCCCGGCGGCGATGTGGAACTGCATTATCCCAACACTGAACTGGGGATCGTGTTGTACGTGCATGATCGCGGTATCATCCTGTTCTTCCCCTTTATGGCCTACAGCGTGTATGCCCAGATTGTGCTGGGCATCTGCTATACCTATATCCGCTATCTGTATGATACGGTGGGCTTCTGGAGCTACGACCCGCAGCTTGACGTGATTTCGTATGCCGACGATTTCCAGTCTATGGAGCAGACTGCCCGGCTGATGGATGCCGTCATGCCGCGATTGCTGGCGGATTAGGACGCCACAACCTTTATCGGCACACCATCTAGATTCACTTCTACGCCAGAGGCAGCTCAAAGCCGAAGGTGCTGCCCTTGCCATACACACTGTGAAAACGCATTCGTCCGCCATGCCGCTCAATAATATTCTTGACGAGGTGCAACCCCAGCCCGGTACCTTCAATCGCTCGGGTTTCGGCGGTTTTGGCGCGGAAAAACGGCTGGAACAGGCGATCCTGCTGCGCCTCCGGGATGCCAAAACCGGTATCGCGCACTTCCAGGACAGCCTGGTTTGCCTCGGCCCGCAGACCGACCCATACTTTGCCGCCCACTGGCGTGTATTTGAGGGCGTTGCTCACAAGGTTAGCGATTACCTCGTTCAGTTGGGCGGTGTCTCCCTGTACCTTGATATTTCTATCTCCGTCTTCCAGGGTGAACATGATACCTTTTTCGCTCGCCTGTCGCTCGAAATCAATGTAGGCTTGCGTGATCAGCAGTTGTAATTGAATCGTTTCGTGGAGCGGGTGCGCGGCCAGTTCCTCAATCCGCTCTAGCGAGAGGATGTCATTGGTGATCTTCTTCATGCGGGCAACGGACTGGTCTATCGTAGCTAACATCTGGGTTTGCATGTCAGCCGGGTTATCTCCCAGCGTGGTATTTAAAAGATACGCCGCCGAAAGAATGTTGGTGAGGGGGTTGCGCAGGTCATGCGCCGCGATGCGAATCATATCGGTCTTGATCTGTTCCAGCGCGCGCACCCTGGCATATAATTCCTGAAGTTCCATCAACTGATGCTGCGACTCGTCGTACAACCGGGCGTTTTCGATGACCATCGTCACCTGCGCGGCCAGCATCGTCACCAGTTCAAAACTATCCGGGGTAAAACGATCCGCCTTTTTTGCCATTACGCTCAGGACGCCAATCGGCTTGCTCTGCGACGTCAGTGGGACGGTGAGCTGTGCCCGAATCGCCGGCACATGGGCGATATAGTCGGGGTCATGGATGACATCCAGTACCCGTTCGCCTTCACCGGTACGCAGCACCCGCCCAACAATGCCGGCATTCGGGTCAATAAACGTATTCAGCAGATCTGTCGGAAACTCCCCAATCACCTGTACCGTGCGAATACCTTCGTCTTCCAGCAGGTGGATCGCCCCGGCATCGGCAGCGGTCAGGCGGACAGTGGCGTCCAGCGCGACGGACAGCACGTATGGCATGTTGAGGGTGTGCATGAGTTCGTCATTGACCCGGCGCAGGATTTCCAGGTTCTGGATATGCTGATCCCACTGTCTGATCGACTCTTTGTGGGCGGTAATATCGCGTATCACGCCAAAGTAGCCTACCGCCTGATTTTCCTCCATCACGAGTCGCACCATAAACTGCACCCAAATCTGATCGTCCTGCGGGGTCACGATGGGCAGTTCCAGTGTGGTTTCCTCAAGATACTCACGCAGTTGGGCTTCGTAAAACTCGGTAGCCCGGTCACGCCAGTTCGAGTGAACGAGACAGGTAATCGGTTTGCCGATCAATTCATCCGGGGCATACCCGAGGCGATCTTTCATATTGGCGGTGAGATACGTGTAACGGCCACCGCGATCAGCAGTAAAGATGATGTCATGGGTCAGCCTGGCAATCGCCTGGTAATGAGCATCTCCCGTGCCTACCTGGGTAGAGAAACTATCGAATACCATGAAATTCCTATCTCCAAAAGCAGCGCATTGCTGCGAATCAGCGCGCCGGACAGGCAAGAATGCCGTCCCCACGAATGGCAATCCCCGTGCTCATTATTGAAAGCGCATAAGCCCACTGTTCTACGGGAGAATTTTTCTCCAACCGCGAAAATCCTGTAGGTAAACGCTCTCAGCAGTCCGCTGCTTCTATAATGACTCATGCCCCTGCAAATTATCGAAAAAGCGTCGCCGTTCCCCATTGTCAGGCGTAAGGACATCTGGCGTGCCTTGCGCATCGCATACCGGTTGGGTACAGTGTAGAAGATACCAACCGCGAACAACCGATATTGACCTGATTCTATCATTGTTCGCAAAAACCTTCCAATGTCGCTGTAAAACAGTAAAAAAGAGCTGTTTATGGTGGAAGGATTGCGCCCATAATACCGCAAGTAATAGGGAGAGGGCCGTGGCGGCGCTGAAAGCCGATAGCTGAAAAGGGGGATGGATGACAAGAGAGAAATTTTTAACTGTCCGTTGGAATAATATACTTTCACTGGGATTGGGACTTCCCGCCCTGGTTTATGTTTTCGCGGCCCTGGTCACGTCGCTGTTTTCGAGCAGCACGGGTTTTCTTGGCATGGTGGTAATCGGTGCGCTGTACTGACTGGTCGTTGAAAGCCACACAGCGATGCGGTTCGCATGGCTTCATAAAAGCACAACAAACAACCTTCCGGCCAAACCAGGGTGCGGTATCTCACTCAGCAGGATGGTTTATAATGCGGTCTGGTGGATCCCCATTTTGCTGGCACTTGCCGGGACCATCACTTACGGCGCCGGTTTTATCGGCTTTGCGATCGTGACTACGCTCCGGCTTGTTGCGAACCTGGTTGTTAACAACGTGCTCACGGTGGAGCAGGCCGGCACTTTCCCCTTCCGCGCATAAAATCAAATTGACAGGAACAAACCTGGAGGAGACTTATGAAAGCAGTGATATGGACGAAGTATGGATCAGCGGACGGCCTTCAGTTACAGGAGATAGATAAACCTGTCCCCAGGGATAATGAAGTGCTGGTAAAAATCCATGCGACAACCGTCACAGCAGGGGATTGTGAGATGCGCACCCTCAAGCTCCCCCTCTTTTTGGGGTTCCCAATGCGGATATATACCGGCATCAGCAAACCAACAAGGATACAGATCATTGGGCAGGAGTTTGCAGGCGAAATTGAAGCAGCCGGCCCAGCAGTAAAACGGTTCAAGGTGGGTGATCAGGTTTTTGGGATGACAGGTTTATTCAAGGGGACGTATGCGGAGTACATCTGCCTGCCTGATGAACCGGGAGATATGGACGGGGCGCTGGCGATCAAACCGACCAACATGACTTATGATGAAGCCGCCGCCGTTCCTCTCGGAGGGCTTGAAGCATTGCATTTTCTGAGACAAGGGGATATCCAGCGCGGGCAAACCGTTTTAATTAACGGGGCGGGTGGCAGTATCGGGACGATTGGCGTACAGCTTGCCAGGTATTACGGGGCTGAAGTCACAGCTGTTGACAGCACCGGCAAACTCGATATGCTGCGTTCCCTGGGCGCAGCCCATGTCGTGGATTACACACGGGAAGACTTCACCAAACGCGGCCAGACCTATGATGTCATTTTTGATGTGGTAAACAAGAGTTCGTATTCAGGTTGTATGCGGTCACTTACGCCGAACGGACGCTATCTTGTGGGAAACCCGACGCTGAGAAAGATGATTCGCGGGCAATGGACTTCAGCGATGAGCAGCAGGAAGGTCGTTACCGGCACATCAAGCCCCAAAGCTGAAGACCTGATTTTCCTTAAAGAGCTGATTGAAGCCGGAACAATCCATACGGTCATTGACCGGCGCTTTCCGCTGGAAGATATAGTAGAAGCGCACCGGTACGTCGAAACCGGAAACAAGAAGGGGAATGTCGTTATCACGGTGGCGCAACCCTGACAAGACACCATAGAGGAAGCGTCAAACTACGCTCCCATCTGGCAGTTCCTGTCGGAATTGCAGGCGGCCTGATGCCGGGGCGTGGCATACGCTGCGCCCTGGCTGCGATCAATGTGCCGCCAAATGGAATCCGTCTGCTTCAATACGCCCTTGTTTCTATGCGGCTACCCTTCGTCGTAGGGTTCGCCCTGGGCAAACGAGGCACGACGTTCCTGGCTGTGGAAGTACCAGGCCACTGCGAGGGTTGCGCCGCTGAAGGCCGCGCCCAGTACCACGCCCACGATGACAGCCTGAACAGGCGGGTTGTTCTGTGCCAGCGAAATGAGCGCCATCAGGATGATACTGAGCGCCACGCCGATGCCTGCCGTCAGCCCTGGACGCAGCCATTCACGGCGGATTGCCAGGTAGAGGCCGACCAAGACCAGCGCGAACACTGCAAATAAGATAAACGCCATACCCTGCATGATGATTTCCCCTGGAACTATCGTGAGCGTAGAACGGCTCGCACCGGCGACCCGCACGCCCCATCTAATTTAAGTGGCAGCGCGATCAACTCATACGCACCGTCCGGCACGCCGCGCAGTTGCAGCATCTCAATATTCACTATCTTATGACGGTTTAAAGCGTGGTGACATGGGAGATCAGTGCTGGTGAACGAATCCACCGACGGCGAATCCAGGCCGATGAGCCGGATGCCCAGCCCGCCCAACCAGGCGATCAGCTCAACACTCAGATAAGGAAAGACTTCCGGCCACTGGTGATCGGGCAAATCGCTCACGTGGCTGTGAATCAACAATCGTTCTGCCCCGGTCAGGTCAACATGGCTAAAATCCGCCGGGAACAGTGGGCCATCCTGCTGGCTGACTGTGATGACCCGCGCCGGGCCGATGTAGGCTTCCAGGGGCATCCCTGCCGGGTGAGCACCGCCAGCTTCATAATGGTAGTAGGCATCGGCGTGCGTCCCAAGGTGGGCTGTCGTGGTAAGAGTCGTCAGGTTGACGGAGTCTCCGTTCGCCAGGCGCATGACGTGCATCAGCTTGAACGGGGTGTCACCCGGCCAGACACACAATTCAGGCGAGATTGTGCGTGTAATGTCGTAGAGCATGGCCCACCAGGAGGCTTTAAACACAGTTCGCAACTTCACTTTAGCACAGACTCCAGGGTGGGAAAGTTGATTTCCCGGAACAAATGTCGGAATTTATTAACAGCCAGCCGGTCTGCTATCCCTTTTTGGACTCATTCCCCCCTTGATTTCCCGACGGCAGACCACGAAGATACACAATGAATGTGATGTGAGCGAAAAAGGCTGCAACGCTATGAAGATAGGCGTATTGGCGCTGCAAGGCGCATTCCTTGAACATGAAAAAGTCCTGCGGAACCTGGGCGTAACGGCGGTTGAAGTCCGGTTGCCAGAACACCTGCGCGACCTGGATGGGCTGATTATACCCGGCGGTGAAAGCACGACTATTGGCAAGCTGGCGGTGGATTACGGGCTGCTGGAGCCACTGCGCCAGTTCGCCACCACCTATCCGACCTGGGGGACGTGCGCCGGGCTGATCTTCCTGGCGAAGGATATCGGCATAGACCGCCAGCCGGTGCTGGGGCTGATGGATATTCAGGTGAACCGTAACGCCTTCGGGCGGCAGGTGGATAGTTTCGAGGTTGAACTCGCCGTGGCGGCGCTGGGTGATGTGCCGTTTCCTGCCCTGTTCATCCGCGCCCCGGTCATTATTGCGGTGGAGCCGGGAGTCACGGTGCTGGCGCAGTTAGGTGATGGCCGCATTGTCGCCGCCCAACAGGGGCATTTACTGGCGACAGCTTTCCACCCGGAACTCACCGGAGACCCGCGTTTTCACCAGTACTTTCTGAAAATGATCGAAAAAGTGGAAAATTTACGCACATCTGACTAAATTTCCTGTTTATAATGGGAGTGAACATTGCTAAAATATCGCCCGCAAAAACTCAGCTAGAAGTGTTTTCACTTTTGGGGCAAAGGAACTATGGTCAACCAATACCAGCTACCCACCAACCTCGCGGATCAGGATGAATTTGATGAAATTCTGGAAGAGGACATTGAGGAAGAAATTGAAGAAGAAATCGAAGAAGAGATCGATCCCGATTTTGAGGACGACTTTGAGGACGAAGAATTGGAACTTGATGATGAAATCCTCTTAGACCTGGAAGTTGAGGACGAGGATGAATTCATTGAAGATGATGGATTCGATATCTCCGAATTCGATGACGACGAGGAAATAGATTTATACGGGGACGATGATTACGACGACGACGAAGACGATGAAGATTACGATGACGACGATTATTAGTTAGCCGCGTCGTTTTCCATCTGTCGCGCATTGGCCGGCACCGGCATACCCCGCAATATAAATGGGTCGTGATGCAGCTGTCATGTCCCGGCGGCTACCCCTGCCCATCAGTGGCGGATAAATAGACAAAGGCATAACCATGCGTTCCAAAGGCTGGAACGACGAACACGATATTCGTATCGCCATTGTGTATCCCGGTGATTATGAGACCAGGAAAGCAGCGTCGGCGGATAACAACCGCTTCTCGGCGCTTTTCTACGCGCTGGCGGAATTGGGTTTGAAGGCTGAACCTGCTGTGTATCATCCTGATTTCTGGGAAGAGGTTCATCAACAGCTCTTACAGGTGGACGGGGTGTTGGTCTGGGTTAATCCTATTCAGGACGGGCATGAGCGAACGGCCCTGGATGCGATGCTGAGACAAGTGGCTGACGCTGGTATTTTCGTCAGCGCTCACCCTGACATCATTACAAAGATGGGCACAAAGGAAATATTGTATCAGACACGCCACATGGGATGGGGTTGTGATACGCATCTGTACCATTCGCATGAGGAACTGCGACAAGAACTTCCGCTGCGGCTGGCAACCGGTGAAGCACGGGTTCTGAAGCAGCAGCGGGGACAGAGTGGGTCTGGGGTGTGGAAGATTGAAGCAGTCGAAACATCGCAATCCGAGGGTGAACCGCTTTCACCCAGGACGCTTGTGCGAGTTCGTCATGCCGAGCGCGGCAGTATTGACCAGATCATTACGCTCAATGAATTTTTGTCTTCGTGCGAAACCTACTTTGAAGGCGCGGGCAAGATGATTGACCAGGTGTATCAAACCCGATTGCCGGAAGGGATGATTCGGTGTTATTTAGTCCATGACAAAGTGGCCGGCTTTGGTCATCAGGCGATCAATGCGCTGTATCCGACACCGGACGGCGCAGCACCGGAGGATGCCCCGCAACCGGGGCCACGATTGTATCATCCCCCTGATCTGCCTGAATTTCAAGCACTCAAGGAGAAGCTTGAGCAGGAGTGGGTGCCGGAATTACAGAAGCTGTTGGACATTGCAACCGAGAGTCTTCCCGTTCTATGGGATGCTGATTTTTTGTTAGGGCCAAAAAATGCCCAGGGTGACACCTATGTCTTGTGTGAGGTCAACGTCAGTAGTGTTGCGCCGTATCCCGATTCAGCCACCCCGGTAATGGCACGAGCGGCACTGACACGCACGCAGATTGCCAGGTCACAGCGATGACCCGGTTTTAATCGTGCGATGGGTGCCAGGCCAACCACCTGTTTGGGCAGCACGTCGAAGTAAGTCAACTTCACCGCCGGATTGTGTGCGCCAGGAGAGCCGCCATGAAATCACCCGCGTTATTTCTCATCAAAGGGTTTCACACCCTGATCTTCCTGTTTATGTCCGCCTGTATCCTGTACATCCTGTATGCCGGGCTGACCCGCCGCTATGACATCTGGCTGGCGCTGGCGATCGGCTCGGTGGTGCTGGAGACGGCGGTGTTCGCCCTCAACCGTTTTCGCTGCCCGTTGACGGCGCTGGCACGGCAATACGGCGATGCCACTGGCAACGACTTCATCGCCGATATTTTCCTGCCACCCTGGGCGGCGCGGATGATTCCCCCGATCTGCGGAGGGCTGTTCGTGGTTAATCTGCTGGTGCTGGTCGTCGTGTGGCTGCTTGGCGGGCGGTAGCGTCATCATTAATTGGTGGTGTATTGCTACTGGCGGCGTATTCGGATGACAGACTGGACTTCTGGAATGTTTCCACACTGCTGGCAGGCGAAACCATGCCCTTATTTGTAGTTGACAGTCGGAATTCTAGGGAAATCGCCTTCAGCCCCGCGGGAGACCGTTTATACCAACGGACTGAGTTTGGAATCACAACCTGGGCTGTCGCACCGTAGGTATTCGTGGATTAAGAATGTCCTCTGCCATACCAGACAGGGTGTGTTTTGCGCTATGATAGGCGTGTGACCTAATGGAGAGCTTCCCATGCGCCGTATCCTGCTGATCTTCGTCTGTTCGCTGTTCGCTGCCGCCGCCTTCGCCCAGGATGCCCCTGAAGTCCCTGCCGTTGGGGACTGCGCGGTCTTCCCGGCGGATAACCCCTGGAACACCGATATTTCCGATTACCCGGTACATCCTAACTCCGACGCCTATATCGCGGCCATCAGCCAGTATGGGGATGAATACCTGCACGCTGATTTCGGCGGAGACGGCGAGTACGGCATTCCCTATGTCGTCGTGGATGCGAGCCAGCCACTCGTCCCGATCACCTTCACGGCCTATGGCGACGAGAGCGACCCCGGCCCCTACCCCGTGCCGGAGGATGCGCCCATCGAAAACGGCGGCGACCAGCATGTGCTGGTGGTGGACGGCGAGAACTGTATGCTCTACGAACTCTACGCGGCGGAATACAATGGCGAAGGCTGGGACGCTGAGTCGGGGGCGGTGTTCGACCTGACCTCGAATGACCTGCGGCCTGCCGGCTGGACATCCGCCGACGCCGCCGGGCTGCCCATTTTCCCCGGCCTGGCCCGTTACGATGAGGTGGAAGCCGGGGCGATCCACCACGCCCTGCGCTTCACGGTGGAGGAGTCACAGATGGCCTACATCCTCCCGGCCACGCACTGGGCGTCCAGCAGCGACGATCCCGACCTGCCGCCGATGGGCTTACGGCTGCGGCTCAAGGCGGACTACGATATTTCCGGCTATACCGGGCAGGCGCGGGTGATTTTAGAGGCGCTCAAGGTGTATGGTATGATTGTGGCGGACAACGGCACAAGCTGGTTTATCAGTGGGGCGAGTGACCCGCGGTGGGATGACGACGACCTGAATCAACTCAAGTCCGTCCCCGGTGACGCCTTCGAGGTCGTGGAGACCGGCGAGCTGGTGACGGAAGCGGGGGAGTAGGAGTAGAAAAGACTACCACCTGGTTGACAGGTGTTTTGCATTGATCCACATGTGTGGTCTCCTATGTGTTATGCCACGCTTCAATCCAGCCAGCTCTGAACTACGATAAACAACATCCGTACATGCCAGAACACTCCGCAGTTTACCAAAGTAATCAAGGGGAGGATCAGATGATTCAGTTTGAGATTACTATTGAAATCAACCGTCCAGTCACGGAAGTTTTCGAGTACGTTGCTAACTTTGAAAACATCCCGCAATGGAACTATTATGTATTGCGCGTTCATCAGATTTCCGCAGGGACTTCGGCTGCAGGCGCCCTCTATCACCAAACACGCCGGGACGATGAACAGCGTTACCAGGTTACGGCCCACCAGCCAAACCAAAAAATAGCTATCAAGACGACACCCGGTTCAAGTCCGGCATTTGAGCGAGTCTTCACGTTTGAAAAAACTACCACGGGGACACGGATAAAAGATGTCTGGAAGCTGGAGACCGGACATAATGCCTTGCTTGAGCGACTTGGCGCGGGGAAGGTTAAGTCAGCAGTAGCGGATAACCTGGGAAAGCTGAAAGAACTGCTCGAAACCGGACAAACCCGCCTGCAAGATGGGCGCGTGAGCAGACTCTAAGGGAGTATCCGCTGTCCCTGCAACTCCCCGATAATCGTTGACGTATTGTATAGACATAGGTCAAAGTGAATTCGGAGGAAGTGCCATGAAAGCCGTTGTCTATACCCAGTACGGATCACCCGATGTACTTCGCGTCGAAGAGATTGCAAAACCAACACCTGGCGATAATGAGGTGCTGGTCAAAGTGCGGGCGACGACAGTCACAGTCGGGGACAGCCGGATGCGCAGTTTCACCGTCCCGCGTGGGCAGTGGCTTTTTGCCCGACTTTACCTGGGGATATGGAAGCCCCGGCGGGCGATTCTGGGTATGGAGTTGGCCGGGGAAATTGAGGCCGTCGGCAAGCAGGTGACTCGATTCAAAGTGGGCGACCAGGTCATCGCCTCGACTTTCAGTGTGAGATTCGGTGGACACGCTGAGTATAAGTGTATGCCGGAAGATGGGCTGCTGGCGATTAAACCGGCCAACCTCACCTACGAGGAAGCGGCCGCCGCTGTAGGGGGCGGAATGACCGCGCTGCGCTGCCTCGATAAAGCTCGCATCCAGCCGGGGCAGAAAGTGCTGATCTATGGCGCATCCGGCGCAGTCGGCACGAACGCGGTACAGATCGCCAAACACCACTACGGCGCCCTTGTAACCGGGGTATGCAGTACTGCCAACCTGGAACTGGTGACCTCGCTGGGCGCGGATACCGTCGTGGACTATACGCGAGAGGATTTTACCCAGCGTGGCGAAACCTATGATGTCGTGTTCGACGCAGTAGCCAAATTCCCAACGGCGCAGGCGAAAAAGGTGCTCAAACCGGGGGGAGTCTATCTGAACGTGCATGCGGATTCTGGCGGTGGCGAACATAGGCAAGAACTGATCGCGCTGAAAGAACTGCTTGAAGCCGGGAAGTTGAAGCCGGTAATTGACCGCTGCTACCCGCTGGAACAAATTACCGAGGCGCACCGCTATGTTGACCAGGGGCACAAAAAGGGGAACGTTGCCATTACGGTGGCACCGTAACTCAACAGCGCGCCCTTAAAATAGGTCAAAACACAGGGTTACCGGTCACTTGACGCGCAAATCATTGTAGCAGGGGGCGTTGAGTGTGGTGGCAATATACAGCGCCGCCGCCTGTAAGCGTGTATGCACGTCGGCCTGGTTCAGCGGGGTGACGCCCTCTTCCGGCTCATTGTCCAGCAGCAGGGGATCCTCATAGCTTGGCTGTGGTTGTTCCAGCAGACGGCGAAACGTGCCGTCGTGCAGGAGCAGATTGATTTCACTATGCCGCACGGTGATTTTGCGTCCCCGCTGGTTAACAACCTGGCTGATATACACGGCCTGAATCGAATTGCGGTTGAGCCGCCAGCGTTCGCGTCTGCCGCGACGCAGCGCAACCCCCGGTTCATCGGCTTCAATCAGCAGGTTATTGGCAGTGAGCAGCACCTGGGCAACCTGGTACAGCGCGAACAGAATAAAGAGGATGCCCGCCCCCAGGCCGATATACGGCAGAAAGTCCGGCGTGGGCAGCGCCAGTGTGCCTTGCAGTGACAACACCGACAAACCCAGATAAGCGGCGGCCAGCAACCCGTACCAGACTGCTCGCACGAGCTTACTTCGCGCCCAGCTTCCACTACGGTGAAGCCGCAATGCAGGCGGCATGGCTTTGGCACGCCCCAGTTCAGCCGCAAGGCGCTTTTTGCGGGCGGCTTCATCATCTACCTGGTCGAGTTTCCACTGGTCAAGTTTGAGGGGCAGGGTAGGGAGTGGCTGCGGCGGCGCGGCCTTCGGCTTGATCTCCGGTTGGAGCAGGTTAAACGGGCGGGCCAGAGCCAGCGCGAGGTTGCGCCCAGCCTGGTTCGCCAGGGTATAAAACACCGTTGTGTCCGGGTCCGGCCAGCGAGCGAGTTCGCACCAGCGGCTCCCGCGCATCCGCGAGAGTTCCGGATCAAAGACCAACCCCAGGTGCCAGGCTTCGTCATCATTCGACCAGCCCAACACAACCTGCTGGATGAACTGGGTAGGCAGTTTGCCATCCTCCGGCAAGCGGCGTTTGTTGGCGAAAAGCTCCGTATAGACTAACGGCTGACCGGCAACCGCCTCGACAATCGTATGGCTTTGTTCGCCGTTATCCGTCAGCAGCCGCCACAGTCCTGGCAGCATTTCAATCGTTAAATTGCCCGCAGCCGAAATTCGCTCCATTACCGCCACATCCCACTTATTGCTGATTTTCGTCAACTCAGTATCCGGTAGTCTACCGCGTTGCGCCCCAACTGACCAGACTCAGGTTTGTGAGGCCTGCGTGGCCCACTTTTGCCAACCCACAAGAAATATTGTAATCTAACAGCAGAAAAAAGCAGCTGGGGTAGAAGAACGTGATACAGATTCGTGACTGGTTGTATATCGGGAAGTACCGGGAAACACAAGATAAAGAACTACTCGATTCACGGAATATCACGGCGCTGCTGCACCTGGCCGCCCCGGTACAGCATCCAGGAATCGAAATGGTCTACCTGCCGGTGGATGATGGCATTCCTGTTCAGCATAAGTATTTCCAGCAAGGGGTCGAATTTGTGCGCCGGCAAAAGGCCTCCGGCAAGAACGTCATGATCGCCTGTGGCGCGGGCATCAGCCGTTCAACTGTATTTGCGATTGCCACGCTCCATGAAGAGGAAGGCCTGGGCCTGCTGGACGCCTACCGAGACATTCTGACACATCACCGTGACGCGATGCCCCACTACCAACTGTGGGACTCGCTGCGCGAATATTACGAGTCCCCCATCACTTACCTGGATATGTGGCGGCAGGTACACGGCCAGAACTGGCAGGAATGAACATGGCCGAACAGCCCATCTTAACCACCGAACGGCTGCTGCTGCGGACTCCTGCGATGGACGATGTGCCGGCCATTGAGGCGCTGCTGCAAGAGCGCGATATTGCCGCCACGACCCTGAATATCCCCCACCCGTACCCGGCAGGCGCGGCGGCGGAATGGCTGACACGCACCTGTGAACACATAGAAAACGGGTCGAGTGCTGTTTTTGGCATTGTGCGCCGGGCAGATTCGACTTACCTGGGGACAGTTGGACTGCACCGCGACACCGATCACCATGCCGCCGAAATGGGCTATTGGATCGGAAAACCGTACTGGAATACCGGCTACACGAGCGAAGCCGTGCGGCGTGTGATCCAATACGGCTTTGAGGAACTGGGCTTGCATCGCATCGCCGCCAGCTATTTCACTCATAACCCGGCTTCGGCGCGGGTGATGCAAAAAGCGAATATGCAGTTCGAGGGCATCCTGCGCCAGCACATCTACAAGTGGGGGCAGTTTTGCGACCTGGGCTGCTACAGCATCGTGGCGACGGACTGAGCGGTGCGGGCAAGGGACATCCTGTTTTGTTTCGCTCGTCTCTGTAATTTGCCGGCAAGGCAGGAATGCCGCTCCCTAACTACCCATCCACAGTGATATACTGCGGGGGAGCGGGACTTTCAGGCCACTGCTGTTTCTGCCGATCTCTTTCGATTGCCGTTTGGTTTGCGCCTGGCACCCGCTCGCGCCAGGTGTTATGAAACGCCACAGGCTTTCCAATTGTGGTATGATTCTGAGACAGCATTTTAAAGAGCATAAATTCCTTCGTCACGTGTGAAGAGCGCGTAACGTGAGATGGTAGTATGAGGATAAACCGACGTGAAGATTCTGATGCTGGGTGGTACGCGATTTTTGGGACGACACATTGTAGAAGCAGCGCTGGCACAGGGGCATGAAGTCACGCTGTTTAACCGGGGTAATACCAATCCCGATCTATTCCCCCAGGTTGAAAAGCTTGCCGGCAACCGCGATGGTGGCCTGGATACACTGGCAGGCCGTCGCTGGGACGCGGCGGTGGATACATGCGGCTATGTGCCGCGTCTGGTGAAGGCATCGGCGGAACTATTAGCGAATAATGTCGAGCACTACACCTTTATCTCAAGCATTTCGGTGTATGCTGATACCACCGTGTACGGCATGGACGAAAGCGCCGAACTGCATACTCTGGCTGATGAAACCGTTGAGGAGATCACCGGGCAAACCTATGGCGGGTTGAAAGTGCTGTGCGAAAAGGCCGCCGAGAAGGCCATGCCGGGGCGTGTTCTGCACGTCCGCAGCGGCTTGATTGTCGGCCCGCATGACCCGACAGACCGTTTTACGTACTGGCCGGTACGGGTGGCGATGGGCGGAGAGGTTCTTGCCCCATCCAGATCGGAAATGAATATCCAGATCATTGATGCCCGCGACCAGGCCGAGTGGATTATCCGCATGGCCGAAGCGCGTACAGCAGGGGTGTACAACGTGACAGGACCGGATTACCCGCTGACGATGGGGACACTGCTCGATACCTGCCTCAAGGTTAGCGAAAATGACGCAACACTGACCTGGATCCCGGATGACTTCTTGCTGGAACATGATGTCACACCATTTACCGAGCTGCCTTTATGGATTCCAGAGACCTATAACGGAATGCAGGCGGTCAAGGTGCAAAAGGCACTGGATGCCGGGCTGCACTTCCGCCCGCTGGACGAAACCATCCTCGATACACTGACCTGGAACACCTACCGCACCGGCGATGCCACGGCGCTCAAGCTGAATGCCGGGATGCTGCAAGACCGTGAAGCTACGTTGCTCCAGGCCTGGAAACAGCGGTAGTAGCGGCGCTCTGCGTGGTCGGCTGACAGGAGCGTCCAGAAACGCTCCTCTGCATCAGATCATCACACAGATTGCGCTGCGGCTCTTAGGTGGCAATAATTACGTAAACAGGTCGTCAAGGGGTCAAGCCTCTTGGGCGCTGGGGAAACATGCCATCTCACCAAATTGAGCTACTAGGACGGCAACAGGCGCAGCCGTACTCGCTGAAAAAGACTTTTTAAGACTTCCAATTCGGATTGCGAAAAGGCGCGAGTCAGCCACACCAGAATCAGGTAAAACGCCGCGCCAACGGCGATCAGCACGCCCAGGCCCAAGCCAAGGTCGCGCAGCAGGAAGACCACCACGCCCATCAGGAGGGCAGAAAGAGCCAACCGGAACATTTTCTTGAAGTTTAGCCCAGGCCCGAACGTGCGGCGAAACAGCACATAGAAGAGCGCCGAGCCAAACACTTCGGTAAGCAGCGTGGCGAAAGACGCACCAACCACGCCAAACGGCGGGATCAGGGCAAAGTTCAGCGCCACGTTCACCAGACCTTCGCCCAGGAAAATCCGTGCTGCCCTGGATTCCTTCTTAATGGATGTCGTCAGATTCCCGGAAAATGAAGTGTAGAGATGCATCGGGATGTACCAGATCAAGATGGCAAAGGCGATGCCGGCTGGGGGATATTCCGGGTAAAGGAAAGCAACGATTTTATCGGAAAGCAGCATCCCCCCAACGGCCACTGGCATCCCGATGAAGGCCAGTGCTTTGACCGAGCGATAGTACCAGGGCACGATACTGTCCGGGTTCTTCTCGTGTTCCCGCGCCAGTGAGGGCAGAATTGCCCGGTTGAAGGAACCAATCATGACCGAGGCGGTCAACATCAGGCTGTAAGCTGCGCTATACCACCCCACTTGCTGGTCGGAATAACCATACTTGCTCAGGAAAATGTTGTCGGACTGGAAGGCGAACGAGAGTGAAACCTGAATCATGGCAAATGGCAGCCCGCCACGCACCAACATCTTCCATAAGGCCAGCTTCAATTGGAAGGCCGGCGGAGACAGTTTGTTTTTGCGAATCACCCAGATACACAGGATAATCAACAGTGGGATGGTGATGAGCGAGGAGACTACCAGCCAGACGAAACTGCCCCCCAGGAACAGGAAAATCGCCCCGGAACCCATGAAAACAACCTGAGCGATGATCGCGAATACCGAGGTGATATCAATGCGTTCGTTCCCCTCAATGATACTCACCAGGGGTTGCAGCAGCGCCTGTAGATAATAGGTCGAGGTATATAGGCCGATGGCAATGACAATCTCGGTTGAATAGCCAAAGACAATCGCGCCGCCGGTGGTCACAGCCGATGCCAGAATCGCCAGGCAAAAGCGCAAGACAACGACATCCCAGAACCATTCCGATGCTCTTTCGCGGTTGCGGGCGATTTCACGGGTATAAAACTGGGCAATGCCCAGATCACCAAGTACAGCGAACAGTGTTGCCCAGGACAGCACAATCGAGTACTGCCCAAAACTGCTATCTCCCAGACGATTGATGACCAGTACATTGAACAAGAAGCCAATGATTTTCAGCACAACCTGAGATGCCAACCCGAAGGCTGTATTACGTGCGATAATTCTGCCAACGTTTCGTTCGGGTTGGGTAACCGGCGATTCCAAGCTTTCCACGAATTCCTCCAACACCGCCAGGTCAGGCATAGGTGTTCATACAAGCCGTTCCATTGTTTCAGAATAGGCTAAAATAATCCTTGCAGTATAGCATACTCCTCAATCCGCTTAATATTCACAATAGAAAATCTTTCCCATAGACTTTCGCAAACAAACCAGGGAAATCGCATCACCATATTTCCGAACAGACCCTTTGATTTTTGTTGCAAGAATAATCTGGAACGGCATATCTTGCATAGGGCATTTACTTTTAACGATTCCAGAATAGTATCAGAAGTCCTTGAAAATAGCCTATAGAACCAGGATGTAATACAATAAGAAGCGAAGCTAAGCGCAGTATTTTGAAAGGGAAGCCGCCATGCTGCCGGTCAAAGCCTTACTCCCGGTGCGGAAGCCTGCTTATGTCACCTATGGGCTGATTCTTGTCAATGTGCTGGTGTTTTTGTGGGAACTCACTATTCCGGCCAACCAGCTTGGTTTGGTATTCCGCCAGTTAGCTGTTGTGCCGTGTGAACTGGGCAATCACCTGCTTTCGCCAGGGACCGGCCTCGACCTGGTGCGGAGCATGTTCCTCCATGCCAGTTGGTCGCACCTCATCGGCAATATGGCCTACCTGTGGATTTTTGGCCGTAACGTAGAAGATTACCTGGGCGGGTGGAAATTCCTGGGGCTGTACGCCGTGTTTGGTGTCGCCGCGACCTTCAGTGAATCACTGGTGAACTCAACACTGTGCGTGCCGATGGTGGGCGCCAGTGGCGCGATTTCCGGTGTGTTGGGCAGCTATCTCGTGTTGTATCCAGGGTCACGGGTGCGTGTGGTCATCATTTTCTTCCGCGTGCTGCCGCGTTCGTTCAATGCTCCGGCCCTGCTTGTATTGGGCTTCTGGTTCCTGCTGCAACTGCTCAACGGTATTGCGTCAATCAGCCCGGATGCCATCAGCGGCGGGGTGGCCTTCTTCGCCCATATCGGCGGATTTATCGCCGGGATTATTGTTCTGTTCGTTTACACCATGTTCAACAGACCACCAGATACCGAAACATACGCGGATTGAGTTGCCGGGTTGAGCGTGAAAAGTCGGGACTTGCCAACGTTGTGTGTTGGGGATTCATCGCCTGGTGGGCCAGCACGCCAGCCATACCCTGATACTATTCTGCCAGGAAGCAATCTATGACAAACATCATTCGCACCTTACAAGATACAGATCGGGCCCTGCTGCCCATCCTGGCTAAACTCTGGGATGCCAATATCGCCGGGCTGGATAATGATAAGCAGATTGCTGCGTTAGCCGGAGCCATGCTGGACGAAGCCCGTGCCAAACAGGTGTGGGACGGTCTGGATGATGCCCAGCGTGGCGCCCTGCAAATGCTGATTGGCGCAGGTGGCAAAATGCAGATGGCGAAATTTGGGCGGCTGTTCGGTGAAATTCGCCAGATGGGGGCGGCCAAAATCGAACGGGAAAAACCGCACGAAAACCCACAGAGTATCGCTGAAGCCCTGTTCTATCGCGGCCTGGTTGCCCAGGGATTCGAGCTTTCCGATGCCGGGTCGCGCGTTGTCATTTATGTGCCGGACGACCTGCTGCCGGTGCTGCCGGTCCATCAGACCGGATACTCCAACCTGAAAGCACCGACTACCGGGCGCGACGAGCCGATCAGCATTGAACCGCTGGCCGACCTGGACGACCTCCAGCCCCAACCGGCGGATACTTCAGCGGTGGATGACGTGACCACGCTGCTGGCCTATGTGCAGCTTCACAGCCCACTGGTCGAGGGTGCGACGCTGGCGGTGGATGACCGGGCGAGCCTGCTGCCGCATCTGCTCAAGCCGGAAGATGAGCGCGTGACTTTCCTGTTCGCGCTGGTCCTGAGTGCCGGTCTGGTCGAGATTCAAACCGGGCGTGCCTATACCAAACGCGCCGAGACACGCCGCTGGCTTTCCGCCGGGCGTCCGACCCAGGTGCGCGAACTGGCCGAAGGCTGGCAGGAAAGCCACATCTGCCGTGACCTGTGGCATGTACCGGGGCTGCACCCCGAGCCAGGTGGCGACCTGGACGATTACGACCCCACCATACCGCGAGACACGGTGTTTGGCCTGATGGCGTCGCTCGTGCCGCGCCAGGAATGGTGGTCGCTGGATGATTTTATTGAGGCGATCAAGATGCTAGAGCCGGATTTCCAGCGTCCTGGCGGCGATTATGAAAGCTGGTATATCCGCAACGATGCCGATGACTATCTCAAGGGGTTTGAAAGCTGGGACGCGGTAGAGGGGGCACTGCTCGAATATTATGTGACCGGGCCGATGCACTGGTTAGGCCTGGTAGACCGCGCTGAGGATGCCGCCCGCCTGACCGCCTATGGCCGGGCATTCCTGGGGCAAATCCCCTGGCCGCAGCCGCTGGAGCAGGATGATAAGATTATCGTGGGGACGGATGGGACGCTGCTGGTGCCACGCCGCGTCTCACGGGTGGATCGCTTCCAGGTGGCACGCTTCACGACCTGGGGTGCAGCGGGTGACCCGTATCCCTACAAGCTGGATGGTGAGGGGATTCAGCGGGCGGCTGACCAGGGAATCAACACCGGGCATATCGCCAACTTCCTTAGCCGAGTGCTGGACGACAAGCCAATCCCCCCGGCGATTGCCCAACTGCTGGAAAACTGGCGCGGTGGCCCTACAGCAGTGGTTTCTTTGGAACACCTCGCCGTTTTACGTACTACCGCGCCGGAAACACTGGAGAAAATCCTGGATACACCGGGGTTGCGCCGCTACCTGGGTGCGCGGTTGGGGCCGATGGCCGTCATCGTGCGTGGCGACCAATGGGATGCCCTGCATGATGCCCTGGGCGAACACGGTTTCCAGGTGGAGATGTAACTACCCCTCCCGGACTCGCCCACCGTGTAATGGTTGAGTTGGGGAGGGGATCGATCATATCACGGCTGGCCGGGGGACTTTCTCCCTGATGGCGATTGCCATCGTTTGGTGTCAGCCGCAAAAATCAGGATCACAGGCTGGTGGGCAGCTCCGGCAGTCCGTATTTGGCGCGGATCGCCGCTTCAATTTCGTCGGAAATAGTTGGATTTTCCCTCAGGAACAGTTTAGACTGTTCGCGTCCCTGGCCGAGTAGCCCATCCTTATAACGGAAGAACGCCCCGCGCTTTTCGATAATTTCCATTTCCACACCGATGTCTATGATTTCACCGACTTTGCTGATGCCGTTTTCATAGAACATGATGTCGAACTCGCACTCTTTGAAGGGCGCGGCGACCTTGTTTTTCGTCACGCGTACGCGTGTACGGTTGCCGATATTCTCACCACCCTGTTTAATGCTCTGGATGCGCCGGATGTCGAGCCGGACGCTGGCGTAGAATTTGAGGGCGCGCCCGCCGCTCGTCGTTTCGGGTGAACCGAACATCACGCCGATTTTTTCGCGCAACTGATTGGTGAACAGCACACTGACATTCGACTGTTTGATCGCCCCCGAGAGCTTGCGGAGCGCCTGGCTCATCAGGCGGGCTTGCAGGCCGACGTGCGAATCGCCCATCTCGCCTTCGATTTCGGCACGCGGGACGAGCGCTGCCACGCTGTCCACAATAATAATATCCAGCGCGCCGGAACGCACCAGCGCCTCAGTGATTTCCAGTGCCTGCTCCCCAGTATCCGGCTGTGACACGTAGAGCGTATCCACGTTCACGCCAATCCGCTCGGCATAGGTCGGATCAAGAGCGTGTTCCATGTCCACAAAGGCCGCCAGCCCGCCGCGCTTCTGCGCTTCCGCCACCACATGCAAACACAGTGTCGTCTTGCCGGAGCTTTCCGGGCCATATATTTCAGTGATGCGGCCTCGTGGGATACCGCCAACGCCCAGGATGATGTCTACCCCCAGCGAGCCGGAAGGAATGGTATCCACAACCATATTGGTGGCGTCACCCAGGCGGACAATGGCACCATCACCAAATCGCTTGGTGATGTCGGCCAGCGCAACATCCATTGCTTTTTGACGTCCCTGGTCTTCCTGGGGCGTGCCGCTGTCGTCTGTTTTCGTTTTTCTTTTCGCCACTGATTTTTTACCCTTCTCCTTCTCTGCCGGCTTAGGTCGGGGACTGTCTTCATCCCCGCCATCATCGTCTAAACTGTCTTCAGTATAGTCTGGATAATCCATATCTGCCATTTGGACAAATTCCTATGTATGATTGACCGCACTGACGAAAACCAATGATAGCACAAAAGTTCTAATCACACAAGATCAGGAGTGATGTTGTTCTGATGAAAATATACACTAAAACCGGCGACAACGGCACAACCAGTTTGTTCTCTGGCGGGCGGGTTTCTAAGGCGCATTACCGCGTCGAGGCTTATGGCACTGTAGACGAACTCAACGCCGTGATCGGTGTCGCCCGCGCCCAGCGGCCGACCGCCCAGACGGAAGCCTGGCTAGGACGAGTCCAGCGCCAGCTTTTCCACCTAGGGGCTGACCTGGCGACTCCGCTGGATGCCCAGGCCGAATGGGTAGTGCGAATGGATGCCGAGGGTGTGGCCTGGCTGGAAGCAGCCATAGACACGATGACTGAGGCACTGCCGCCGCTGGCGAATTTCATCTTGCCGGGGGGCAGCCCCGCCGCCGCCCAGCTTCATGTGGCGCGGACAGTGTGCCGCCGGGCGGAGCGTCTGGTGGTGGTCTTGGGGGAACATGAGGCGATTAACCCCCAGTCACTGATTTATCTCAACCGGCTGTCGGACTTCCTTTTCACGCTCTCTCGCTGGGAGAACAGTCAGACCGGCGAACCAGAGGACAAATGGGCGCTGCGGGACTAAAATAGGGGCAGAATCAAATCATCATATTTTGCCCTATTGTGTGCTGCGGCTATTGCCTCTCCTACGGCGAATCTGCTATACTGGTAATATCAATTGAATAGCAGACCTTCGGGGCAGGGTGAAATTCCCTACCGGCGGTGTGGCGTGGTAGTTTATGCGTCAAGCCCGCGACCCAAGTCACCAAACCTCATTGTGCTACTTCATTCACGCGCCCAGTTTGGTGCTTCATGGTTTTTGCCATGATGGTGGAATCGGTGGAAAGCCGATGCCGACAGTGACAGTCTGGATGGAAGAAGGTAAAGCAGCCGAATAGACCTTGTTGGTTTATTCTGGTTGTTTGTGTATCGCGTCAATCCATACCAGGTGGGCAGGTCTGCCCGGTTGTTATGATGGATTCACGTTTGCTTACTTGCCCTGTTGTGCTGCTGCCAGACAACGGGGTTTTTATTATGCAAGAAACCGCGCTTCACGCCAAAGCCCATCCCGTGCGGCAGCCCTGGATACGCCTCCCACGCTTTGACCGGACGCTGCTCCGGCGCACTGCACCCATCCTGATGACAGTGCTGGTTCTACTGCTCTGGCAGGTGATTGCCTGGCTGGAGCTGTATCCGGCGTTTATCGTGCCATCCCCTGCCGCCGTATTCCAGAAGTTTCAGCAAGTGCTGGCAAGTGGAACACTCTGGCAGCATACCCAGGTGACACTATCGGAAGTTCTGCCAGGGTTGGCTGTCGGGCTGACCACTGCTGTGGTGTTAGGCTATGTCATCGCCAAAAGTCCGCTGCTGGAAAGCCTGCTCTCCCCGATCATCGTTGCTTTTCAGTCCGCGCCAATTGTGGCTTATGCGCCGCTGCTCGTTATCTGGTTCGGCGGCGGGACAAGTAGCAAGATCGTCACCAGTGCGTTGATCGTGTTTTTCCCGATGTTGATGAACACTGTCGTCGGCATCCGCACCGTGCCGTCCCCGCTGCGTGACCTGATGCGTTCGATGCGGGCGACCCGCTGGCAGACATTCACCAAGCTGGAGATTCCGGCGGCGATGCCAGTGCTGATCAGCGGGTTGAAAATCAGTGCGACGTTAGCGGTGATCGGCGCGGTGGTGGGCGAGTTCGTGTACGCCAATGCCGGACTCGGTTTTTACATCAATCTGGCGCGTAACCAGTATGATACGCCATTGGTGCTGGTGGGCGTTATCACCCTGACGGTGATCGCGCGGCTGCTATATAGCGCGGTGTCGCTGCTCGAGCGCCGGGTACTGGCCTGGCGCATCCGCGACGGGCGCAGCGCCCTATAGCGATGGTAACGGTTCGTGGGGGCGTTTTCTCTCCACGATATTTATCAGTGATAACGTGTATTATCATGAGAAATGAGTCAAAATGACACAAACACAGTTTTCCGCCTCTTCTAGCGCCCCACAGAGGCTCAGTGGGGGCAGCGGACTTAAACCCGCCGTCCGTGCTAAGTCGCTTGCTCTTTTGCTGACTGCCATCATGCTGCTGCTGGGCAGCACGGTGGTAGCGCAAGAAACGCTGGTTGACCAGCCGCTCTTTCTGACGTTCGTGCCGAATGTACAGTTCGCGCCGGTGTATGCCGCGCTTGAAAACGGCCACTTCGCGGACGCCGGGATGAATATCATGATGGAGCATGGCGATGAAAATGTCGGTGTAGATTTAATCGCGGCAGGTGAACGGCAGTTCGGCCTCATCAGCGGTGAGGAAGTTATCAAGGCACGGGCCAACGGGCGTCCGGTGGTCTATGTCTACGAATGGTTCCAGCAGTACCCGGTAGGGATCGTTGTCCCGGCAGACAGCCCGATTGAGTCGGTGGCTGATCTGCGTGGGCATAAGGTTGGCATTCCGGGGCGCTTCGGTGCCAGCTTTAACGGGCTGGTCGCGCTGCTGGCGGCCAACGACCTGACGGAAAGTGACATTCAGCTTGAAGCAATTGGCTTCACCGCGCCGGAGGCCGTTTGCGTGGGCTATGAGTCGGATTATGCCCAGGGTGTGGAAGCGGCAGTAGTTTATCTCAACAACGAGCCAACTCAGATCGAAACCCGCTGCACCCCGGTGCGCGTCTTCCCGGTGACGGCGGCTGTAGATATGGTGTCAAACGGACTGGTGACGAATGAGATGACTATCGCGGATAACCCGGCACTCGTCACGGCGATGGTGACGGCTTTTGACGCTGGGCTGCGGGATGTCATCCGCAACCCGGCGCAGGCTTACCTATGGAGCGCGGCGTATGTGGATAACCTGCCGCTTGATGACGCCTTCAGGGCAGCACTGGAAAACGAGGCGGCGGCGCAGGCCGACTTTTTAGCCACCAACCCGGAGCACAGCGTGGTTATCGAAAGCCGGGCGGCACTATTGGAACGGTTGACGGCCCAATTCGATGCTGAAACGCTGCTGCAATTCCGGGTGCTGCTCAACACGATTGCCCTGTGGGATGCTGACCGCCTGGGTTATTCTGACCTGGCCTCCTGGCAGGTGACGCAGGATACCCTGATGACGATGGGCTTCCTGACAGCGGGTATTGACCTGGAAGCGGCCTTCACGAACGACTTTTTGCCGGACACAGGTGAGTAGAATCGATTCTCCTGGAAAGATAAAGTGGATTTCCGCAAATACAAACTATTGGGACGCTCAAAAGGGCGTCCATTTTTGTATTCGCAGTGGTCATAGGAATCTCGCATCACCCTATCTTGCCGGTGGACTCTGACCACCGCAGGAAATTCACGATGTCCCAGCGCTGGTCATCGGTCAATTCGCCACTGCAAGCAGGCAGGTCACCCCGGCCATCACGGATCGCCAGGAAGAGTTCATCATCCCGCGCCCGCTCCAATTGGTCGAGCAGGCCGCTCAAGGTGTCCGGGTGGTCGCCCCAGGCACAATCCATGCTGTAAAGGTTCTCTCCGCGCACAAGTGAGGCCGCATCCGGCAGGACGGTGTTGACAACTACCGGCGGCGGGTTGAGGACGGCTTCGTACTGCGCCTGTGATTCCTGGATGGCCGATGACGCAAATACCAGCACCACCACCGTCAGGATGACCGAGCCGAACGCAATCGTCAGAGACGCCGGACTCAGGTCAAGCCGGTGATACAATCGCCGTGCCGGGGGCAGCAGTACCCAGCCTATCGCCATCAGGATACCGGCCACGCCCAAAACATTCAAAGCGTTAAACGGGCGGGAAGTCGCCACCGCCGCCTCATCGGTGATCGTCCAATCGAAGGCCGCCCGCTGTACCGTGTCGCCCTGGGTGACGTCAAGCAGCGTCCACCACTGCCCGGTTTCGCCGATCTCATCCCCGGCCAGCACATATAGACCGCTTTCAACAGGCTCAACGGTTTCCCACGCGCCGCGCTGGTCACTGGCCGGGTGCGCCACCTGCATTCGGACACCCCAATTATCTGCCGGTTGGCCGTCCTGCATGATGAGTACATCGTAAGTGTTCACCCCTGGCCCGCCCGGTGAAATCGTCAGCGTGACTGCTTGGCCGTCACCTAGCGTGATTATCTGGCTGGGCGGTGGTGCGGCGTTTTCGGCGGTTGCGGGGATAGGAACGGGTGTCGCCGTCAGCAAGCCGGTTGCCAGCAGCACCAACACGGCGAAAACTGCTTCCAGACGCAGCGTGCCGGTGAAATCCCCGATACGCCCAATGATCCCCTGCCAGCGGGCGTAACGTTCCGGGCGCAAAGCGATGTGATGCGCCCCCCCCAGGCCAATCAGCCCAGCTACCATGAGCAGCTTGACCGCCAACGCCCCGCCGAAAGTGGTCTGAACATCCTCCGGCGCAGTAAACCAGGTCGAGGCACCGTATATCCCGGTGCTGATGACGATCACCAACGCCCCGGCAGCCATCCAGGAAAAACGGTTCAACACGGCCAGCAGCGCCAACCGCCGGGTATCCCCCTCGTAAGGGCGCAGCGCCACCGGCAGCACGAGGACGAGCACCACCAGCCCACCTACCCACAGGCCTACCGCCGCAAGATGCAGCCAGTCCACGACCACGCCTAACCAGGGTGACACCGCCGAGCCAACGGCGTGACTGCCCGCGCTGAGTGTCCCTAGTGCCAGTGCCAGCACCCAGGCATTGGCTGTCCACGAGGGACGTATCGTTTCTGGCTGATCGTTACGGACGGAGTAACTCAGGCCGAATGTGGCGGCGGCAATACCTAAAAAGAGCAGTCGTGCCCCCCATAAATCACCAAAACGCGACCCAACACGCACAACCTGCCACAACCCTTGTTCGATCACCTGGGCGGGGCTGGCGTTAAAAAAGACCATCGTCTGCTGAATAATCGCCAGGATATGCCCGGCGAAGGCCAGAACGAACCCGACAACAACCAGGATGCTCAGGCGGCGCATGAGGCGCGGCGGCAGCAGCCCAGCTCGGTGGTCGGGGCTGCCCCAGGCCGGAACCAGCACATTCGCGTATAACGTGAATACGCCAAACAGCAAAGCGAGCGAGACGAAAACCATCCCGCGCCAGATCACTTCCAGGCCGTTAGCCTGGTCACTGGCGGCGCTCCCGGTCACACCGCCGACTTCCTCACCGACAAAGAACACGCGGGTTTCGATGACGACATGCCCATCACTGGCGAAAGCCGTGCGGAGTTCAGCGATATACGCGCCATCCGGCAGTCCGATAGGCAGTTGTGCCAGTAGCAGCGAGGCGTCATCGGGGGAAACGCCACCCTCCGCGACCACGTTCCCGGTCTGGTCACGCACGATCAGACTACTGAAGTCCGGTTCCAGGTCTTCACTGAACCAGTATTGCAAACGGGTAGGGGCGCGTTCCAGCGTCACCCGGTCTTCGGGGATAGAGCGCACAATATAACCATGCGCCTGAACCGGCACAACCGCGCCTAACAGCAGCGCGAACAGCACAATATAGGAGAGACGTTTCATAGGATTCGGGGTTAATCAAGCCGGAAGTGAGTGGGTGAATCGGGTTGGTCAGCAACATCGCGGCGGGGGGACTCGTCGACCAGAGGCGGCGCAGCCATGCGACTTTTCACCCAGCTAATACCCATCACCACCAGGAAAATCGCGGCAACACTGATAAAAATCACTTCGTCCCAGATGCCCAGCGCCCCATGCGCCAGAATAACCGGAAAAGGCATGGTATTATCCTGTTCAACTACTTGGTTCATGCTGCAAGAGCGGCTCGCGTTCCGGCATCGTGTTGGTTTCTGCCAGCCATTCCAGCCCGGCACGATCCACTACATAGACATACCGCCCGCGTTTTTTGAGCAGCCCGGCGTTCAGCAGGCCGCGCAGCGCACGCCCAACCACTTCACGGGTGGTACCGAGAATCCAGGCGATTTCTTCCTGGGTAAGCTGGGTGGGCGCTTCACAGATTTGCTCGGCATAAGTCGTCTCGCGCAGAAACAACTTGGCTAACCGGGATGGAATTGAACGAAACGTCATATCTTCCAGGCGTTCCAGGTATTCCCGGTTGAGGTGCGCCAATGCCTGGACATAATTCCCCATCAACGCCGGTTCGCTGGACATCAACCTGAGCAGACTGTCGTGGTCAATCACCAGGACTTCGGCGTTGGTGACCGCCGTCGCATTAAACGGATTCACACCGCCATCCACCGCCGCCACCTCGTTAAAGGTCGAGAGTGGTCGCAACAGACTCAGGGTATGCAGGCGGCCTTCAGGATTCGTGCGATAGATACGCACCATGCCCTCCGCCACAACATACAACCCCGCTCCTGCTTCGCCCTCGTTGAAGATCATCGCGCCAGCCTGATAGAGATGGTGGCGGGCGGATGCGTCTATACGGGCGACAGCGTCGGCGGCCAGTCCGCTGAAATAAGGAATTTGTGTCCAGTCAATCGTCTTCATGATACAAAGTGTCTATGCCGGGTGTGCGTTATTTGGGCAGTAACTGTGCCAGAACCGCCAGCGCCACCAGCAGTCCCGCCGCCAGCAGCCCCATGCTGCGTAAATCGCGGACAACATAGGTGTAATCATGCCGCAGTTCGGCTTCCGTCACGATTTTGGTGGGGTACGCCAACTGCTGCCGAATGTAGTCATGGTCGGTGGGATCCACTTTATTGCGGGATGAGCGTGAGGGCAGCGGATCACGATCACGGTCGGCGCGGCGGCTGACTGTCGCCCGAACCGGCGCGGCGGTGCTGGAGCGTTGCGCGGTGGGCGCGGCTTTCACCAAGGCAGGTTTGGCCGCAGTCTCCGGCGCATCGGCCTCACCATTCTCGTCATTTAATTGCTGGCGAGCGCGTTCCAGTACCGAATCGGGTAAATTAGGTGAGCTGTTCTTGCGATTCTTACGCTTGGACATGGTGGTTTACCTTTGAGTCTTATGTGCTGAGTCTGGAATACAGCCGTATGCCAGATCAAACATTCCGGCAGTAAGCGTCACCATCTTACCCCCGCCGGGAAGTGGAGACCAGTCCAATTTAGCCGACTCAGTCCACCCGCGCCGCAAAAACAACAATCCGCTGGGTGTCTACCTGGTAAGGGTAACAGGTAATCAACGTAGCCGTCGGACCGTCGGTGTGGCTCATGACCTGCACAGCGTCCGGCTCCACGATCTCGCGCCCGGTGACGCGGTAAGTATAATACCGGGATTGGGTACGGATCGTGAATTCATCACCAATCTCTAATAATTCGAGGTAACGGAAAATTGAGCCGTAAATATCGTTGTGCGCCGCCAGCACGACATTGCCGTTTTCGTCATTGGGGCTGGCGCCGTTAAGCAACTGCCCCACCCCGGCCTTGAGTGATTCCCAATCGGTCCCCTGCACGATTGTCGCGTCAATTTCCAGCCTGGGAATGCTGATCTGCAAGGCGGTTTGTTCGGTAACCGGCGGCTTGGCGATCACCGGGCGGATTAACTGGCTTTCGACCAGGTAATGCAGGCCTTCCGGGATTTCGTTGTAGTTAAACTGACCGCCATCAGGAGCGGTCGGCGGCGTGTGTCCGCCGGGCAGCACTAGGCTGGCGAGTTGAATCTGGGGCGTTGGTGCAATCGTGGGAATACCGGCGCGGCGCTGTTCATCGGCCAGAGCCTGGGCGCTGGCCGTCTCTTTTTCCAGGGCGCCAATCGCCAGCAGCAGGTTATATCCCAGAAACACCAGCCCGATCACCGCGGCGATTTCCACCAGCAGCAGCGATTGGTTGACAAACACTTTCCAGAAGCGGTCTTTATCATGCTGCTTCAGGTCTCTGGCGATGTCCGGGTCGTCCTCAAAATGCGGGGCGGCCTGACGTTTCGCCGGGGTGGACGCTATGACCGGCGGCGGTGTGCTGGCCGCTGGCGTCACCGCCGGTGGCAGCTTGATCTCCGGAAGGGACGGTGGCACGGGTGGCGGCGACTCGGGTTCAACCAACCGCCCGGCACGCTTCATGCGTTGGAGCTTGGACTGGCGCTCCTCGCGTTTCCTGATCGCTAAAATCCGTTCGAGTTCTTCTACCGATAATTCATCTACAGGTCGTTTATCACGCATCGTTTTGTGAGCTGTTTCATCCTATTAGACTACTCTATATTTACGCCATTTTGCGGGCGACTGCAAATACCTCACGCTCGAAAAACCAACGGAAGGGCGGCACATCGAAGGCGATCCACCGTAAAAAGGCCAGGAGGAAGTTTTCCTGGCGGTGCTGTGGGGGACTATCCAGCCACACCTTGCCCTCGAACCCGGCCTTCAGCAGCGCCTGCCGCATACTCCACATAGACTGCTCATTAACGTGGACGTGTTGGTTGACAGCCACACCGAACTGACGCGGGTCGCTGGGATACTTGTCGCCCTGCCCCATCATCGTCCGCACCAACCGCACCAGCGGGTAGGCATAGCGGTCATACCACACATTCGGCGCGGTATGGATGATGAAACGGCCATCCGGTTTGAGGACGCGCCGCACTTCGAGCATTGCCTCATGTAGTTCCCAGGGATGCAGGTGTTCCACTACATCGAACATCAGTACACGGTCAAACGCGCCATCCGGGAACGGCAGATGCTTGGCGTCGGCCTGCATTACGGCGGTCTTGCCGGGGGCGACTTCACCCACGCCCCGGATAACCTGCTGCGACATGCGTACCGCCACCGCCGCATAGTCTATGCCGAAGGCATCCGCGCCGAGTTGGGCACACCGGCGCAGAATCTCACCGCGCCCGCAGCCGACATCCAGAATCGCCATGCCCGGCGTAACTTCCGCCAGTTCAAAGGCAGCCTGCAAGCGCCGTGACAGGTGTTCGCCTTCACTGCTGGTAAATTCATCATAGCCTTCACAGGCCGTCAGAAAATACTCTTCCGTATACAGATCGGAAGGGAGTGGTTGCTTTTCGTGGTGTTTTTCCAAAGTGTTCGCCCAGACGTGTTCTTATATAAGGAAGTACCCTGGATTATACAAAACCAGGGGCACGGCGCAATGAGCATTTCGTCCGTTTGCTGAATCGCAGCCTTATGCTGCCAGTTAGCCGCCGAATCCATTGGAAACTGCCGGGTTCTGATGTACACTATCGTGCATACCGCTAACCACATTCTGGAGACGATAACATGGCAACGGATGCCCGGACATGGTTTTACACCACTCCCGAACCGCGCCCTTATTATATTGAAGAACGGGTCAACCACTCTCTTTGGAAGAACCGCCTGCAAGGGCTGTTCATGAGCTGCACCCAGGCCACCAGCCCCATTCTGATGGAAGGGCATTACCACGATCTGCCAGTGTCCTTCGAGTTTCAGCCGGGGAAATATTTCATTCTTCGCACCATTCAGGAAGAAAAGGCACTGACCGGCATTATCCGGCAGATGCTGTGGATGAAGCCCGTCCTGATGTACATCAACCCGGATGGGAATCACGTCATTGAGTGGCATACCGACGGTGGCGAGGCACGCTGGCGCGAAATCCAGGGCAACCCACACTACCAGGGGGCGCGGCGGCTGAGCAAGTAGCATAAATGATACGATGAGACGAAATACAGGGGCATAGCTATTCGCTATGTCCTTTTTTGTTTGATGGGAAACTACGAGTATCCATTATTTTCTCCTCAAACTTGTAATGCTAAAATAAACTCAGTGGAATCGAACAAGTAAGTTGACAATAAAATGGATCAATTTCTATCGCCATACCCATTGCAGGAATGTGTTTCACGTATCAAGAGCCTAGAGCGGGGCGACATCCTGCGAATATTTGTAACCAGGATCACAATACGCCGGCTGAATGAGCAAGTGGTCAATTATAAGATTAGAAGGTGGGCGTATCTAAATCTTGCGGCTGAGATGTCGGGCCAGTTGATTTTCCAAGATGATAAAACGACCGTGGTTACAGGCCGGGCAAAACTCCCTGTTCGCCCGCGTCTCCTCCTTGTTGCGTGCTTGCTTATGTGTGCGATGGGCATGGTGAGTGAGGTCTATAATCGAAGATATGGCTTCCTGCCTTATTTGCTCATTGCATTGGGGTATATCGCTATATGGCATTTCTGGTCTCGCCGACCAATTGAGCTGGTCAAGTCCGTAAAACGTGTTTTGGGTTGAAAAGGCTTTGCCCAGTTTCTGTTTCATGTGCCTGGTTGCCAACATTTTACCTTGCTTCATTTCAGAAGTACGGTTGCCAACCCCACCGTTTTAGGCCATAATTCCGCCCCATGACAAAACCACATGTGACTATCTATACTGACGGCGGCGCGAAGCCGAATCCGAACGGCCCTGGCGGCTGGGCGGCGCTCTTGCTCTACGAGGCGAACGAACAGACGGCGGAGAAGGCCATCAGCGGCGGCGCACCCTCTACCACCAACAACCGCATGGAACTGACGGCGGCCTGCGAAGCGTTAGAAGCCCTCAAAGAACCATGTGCTGTCATGTTTTATACCGACAGCCAGTATGTCCGCAACGGCATTTCGTCCTGGCTGCACAACTGGGTCAAGAACGGCTGGCGCACGGCCAACAAGAAGCCCGTCCTCAATCAGGATTTATGGCAGCGCCTGCACACGGCGACGCAGCGCCACGAGATCGAATGGAAATGGGTACGCGGCCACGCTGGGAACCAGTATAACGAACGGGTAGACCGGCTGGCGACCCAGGCACGCCAGCAGTACGAACGGTAATGTATCAGTTGTCAGATTTCAGTCGTCAGTTGTCAGATTCGACACCAGCAGACTTGCCGCTGGCTACTGGCTTCTAGCCGCTGGCACTTTATTTAGCTTGTTGGGTGACCTGTTTGCTCAACATCCTCGCGGATGCGCCATAACACGTCGCTGCCAAATGGCTGAAAACTGATAACTGACTACTGCTAACTAACCATAGAAACGGAGCGAATCCCCATGCCCACGACAGCCAATCGCGTTGCCACCTTCGGCACCACTATTTTTACCGAGATTAACACCCTGGCGCAGGAGCACAACGCTGTCAATCTGGGGCAAGGCAGACCGGATTTTGACGGCCCGCAGGCGGCGATTGAGGCAGCGGTGGCGGCGCTGCGTTCCGGCAAAGCCAACCAGTACGCGCCCGGCCCTGGAACACCTGAACTCAAGACGGGTGTGGCGAACCACGCGCTGCGCTTCTACAACATGGAAATTGATCCGGCGAACGGGGTGCTGGTGACGCCCGGCGCAACTGAAGCGGTGTTCTGCTCAATTATGGGGCTGGTAGACCCCGGCGACGAAGTCATCGTGATTGAGCCATTTTTTGACAGCTACGTGCCGGGTATCATCATGGCCGGGGCAACGCCGGTCTATGTGCCGCTGCGTCCACCCGATTGGGTATTCGACCCCGATGAACTGCGGGCGGCCTTCACGCCCCGCACCCGCGCCCTCATCCTCAATACGCCACATAACCCCACCGGGCGGGTGTTCACACGGGAAGAACTAGAGACTATCGCCAGCCTGTGCCGGGAATACGATGTCACGGTGATTTCCGACGAGGTATACGAACACCTGGTTTTTGAAGGCTCGCAGCACATCCCCATCGCCACGCTGCCGGGCATGTTCGAGCGCACCGTCGCCATTGGCAGCGCGGGCAAGACCTTCGGCATGACCGGCTGGAAGATCGGTTGGGCTTATGGGCATCCTGAACTGATTGCCGGGGTCAAACGGGCGCAGCAGTTCGTCTCGTTCGCCACCAACCACCCGGCACAACAAGCCGTCGCCCATGCCTTCACGCTGGATTCTACTTATTATGAAGAATACCAGGCACTGTATACCGCCAAGCGCGACCTGATGATGCTGGCGCTCAACGCTGCCGGGCTGAAGGCACGCCAACCGGAAGGCACATATTTTGTGATGGCCGATTTCTCCGACGTATTCGATGGGGACGACGTGGCCTTCTCCAAATATCTTATTCAGGAAATTGGCGTGGCGTGCATCCCGCCCACTGCCTTTTACAGCCGGGAACACGCACATATTGTGAACAAACAGGTGCGTTTCGCCTTCTGCAAGGGGGACGACACCCTACGTGCCGCTGGGGAGCGCATGGCAAAACTGCGGCGGTGAGGAAACGCCACCGGATGGCTGTACAATCATGAAAGCAGCCCATCCATAAGGCGGCATTCATGCTTTCCTGGAAACTCTGGCGGGCAATTTGTGCCGTGCCGCAGCACCATCCTGTTTTTGAGGTTGTGCGCATACCGTACATGCCCCGGCGCAGGTGGACCCGTGTGCTGATACTCGCGGCGCTCATGATCTGCCCTACAGCCTATAGTGTGGCGTTGTTCTGGCCGTCAGTGTACCCGGTGCTGTTCGCTGTCCATGCGCTGCCCACCCTGTACAGCATCATCCTCGCTGGAATCACAGTCTACTTACTCACTATCGCCACCGGAATCAGCACACGGGTCGCCGGTATGCGCGAAAGTGGCTTGTATCACCTGCTGGCGACTGCGCCCGACGGCGGCTTTGTGGCAGTCTGGAACGTCAGTATGGCCGGTTTGCACAGAAACTCCGCCTTTCGCTGGTTTCGCTTCGGGCTCAACCTGGTAGCGTTCACCATGATCGTGGGGCTGGCGGCGGAAATCCTGCTGCCACTGGTGGCGATGGCGCGTTCTGGCACGGCGGCATTTTACCCGGTGCTGCTGGATGTCGCTGCGGGGTGGCTGTTGGCCGTCACCTTTTACCTGGACACCACTCAGTCCCTCATCCTGGCGAGTCTGCTGGGCATGGTCGCACCGTTCTATACGGTGAGTGTGCCGGGAGCGGCACTGTGGTCGGCGGGGGTGTTCCTGCTGGCGCAAACCGGGGTCTATTTCACGGCGCTGGTGGGCGGGAGTATGGTGTTCCGGGCCCTGGAACCCATCGTCCTACCAGTGAAAATTGGGGCACTGGCCTGGGCGATCGTTGCCCTACTGGCGGCGCGCCATTTTGCCAACCGTTACCTATGGCATGCCCTGCAGCGGCATACCGCCACCACCCCGGATGACCTGCACCGCTGGGCAGATGGATAGCAACCAGAGTGATCAATGCCGCACCTCATGAACCATACCCGGCGCATTGGCTGGACACAGCGTCCGATAGGAATACGTGTGCGGAGAGCGACTGACAACTGACAGCCGCTCCCACAGAATTTACTTTTCAGGAACATCGCCGCCGAACTGCGCCATTCGCGTCGAGACATTTACGTTCAGCACAACCTGCTCCACTTCCCAGATCGCCCAGGGCGCAGCGTCATCCCACTGTGTCTGTGCGCGTTTAGCTACACTCAACCCATCCACATCGCCCCATTCAATGACCTGGTTGTTCCAGAGTCTGCGTTCCGTGTGCTTTTCGTCCTGATAACGCCGGGTTTCAACCCCGGTAATCAGTCCAGTACCTGCATCAAAATGCACGGTGAGCGCTGCTTCATCATCAAGCTCTGGCAGATACAGGCGCGCGGTGACTTCGTCTACTTCCTCCCAGCGTACACGGGGGTCGGTCAGCACGATGGAAGGAACCCATGCCAGCACCTCCGCCCAGTATCCCTGGATAGCGGATTGATTGGTCTGCGGATCATCTTCGACTCGTCCGAGCAGCGCGAGGTCAAGGATGCTATGTCCTTCCAGATTACGTTCATGAATTCGCATGAAGGGCAACGTGAACCATGTTACCTGAATATCATGATAGTAGCTGCTGCTGACAGCATCATAATAGAAGCGGAAGCGCGTGGGCATCGGCATCCCGGTTGGTGCAAGGCGAGCACGCCCCAACACCATCGCGGACTCAACACCCGGCAGATTTTCCCCGAATACCGTGCGGGCAAATCGTTCAACCGGGGCCGGGAGATTGTCCGGTAGTGGAATCCGCTGCGAAATCACGCCAAGTGGAACCAGCCCAAAACCAGTCGCTTCAACCTGTAAACCGAGCCACCCACCAACCAACAACAAGACTATGAGCGCCGCAACAGCAGCAAGAATACGCATTAACACAGATAGAGTCCTTTCACTTTAGTAGGAACGAGCATGTGAAGAAAATACACCTGGGACGAACGTGCCGCTAACTGCCCATCCGGGCAGGACTTTGGGGAACTGCGGGCTAACAAGGAGCACCACAATAACCACATCGTCAACGATCGTGCCATGAAGAGCCGGAGTCAGATCGAGCTGGGTGATCAGGAGCGAAATCAGGGTAACAACCAGCAGGAATGACTGTCCCCATTCCCACCCAGCGGCCAGCGCAACTCCAGTGGCAGTGAAGCCGATAGCGGCCAGCAACCTCAATGCGCCGAAAATACACCTGCTATTCACCCCCAACTGCAGGTGCCCGCCCCGAAAAGCGGTTTTGTATGTCAGGTGCGGTATTCCCTGCAACGAGCAGCAGACGACAATACCCCGCAGATGAATCGATCCGTGAATGCCCACAACAATGAGCAGCACAGCCGTGAACAATCGGAACATCGTTTAGTCTCCCTGGTTTGCCATCGTGCCGTCCACAAACAGGCTGGCGAGTGACACCAGCACATCGTCGGGCGGAAACGCCGCCAGTGGGTCAGCGCCCATCAGCCGCTCGAACAGGATGTATGATGAGAACAGGCTGTCAAACGCATGAGCGAGAACCGGCGGACTAAAGTGATTCCGAATGATGCCCGCCGTAATTTGCTCCTGGAAATATGCTGCCATCCGGCTGAAGTTGTCGCCTGCCCCCACCGCCAGCGCCTCTTTTACATCGGGCACGGCCTGAGCATCACACAACAACAACCGCAGAATCTCAAAGTTTTGCCGGGTATCCGCCATCTGCAAGCGTGCCATTGTCAAAATATCCGTCGCGTAGTCTCCAGTCAGATGGCTACGGAATGTCTGGGCAAATCCCGATTGGTTACCCGCAGTGATGCACGCCAGAAGCAGTCCCTTTTTGCTGCCAAAGTGCCGGAAAAGTGTGACCTCGTTGACATTCGCACTCTCGGTGATTGCCCGTGTCGTAGCCCGTGTGTAGCCAACCTCGCCAAACAGCTTGAGGGCAGCGTCCATAATACGCTGCTTGGTTTCATCCATTCCCGAATCGGTGGTCATCAATCCCTCCTTGTTTTCATGCAAGCAAGTGGTTACTTGCATAGTCAGTATAGTACAATGCGACATGCAAGCAAGTGGTTACTTGCATATATTTCTCATGACTTTTGTCATACACAATTTACCCCAGAGGATGAGTGTCACCACTGGCTGGCGGAATTCCATCAATTCTGGTTTTTCCGTCAGGACGGGAAACATGGAGGATTTTTTTGTGATTGTTGCGGAAAAAAGGCGGCGCGTCGGTGATGGTGGCTGACACCCATCATCGCGATAACCACCGCCTGGAGCGCACTTTATGACAAATATCCAGGCGGCAACTGCCATTTGTCACTGTTCCTTACTGGCTGGTGGATGGACAATAAGGTGCAATACATTGATTTACCAAACTAATTTTATTGACTATCTGGAATACCTCTCGTGGTAGAACCAGACGTTACTCCCTCTCAAGATGGCTCTGTGTGGTGCGCACAGAGCCATTCTGTTTATATTGCTTGACAATCCGGTGACATTCCCCATCCAGCGAGTATAATAACAATCGTAGCCGCGTTTCTCTCACCTTAACGTGGGAAGACCCTACCGCTGGCAATGAACTAAAAGGAGCCGCTTCCATGCCTGATGAGACGACTAACCAGACCGGATTTGCGCAAATCAATGGCGCCAGCCTCTACTACGAAGCTGCCGGGGCAGGAGACCCCCTGATCCTGATTCACGCCGGGATTGCCGACAGCCGCATGTGGGATGACCAGTTCACGGTACTCGCCCAACACTATCGCACCATCCGTTATGATATGCGGGGCTTCGGCCAATCCCCACCCCCGGAAACTGCATATGCCCACCGGCAAGACCTGTACCACCTGCTCGACTTCCTGGGGATCAAACGCGCCTACCTGATGGGCTGTTCCAAAGGGGGGATGGTCGCGCTGGACTTCACAATTGAACACCCGGAGATGGTGGTCGGACTGATCCTGGTGGCATCCAGTGTGGGTGGCTATGAATTCACCGGATCGCTGCCCAAACAGTGGACAGACATCGTCACCGCCATGCAGGCACAGAACTACGAGCTGGCCGCTGAACTAGAAGTTCAAATCTGGGTGGACGGTCAGTTCCGCACGGCTGGACAGGTCGACACGGCGATCCGTAACAAAGTGCGCGAGATGAACCTGATTGCGCTGCGTAATGAAGCGGGCGATATCCCGCGTGAAAAGCCGCTCGACCCACCTGCGATGGAAAAACTCAACACAGTTCAATCTCCGGCGCTGATTATCACCGGCGACCTGGATGATCCTAACATCGTGATGGCCGGAGAAGTACTGGCGACACGTCTACCGAACGCACATAAGAAGGTCGTCTCCGGCACGGCCCACCTGCCCAACATGGAGCAGCCGGCTGAATTCAACCAGTTGGTGCTGAGCTTCCTGCAAAATCTGAAAGGTCAATAATGCCTGATAAAATTCGTTGGGGCATCCTGAGCACCGCTAACATTGGCCGCAAACGGGTAATCCCCGCCATGCAGCAGACCCGCAACGGCATTGTGGCTGCTGTCGCCAGCCGCAGCCTGGAGAAGGCTGAAGCCTTTGCCGCCAGTACGGGCATCCCGACCGCCTATGGCAGCTACGAAGAACTGCTGAACGACCCGAACATTGACGCGATTTATAACCCGCTGCCCAACAGCGAACATGCCGCCTGGAGCATTGCCTGTGCTGAAGCGGGCAAGCCGACGCTGTGCGAAAAGCCTTTGGCGAGCGATGCCTCCGAAGCCCAGCGCATGGTGGACGCCTTCACCGAGCGCGGAATACTGTTTGCCGAGGCGTTTATGTACCGCTTCCACCCGCAGACTGTTCACGTCAAGGAAATGATTGACTCCGGCGCGGTGGGACAGGTAACGGCCATGCAATCTACCTTCACTTTCCCCATCACGAGCGAGGGCAATATCCGCATGAGCAAGGCGCTGGCCGGGGGTTCGCTCATGGACGTGGGGTGTTACTGTGTCAACGTCATGCGGCTGATGACCGGCGAAGAACCGGAAACCATAGAAGCGCAGGCCCGGGTTGGGATGTATAACGACGTGGATGAATCGCTAGCCGGGATTCTCGTTTTCCCCTCCGGCGTGATCGGCCATTTCGACAGCGGGCTGCGGGCTTACCGCACCCATACCTATGAAATTCGCGGCACAGAAGGCCGTATCCAGGTCGACTCCGGTTTTGCGATGGAGCCGGACGAGCAGCCGGTGGTACGGCACTGGCGCGGCGACAGCTACCAGGAGATCGTTATCCCCGCCGCCAACCATTACACCCTGATGGCCGAGGACTTCGCCGATGCCCTGCTCAACAACCGCCCGCCGCGCTTCCCCGGCCAGGACGGGGTGGAGAACATGCGGGTGATTGACGAACTGCTGATCGCCGCCGGGGTGGGGTAGCTGCCCCGATAGTACAGGGTGTTGAATCTGCAATGACCTCCCTGTTTCGGCGTACGATATTGCAAACAACCTTTATCATGGAGAAATAATGTCATGGTCGGGAAAATCAAGCGCTTGATGGCCGAGGCCCTCGCCAGTGAACAAGCTGCGCCCGCGCCGTAAGGCCGACCTGCTTGCCATTGCGGCGGCATTGGAAGTGCAGGCGTTGCAGGCACAGGGGGAGGAATAGCTGTTTACTTGATATTTTCTGCTTTTCACTTCCAACTCCAAATGTGGTACAGTGGACGCCATTCGCCAATTGTATTTTTCTGGAAAAAGTCATGGGAACGATTAAACTTGTTACGGAACTCCCCGGCCCGAACAGCCAGGCCATGGTTGCCCGGCGCGAGGCGGCCAGCGCACGCGGCGCGTCCAAGCTGACTCCGCTGGCGGTGGTCAGCGCCCAGGGCGCAGCAGTCACGGATGCCGATGGCAACGTGCTGCTGGATTTCGCCGGGGGCATTGGTGTGCTGGCCGTCGGTCACTGCCCGCCCAGCGTGGTGGACGCGGTCAAGCACCAGGCCGAGCAGTTGATTCACATGTGCGCCATCGTCGGCACGTATGAACCGTATGTGCGCGTGGTGGAACTGCTGAACGAAGTCACGCCGGGGAACTTCCCCAAAAAGTCGGTGCTGCTCAACAGCGGCGCAGAAGCCCTGGAAACCTCCGTGAAAATCGCCCGCAGCTATACCGGACGCCCGGCGGTGCTGGTGTTCGAGGGGGCGTATCATGGCCGCACCAACCTCACGCTGGCGATGACCAGCAAGTACAGCCTGTTTAAGAAGGGTTTCGGCCCGTTCGCGCCGGAAATCTACCGCCTGCCCTTCCCAAATGTGTACCGCCGCCCGGCTGGCATGAGCGAAGAGGCCTATGTGGACGACGCCATCGCCCGGCTGGAAAACGCGCTGATCGCCCAGGTTGACCCCTCAGCCGTCGCTGCGATTGTGATCGAGCCAGTACAGGGGGAAGGCGGCTTTATCCCCGCGCCGCCACGCTTCTTGCAGCGCATCCGCGAAATCTGTACACAGTACGGTATTGTGATGGTGGCGGACGAAGTGCAGAGCGGTTTTGGACGCACCGGGCGCTTGTTCGCCGTTGAGCATTACGGCATCGAGCCGGATCTGATCGCCTCCGCGAAATCATTAGCAGCAGGAATGCCCCTGGCCGCTGTCACCGGTCGCGCCGAAATCATGGACGCCCCGCACCCCGGCGGGCTGGGCGGGACGTACAGCGGCAACCCGCTGGCGTGCGTCGCGGCGGTGGAAGCCATCCAGATGATCCGCGAGCCGGCGTTTTTGCAGCGGGCGACGGAAGTGGGCGGGCGCATCCGCCAGCACTTGCTCGATCTTCAGGCGGAAATCCCGTTAATCGGAGATGTGCGCGGGCTGGGGGCAATGATCCTGATGGAACTCGTCAAAGACCGCGAAAGCAAGACCCCTGCCGCTGACGAAACGCTGCAAGTCACCACCGAGTCACTCAAACGCGGCCTGATCGCCATTCGCGCCGGGCTGTACAGCAACTGCATCCGCTTCCTGCCGCCGCTGAATATCACGGATGAGCAGATTGACGAAGGCATGGGCGTCATCGCGGAGGCGATACGCGCCGTCGAAAGCCAGCGCCGCGCCGCGCTGTAGGCCTGTATTGTCAGCATCGGGAGGGTTTCAGGCCCTCCCTGTTCCTGGCCGTCCGGGCGATCACCAGGGATCGGTGGTGGGCGTTCCCGTGCCGGGCTGCTCATCACGATTGTCGCTATTCCGAACTTTTGTTTGATGTCCGGTGGCTAGTAGAAATACTATGTTTTGCAAACAGTATCCCAGGGGTTATGAAGTGGTTGAGGCTCTGGACCTATATATCTCAACTGTAAGATAAGTCTGGTAATTTGCTCGATGCTTAATAAATCTGTCCATGAAAAGACAACTACATCCATATCCATTTTATCTTTGAATTTAACAACTATTCCTCCCGATTCCGTAGTGTAATATTCAGCTTGACCATTAGCTACCCAATCTAAATTTAACTCTATTGTTTGAATATCTCTTGAGCGATCCCATGCCTGATATGATGGAGAAATCTCCACTGCAAACGGAGTGCGATTACTATCATTCTGATAAATCACTTGGACAGGGTTACTCTGCTGAATAGTATCAGTCCTAGTACAATGAGCATCGAAAGATTTCATGGTTATCATCTGATCCCAACTTAGGTCAGTAATTACATTTGTTAGCAAAATATACCCATAAAATCCACCACCAGCTAACTGTTCGACGGACATATCTCTAAAATCAACTGCTGATGAACATGAACCCAAGCATAAAATCCCAAATAGTATGAGCAGTTTTTTTTGAAGCATTTGATTTTTCCATAAAGACAAACTCAGAGGGCGGAATAGTTAGTTCTCCGCCCTTATCCCGATTTATGATGTGATCCAACTCATGAGCTTAGTTTACTACAGTTTATTGGCCATAGCGTTGATTTACGTTTTCAGGCCAATACCACTCAGGAAAGTCCCGATAGAATTTAGCCACTTCGCTCTGAAGCGCTCGTACATCACTGTCGCTGGCTTGTTCATTTGCACACCACTCGCTCTCCAGCGCATCTGGCAATAAATCAATCCCAAAATACGCTATCAGTTTAGCAACATCGTATACCCTAAGCCAGAGGTCGAAAGTCGACCAACATCAGGTTAAAATGGGGGCATGAGCA
>CALJKV010000113.1 GCA_937974245.1 uncultured Chloroflexota bacterium | reverse complement strand
TAATAGGCTCAAACAAGATGCATCAGAGTTGGTAGCCCCACAATGAAACCCAAAAGGCCATTTGGCGTCACGGTTATCGCGCTGCTCCTCACGATTTACGCCCTGGCAATTCTAGGGTCGTTCGCCCTTGTCACCCGTACCAATACCCTGCATGAACTGGCGCGCACGTACTATGAGTTCGCCGGCCTGCTTCTGGATGCCTTTGGGCTGGTCATCGCGTTTGGGCTATGGCGACTTCGGCGCTGGGCGTGGCTGGCGCTCATGCTGAGTCTGGGCGTGACGATGGCGCTCTACCTGGGCGCGTATGCTGCCGGGCAGCCCCCGTATATCTCGATGCTCATCAAAGTTGTGATGGTCTTTTACCTCAACCAGGGTGAAGTCCGCCAGGCCTTCGGGCATCGAGGTCGCATCCTGCCCGTCACGGAGGCCGCACATGAATGATCTCGAACTCCTCCGCCTGTACGAACCGATTGTTCGTTATACCCAGGGTGAGATGTTTTTCCCCTGTGCGATTGGCCCCTATGTCCAGCAGTGCAGCTTATGGATGCGTGATCCGAATGGCCTTGAAACGCAACTGGTCGCCCCAGGGTTTTTGACTGCCGCCCAGTTGGCCGCCACCACCGAAATTCCGCCCGGACACACGCTCTACCTGCGTTTTGTGCGCGAACCGCTGGATGGCCCGGACTACCAGAAATGGCGACAAACCAGTGATATTGAGCCGTTCACCGCACCGGGACGATTGGCGCGAGTCGGACTGACGGCCCGCCTGATGGACGCTGCTTTCGACCTGTCGCTGCTGGTACGCGGGCGCGTCCCCGGCGGCACAACCGCTGCCGCCCACCAACAATATACGACGCTCCACCAAACCGACCCGCGCCGGGTGTATTATGGGCGCGTCGTGCGGGACGGCGGTTATATCGTCCTGCATTACCTGTTCTTTTATGCCATGAACAACTGGCGCTCCACATTTCATGGTGTCAATGACCACGAGGCCGACTGGGAACAGGTCTTTGTCTACCTTTCCGCCGGAGAGAACGATAGACTCGTGCCCTGCTGGGTGGCTTATGCCTCGCATGATTTTTCCGGGGACGATTTACGCCGTCGCTGGGATGACCCTCATTTTCAAAAAATCAATGGTACACACCCGGTTATTTACGCCGGCGCCGGTTCGCACGCCAGCTACTTCCAGCCGGGCGAATACCTGATGAAAGTGCAACCTGCCTTCCTGCTACCGCTGAAGAACTTCTCACTTTCGCTGCGCCGCTTCTGGAATGAGCGTCTCGGCCAGGGCGACCCAACGGGGCTATCCAACCAGATTGAGGCGATTTTCAGTGTGCCGTTCGTGGACTATGCGCGAGGCGATGGTCTGGCAATCGGGCCAGGACAGCCAAATGAGTGGTCACCGGTGCTGTTGCATGGCGAGATCGGCTGGGTGGAAGGCTACCGCGGCCTGTGGGGGCTGGACACCAAAGACCCATTGGGCGGCGAACGTGCCCCCGCTGGACCGAAGTACAACCGTGACGGCACTATCCGCCAGTCGTGGCATAATCCGCTGGGGTGGGCCGGGCTGCATAAAGTCGCTCCACAGCGCGGCGCTGCCCGCCGTCTGGCTGACCACGTTCAGTCTTTAGAGGTCGCCATGCAGGTACTGGATGCCAGTATCGAAACACTGCGCGACGAGATGCGCCTGCTCGACCTTGAAGTTCGCGCCCTGTATGCCACCGATTATATGGCAAAACTGCACGACGCCCGCCAGGCCAAGCTCATCCAGCACGAAACCGAGTTGAATGCCCAATATACCCGCCGGGCGGAAATTGGCGAAACGCTGGCTGCCTCCCGCGAGTATCTTCAGCAGCTTGAGGCCGGGAACCTGGGTGACCCGACGGCACACATCCACCACCAGCACCGCCCCGAACCACCCATGCCCACCCACAGTCGGATCGTCGAATTCTGGGCAGCAGTCAGCGCCGGGCTGATGCTGCTGGTTTTCGCGCTCTCGCTCATTATTGACCCTGGCAACTGGCTGGTGCGTGTCGGGCTGGTTGTCGCGTTGTTCTTCGTCATCGAAGCCACCCTGCGCGGCCACCTGGTCAACCTCCTGCTGAGTGTCACAATTATCTTAGGTGCCATCACCGCGCTGCTGATTATCTGGGATTTCCTGGGCTGGGTCGTGTTTATCGCCCTGATCCTGACCGCCCGCCTGCTGATCGCCGAAAACCTGCGTGAACTCAGCGGGCGTTAGTCAACCACACGAGCCTTGAATCTGTCGTATTTCTAATACAGGATCGGTAAGTAATCTGTGCCTGTCTGCGTCCATATACCATGCAACGCAATTCAGGCTGTGAAGATGGATATGATGCTGGAGGAACATTACACTATAATCAACGATAACGTTCTGAGAGCAGAGTGATCGAGGACAGTATGCAGGGGCCAGTCGTAATAACCGATTCCACATTAGACAATGTTCTAAACGGAGACAAGCCCGTTTTTATCCTATTTTCCAATGGTAATGGCCTGCGCGGAGATTTCACCAGTGCCTTTAAGAAGGCCGTGAGTGAACACACAAAGTACATCTTTGGGCAGGTTGATCCCGGCCAGAATCCGCAAGCGGCCACCCGTTTCGGGGTGGGGGATAAACCTATTCTCGTCGGCTGGTACAGCGGCCAGGAAGTCGTACGCCGCAGCCGCCCCTGGGGAACTGATGTGCCACTCGCCATCGAGAAAATGCAGGCCGCACTGACGGCCAATCAGCCTGATACGTCACCTAATTCGTTAGCTGAACAGCAAAGTGAGCAAATACCTGTGAATAACCAACCCAACAACAAACCCGTACATGTGACCGACGCCACCTTTGAGGCCGAAGTACTCGAATATTCCAACACGATGCCGGTTATCATTGATTACTGGGCGGAATGGTGTGGTCCGTGCCGGATGGTGGCCCCCATCCTGGAAAAACTGGCGGAAGAATTCGCCGGGCAGATTCGTATCGCCAAAGTGGATGTGGATAACAACCCCGGTCTGTCTCAGGCTTTCAAGATCATGAGCATCCCGACCATCATGATTGTCAAGGAGCGCACCATCGTTTTCAGCCAGCCGGGCGCACTGCCGGAATCGGCCTTCAAGGACCTGGCGCAGCAGGCTATCGCCCTGCAATTGCCAGCGCGCGAAGAGGAAGAAGAAGCCGAAGAACCGGTTCAGGAGTAAATCCTCCGGCGCAAAAATCCGCCAAAGCTGGTACAATGCCTCGTCAACCGTTATTGATGAGGCATTTTGATTCAAGGCCGCGTTTTATTATGCAGACAAACCACATTTTCATTCTGATTCACAGCCCGTTGGCTGGCCCACTCACCTGGGGCGTGGTTGCCAATGACCTCCACCAAAGCAACATTGAAGCCGGCCTGGTCGTCCTGTCCAGACCCGGAAACGCACCCTACTACACCCAACAGGCGGAAAGTATCGCCAAAGTCGTGAATGAATTGCCAGCCTACAGCCTGCCTATCCTGGTCGGACATAGTGGCGCGGGTGTCCTGCTTCCGGCAGCACGGCAGATGATCGAGCGCCCGCTCTACGGGTACATCCTGGTGGATTCAGACATTCCACAGGACGGCAAGAGCCGTCTCGACCTGTTCAGCGACCCGGCGGAAGCGGAACGACTACGGGAGTCCGCCGACAATGGCAAGCTGCCGGTTTGGAGCGAAGCCGAACTGGGCGAGATGATCGCACCGCCGCTGATGCGCGAGATGGTCGCCGCTGAAGTGCGCCCGACCCCGCTGGCGCTCTATGAAGAACCGATTCCGGTTTCGCCGGATTGGCCCGACGCCCCTTGCGGGTATATCCAGTTCAGCCCGGCGTATGAAACCGCCTGCCAGCAGGCTAAACGTAACGACTGGGAAACACATGTCCTGGCCGGTACGCATTTTCACATGCTCAACCGTGCCGGAGAAGTCGCAGATACCCTGGTAAAGATCGTCAACGCCTGGGAGAAACACAACGCATGACTCAACAAGCACAGATGTTTGCTCCGCAAAATGACCCGAACGCACGATTGGGTTACTGGCTCCACCTCCCCACGAACTATGCACCTGAGTCAGGGGAACCCTGGCCGCTTATCCTCTTCCTGCACGGGATGGGTGAGCGCGGAGATAACCTGGAACTGGTGAAGATTCACGGTATTGCCAACGTGGTTGAAAACCAACCGGACTTTCCATTCATTACCGTGTCACCCCAATGCCCGGATACTGTTACATGGGCACCGGATGAACTCGACCATCTGAACGCGCTGCTGGATGACATTGTCACCCGTTATGCGGTTGATACCAGCCGGATATACCTGACCGGCCTGAGTATGGGCGGCTTCGGCACCTGGCATCTGGCCGCCCGTTTCCCGGAGCGTTTCGCGGGGATAGCGCCGATCTGTGGGGGCGGGCCAACCCAATTTGCAGCCCGCTTAAGCAAAACACCCATCTGGGCATTTCATGGGGCGCAGGATGATGTCGTCCCGCTGAGCGAGTCCGAAGAGATGGTGGCGGCGGTGCGTGCTGCCGGGGGCAATCCCCGTTTTACTGTTTACCCGGAAGCGAACCATAATTCATGGACACAGACCTACGATGACCCGACGTTGTATACCTGGTTTATGGAACACAAACTGACACCATAGCCAATCCAACCAGCATCCAGCATACCAGAGGATAACTCTGTCATGTACCACTGTAAGGGATACCCCGTTCAACTCATCCTGTTCGATATTGATGGCACACTGCTTTGGCCTAAGGGCGCTGGCCGGGAATCCACCCGCGCCGCCATGCGCGAGGTCTTTGGGGGGGAGGGCAGTCTGGATGACCATCACTTCGGCGGTAAAACTGACTGGTTCACATTGTCGGAACTCCTGCGTGATACCGGCTTGAATGCTCAGGAGATTGGTCGCCGGATGCCGGAATACGAGCGGGTGATTGCCCATCATTTAGGAGGAATGATCGCGGATTTCCCTATCGCGCCGTGTCCAGGGGCGCTGGACCTGGTGCGGCGGCTGGTGGCACAAAATACGCTCCTGCTGGGCATCATCACCGGGAATGTTTCGACAACTGCTCCTCTCAAACTACGTGCCGCCGGTTTTGATCCGGCCTGGTTCGCGGTGGGGGCGTATGGGAGCGAATCAACAGACCGCAACGACCTGCCCTTCCTGGCGCTGGAACGGGCGGAGCGACTGCGCGGGCATCCGATCCCGGCGCAAAGTGTCATCGTGGTGGGCGATACCCCGGCGGACGTGGCCTGCGCGCGAGCGGTAGGCGCAGTGGCAGTCGCGGTGCAGACAGGCTTCAGCAGCCAGGAGAGCCTGGAAGCAGCGCAACCGGATTACCTGCTGGACGACCTGACCTCATTTTTCACCCACGTCATCACCCAGAAAGCGCGGGCGGGCAGTTAGTGCGTTGACTTTCACAGCATGCTCGCTCAGGCAAAATTAACGAAATATGAGAAATTCCAACCAGCCAACACGGGTTAATAGTAATATTAGAGATAGAGCCCAAGCAGTCTGAGCTTTTTCTTAGACAGCATGTTGGTGAAGTGAGTAAGGCCTGATTATAGAAAATATTTACACGAACATGCCCTATCCTGCCCACTCTGTCGCACGGGTTGATGTTTGTTATTTCATTGGAGAATGTTTTCATGACGCAGTTTGCCCCCGATACGAGCGACGCGGCACTTGTTCAATTTGTCCGCGAAAATAATCTTGAGGCGCTGGGTGTATTGTTTGATCGCTACTACCAGCAAATCTACAGGGCTGCCGTTTCAATTACGCAAGACGACGCAGCTGCTGAGGACATCACACAAGATTGTTTTTTGAAGATTCATCGTTATGCCAACCGGATTGATACCAATTTACCGTTAGCCCCCTGGCTCTACCGGGTGACAGTGAACCTTAGTTATACTTGGGTGTCTCGGCGGAACAAACGGCGGGTCTCACTGGAAGCAGTGATTGACCGCTTGATGTGCCCGGTATGGCAGTCACCGGATCATCTTGCTGAGTACGCTGATATGCAGGCGCAAGTCCGCCAGGCGATTAAAGAGCTTTCATTTAACCAGCGCGTGGTGGTCGTTCTGCACTATCTGAACGGGTTAAGCCTGGACGAGATTGCCGAAACGCTCAAATGCCCGGTAGGTACCGTAAAGAGCCGTTTACACTATGCCAGGGAAAATCTTCGGCGCCGCCTTGACGCGGTGAACTGGTCGCAAGAGATGGGGATTACCGCTCATGGATTTGCAGGATAGCAAGACTTTAGATGCCCGGATACGTTCGGCGCTGAGTACACAAGCGAACCCGACACCCGCGCACCAGGCGTATCTCCGCGAGCGTCTGTTAGACCGGGCAAGTCAGCAAACCATCCTCCCGCCTTCTCCTTTCGCACGGTTGAAGCGTAACCTGCTGGCGGGTATAGGCCGAACGCAGGATGTGTTTCACGTGTTGGGGGTGGTGTTCATGGAAGATGACCGCTACCACCGGGCGTATTATCATCGTGCCATTGATGTGTCCTACTACACACGCAAACACAAGCTGGGGCGGCTGGCCGGGGACTATCTGGAGCCGCTGCGCTATAACATGATGAAAATCAACGTGTATTAGGCCGATGGGCGGCGTAATTTTAAAAAGCAAATCCCCTCACCTGAGGGGATTTTTGTCTGTACTGTCCGGCGAGGCAGGGTGGCTAATCCGACGCGGGTTCGGCCTCGGCCTGGGCTTTGCGTTTGGCGACCTGTACCTGGATGGCTTCGATGGCGGTGCGGACATGCCCGGCGTTCTCTACACCCAATGCCTGCTCCAACCGTTCCAGCGTTTCTATCAGGATTTCGAATACATACGGGCCTTCGGACGGCGCGACATGCAGAACCGAAAAGAGGGTTTCGTTAGCTTCTTCGACTTTGCCAAGCGCCAGCCGGGAGGTGAGCAGGTCAGCATACGCCCAATAGTTATCCACGTCCGCCTGGACCTCACCTTTCGCCAACTGCTCCACCCGCTCGTAGGTCTGGATCATGGCGTCCTTGTTTTTCGTTTGCAGGTAGAGGAGCGCCAGGTTGCTGAAGGCGTAGGACGACTGCGGGGTGATGGCAGCGGCCTTTTCATAGGCGTCAATCGCTTCGGGGATTTGGCCGCGCCGCCGGTAGAGACCGCCCAATGATCCCCACCAGGATTCGCCGTCATCGTCTACCAGTTTGGGTGAGGCGGTGAGCGCCTGGAGCAGGTACGATTCCGCCCGGTTGAGGGTCTGGTTGCGCTCCGATCCGGCCTGCATTTTCTCGCCAATGCGCCGGTTGACATACCCCAACCCGGCCAGCGCCGGGGCGAAGTCCGGCTCAATTCCCAGCGCCATGTTCAGGTATCTCTGGGCGTCATCCAGCATCCCGGCCTGGGTATACACATAGCCGACCCGGTAGCAGGCGATAAGATTGGATGGGTCGAGTTCCAGCGCCCGGCGGTAGGTATCAATCGCGCCGGTGAAATCCTGGGATTTGTACTGGCGTTCGCCCAGGGGCATGAAGGACATGGCGAGATTAGCGCGGGCGGCTTTCTCGCGCTGGTCTTCAACGATAGCCTGCAGGTCTTCGCGGATAGCGACCAGTTCCGCCTGGCGGGCTTTCATTTCATCGGAGAAGCGCTGGAGCGCCTGGTCGAGTTCCTGTTGCACCCGTTTTTTGGCTTCATCCAGTTCTTTGGTAACGTTTTTCTGCGTTTCCTCAACTCTGGCGCGGGCGGAATTCAAGCCCTGGAAACCGGCCACACCACCAGCCACCGCCAGGATGGTGCCGACGATGCTCAACACTGAGACGATCAGGCCGACGCCCTCGAATATCCCCAGGATATTGATAGCACGATCAAATTCATATTTGGCTTCTTCAGCGGCCTGCGTCACTTGCTGGAAAAGCTCATCCATTTCTTCCGGTGTGCGGGTAGGCTGTGCGTCCGCCGCGCCGGTATCCGCTGTATCCTGCGCCGAGGCCACCGGCAGACCGACGAGCAGGATTGCGATAAGAACCATAATCCAAGATAAGCGCCGCATTTCGCTGCACTCCTGATTACACGAACAAGTGGTTTGATTATAACAACATTGCGGAGATGGGGAAACCAGTTAGCGGGGTTTTGCCGCAAGTCTGGGATGTGCTGCGAGTGCCGCGATTGCAGTAATCCTCCCGTGAGTGGTGGTGCGGCTGTGCTGCAAAAGACGCGAGGTTGCTGCAAAAAGGGCTGCCGGCTGTTGCCCGAGGGGGCTGGCTGAGAGACTGGCGCAACCCCAGGAACCAGTTGGCCGAAATGACCGGCTCCGTCATGTCATCATTGGACACTCTCGTAATCCAAAAATCCGCGAATGTTGATCCAGAGCTTACTTTCTCAAGAACGGGGATAATCGTTAGTTGGTCAGGGTGGCCCATCGGGCTTCTATTGATGATTATTTGGTACTCCCTGATAATACTCTGTTAGCTGCTCAATTGCGTTTACACATGAAACGGTTTCATTATTACTTAACCACTTATCTAGAGTTGAACTATCCAGAAATTTACTGGTTCCAATATCATACTTCAAGAGCATCGACAATTTATCAAGCTCATAATATTCAACGCTATACAGTTGCATATTATCTTCTATGGTTTGTAAGTCACAGGCGGTATCCGGCCCAACGGTAAATACTGCGACGTTTATACTCAAGTCAAGATATACAAGCAGAAGACCTGTGTTTAAATCGGCAAATGCAATTGCGAACGATGGCAACCCATACGTTTCAATTACATCACCCAAAGTAACCTCACGATTCATTAAAACATCGATGTATATAACTAAATTATCTTCTATGGCGATTATATTGTCAGTATATGCTCTATTGAGATTCCAATCCGATAACGGCCAAAAAACAGGAAAACGAACATTGGCAGATAAGCCAGAAAAATCAGCCCCTAGTACCCCTGAGTCTACCCATGGTCCCAATTTCTCCTGGACATCCTCAGATGTGCTCTCGCCAGGAATAATTCCAAACCAGCAAGGCGGCGCACAAGAATCATCTTCAAAGAGCGAAGCCACTTCAGCAGGCGTAATCGTTGGTTGCTGCCATATTTGTGTATCCGTCGCCGTGCAAGCAACTAAAAGAAACATTAAAGCAGTACAACCTATTCCAAGTGACTCAATACACTTCATCACGCGCCATATTCTTCGAAAACCAATTTTCATTGTTGCTGTTCCGCCCAAGAAATTCCGATAACCAGTCACCGAGATTGTCATCGAAATACTGCTTTCGTGGCAAACTAAAATCTTCAAGAATTGATGGCTGATTCACAAAAAGCGGAAATGTTGCAAGTTTACGATAGCACACTTATGGGCGAAAAGGGTGAATCTTTGTTAGAACATTTGTTTAGTATTTAGCGGGCTGTGGGCTATATTTTGTCTATCAGACACCGTGCACCGTAATCTTTACGGTTGAGTCGCGATATGTGCCCTATCATAACAGTAAGCAACGAGTTCGATCAGACGGCAGATGTTTGTATTCTGTTGAAGCTGAACAACACCGTTCAGGTGTACTGGTCGGATGAAAGGAATAAGTGAACAATGGTAACCTGGATCGTCATCCTTGGGCTGGTACTGATCGTCGTATATGACGTGGCTGAACAACGGAAGTGGGAGCAATTGGCGCGGCAGGACAGGCGGCAGCGGGCGGCGCAGAAGTATTTTGCGCTGCATGGTCACCTGCAACCCGGATTCGATGCTGACGGAAACGAGATCGAACCCAGCGCCGAAACGCTGAAGCCGTATACTGAGCAGGATCGTCGATATCCTGCCACCAACAAGTAACGATAGGCTGTAGCTAGCCGACTGCGCCTGGCTCGTCGTCCGATTCCGATGGCAGCGGCCAGGTTTCCAGCTGCGGCGGGGCGGCGGTGTCAGCGGGGGCGGCTTCCCCGTTCGTATGCATGGCATTGCCCACATTCACGGTCACTGGCGGCGTGGAAACAGTGATGGGCGCATTCACCGATGGCGCGGCAGCCGGCGAACTCCCCCCGGTCAGGCGCCGCAGCAGGTCGAACCAGAAAGGCGCACCCTGGGCAATCGCAATCGCCGTCAAAATCCACCCGGCAAATTTGCCGATGAGCAGCCCCAACCAACCGGGATTCCCTAACGGAAGCATATTCCAGACATTACGAGCGTTGTCAAACGGATTGGGCAAACCGAGATCTACCTGTGCCTGCGCTTCATTGGCATCCACCGGGATATACTCCCATCCCAACGGGAGTTGCAGGTTGAGCAACTGCTCATACGTGACCTGAATAGGGGCCGTGTCGCCGTTCTCTGTCCCATCCTGGGGGGTAGTCGTGCCGGTCACCGCCGATTCGAGGGCGGAGGTGCTGCCCTGGGCGCTGGCGACTACCGATGCCCGCAGCACATTGTCGTCCATCAGCGCCCGCGTGATCTGGATGGTATCGGCATTCAGCACGAAGGCCATCCCAAAGCCGAGGATGAGCGAAATCCACTGGAGCTTCCGTTTATAGATGTCCCCGATACGGTTCATCCCATCTTCAAACCAGGCCTGGACTTTGCCCTGGGCGTCTTCCAGCGAAACCGCTGAGGCGACAATCGTCTCTATCGCGCCCTGGAAATGCACGTTCTCAATCTGGCGGATGCCGTCCAGCAGCGGGATCAGTGCGCCGCTCTTGAAATTCAACTGTCCCAGGCCATCTTCAACCTGTTCCAGCGTGTAGGACAAGGCCTGCTTGACGTTCTCGTCTTCCAGCTTGAGAATTGCTTCCCGGAATTTTTTCATATCGGTATCGCCAAAGCCGCGCAGACCGCGGTAAAGTTCACGCATTTTCAGCTTGTCATCGTCGTTATCCATCAGGTTGATGGCTTCATCCAGCGGGCGGTAAATCTCGTAGTCGGATTTCGCCGTGAGGACACTCACCAGGGCACTTACAAAGGTTTCCGGCGGAATATAGGAGACTTTAGTGGTTTTGCCGTTGATGATCTCCTCTTTGCGCTGGGTGGACAGTTTATCGGTGGGGCGCACCTGGTCTTCCACCATGCGAATCAGGGGATGCGCCAGGATTTTGGCCTGCAAGTCCTTGTCTGTCACCAGGTTCATCAACCCCTCCTTCAACTGCTCGGCACGCAAATTGAAGAAGTTCAAGATGAGCGAGTTCAACTGGGTCGCAATCAAGCTCAACAGGGTATAGGTAAAAAACAGCCCAACCGCCGCCTGTAGAATCGGTGAGTCCAGAGACATGGTTATCCCCTCCAGAGTATGTGGACGAGTCCAATTTCAACTATAACACCAATGGCGGTTTGCAACAATTTTTGCACCAACAGCGGATATGCCGGAATTTGAAGCGTTTCGCCCCAGCCTCACCCCTTCCAAACCTGTGGTTCTGCCTCTCTCTATTGCATGGCGAAGAGAAAAGAGCGGCTTCAACATACGATTACCCTAATCAATAAGGAATGCTCACGCAAAATGCGAGTAAAATAGTATTAATAGGAAAGCCTATGTGGGTTAAATGCTATGTATATTCAACGATTATTCAAAAAGCCACCCACGCGCATCGCCGCCCTCTATATCATCATGGCATCAGCGTGGATTTTACTTTCCGATACCGTCTTGTATTCGCTGGGAGTCAGCGCCGTGACACCAGCGGCGAGCATGATGAAAGGGATCGCCTTTGTCGCGGTAACGGCGACCATTTTATACCTTTATTCGCGCCGTGAATTCAGGCTGCGGTTTCGCATTGAAGCCGAACTCCACGCTCAGATTGCGGATGCCAGGCGATCCCAGGCGGCGCTAGAACAGAGTGAAGCGCGCTTTCGTAAAGCGATAGAGGAAGCCCCCTTACCTATCATGATGTTCGCGGAAGATGGCGACATCCTGACAATCAGCCAGACCTGGTTAGACATCACCGGGTATACCCGCGACCAACTGCGGACAATCCCTGCATGGACAGAACTGGCTTATGGCGAGCGAAAAGAACAGGTTCTGGCCGTGATTGACCGGTTGTTTGATTCAGACAGCCGGGTTGACCAGGGTGAATTCACGATTACCTGCACCGACGGCACGCACCGCGTCTGGGAGTTCAGCTCTACCCCCCTGGGACGGCTGCCCGATAAGCGGCGGATCGCCGTTAGTATCGCTGCCGACGTGACTGCCCGTAAACAAACCGGCGAAGTGCTGCAAACCATCTTCGACAATATCCCGGCGATGATCTCGCTTGTAGACCAGGAAGGCCGCTTCCGGATGGTGAATCAGCACTGGATTGACGTGCTGGGCTGGACGCTTGCCGAGATGGAAGCCTACCCGGATGTAATGGCGGTATTCTACCCTGACCCGGCTGACCGACAGGCGGCGCTCAACCATATCCAGGCCGCAGACCGTACCTGGCGCGACTTCCAAACCGTCACTAAAGATGGGCAAATGGTAGATACATCCTGGGCGAACGTGCGCCTCTCCGATGGACAGACAGTCGGCATTGGTAAGGACATCACCGAACGCAAGCAGCTAGAAAACACCTTGCGAGAAAGCGAAGAACGGCTCAGTCTGTTTATAGAACATGCGCCGGCATCCCTTGCAATGTTCGACCAGAAAATGCGTTATCTGGCCGTAAGCCGGCGGTGGATGACGGATTACAACCTGAGCGAAGGCGACATTATCGGGCGATCCCACTACGAGATATTCCCCGAAATTTCAGAACGCTGGAAAGCAGCACACCAACTTGGACTGGCTGGCGAGGTTGTGAAGACAGAAGAAGATGAATTCAAGCGGGCAGACGGTTCGATTCAATGGCTGCATTGGGAAATCTATCCCTGGCACATCAATAACGGTGCGATCGGGGGCATTATTATCTTTACCGAAGACATCACTGAGCGCAAGCAGCTAGAAAACACCTTGCGAGAAAGCGAAGAACGTTATCGTCTGCTGGTCGAATCATCGCCCTATGCCATCGCGGTACACCAGGATGGTGCGTTGGTATTCGTGAACCATGCGGCGGTTCACCTGATGCGGGTGACTCATCCTGCCGACCTTCTAGGCAAACCCATCAGCGACATCGTCCACCCGGATACCAGGCCGGCAGCGGTCAACCGGATTCAGCGGATGCTGGCGGGCGAAACGGGTCTTTACCCGGTGGACGACCGCTACGTGCGCCCGGATGGCAGTGTCGTGGATGTGGAAGTCACCGCCGCGCCATTTACCTTCAATGGCAGACCGGCTATCCAAGTGATCGCACTGGATATTACCGAGAAAAAGCATCTGGAAGATGAGCTGCGAGAAAGCGAACTCCGCTTCCGCCGGGCCATGGAGAACATCCCGGATGTCGTTGTTCTTTATGACCACGACCTCAGAATTCAATATATCAACAGTGCCGCCCCACGCATCATGGGGCGACCTGTCTCGGATTTCATTGGCCGCCGCGAAGACGAAATCTGGCCGCCGGAAATCTACGAAGCGTATCAGCCAATCCTTACGGGCGCATTTGAAACCGGCCAGACACAGACTATCGAAACCGAACTTCATCTTCCCGGTGGTAGGATTCGCACGCTGGTTATCACGTGTGTGCCGTTGACTGATGAGAGCGGCACAGTGCGCGAAGTGATGGGAATAACACATGATCTGACCGAGCGTAAGCGAATGGAAAACGCGATACGCGAAAGCGAAACACGCTTCCGCCAGATTGCCGAAGCTATCCACGAAGTCTTTTTTCTGAGGGATGTGAAAAAGCATTCAATGCTCTATGTCAGTCCGGCGTATGAGGATATCTGGGGTAGAACACGTGAGAATGTCTATCAAGACTCCGGTTCGTTCCTGGATGCCATTCATCCTGATGACCGGGCGCGGGTGGTCGCCGGGATGGAAGTGCAACGCGAGGGGCAGGGTGTCGAGGCTGTGTATCGTATCATCCGGCCTGATCACAAGATCCGCTGGATTCGCTCGCGGACTTTCCCGGTTTTTGACACACACGGCATACTAAGCCGCATCGCTGGGGTCGCTTCAGATATTACGGAGCAGGTTCGCTACGAAAATCAGCTCAAGCGCCTGTCGCAGCGCCTGGTGACGGTGCTGGACAATGAACGAGCGCGTATCGCCCGCGAACTGCACGACCAGGTCGGCCAGCAGTTGACTGGGTTGGGCATCAACCTTTCAGTGGTGGCAATGCAGTGCACTCAAGATAACCAGGCGATCCCGCTCCTGAAAGAATCCACCGAACTAACCAGCCAGATTATCGAACGGATTCGCTACATTATCGCTGACCTGAGGCCATTTGTCCTGGACGACATGGGGCTGGCCGCCGGGCTGGGTTGGTATTGCCAGTCCTTCGCCCGGCGCACCGGCATTGTAGTTCACTTCAACGATGCGACTGAATCAACTCAACTCAGCCCGGAAACCAACAACACCCTGTACCAGATTGCCCAGGAAACGCTGACGAATGTCGCCAAACATGCCCAGGCCACCCAGGTCTGGATTACGCTGGAGCTAACCGGAAACCAGTTGAAGATGTATATTCGTGATGATGGCACGGGCTTTGATGTGCAGTCCGTAATGGCGGGCAACTCCGTCGGCCATTGGGGAATTCAGATTATGCATGAACGGGTTCAGGCCCTGGTCGGGGCCAGTTTACATATCAAAAGTACGCCCGGAGAAGGGGCAATGGTGCTGGTGGAGGTGCAGTTATGACCCCGGTACGGATTCTGTTGGCGGATGACCATCCTATCGTGCGCGACGGACTCAAGATGCTGCTCGATTTGCAGCCGGATATGACGGTGGTCGCTGCTGTTAAAAACGGGGTTGAGGCCTTGAACCAGGTCCACATGGATTGCCCGGATATTGCCATACTGGATATCGGGATGCCAGAAATGAACGGCATTGACTGTGCCGCCGAAATGCATCACCTGTACCCGCAGATACAGATTATCATGCTGTCCATGCACGACACCAGTGAATACATTATCCGCGCCATCCAGGCCGGGGCTAAAGGCTATTTGCTCAAAGATTCGCTCAGCCAGGAGATCGTCCGGGCGATTCATACCGTCCACATGGGAAATTACATCGTCAGTAAAAAAATTGCCCGACTGCTCACGACGCTGGAGGTGATGGATAAAGCAAAAAGGTGACTGCTGATGTAAAATGACCGCATGGCAAAGAG
>CALJKV010000112.1 GCA_937974245.1 uncultured Chloroflexota bacterium | reverse complement strand
CAGGGCAAGGCGCTTGGCGCTTAACCATTGGCTCATTTGAGCCTAAATGCACTAGGCCTCGCACTGCTGCTCGTTCTGGTGGGCGGATTGCTCGCCTGGAACACGCAGACGGCGGGCGGCACCATTCAGATTCGGGATGTCCGCTTCGTGGGCACCAATGGCACGATGATGAGCGCCCTGCTCTATATCCCAGAAGGCGTGACGGCAGAAAACCCGGCTCCGGGCATTCTGGCGGTTCATGGCTATATCAACTCGCGGGAGACGCAGGATGGGTTTGCCATCGAGTTTGCCCGGCGCGGATACGTCGTCCTGGCACTTGACCAGACGGGTCATGGGTATTCTGATCCATCAGCTTTTGCCAATGGTTTTGGCGGCCCGGATGGGTTGAAATATCTGCGTTCACTGGATATTGTTGATCCAGAGAATGTCGCCATGGAAGGCCACTCGATGGGTGGATGGGCTTCGCTGGCGGCGGCGGCAACCTATCCCGACGATTACAAAGCCATTGTTCTTGAAGGCTCCTCAACAGGCGCTCCGTTTGCGGCTGATGGCACGGCGGAATGGCCGCGTAACATGGCGCTGGTCTTTAGCGAATGGGATGAGTTCTCACAGTTGATGTGGGGTGTTGATCTTCCCAAAGATATGGTGGATACCGATAAGCTGAAGACACTTTTCGGCACGGATCAAACGGTAGAAGTTGGCACGCTTTACGGCTCAATCGAAGATGGCACGGCGCGTATGCTGTATATGCCGCGCGGCACACATCCCAATGACCATATTTCGACGGAGGCCATCGGCAACGCCATTGAGTGGATGCAGATGACGCTGGATGGCGGCAATGGTCTGGCCCCCTCTGACCAGGTCTGGTACTGGAAGGAAATAGGGTCTTTCATCGGATTTATCGGCTTTGTGTTGTTCCTCTTCCCGGTGGGCGCACTGCTGCTTAAATCCGAGTTTTTCAAGGAATTGGTCGTAACCGTGCCGCAACTCAAAGGCGCGACGGGCACAACCTGGTGGGTCGCCGCCGCTATAACGGTTGTTTTACCGGCACTCACGTTCTTCTGGTTGCAGAATAACGGGAATGACTGGTTCCCTGCCGGGGCGTTCTGGCCGCAAACCATCACGACGGGCATCACGGTCTGGGCGGTGGGCAATGGCCTGATTTCGCTGGTGCTGTTCGCCGTATGGCATTACATGACGAACCGCAAAGCAGGCGCAACCATGGAAAATTATGGCCTGACATGGGACAACCGCATTAACCTGCGTAAGATCGGCAAGTCTCTGCTGCTGGCGATCTGCATCATTGTGCCAGGCTACGCGCTTCTGCTGATTGCAGCCGCGGTCTTTACCATAGATTTCCGGCTGTGGGTGGTGGCGTTGAAACCCATGTCCACACTGCACTTCCAGATATCCCTGGCCTATCTGATTCCGTTTATGTTTTTCTTCCTGGTATCGAGCACGATCCTCAACAGCCAATTGCGTCGGGCACGTGCCGATGGCTCAACGATGGGGCTGGGGCGGACGATGCTGCTCAATGGCGTGCTGCTGGCGCTGGGCATCTTCCTGATGCTGCTGCTCCAGTACATCCCGGTCATGACCGGAGGTACGCTGCCGCTGGGTGAATCGCTCCTCACGATTGTCGCTTTCCAATTTGTGCCGCTGCTGTTTATTGTGGGCTTGATTTCGACTTACTTCTTCCACAAGACCGGGCGTATCTATGTCGGCGCGTTTGTGTGCGCGTTGTTCGTCACCTGGTACATTGTGGCCGGGCAGGCGATTCAATTCGCCTTCTAGTGCTGGGTCATCCGGGAAATTTCGGGTGAACGCAGCCAATTTCATCTAGCTTCTGCTAGAGTCATATTCGATGAGGCGGGCATGAGTCGCACAGACTCCCCGCCTTTTCTGATTCAGCACAGTGTCACGGGGCAATTACCTGCCTGGGTATGGTTCTGATGGCGATTGTTCCAGGCGGGGTTTGCATATAGAATTACACACGGTGTATGAGGATGAATGTAACCCCCTAAGGATGAGAAGCGCTTATGACAGCACTCTGTATCTTTTGCTCTTCCAGCGACGCGGTCAACAGTGTCTATAAAACTGCCGCTACGCAGCTTGGCGAACGCATGGCCCAGCGTGGCGATACGCTGGTGTATGGTGGCACGGATGTCGGGCTGATGGGTGCGGTGGCGCGGGCGGTCAACCTGGGCGGCGGGCAGGTGGTTGGCATCATTCCCCAGGCGATTCATAACCGGGGGCTTTCCAATACTATGACACATGAACTCATCGTCACGCCTGATCTGCGCGAACGTAAGCGCCAGATGGAGGAACGCGCCGATGGGTTTGTCGTGCTGCCGGGCGGCTTCGGCACGCTTGAGGAAGCGATTGAGGTGTTAACGCTCAAGCAGCTGCAACTGCTCAATAAGCCGATTGTCTTCCTGAATACGGACGATTTTTACGCGCCGCTGCTCAGCCTGTTCGACCACTTCTATACACACCAGTTCGCCCGCCCCAGTCACCGGCAACTCTATCATGTCGCGCCGGATGTAGACGCGGTTTTCGCCTACCTGGATGCCTATCAGCCCATCGCAATTGAAACCAAATGGTTTGAAAAATAAGGAGTTAAAACATTGATGGAAAATAAACTTCAGGAACTCAAGACCCTTATACTGGAAGCCAACGATCTTGCCTCCGCTGCTGCGGTGCTGAACTGGGATCATGAGACCTATATGCCCTCCGGTGGTGGGGCGGCCCGCGCCCGTCAGCTTTCCACGTTACAGCGTCTGTCCCACGAGAAATTCACCAGCGCGGCGGTGGGCAAACTGCTGGACGACCTGCAAGCGTATGGCGAAAGCCTGCCCTACGACTCCGATGACGCCAGCCTGATCCGCGTGGCACGGCGCGAATACGAACGGCAGGTGAAAATTCCCGGAAAGCTCGTGGGCGAATTGGGCAGCCATACCGCGCAGACTTACCAGGTCTGGACAGAGGCGCGTCCGGCGAATGATTTCGCCCGGTTGGAGCCTTACCTGGAAAAAACGCTCGACCTGAGCCGCCAGGTGGCGGACTGTTTCCCCGGTTATGACCATATTGCCGATCCGCTGATTGACTTCGCGGATTACGGTATGAAGGCCGAATCGGTGCGCCAGGTGTTCGCTGACCTGCGCGATCAGCTTGTGCCGCTGGTCTCCGCTATCACCGCCCAGCAGCCAGCCGATAACGCCGCTTTGCTCCAGCACTTCCCGGAAGACAAACAGTGGGCGTTCGGGCTGGATGTGATTAAAGCCTATGGTTATGACTTCAACCGGGGGCGACAGGACAAAGCGCCGCACCCGTTTACCACCAGCTTCGGGATTGGGGATGTCCGCATCACGACCCGCGTGAACGAGCGTGACCTGGGCGACGCGCTCTTCAGCACGCTGCACGAGGCCGGCCATGCGATGTACGAACAGGGGATAGACATGGCGCTGGATGGTACTCCGCTGGCGGGCGGCACGTCCGCCGGGGTGCATGAAAGCCAATCGCGGCTGTGGGAAAATGTCGTCGGGCGCAGCCGGGGCTTCTGGTCGCACTTCTACCCCCAACTGCAAGCGACATTCCCCGAACAACTTAAGAGCGTGTCGCTGGATGCCTTCTACCGGGCGATCAACCGGGTTGAGCCGTCGCTCATCCGTGTGGACGCCGACGAAGTGACCTATAACCTGCATGTGATGATCCGCTTTGACCTGGAACTGGCACTGCTGGAAGGCACTTTGTCCGTGCATGACCTGCCGGAAGCCTGGCACGCCCGCTACCAGGCGGATATGGGTGTCCATGCGCCCAATGATCGCGACGGTGTTTTGCAGGATGTCCACTGGTACGGCGGCGTCATCGGCGGGGCGTTCCAGGGGTACACACTGGGCAACATCCTGAGCGGCGTGTTCTACCAGATGGCGCTCCAGGCACATCCGACGATCCCGGACGAAATCGCCCGGGGCAAATTCGATACGCTGCACACCTGGCTGAAGAACAATATTTACCAGTATGGGAGCAAGTTCACCGCCCCGGAACTCATTGAGCGTGTGACCGGCAGCCCGCTGCGGATTGAACCCTATATCGCCTACCTGCGGAAGAAATACGGCGACCTGTACGGGGTGTAAAGCAGGATTCACCCAACAAAAAAGGGACTTCTTTTCGCAGAGAGTCCCTTTTTGATTCCGGTAGAGGCCGGGTTTAGAGGGCGTCGTAGCCGGGGCCGTCACCGAAGAAGGCGTAGTTGTGCTGGATGTCTTCGGTCAGGTCAACCACGTCACCGGCGCTGTGCTTGACTTTGGCTTTGCTCTCGAACGGAATACGTTCCTGGTCTTGCGCCATTTCATATTCAGAGGGAACTTCCTCTTCGATAAAGATGGCTTCAAAGGGGCATTCCGGGATGCACGCGCCGCAGTCAATGCAGGTGTCCGGGTCAATGAAGTACCAGGGCCATTCGTTTTCCGGCTGGCCGGGGACAATACATTCTACCGGGCAGACTTCCACGCACGCGCCATCGCGCAGGCACAGGCTGGTGATAATATGGGTCATGAGATTCTGCTCTCCTCAATACACTATGGCCGACGGTTTGCAGGGCAAACACCGTTGATGCCGATACAATCTATATCGGACTTTACCCAATTCCAGCGTGAATGTCTGGAACTTTTGTTGGATTCGGAAAATGAATTTTCCAACGGGTTTCCAAGGGGTTATCGGTGACGAAGTATCGGTTTAACTGTGGTTAAATTTCATTGGAACGATGTTTCTGGAGTCATCAGCCGGTGCGTAAGCAGGAGGCACGTCGTCTAGCGGGGGTCGCCGGGGCCATCGAGCGCCGAGCCAAACAGCAGCCCCAGCCCCATGCCCATGCCGGGGCCAAGCACGAAGCCCAGCGCCGGGTCAAGCTGCAACACAGGCGTGATGATGAGCGCCACGACAGCGCCTACCAGGAAGCCGAAGATCAGCCCTTGCGTGGCATAATTCAGCCGGTTACGAGACTTTTTTTGCGGTATACGAGCCATATCCACCACCTATCCATACGAACATAACGCCCGACAAACTCAGCCGGGCGATATCTTCATAATAGCAGTTTCGCATTTATTCTGTCCCCCAAAAAACGGGGGTTTGCGGCTGTTCCCCCTCATTAAGCCTTTAGTTGACAGCGCACCCACCCTACGCTACCCTAGCGGTGAGTCACCGGCTGTGAACCCCGGTAGAACGGGTTTTGAGTCCGGGTTATAAATGGATGGATATGAACAACCACTATGCAAATCAAACGGGATTACAGCCAGCCTTTTTTCAGCACGCGGCGGCGACGGCGCGGTGTCGGCGGGCGCTTCTTGTTCTTCTATGGGCTGTTGATCGGGTCGATTCTGGTTTTCGTCTGGTCGCAGTTTGATCGCCTGCAACTTATGGCGCTGGATGTGGTGGGGTTAGCGCCTACCCCAACACCTTTCGCCAGCACCTGGGCCAACCAGGGCTATGACCTGTTCTTACAGGGGGATGTCGCCGGGGCATTGACCGCTTTCCGGCGGGCATCGCAGCAGCAGCCGGACAACGTCAACTACCTGTATGAGTATGGCCGGATGCTGATCGAACTGGCCGACGCAGACAATGACTACTCCGCCCAGGCGGTAGCGGTGGGGGATCGTATGATCGCAGTCGCCCCCAATGACCCGCGCAGCTATGTGATTAAGGCTAAGGCCATGGTGTGGGAAGATGACGCGGCTAACGCGATTCCCGTGGCGCTGCGTGGCCTGGAGATTGACCCCAATTACGCGCCGATTCACGCGGTACTGGCGCGGGCGTATACGGATATTGGCCGCTATCAGCAAGGGCTGACGTTCGGCGAGCAGGCAGTGCAGCTTGACCCCAACGATCCCGATACGCACCGCAGCTACGCGATTGCCCTCATCTGGGTGGGCGAGCGCGAGGCGGCTATCCAGCAGCTTGAGGATGCGGTGAACCTCAACCCGAACCTGACTTCGACCTATTTCGAGCTGGCGCAGCAGTACATCAACCAGAATTTAGAGGAATACGGCGTCGCTACCTATGAACGGATTCTTTCCCTGGAACCCTTTAATGCCAAGGCGCTGCTGCGGCTGTGCGAGGTGTACTTCCGTGTCGGGCAGGACACGCAGGCGCAGGGCTACTGTGAAGATGCGCTGGAACTTAACCCCACCTACAAACAGGCTTACCGCCAGTTGGGTATGGTTGAATTCCGCCGCCGGAATTATGAGGGCGCGATTGAGGATTTCCAGCAGTGTATCACATTGGGTTCGGAAGAAATCCAGTGTTACTACCTGCGCGGGCTGGCGCACTACTACCTGGGCGAGTGTAACGATGCCTGGACGCTGCTGCAAGACTCGCTTATCAGGGTCGAGGGCGCTCCCGAAGACGACCCGGTACTCACCAGTATTCGGAGCGGGTTACAGTTGGTGACGGAAAACTGCGCCGATTACCGGGGGGTGGCCGTGCCCACTGTCGCGCCGCCTACCGAACCGCCGCCCACACCGATTGGCGGGCTGGGGGGGTAACGATGTATCTACGCACGCCCAAACGTTACCGACAGGGGAATAAGCGCAGCCCGTTTTCGCTGCGCTGGTGGTGGCTGTGGATTCTGACGCCGCTGGTTGTGTACTTCGGTATCCAGATTTACAACAACCTGGATACGATTGCCCCGCCGATTCATGAGGCGCTCTACAACGCTGCTAACTCCGCGCAGTCGCAGATCGCCACCTCCCAGGCGCCTCCGCCAACGCCCACCGACGACCCCACCGACGCGCTCACCAGCGCCAATGTGAATTGGGCGCAGGGACGGATTGAAGCGGCGCTCAACGACTACGGCCGCGTGCTGGATGCTGTGCCCAATGACGTACAAACCTACTACCGTTATACCTTAGGGCTGACAATGGAAGGCCGTCTGACCGAAGCCTTGAAAGCCGCCGAACGCACCGTCACCGCCAATCCGTTTTCGTCGGATGCCTGGGCGCTGCGAGCGATGGTGCTGGATTGGAGCGGCAAACCAGGCGAAGCGGCGGCCAGCGCCCTCCACGCCCTGGAACTCAACCCGGATAGCGCCCGCGCCCGCGCTTTCCTGGCCGAAGCCTACTATGACATGGGCAATCTCGAACAGGCGCTGGACACGGTGGAGGCGGCGCTGGAAATTGATCCGCAGAGTTTCGAGGCGCTGCGGGTGCGCGGGCTGCTGTCGTGGAATACGGATTACCTGGAAACCCGTCAATACTTCAGCGAAGCCTTTGACATCGCGCCCAACATGCCCTACCTGGCGATTGACCTGGCACAGATCAACTTCGCGCTGCAAGAATACGACGAAGCGATTGACATTCTGCGCGGCGTGGTGGAAGTCAATCCACAGAACACGCTCGCGCTGTTCTACCTGGGCAGCTACTATAACGCCGGGATCGGCAACTATGCCCAGGCCGCCGAATACCTGACGCGCTGTGTGGAGGCCGACTCCACCAATATTAACTGTTACTACCTGCTGGGGCGGGTACAGATCAACCTGGAACAGTACACCAACGCCGCGCAAAGCCTGAAGGCGGCGGTAGACAACGGCAGCACCGACCCACGCCATTTTCTGTGGGCGGGGCGGGCGCAGATCTTCAACGGGAGTTGCCCGGCGGCCATCCCCTACTTACAGCGTGGCTATGAATTGGTGACGGAAAACACCGCAGTCGAGGTCATCCAGGCACTCGAAAGCGATTTGAACGACTGCCGCGTTCCGGTTGCCCAACCGGAGGCCACCGAAGAA
>CALJKV010000111.1 GCA_937974245.1 uncultured Chloroflexota bacterium | reverse complement strand
ACCGACGCCGACTTGCTGCCGGAACAGCTTCACGGGCGGAAGTACTATAAGAAGTGACGCCACGCCGTCACATAACCTTTTGTCCCGAATCTGCAACTATACTGTAGATGCAGAATGAGTGACGAGGCCTATGGTACCGCGAGACGAGGGATTCAGCGAAACCGAACTGGTTAGGGCGGCGCGGTGGGGTGACAAGCGTGCCTTTGGCGTCCTGGTTGAACGTTACACACCACTTGTGCAGTCCGTCATTCGGCGCATGATCCAGGACGCGCTGTTCCATCATGACCTGCTGCAAGAGTCCCTGCTTCAGGCGTATCTTTCGCTAGATACGCTGGCACAGGACAGCCGTTTCCGCAGTTGGCTGTATGGCATTACGCGCCACACCTGCCTGATGCACCTGCGTGTGCAGCGAATTCGCTCAATCTCGCTGGAATTCCTGGCCGGGAGCGGTGGCGAAGTCCCCTCAGAGAGACCTACACCGGAAGAAATCACCGAACGGTTGGAACTGCGCCGCCTGCTGTGGGCGGCTGTGGATCAACTCTCCCCGGCCAACCGGGAGGCCGTTGTGCTGTTCTACTACGAAGATTTCGACTTGCGGGAGACAGCACACACCCTGGGCGTCTCCGTCAATACCGTGAAAGGCCGTCTGCACCGCGCTCGCCAGCATCTGCATCACCTGTTATCTGTGTCCGAATTTACCACTGAAAGAGAGGAAATCATGATACCGGTGAAACTGGTGGACGTTGTTTTGCGCACCGTCGAACAGATAGATGAAGAACCCCGCAGCCATTACCAGCTTGTCCTGCTGGATGAAGCAGGACGTCGGGCGCTCGTGATCTGGGTGGGGGAATACGAAGGGTTACAGATCGCGTACAAGCTCAATGGGCAAACCTTCCCGCGTCCCCTGACACAGGCCTTTTTCGCCCGCCTGATCGAGGCCGGTGGCGCATCGTTGGAACGGGTTGAGGTCAGCGCCTTAAAGAACGATGTTTTCTATGCAACGACCTATCTAAAGGTGGACGGCGAAATCCGGCAAGTAGACGCCCGTCCGAGTGATGCGTTGGGGCTGGCTGTCCATACCGGGACACCAATCTTTGTGAGTGAACAGGTGATGGACGCGCAGGGCTTTGCGATCCCGGAAAATCATGCGCCCACCGGCAAGGGCGCGGTGGAAATTCAGGTGATGTTGGAAGCGATGCAGAAGGCCGACGCCGAACGCGTGGAGCGAATCCGCAGCAAGCCGGAATACCAACAACTCCATGACCATCAGCAAGAAGGGCAGCTCGTGGTGGCTAAAGTCTTTGCCGAGATAAAAAACTGAGCGGGCACCCAACATTCTACTCACTTCAGCGCCGCCGCAGGTTCTTCTGACGTGTCCGTGTGTCCTCCCCCAGTACGGTGAAGGTTTCGGCATCGCGCAGCCGGGCAGCATCCCCCCGCAGCCGCCGCCAGAAAACGATGACGATGACCAGCGCAATCGCCAGCGGCACAGCCAGGCTCACCAGGAGCGCCGCCACGAAGCCCCCGACCGTATTGGGGAAAGATGGGCCGATCATCACCAGGAGTCCCGCCGCCGCGACAAACACACCGAGCAGGAGCGCCGCCGTGATCGGGTTGACGATAGGCACGACGCGCCCCACCAGCCTGTCAAGCGCGATACCTCCCAGGATTGAGATGATCGGCAGGATGCCGAATACAAAGACGACCAGGGCGCTCAACAAGAGTGCAATGTCCTGGGGGTTCGGCATCACCTGGTTAGCTTCTGTCATACCGTTTTTGCGGGGGCTTTACCCGCCGCTGGTTTCCTGGAACATATCATGCCCGGTCTTGTCATCACTGGTAACGGTCATGCACGGGCAGACTTCCATGCCGCGCATACAACTGCCACAGGTCGGGCAGATGACGCAGTCTTCTGGTGAGGCGCACCCGCATTCCGGGTAGTTGCGGGCGAACACGCGACGACCAAAGACGAAGCCTTTCTTCTTGCCTTTTGCCGGTTTCGGATCGGACTGGGAGTGCTTCATTCTCACACCTCCTGTGTCTGTCCTGTTGCACACCTTTATTATAGCATATTCGAGGGGGCGATGGTTGTGGGCTTAAAAAGGATGCAATTCAGACTATTGGCGGAGTTCCTCAATACCCATCTCATCCAGGCCTCATGCCCGCCTTTCATGATCCACTCGGTACTTTCAACTTCTTCCTACTCTGCCTAAAGACTCAGCACTGCTTTTCCTTTTAGAACCTATCCTTAGAACCTATCCGTAAATTCTTCACGTCAACCTCATCCCTCCTCGCTGCGCTCGTTTTGCCCTCTCCGTTGACGGAGAGGGGAGGGAGAACCGCAGGTTCGGAAGGGGTGAGGTAAAGACTCAGCACTGCTTTTCCTTCTTCCTTTCAACTCTGAACAAATGTTCTCATAAATGGTCACCATCTATAACCTGTTTTATGCTACGCTGGTGCTATGTTGATACTACCAACCCACCACGCCACCCACCCCCAAAAACCCGGCTCCCCACCATTTTTGCAGCAAGATCACACTTTTTGCAGCACAGGTACACCACCACTCACGGGAGGATTGCGGCAATCGCTGCAATTGCAGCACAAATCCGTTTTGTAGCAAAAACCCCCGGTCTCCTCCCCTGTTTGCCTGGCCTGAACAGCATTTTGTGGTGGCATAATGCAGCGCATCCGTCTCACGAAGTGCTGCATCCGGCAAATAAATGAAGCAAGAAAACAGGATATTCGTAGGGACGCGCTTCTTGTTACCAGACGTAGGGTTGACCCGGTACGGGCGACATGGGGTTAGCCCGCTATTCGGACTCACCCCAAAATGAGGGGCAGGTAGGGGCGCATCATGATGCGCCCGCCCCCAAACCACAACACCGCGCAACGTGAAGGGGAGTGGGGGACGTATGTGAGATTCGTATCAATAGGGGACAAACCATGCAGAAAAAGCACTGCTGATGAAGATCGCCCCCAACACAATTCCGAGCAGACGTTTGGGTGCGGTGGTCATCGCAGTGCCTTCTTTATCGCGGTATGGAAAGAATTACGCCAGGTAGTCGCGCAGTTGGCGGCTCCGGCGGGGGTGACGCAGGCGGCGCAGCGCACGCCCTTCGATCTGCCGGATGCGCTCGCGGGTCAGGCCGAACTTCTGGCCGACTTCTTCCAGTGTATAGGCCCGCCCGTTTTGCAGGCCAAAGCGCAGCCGCAGGATACGTGCCTCACGTGGGGTCAGTGTAGCGAGAATGTCTTCGATCTTCTCGCGCAGCAGGTTGTCATGGGTGACTTCGGCGGGGGTAGCGACCATATCGTTCTCGATAAAGTTGCCGAGTTCGCTGTCTTCATCCTCACCAACCGGGTGTTCCAGGCTCAATGGCTGCCACGATACGCGCAGCATCCACTGTACTTTGCGCGGTTCGATCTCCAGTTCCTTTGCCAGTTCGTCGGTGGTTGGCTTACGCCCCAGTTCCTGCTCCATCTCTCGCGCCACCCGGTACAGACGGCGGATGCGATCACTCATGTGAACTGGCACGCGGATCGTGCGCCCCTGGTCGGCAATCGCACGGGTGATCGTCTGGCGGATCCACCAGGTGGCATAGGTGCTGAAGCGGTAGCCACGCCGGTAGTCGAACTTTTCAACGGCTTTCATCAGCCCCAGATTGCCTTCCTGGATCAGGTCGAGGAAGGGGACGCCCCGACAGATATACTTCTTGGCGATAGAAACGACCAGGCGGGTATTGGCTTTAATCAGGTGTTCCCGCGCTTGCAGGCCGTCCTCAATCATGAATTTCCATTCGGCGGCTTTGGCGCTGTTAGCATTGTTCTTGAGCTTCTTGGTGGCTTCATCCCCGGCTTCCAGGCGGATCGCCAGGCTGACTTCTTCTTCGGTGGAAAGCAGTGGTACCCGCGACATCTCCTTCAGGTAGAGGCCAACGGTATCGGTGGATGGCAGACCAGTCCAGGATAAATCATCGTCATCGAGGTCATCCTCAAATTCCAGATCATTATCCGGGTCTTCCTCTTCGTCGAGCGAATCCTCAAAGAGAATATCCTCAAAGAGCGTATCATCAAATGTGTCGGATTCGTCGCTGAAGTTGTCGCTAAAGGAATTGATGCGATTTGTAACGTCTAAATCTGAATTGTAATTATGATCAAAAGTTGCCAAGACGATTACCCCTTGCGAATAAAGCCAGTTAGTCGGGATGGGTGGCAATCCATAGGCGGATTACCGCTTATGCGATTCGAGTAATTCCTTGAGCTTTGCCATGCGCGGGTCAACCTGTTCGGCGGCGCAGGCACATTGGGTAGTATTGAGATTGGCACCACAATCAGGACACAGCCCCCGGCAGTCGGGTCGGCAGAGCAGATTGTTGGTCGTAGCGATGAAGACTTCGGCGCGGAGCAGCGGCCCCAGGTCAAGCACCCCATCATCATGCAGGCTGAATTCCGCCGCAGTAGGGGAAGGATATGCGAATAGTTCTTCAAACTCGATGGTAATATTAGCTGTCACCGTATCCAGGCAGCGGTAACAGTCCCCGGAAAACCCCACCTGAAGCTCACCCTGCACCAGAACACCTTCCTTGTTGCGGCTCAGGCGCAGCGGCCCACGAATGTAATCCAGCGTCAGGTCATCCGCTACCCGCACGGCAGGTGCATCAAAGGTTGTGTCATGGCTGTGACCGGGGCCAGCCGCCAACAGGAAGCCAACATTAATCTTCAGTACCCGGTTGCTGAAATAATTACTGGTAGGCTGCCCCATGTAAAACCGGCCTTGTTAAGGTGAGAACCAGGACGTCAGAAGCTAACAATTGATCTAACGTCTATTGGATTATAGGAAAAAACTAAAGTTTGTGTCAACATCTGCGACACGCCCCTAACCGAAACCTAACGAGTTTTTTCGGAATTTTTACGATTGCGACACGAAATGTCACAAATTGGACCGGATTCGAGGGCTTTTGTACATTTCTTCACGTATGATTTGGTTAAAAATCAGCAGCAGGCCATAGGAAAAAAGGTCTGAAACAGGCATTTATTACGTTTGTGACAAATTTCGCCACAGGATGATGATGCCCCCAAACCTTTTGTTCTTTACCAAGACCTCATGTGTTCTTCAGGTCGGTTTCGGGTAAACTAAGAAGCAGGGTTCGCTACACATTGAGGTTTAACCGTATGCTGGCAATTGTGAACGCCTGCGCGATTATCGGGCTGGATGGCACGATCGTGGAAGTGCAGACCGACTTCAATCCGCGAGCCGGTATCCCTACTTTCTCGATTGTCGGGCTGCCGGATAACGCCGTCAAAGAGAGCCGCGAACGGGTGCGGACGGCCATCAAAAACAGTAATCTCAGTTTTCCGAACAGCACTCAGGATTCACAGTATTTGTTTCTTGTGCCGCTTCCCCTGGTTCCCGCCTCTGGGTCTGCTGCCTGTATTCGATATATGTGAGTCTCTGCGATATGCCGGAAAGAGGCACATAGGTTCCCTTGCCAAACACGGTCTTGATTCGATGTTGTAGCTGAATCCAACGCCGGAAAGGGAATTGCTGCATAATCTCTTCCTGTGTCGCGCCGCCTTTTACCATACCCTGCAATTGTTCCAGTTCTTCGGGACGCCAGGGTGAACATGATGCCCTCCCTTTGCCCCCGCCTTTTGCCAACCAATCCGAGTAGGTTTCAGATTTTCCCAGATAACTAGGAGTGAAACGAACCAGCCCTCGGTGTTTCCGAATTTCATTGTATATCTGATACCACTTCAATTCCGGGAAAACTTTGGCAATTTCGGGTTGAGACACCTGGCTGTCAAACAATGCGAGCAGTTGCACTACCTTTTCTCTCGTCCAATGATCGGAATGAGGTTTATGCCAGAGCTTTACCTCGTCGCTATTGCCATCTTTCCATTGTATCAGCAGGCGCATGTCGCCCGCCCGATTGTAGTCGGATGCTTCTATGCGATCTATAAACAGTGATAGAATGTTACTCTTTTCTTCTTCTGTCAGCTCATTCCATTCAGCGGCGGCCCGTTCGAAGAGCTGCATGTGCTGTTCCAGCGAGAGATTCTGGAATTGTTCCTGGTCTATGTCCGCAAGCTCCGATTCTAGGCGTGTGCGCTCGTGTTCCATTTGACGGTAGCGCTGTTCAACTTGCTGAATAAGGTAGGGATGGCTTAAAGTCTTTAGACTACTGACCAGGTTCTCCATCTCATCATCAAGTGAAGACAACTGAATCTGCCGGATTTTTTTACTTCGCTCCGTCATGTCCAGAGTGTCCTGCAGTGCCTGAATCCATGCTTCTGAATCGAAAGTTGCCTGAAGTTTCTGCTTGAAACACGATATCACTGCATCATCTACCCAGGTAGCCCGCCTGCTCCATTCCATAAGAACACCTTCAAGTTCAACCCGGTTCTGGACATACAGATAGCACGACTGGCGCTTTTCATACATACTCCCGGTGCGATACCACTTCCCATTTATGTGAGTGTGAATTAGTCCTAGTAGAAGAGGTCTCGCGCCTGGTCGATCCATATCAAGGTTGGGGCGCGCATGTTGATAGGCCGGTTGATAGTTTTGATTTTCCTCTCCCGTGAGTGTGTACTGCGATAAATAATTGAACGCCCTCATATAGGTGTCGTTGTCAACTAAGGCAATGTGATCGTTCCAGCGCTGTACAGCGCCTTTGTAACACCAGTGACCGATATACGCGGGATTGGTGAGGAGTGACACGAAGTTTCCTCGGTTTATAAAATAACCATCCCCCCGTTTTTTTAGCCCATAATGCACTTTGAATCCCTCGGGCGGCTGACAATCTGGAAACCCCAGGCCTTCTTTTCGAATCTGTTTCATCGTGATTCGGATGGCGCCTCTGTTTTCGAGGAAGATTCGGAAATAGGCACGGACGATTTGAGCATAGGGTTCAAATGGCACAAACTTACGCCAGTTTGGGTTCTCTTTACCATCGGGGAGATGCTTCCGCATATCCACCATAAACCCGACTGGCATTCGTGAACCTGCCCATTTTCCCTCAAGCAGTAGTCGCTGTCGCGCCGGGGCAAGCCGACCTAACACATAGCTCTTGATGTACTCTGCGGCCATATCACATTTGAAACGGAACTGACGAGCGTGAAATTCTCCGTGCAATGGGTGAGCGAAGTCATACGTAATATAGGGGGTGATGACTTTCACCTTGGATTTGCGACACGTGTCAATGAAGATGTTGACCTGTATCTGAGTCATATCTCGGAACAGGCGGTCTTCGTCCTGACAAGCGACTGCGCCTATCTTGTGTTCGGCGATTAGCTCAAAGAGATAGCTCATGCCTTCGCGCTCATCAATTCGCTTTGTGCCGCTGACCCCTTCGTCATCATCAATGAGGATGATATCTTCTTCTTTCCAGCCGCGCTGCCGCAGTTCGGCCACCATATCCACCGTCTGGATTGTTGTAGAAATATTCCCGACCTGCGCAGTAGTAGACTGCCGATAGTAAACGGCGACAGGTTCCTCTGTCATCAACTGATCTGAGTGTGTTGAATCGTATTCTTCTGTTTCTGGTCGTCGAAATGTTCTTTTGCTCATCGCTTCTTATCCTCCACGTGCTCTTCCTGGTGCTCTTCCTGTGACAAGGTAGGATGATTTCTCAGGTATCCTTTTACCAAAACCATATACGCCGCCTTGAGTTCTATTTTTGTGGCCTTTTCTCTGAACCTTCTTCTGAATCTATTGTGTTTTGGCGCATTCATATTCCTTGTGATGGGTAACAAAACAAAAAGTCGCCAACTGCTGCAAACAGTTGACGACTATGAACGCCAGGATACAATTGCGTTTGGCCTGCCATGCTGTATGCGCAGCGTGGTGGGTTAGCTCTCAGGGGGTGTTACCAGCACCTTCTGAGGGCGTCCTCTTTTATGTGACTATATCAGTAACTATAGGTTGTTGTGCCGCGCGTGTCAATGTTCTCGCCGGTACTTTTGGGCTGCTCCTCGCCGATAAACCTTCTTCGGAGGCACCAGCAGACGATACAATCGGTGCCCCCGGCGCAACATAGTAACCAGTTTCGGATGGAGCAGAGTGTAGTGATTAAGCCGATTTTCTTCTTCCATGAGGCGATTACGGTAGAGCCGATGGGGATGGGATAACCGCTTTCGTCTGGCCCAGGCGATCAGCCGCAGGAGTTCAGACCGGCGGTTGAAGAGTTGCCATATAACGATGCTCCGGTGTAAAGCTGAATGATAGTCCCGATAAGCGGTTGTGGCGTCTTGCATAACACTATGAGTCTAGCGAGTCGAATAACGGGAGTCAACAGGGCAGAACATTGGCACTGAAAGGGAGATTCGGGCGGATGGATTCAGCTTACCATGTCGGTATCAGCCAGCAACCGAACGATCTCGATGACTGTCTGTCGGGAGTTGATACCGGCCAATCGGTGAAACTGCTGTATCAGTGCCAGATCCATGTCATCAAAACCCACCTCACCCTCAAAGAAGTACAGCAGGGGAACCTGAAGAATGCGCGCGAGGTCTGGGAGGTCGGTTACAGGAAGTCGGCGTTTCCCGTTCTCCAATTCAGAGATTGCACGCTGTCCAACACGAAACAGGGCGGCCAGCTCTTCCTGAGATAGCCCCTGTTTTTCCCGCGCCTGCCGTATTCTTTGACCCAGAAGTTGGGGATCCACACCAATTATATCCATAAACCTCATAAAAGTATTGCAATAATAGATATTCCGGCATATAATGTCTATTACATAATCGGATTGAATGATGTTATAGTCGGATATGGCGAGTAGAAAGGGATGGGGCGATGTTCAGCAGCGGCGCTGGCGGCGGTACGTAGAGCCGTCAATCCACCACCTGGCGGGCATCCACCCTGGACTGCCCGTCTTTTTTCTACCACTCCCACGACAAGATATAGCTTTCGTGCAGTATCGGTTTCTCGTTCTGCCAGTTGATCTGAACCCGGCCATCGGGCAACACCTGGAATGAAGTTACCGCGAGTTGGCTGGCTCGACAGGTGTTCTTCTCAGTGATCCAGGCGGCTCTTGGCGGGCGTTTCAGGGGAAATGTCACTTGCATCGCAAGGTTATGCGTTTGGTGATTAATGTCGGTCTGAAGGTACTCATGGGTTTCCAGAAAACCATTACGAATATCTCTCGAAATTCGAAAGTTCTCAATATCGCCCCGTTGTTTCGTCTCCCGCAATGAAATCAGCACACGATAGCGGTGCCCCTCACGATAACGATCAACTGACTTGCCTGGAGAACAGCGGTAGTTTCTGAATATGTCTCCATCTCCCCACAGCGTGTCCTGGAAAGCAATCACATAGTCCTGGAGGAAGCGAACACGCTGCTGTTTGTAATACGACGCATATTTGCCAGCCTCATCTTTGAGCGTGAGATGTATCTGCTGTTCGAGTACCTCATATAGACCCGGCGCATAGCGCAGCCGCTGCAATACGCCAACAATCTCACGGATAATCCGAACTGTATTGGAGGACAGCAAGGCATTGAGCAGTTTCAGCCAGACGGTATCAGGAGCAAACACCATACAGGATCATCATAGCAGATATGCGGCCTGTGATGATGTTCGGCCAACCCGTCAGCTTCTTCCGCGTTCCAACACATGACTTTTCAGCCAGCGACACAGATTCGAGGGAGTAGTTTTGTAACGATTGGCGATAAACTTTTGTGTCGAGCCGTTCAGAAGTAAGGCTTCGATTTCCGGGCGATAACGATCCAGCTTGCTTTTTCCAACACCACGCGGTCTGCCAAGTCTGATCCCGGCTTTCTTTCGAGCTGCCAGCGCCTCCCTGGTGCGCTGACTGATCAGGTCGCGCTCGATCTCAGCGGCCATTGAGAAGGCCATGGCAATGATTTTCGATTGGATCGAGTTATCCAGGCGCCAGTTCCCTTTGACAGCATAGATGTGGATGTTGCGTTGCGAGGCGACCGAGAGGATTTCCATACATTCCAGCATGGATCGCCCCAGGCGAGACAGTTCACTCACGATGAGATTATCGCCCGGTTGAAACCCGTCAAGAACAGTTGCAATTTGCCGCTTCCGCCAGGATACTCTCCCGGAAACGGTTTCCTCCACCCACTGAACTTGGCCCAGACCTTTTTCATTTGCCAGTTGGAGGATCTCGAATTTGTTCTTCTCGAGGTCTTGATCGGTGGTTGAGACACGTAAATAAGCTACTGTTTGCATAGATTCGGTGAAAACGTGGTGAATAATAACATCTGTTGTCAGACTAACAGACGTTTTCAGTGAAGAAAAGTAGTCAAAAAAACGAACGTTTATCAATACCTTCGCCAATTAGGCGGCGAAACGGTCAAGTTGGCGAGCACGAATGCCGCTCAATGCCGTCAAGCGTCGCCAGATACGCGAAACTAAATCGTCACCGGGCGGATCGGGAAGCATTTTAATAGTTTCGTCCAAATAGCGCCGGGCGCGGAACTGCGCTTTGAGATCAAGCACACTGAAATCCGGTTGGTGCTCCCGATAGGGCTTGAGCAGGACTGCCCATAGGTTGACCATGAAAAAGGCGAGATGGACGGCATTGGTGACCGCGACAGGCTTGACGTTCATAAAGTCGTCCAGACCCCAATACTGCTTGGCATCCCGGAAGTTGAACTCAATCTGGAAACGGAGCGAGTAGTAATCCACGATTTGGTCAGCCGTCAGGTCAGGATCGGTGCTGAACAACACCGCATGACCGCGCTTGCCGGTTTTGAGATGGGTTTGGACGACGACCACGACGTTGAGCGCATCTGAAAACGACTTGTGGAAAACCGGCATCTGGTAGGTGTCGATACGATAGTCATCCGCAATCACCGAATGGCACAAGGCCGCAGCGGGTAACTGGTTGTAGTTGAGTTTCTCGCCGTAGCGGGGCGTGGGGCCGCGTGGTGGTTGCGGTCCAGTATAGGGCAAATACAAGGCGGCATCATGGCGCAATTTCGAGATGATCTGCAAGCCCGTTTCGCGCACCGCATAGGTCGCTGGATAGGTGCCGAAATGTCCATCCAGCACGATATGCCTGATTGCCAAGGGCGCGATGCGGGCCATAATCCCGCGGACCATCCGCTGGAGCAGGGTCAGATCCGCTGTCAACCGGGGCACCGGCTTGACGTGATTGCGGCTGCCCGGTGGTCGCCCCCGTTTCCGTTTGGGAGGCGGGACAACCGACTTTGCGACGGAAACCGGTGGCTCACGTTGTTCGACTTGCAGCGGATACGAGCGCCGCGCACCGACATCAATCAGCGACACGGCCATAAACGACACGCTGTTGATGGGGCGTTGCGCCAAACTCGAATAGAAGCGCCCGCGTCCGTAGGTTTCGTTGCCCGCTTTGCTAATCACCACTTCGTCGCCGGCCAACAGGTATTCTCCCTCCGGTTTCAGCAGATAGACCTGCACAATGGTCCACAAAATAGCTGCCCAATCCAGCGGCGTGTGATACCAGCGCTGGATGGTTCGATAGCTGCCCCCGCGCTCCGTCCAGCGTGCCATACTCAACATCGTCACGCGATCCGGGATACACAGCACGGCGAAAACAAGATGTTTCAGCTGCCGCAGCGTCGGCGGCGACAGATACGGGGTCAGGCAGTGTAAGAGTGCTACAATATCGTTCATGGGCTTTTGTTTGGTTTGAGTCGTTTGTTTTAGGCGACAACAACTCTACCTCAAAAGCCCTACCTACCTTCATTTTTGGCGAAGGTATTGTTTATCGGAAATAGTTATTTAGAAATATCCATAGTTGCGTTCAGAAAGAGAATACCTTGATTGCTAGTCGATGATATTGGTGAAAGCAAGAGCGAGCAAGCTGGCCCAGGCTTTCAGATCAAAACCGGGATTGGTACGGGCATGAAGCGACTGAATACCCATCTTTTCCATTTGAGAATAAACCGTTTCAATCCGTTTACGATAGAGACGCAGGTCAAAATCGTCTGCCCAACGATTCGGTTTCATGTTTTTGCGCCGAGCCGAACCCAACCGCACACCGCATTCGTCCAGGATGGTTTGGGCATCCGTCGCCGCCAGATAGCCTTTGTCCCCAAACACCGTTGCGCCAGGGGTGAGATTGACGGTGAGTTCGTGAATAGGTGTCAGATCATGTTCAGCAGCGGGCAGTGTTCCGCTTCAGACCAACTCGGACACGCAGATGGGCTAAAATAGAGGAGACTTTCCACCCATTGTAGAGCATAAAGGAGCAGCAGAATGGGCAAGAAAGTATCCGCTGAAGCCATAGTCCAGGATATTCGCCGCCAGACACGACGACAACACAGCGCCGAGGAGAAAATCCGCATCGTGTTGGAAGGCTTGCGGGGCGAAGAAACGATCGCCGAACTGTGCCGCCGGGAAGGGATCGCGCAGAGTCTGTACTACAAATGGAGCAAGGAATTCCTGGAAGCAGGCAAGTCCCGCCTGGCCGGAGACACCAAACGGCAGGCTACCGGGGAAGATGTTGAAGCGTTACGTGAAGAAAACACGCAGCTCAAGCAGTTGGTAGCCGAGCTGGCGCTCAAGAACCGGGTGCTGAAAAAAAGTCTGACCGGTTTGGAGAGCGAGTGGGACGGATGACGCGCTATACCCAAGCCGAGAAGATGGAGATCATCCGCCTAGTGGAGACATCGGAACTGCCGGTCAAGCAGACGCTGGCCGAACTGGATGTGCCGCGTAGTACCTTCTACGACTGGTATCAGCGCTACCGTGAGGCGGGCTATGACGGACTGGTTGATCGGCAACCACAGCGGCAGCAGTTCTGGAATCGTATTCCGGACAGTGTGCGCGAGCAGGTGGTGGCGGTGGCGCTGGAGCACACGGCGCTGTCGCCACGTCAATTGGCCTGGCAGCTGACCGACACCTGGGGCTATTTCATCTCCGAATCGAGTGTCTACCGCATCCTGAAGGCCTATGATCTGATCACCAGCCCGGTGTTTCAGGTGGTGAGTGCCAAAGAGAAATTTGACCAACCAACGAAACAGGTCAACGAACTGTGGCAGACGGACTTTACCCAGTTCAAGGTCGTGGATTGGGGTTACTACTATCTGTGTACGGTGCTGGACGACTATTCACGCTACATCCTGGCCTGGCGTCTGGCCGCGACGATGGGCAGCCGGGATGTCGAGGAAACACTCGCGATCGCCGTCGCGAAAACCGGTGTGCCGCACATTAAAGTGCACCATCGCCCGCGGTTGCTGTCCGACAACGGCCCCGCTTTTGTGTCGGATGCGCTGCGCCAGTACCTGAAACGCTACCAGATGGAACACATTCGTGGTGCCCCCTACCATCCCCAGACCCAGGGCAAGATCGAACGCTATCATCGCTCGATGAAGTCACTCGTCAAGCTGGATCTGTACTATGCACCATCCGAGTTGGAGGCCGCTATTGCCAGCTTCGTGCAATACTACAACGACTGCCGTTATCACGAGGCATTGGACAATGTGACCCCAGCGGACATGTATTTTGGACGGTATACCCAGGTTGTTCCGCTTCAGACCAACTCGGACACCTGGAGGGGTTAAAATAGAGGAGACTTTCCACCCATTGTAGAGCATAAAGGAGCAGAAGAATGGGTAAGAAAGTATCCGCTGAGGCCATAGTCCACGATATTCGCCGCCAGACACGCCGGCAACACAGTGCCTGTTCCGCTTCAGACCAACTCGGACACGCAGATGGGTTAAAATAGAGGAGACTT
>CALJKV010000110.1 GCA_937974245.1 uncultured Chloroflexota bacterium | reverse complement strand
TCTCCACCTGCACCGCCAAAGGGGACGACATCGGTCGTTACGTCATCTACAAAGAACCGATTGATTAGGGACCAGAATATGGACGATATGCGCCCGATTCACAGGGAGCGCCAGTGTGCGCTCCCGAAGGATAGCTGTAGGCGGCTATCCGGCATTTTTAGTGAGCGGGTCTGCATATCTGGCTGAGTCAGGGTACGTTTCGTCTTTCGGGGTTGTATGGTGTGCTGCTGGCCGTATGCGCTTTCCTGCTCCCCACCGCGAGCGAGTCTGCCGGGTGCAATCCCTGCTATGAGCACGCCAATTCCTCTTCCTTTCTTCATGCTTTGCTCGTACTATAGTGACCACCACCCCACTGAGAAAGAGCTGTTTTATGTTCAGAACTCACCCACTTTTGAACCGTTTTTTACGCCTTGTTTCCGTATTCGTGCTGATTGTTGCTGGATTTCTCATCGTCTATAACTGGTTTTTCCCACCGGAAAGCAACCCGGTCAATATTTACTGGTTCATCATAGACAAACGCAGCCCATTATCACGCCTCCTGGTTCTCGGAGCAATTCTGGCGCTGGCCGTCTCGGTTGTCACAATCCCCGATGAAAAGGCACGCGGGCGGGCAATCATCGCCACCCTGCTGGTCGGTGTCGTGAGCTGTGGCCTGGTTTTCCGCTTCGACTTTCCGACTACACTCATCGAGCACCGCTTATCTACCGAACTCGGCGGCGATGTCTACCATCTGGCGCTGCGGACGGAATTCTGGGGGAACGCGGTGCGGGACTCGTGGTACGAACTGTATCATTGTGACAGTAGCGGGTGGATCTGTACGAGGACGGATTTTCGAGCGCCCCATATTTTGTCGGTAGTGGCGCACTTTGAGGAAGCATTATCACTCACCCCGGACACATCCGCTCGGACGATAACCGTACAGGTGAACGATAATCACTATGCATATCATGTGGAGTAAAATATGGAATTTTTCAGGAAATTGTTCGGGGCCGGAGCGCCAGCGGACAGCGGGATATATTTATATGTCAAACCAAACAACTGTGACGAAGTAGTGCGGGTGCGGCTTGATACTCGAAACGACTTCAGCCTGACGGATGCTGGCACCTACTATGCCCGAAAGCTGGTACGTGCGAATGATTGGCGCTGCAACCAGACGGTTGAACTGGAGATCACTTTCGATAGGCAAAAACGCAATCACACCACCGAGGCCAGTAACGGCACACTCGTAAGTGCCGAAGAGTATGACGCCTGGTTAGCATCTCAGAACAGCTGACTTCGCTATGAGCTGGCGCTGCTGGTCGTCGCCGTCGCATGGAGCGCAACCTTGAGTGCGTCTATATCGCTGTAAACCCCGTCTTCATGGGTGAGAACGCCGCTGCTCAACTTGAGTGTGCTCGATTCCATTGCGACTCGGGCTTTATCCCGGTCACGCAGTGGGTAGAAATATTCACGGGACTGGTTGATCCGCCCCTCAATACGCTGCCGAATCAGTGTCACTTTGTCGGAAGTCGTCACAATCAGGAACTCTTCCGTCCCCAGGTGACCGATGAAGTCCGTCTCGCTGCCATATTCCCGAACGGCATTGCGCACCATAAGCGTAACCGCCCGCAGCACATCGTCGGCAGCGACAAAGCCGTACATCTCACGGAACTGTGCCAGACCCCCGATTGAAACCAGCAGCAGCGACCAGGGTTCATCCCCGTAAATCAGTCCGCCAAGCTGGGTATCCACCATTTCCCCTTCGGGCAAATCCGTCACGGGGTTGACCGTGTTCTGCCGTTCGACCCGGTTCAGCGCGTTCCGCACCCGCAACCGCAGTTCCTGTATATCAAATGGCTTGGTGATATAGTCCACTACGCCCAGTTCCAACCCCTGGAGCTTATCTATGCGATCCCGTTTTTCGGTCAGGAAAATGATTGGGAGATTCTGGGTACGGCGCTGCAACCGTAATTGGCGGCACACCTCATAACCGTCAATATCGGGCAGGCGAATATCCAGCACAACCAGTTGAAGCTCCTCCTGCTCGCTGATTTCAATCGCCTCGCGTCCCCAGGATGCCGTCACGACATCATAATTCTGAACGCGGAAATATGCATTCAGCATCTCTGCGAGGTCGAGATCGTCTTCGACAATCATTATTTTCGGTTTGTCCACCAACCCACTTCCCTCTCGCCTTAACCAATCGGCGTGTTATTAATTTTAAACTCACAATGACCGTCGCCGCACGCCAGGCAAGCGGTTTCATGGATATAAAACTCATGACCATTAGAAACCCAGCGCAGGCATTCCTGTAAAATACCTACCAGGGCGTGGCAAACTGGTTTATCACTGATCCGCCCCCAGGCCATCGGGCTTGTATTTACAGTAAAGCGGTATCCATTGTCGCTAATCTGTACAGATGATGCCTGGTCAGAAAAGTTCGTAAAAATATCGGCTAATGCCCGCAGCCCCAGGTCACAGCGTTCTTCTAAAGGCAGGTTGCGGAACGCCGGATGCGCGACACCGGACAGCGCCCCGAAACGACGCAGCCCCTGAGAAAAACTGGCACGCCCCACCCGCAGCGCCATGCCCCGACCACCCCGGATGCCGTACATCTCCTCCAGGGCGTAGTTCAAAGACGCCATATAAGCGAAATCGAACTGCTTCGCCAGGTCGTCCGGCGGTAAATTTCCGATGTAGCGATCTAACCCGGCCAGGCTCAGTACCACATTGAGTCCGTTTGGCCCCATCACATCGTCCATTGCCAGAAAGAAATATCGAGCAATGCGGTTCGGGTAATATAAGCCACTTAATTCAAGCACAATGGTCGCTTCTTAATGGACTCAAACCAGTTTTTCAAGAACTTCAACGGCGCGGTTAATATCCAGGAAGATCAGGCCCAACTTGGTTTCTTTGCGTGCCAATACGGTCAAAACAGCTTCTTCCCCGATTGCGGTCAGAATGACATAGCCGTTCTCACCTTTGACATAGACCTGCTCCAGCAGTCCTCGTCCCAACTCGGTAGAAATACGCTCGCCGAGCGAGATCATCGCGGCGGACATGGCGCTCACGCGATCCTCTTCAATATGTGCGGGCAGTGATGAAGCCATACTCAGGCCGTCTACACTGACAATGGCGGCAGCTTCAACATCGCCGGAGCTAACCTGGAGATCGCGGAGACTTTCCTGGAGTTGTTCAGTACGTGTTGGCAAGGTACTTTCCCCTTGTTATGAAAGCGAACGTCAACGAACTATATGCTGAATTGTAGCACAGAACTATCTCTAATATACACAAAAAACACCGGAATGCTACAGGTTCACCCAGGCTAACAGGCCAGAAATCCCATCCATGCCAGCAGCATCGGATGCCCCACCTGAGTAGCGGGAAATCGCCCGAGTCTGTGTCGCCTGTCCGCGCCCAAAACGTCAAACTCAGGATTCCACACTTTTTGCCTGTCTTTACAGCCGTCTCCACAGCAGCGGCACCAGCATTTCCCAGTCCGAAAGCCCGCCATGCGTGCTAATCAATGGGAAGCGCAGGAAATTATCCGTGATTTGCCAATTCAAGCGGGCGATCACGGTCAAGTCCCCCAGGCGATGCACGGCTTCCGGGTGCGGTGTCTCCGTCCCGAACAACCCGGCGGCCAGGGCGGTGTCTGGCTCCGTCCATGTCAGACCATCGACAAACTGCTCCTCAAGGGTGCGAATGACCGTTTGCTTTTGCCCCTCGCGCAGATACAGATGCGTCAAACGTGTTTCGCCGCCAAAACCGCCGTGCATGGCATCAAAGATGGAGCGGGCCTGAACATTTTCATGCAGCCGGATGTCCTGCGGCGCATCATGGTGGCCGTGATCGGCCAGAATCATAACCAGTGTACGACCATCCTGGGCCGATTCTGCATTAAGAATGTCGCGCAGGTTGAGCAACTGCTGCTTGACTTCGTGGCGCGTATAGCGGTTATCCGCGCCATAATGGTGCGCCACACTGTCTACCGCAGGCCAGTAGGCGCTCACGCAGCAGCGCTGTCCGGCTGTCTGTGCCAGCACATCCGCCAACCGCGGCCACAGGTCAGTATGGCCGGTATGGGTGTGAGCGTGCGCCACCCCCCGGTGCAAAATCCGCGATAACCCCGACCCCAATAACTGGTATGAGAGGAGCAGATGGGTCGGGATACCGTAATGTGCCAGGGCTTCCGCCAGTCCCGCCACCGGCACAAATGACTCAGGGGGGAGTTTCCAGTCGGCCAGGATGTCGTTCATCAGCTTCCCTGCGGCAGGTTTATAGCCCAGAATATTCACCAGCATGGAAAGTTCCCGCAAGTACATCCGCAGCCCGAAGATGCCATGGACGGCAGGGCTGGCACCGGTCCACAGTGTCGTGAGGGCAGCGACAGTGGTCGTCGGGGCAATAGATGTGAGCGGCAGCGCCCCGTAACCATTGGTGATTTCTCCCACCAGCGCCCGCACCTCGTCATCTTCAGCCATCATCTGCCGCAGCCACAAATAACCCAGGCCGTCTGTCAGGAAGATCACCACCCGGTCAACCTGCCCAACGGGCGAATCGCCACCCCACACCGCTTCATCCAGCGGAGTCAGGCCAGGCAGCGTCGCACCCAGCAGCTGAGCAATCGTATGGGGCACGTTGCGGATCGAGAGGCCACCATAGGCCGGAAAGACCAGCTCGTTCGCCCATTCCGCCGGGAGCGACAGCGGGCGATGACCGCGAATACGGTTTTCGAGTTCAACTGCGAGATTTTCCAGTTTGTGCGTCAATGTATGTAACCTTTTGCTCGGCTATGCATCTAATCACTAATCGCATCAAGCAATTTCATTCAAGGGAGAAAACATAATGGGTTTCGCAAAGTTCATGGCAGGCCCGATCGGGCGCGGTATTCGCATTCTGGCCGGTGTAGTTGTGCTTGCGTTCGCTCTAGGTCTGTTCGGTACCGTTGCCTCGCCCCTGAACATCATCCTGGCGGTGGTCGGGTTGTTCCTGGTGCTGGTGGGCGTGTTCAATGTGTGTGTGTTCGCCCCACTGTTCGGCGGCCCGCTGATGGGCAAGGACGTCAAGTAAGCATCGGTTGGCATAAGATTAAGACAGGGGTGCAGCGGTTTTGCACCCCTTTTTTGCGGCTGGCCTACGCTGGCCGATAATCCGGGTTCTCGCGGACAAGCAACGTGGCGGTGTTGTTGGCGCGGGGGTCGGTGATATGGTCGTACAGAATGCCGCGCACGACAAAACCGTTTTTGAGCTGCATCGGCAGGGTTCTCCCCAAAATCTCCCCGGCAACCACTTTTTCAATGTAGGTTTCTACGGTCATCTTTGCCTTGTAATGTTCATAGCCGGGAATCATCCCACCGGCGACCTCGCCACGCAGATTCAGGCGTTTGACCAGCGCCTTGCGGGCATCGTATAACCGGCTGCCGATCCCTTTCCGGCGGAAGTCAGGATGCACACTCACATCCACACCATACAACCACTCACCCTGAGGATCGTGATTGCTCAACCAACCGTGCGCGATAGCTTCGAGGAAGGTGTGTTGGTAGTCATCAAAATCGAATTTGGCGCGGTAGGTGCTGGTCGCACCCACGACCTTTTTCTGTTCCCCAATCGTCGCAATCGCCACAAACTGTCCTTGTGGGAAAAGCCTGAGGTGGTTCAGATATTTTTCTGCCGTGAAGAGTTCATTATCTGTCAGTGTTGGGAAGACGATCCGCTGAAGCGCTTCCAACTCCTGAACATGCTGCGGGGCTGTGTTCACAACTTCAATCGTAATCTGCTCTGATATCATAATAATCGGCGGCAGAACTCACTTCCCTCAGTGGCAGTCAAAGCCGCCTCTCCTTTCGGTTCCCTCAACCTTATTAATCATTGCGATATAATTAATTCAAATTGATCAAATGGCAGAGTCCAGTACTCCTGGTTACTTCGCCTCTGGCCGAATACCGAGTCGCTCCATCTCGTAAGCCAGGATTTCCGGCAGACCCGCTTCCAAAGAACGGGGATTGTAGCCCAGTTCACGTTTTGCTTTACTGTTATCTCCAAGATACGTCACACCGGCGCTGACCCGCAGTCCCTCAGCCGTGTATGTGGCGGGCACTTCAACCAGATTGCCGATTACACCCATCAGCGCGGCGGACGCCTTGAGCATGGCAGCCGGTACTTTCAGGCGAGGCACAGGGATACCGGTGATCTGCTCCGCCAGTTCGAAATATTCCACCAGCGTATGCGGCGGCCCGGCAATAATATAGGATTCGCCCACTTTGCCCTTCTCCATCGCCAGGATATGCCCCTCAACAACATCCTCGACATGCGCCCAGCACACCGCCATACCCAGCGGGACAACCGGCAGTTTACGCTGGAGATACTGCGCCGTCGTGTTGCCTAACTCACTCTGATCGCCTGGGCCGTATACCGCGCCGGGCTGTACAATCACGAGTGGCAGACCAGATTCCATCATGGGCTGCGCCACCCGGTAATGTGCCTCCCACTTGGTACGGTCATATTCACTGATGTGTTTTCCATTAAATTTGTATTTTTCGTCTTTACGTTCTCCTTTCGTATCACTGAAAACCGCCAGCGTGCTGGTATATACCCCTTTGGGAACGCCCAGCTCCTTTATCAGTTCCAGCACATTGCGCGTCCCCTCGACATTGATGGTCTGCGCCATGCTGGAATCCTTCATACCGACTTTGTACCAGGCGGCAACATGGAACACACCGTCTACACCGGTCATCGGTTCGCGCATACTGGCCTTATCCGTGATGTCTCCTTGCGCGATTATCACCCCCATATCGGCCAGAGCCTGTGCCTTCGCCGGAGTCCGCACCAGGGCGACAACCTCATGCCCATCGTTCATCAAACGCTGAGCCAGATACCCGCCGATGAATCCCGTCGCGCCGGTCACAAAATACTTCAAGACATCCCTCCCATTAAAATTGTTTTCGATTCCATGTAGTCCTCCAGACCTTCCTGGCCGCACTCCCGGCCCAGGCCGCTTTGCTTCACGCCACCAAACGGCGCTTCTGGTGTGGCGGGCAGCCAGTCATTGATACCGACCATGCCAAACTCCAGCTGTTCCGCCATCCGCAGCGCTGTATTCAGATTATGCGTCATCACGAATGCCGTCAAGCCATACGGGGTCGCGTTCGCCAATGCCAGCGCCTCGTCCGGGTCGGAAAACGGGATGACCGGCATCACCGGGCCGAAGATTTCCTCGTGATAGAGGCGCATGTCAGTGGTCAGGTTGGTCATAACACTTGGCTGGTAAAAGTACCCTTTGTGCAGGTCAGCCGGACGCCCGCCGCCGGTCAATACCTCAGCACCCTGGGCAGTGGCCTCCGCCACTAACTGCTCAACCCGATCCCGCTGAACGGCGTTAATCAGCGGCCCAACGTCAGTATTCTGATCCAGCCCGTTGCCAACTCTGACCATCTGGGTGAATGCTGTCGCGTGTTCGATAAATTCTTCGGCAATCCGGGTATGCACATAGAACCGCTGCGGCGAAACGCACACCTGTCCGCAGTTGCGGTACTTCCACTGCACTGATGCACGCGCCACCTCTTTGACATCCACATCAGGAAACACCAGTACCGGCGCATTGCCGCCCAGTTCCAGCGCGAGTTTCGTCACCGTGTCGGAAGCGCCGTCCATCAGGAGCTTGCCGACCCGGGTGCTGCCGGTGAAACTGATTTTGCGACAACGTGTGTCCTGGAGCATGACCTGCGCCATGCCTGCCGGGTCGCCATTAATACAGTTAATGACGCCTGCCGAAGCGCCGCTTTCCACCAGAGCCTGCGCCATCAGCATAGCCGAACGTGGCGTATACTCCGAAGGACGCCCGACAACAGTACACCCTGCCGCCAGCGCCGCCGCCCACGCCCGCACAATGTTGTACACCGGGAAGTTCCAGGCGGTAATCGTCCCCACCACACCTAAAGGCTGCTGAATCACCATGATACGCCGCCCGGCTGCCCGCGCCGGAATCGTGCGGCCATAAGCGCGTTTGCCCTCTTCCGCAAACCAGATGAAGTAGTTGGCCGCGCTGCGCCATTCCGCCAGCGATTCGCTCAAGGGTTTACCGCTTTCTTCAGTTGTCACCACCGCCAGGTCTTCGGCATGATCGAGCAGCCAGTCTGCCGCTTTGAGCAGGACTTCGGCGCGTTCGTAGGCCGTCTTGCTCGACCAGGCAGGAAAGGCGGCGGCAGCGGCGTCAATTGCGGCCTGCGCGTCGCTGGCATCCCCAAACGGGACCGGCATGATCACGGCTTCATTTGCCGGGTTAATTAAATCCCACGTCCCACCGTTGGCAGCGTTTACCCATTCCCCATTAATCAGCTGCTTGAATATGAAATCGGTCATGAAAGCATCCTTATATGTATTTCAACACATTGATAAAGGTAATATACTCACCACACCAGCCCGCGTGCCGCCACCGGCCAGACGACCTCGACCTCTTCACCGCGCACGCCGTAAATTTCGTTGTGCAGGTTGGTGACGACGCAGGTATGTACCGGGATGACGTGGACACGCTCCCCCACCGTTGGCCGGTTTTCGCACGCGCTCATATCCACATGGCCGTGTTCCTCGCTCAACTGGTAGATACGCGCTTCGGGGTATTCGACAATGTAGCCATGCAGCCCATTCTCATGGTCGTTCGAGAGTGTTTTGCTGCCGCTGTCCAGGATAGCACGATCCGACGTCGGACGGCTGACCACTGTCGCCGCAATCGTCATAGCGCAGTCCTCAAATGCCGCCCAACCGCGTCGCACCGTGCGCCAGTCGTTGAACACATACGTCCCCACCCGAATTTCGGTCACTTCCGGGACTTCGTGCGCATGGAAAGCCGCACCCGTGCCACCGCCGCTCACTACATCCACACCGATACCAGCAGCGTTCAACCCCGACAAGGCTTCCTGCAACACCGGACGAATGCTCGGATTCGTGGGGTATACCAGCAGCCCGGCAAAGTGCAGATACTCGTCCCGGTCAATTTGCTGCGCCAGATTGACAACTTCTTCAACCGGCGCTCCGGTGCGTTCGATTTCCGTCATCAGTTCGACCAGTACGCTGATGTTGATGTCATTGGCGCGGGCAGCGTCGGCCAATCCGCGAACCGTGATCGGATGATCCGCCGAGACAGTCACCTTGTTATAGAATGCCAGGTCAGCCAGCCGGGCGGTTTTCTTTGGCCCAACGATGTTATAGGGAATCTGGATATTGTTGATTCCGGCGCGGGCGAAGACTTCGGCCTCGCTCACTTTCTGGCAGGCGATGCCCACCGCCCCGGCATCCAATTGGGCGCGGGCGATATCCGGTATTTTGTGTGTTTTGATGTGGGCACGAAAGGCCAACCCGTGCGCGTTGCAGTAGTCCTGCATCCGGGCGATATTACGCTCCATACGATCCAGATCAATCAGTACGCTGGGGGTTTCCAGGTCGTGAACTGTCATCATAAAGGATTCTCCTGGTTCAGTAGTTGGCTCATGCTGATGATTGTACCACCGCTTCCCCTGCCCGCCGCAAGTCGCCGCAAGGCCGTGACCGCACTCGTTTCGCGCTTTTTCAGATGGTATAATCTGCCTTAAAATGAAGCGCGTTTTTCGGGCGCTTTTCACAAATCAAACGAGGTTAAACATGGATTTTGCACTGAACGAAGAACAACGCGAAGCCCGTAAGATGGTGCGCGACTTCACGCAGAAAGAAGTCATCCCCACTATTGGCGAATGGGACCGCAAACAGGAAATGAACCCTGCTACCCTGCCGCGCATGGCCGAATTGGGTATCCTGGGTATCTGTATCCCGGTGCGCTACGGCGGCCAGGGGTTCGATTATGTCACCCTGGGGTTGGTGTGCGAAGAACTCGAAAGGGCTGATACCACGCTGCGGGTTGTGATGTCGGTTCACATGGGGCTGAACAGCATGGCGCTCCTGCAATGGGGAACGGAAGAGCAAAAACAGCGGTTCCTTGTCCCCCAGGCACGGGGCGAAAAATACGCCGGGTTCGCCCTGACCGAGCCGGGCTACGGCAGCGATGTCGCCAACATGGTCTCCACTGCCCGCCGCGAAGGGGATAAGTACATCCTCAATGGCGAAAAGATGTGGATCAGCCTGGCGACCAAAGGCCACCACTTCCTGTTCTTCGCCAAGACCGATACCAGCGCCGGTTCTCGCGGCATCACCGCCTTCATCATCACCAATGACATGCCTGGCGTCACCACCGGCGACATTCACGGCAAACTCGGCGTCCGTGCCGGGTCAACCGGGTGGATCAAATGTGAAAACGTGGAAGTTCCGGCGGCCAACCGCCTGGGCGAAGAGGGCGAAGGCTTCAAGATCGCCATGTCCTGCCTGGATAACGGGCGTTACACAGTGGGCAGCGGCGCAACCGGCCTGATCCGCGCCTGCCTGGAAGACAGCGTGAAGTACGCCCATGAGCGCGAAACGTTCGGCGTCCCCATTGCGCAGCACCAGCTTGTCAAGCAGAAGATTGCCTTCATGCGCCAGTGGTATGACGCCGCCTTCCTGCTGAACATGAAAGCCGGATGGTTAAAGAACCAGGGTATCCGCAACACGCGGGAAACGAGTGTTGCCAAGTGGTATGCCACCGATCACAGCGTCCAGGCCGCGCTGGAAGCCGTGCAGGTGCATGGCGCGTATGGCTTCAGCGACGAATACCCGGTGGAGCGTTATCTGCGCAACAGCAAGGGCGCAGTCATCTACGAAGGCACGAGCGAGATTCACCAGTTGATGCAGGCCGACTACGAATTCGGCTTCCGCCAGGACAGGCCGCTGCGCTGCGAACTCCCGGCCTACGACGCGGATTTCTGGCAGGCAGAAAGATAAAACTACTTCGGCACATCAAAACGGGGCAGGCTCAAAACACCTGCCCCCGATGAATCAACCCGTTCCTAATCCATCTCCTCCAGAGCAGATAGCCCGGCTTCAGTGATCTTCCACCCATGACCAACATCAGGGATTTCCAGAAACCCCCGTTCTGTGAGTCTCCTCAACACCTTCATAAAATCGGATTTATCCGGTGCATCAGTATTCGATAACCGAATTGCTATCCCATACCAATTGAGACCATCACCATAGCGTGACAATATTTGCAGCAGATGTTTTTCCAGACTCGCCCGACTCTTGGGCGGCATCATCTCAAGATAGGCTTTGAGGCTGGGATCATTGGCATCAATCAGCTTGTCACGAACCAGAATGTCAATCACCCATTCGACAAACCGCCACCATTCGAGAATATAAGCCCGCCGATTAACTTTAATGTGCTGGGAATTCTCAATTCTTGGAGAATCCGGCCCAACCAAATTGCTGTCATCGGGACCTAGATTAAGCGAAACAACAACATCATCCCCTGAATAACCTTCAACTTCGATGTCGAAATTAGTGCCTTGTTCTATGATTCCGATTTCAGCATGGGATGTATCTGAAGTAACCTCCTGTAAGTGGTATGGTATAAGAAGCCACCAGTGAGGTATTTCATACACATACAATGTATAAATTTCTCCACCCACCACCAGATAGTATTTATTTTCTACGGGGAAATACCATTCAAAGAAATCCCGTATGGCATACTCAAGGTTCGACAGTTCACCTTCCAAAACAACAGGCGGCGTGTAATCAGAGCATTTCTTGAGTTCAGATGGGAATTTGAATCGGAATTTTTCTGTCATGATTTTTGCGCTTTGTCTTGCCCGGCAGTTCATGGTGGCTGTTCAAGTGTGTCCTTTTTCATTGTAGCAACAAAACATCAAAACGGGGCAGGTTTGTGTCTGCCCCGCGACTATATACCTCAGTTGAAATACTGCGCCGCTACTCGTACTTGAAGCGGCTCACGGCGACGACGAAGAACACAACTGACATCGCCAGCAGCACGCCTACCGGCAGCAGTACGTCTCCCAGGCCACCCTGGAAGAAGGCCAACTGGTTAAAGCCGTCCATCGCCCACGCCACCGGTGAGATATGCCCGATGGTGCGCATGAACTCCGGCACGATGTCCAGCGGCCACCACGCCCCGCCCAGCGGCGCCAGCGCCAGTGACAGCAGCAGCGATAGCCCGCTGGCCTGCTCTTCGTTCTGTAACTGCGTCCCCAGGGCAAACGACAGCGCCGTAATCGAGAGCGTGTAGGTCAACACAATCAGGATGAAGGCGATGGGGTCGCTGCCCAGGTTTACCCCCATCAGAACACCCATTGCAATCACCACGGCGAACTGAAGGATGCCCAGCAGGAAACGGCTGAGAATCTTGCCCGCGATAAGCTGCGCCCGTGACACCGGCAGCGAAACCAGCCGTTGCAGTGTCCACTGTTTGCGCTCGATCACCAGCAGCGTCATGCCGCCAAACACGGTGAACATCACGAACATGCTGCCCATCCCCGGCACGGACTGCGCCAGGCCGGATTGCAGGTTGATCTCCCCGGTACTCGACTCTTGCTGTGCCGTCAGTTCATACGCGACGTTGACCGGGTTGGCCGCCCAGATTCCTGCGGCGCGGTCATACACCTGCTGGGTGAAAGCGGCCTGCCCCGCTGCATCCAGCGTGATCCCTTCGATCTGCCCCGCGACATCTGTCCCGACACGGGCGGCGACAATCGCGCCGTTCACCCGTAGCGCCGCCGCGTCCACCGCTTGCCGGATAAACCCTGGCGCGGTGAAGTCCTCGTTCGAGACATAGGTAAGACTCACCGGTTGGAAGGATTCCACCGCCGCCCCGAACCCTGCTGGGATTTCGATGAGCGCCAGCGTATCGCCATCCTTGACGCGCTGTTCGGCCTGTTCACGGGTGAGTCGTGCATTATCGCCCAGGTTGCAACCATCGTTTTCATCATTGTCCGCCGGGCAAAGCATCAGACTGCTGTTGGCCTCCTTCAGACTGGCGATGAATTGGGCGGAAAGTTCGCTGTTGTCATTGTCCAACAGGTCAACACGCAGTTGGCTGGATCCCCCGCCAAAGCCGCCGCCGTTGACATAGCCGATGATGAACGTCATCACCAGCGGCACCAGCGTCAGAAAGATGATATTCGAGCGGTCTTTCAAAAAGACGCGCAGATCATTGATCGCAATTGTCACTATCTTATCCATCACGTCCCCCTATACCGCCTCAAAGCCCCGATTGAACAGGACAAGGCCGACCAGGAACATCACCGCGCCCTGTACCGCCAGCACAATGAGATTCAACGCGATGTCGGACTGCCCCGCCGCCAGCTGCGAAAAGGCATTCTGTCCCCAATAGATGAGTGAGAACCCGGCGATGGCCTGCGGCAGTTGGAAGCCAAACGCCCCGCCCAGTACCGCCAGCCCGATGTTCACCACCGGCCCGAAGGTCTGCGCCTGTTCCGGCGTCCGCGCTAACCCGGCCAGCAGCATCCCCAGGCCGGAAACTGCCAGCCCCGTCGCCAGCAGCACCAGCGCGACCAGGAACAGATTCGACCCCCAGATGAGTGTGAATGTCCCCTGCAAGAGGCTGCCCACCAGCGTCAGCGCGATCATGAGCATCACGAGTTGGAACAACACCGTGACGAACACACCGAACAGCTTGCCCGCCAGGATGACCCAGCGCGGCGTAGGGGTGGTCAGCAGGCGTTGCAGCGTCCAGTTGCGCCGCTCATCGTGCATACTCAGCACGCCAAACTGGGCGGTGAACAGCGCGAAAAACATCGCCTGTGATGAACCCACCATCACCAGAATAACGCCCGTCGCATTCGCCGATGCGCCCTCCACGCTCTGCGAGTCAATCGTGATCGTCGTAAAAGCCGGATCAAAGGCGCAGGCAAAGGCTGACGCGAAATCCATTGATCCCGCCGCCTGTCCCATCGTTGCCAGTCCGTAGTTATCCGTGATCTGTCCGAAGGTCGCGGCAATCGCAATGTTCCCGGTAGCGATCTGGTTGGTAATGCCGCCCACAATACTGCGGATAATCCCCGCCGCTACCGCCCGACCACTGTTGGCATAGACAACCACGCCGGTTTCCTCGATTTGCGGGTGCAGCACCGGGATATACGACATTTTCTGCGAAAAATCTTCCGGGATGAGTATCAGTGCGGTATACGTGCCGTTGTCTACGGCGGCGCGGGCGGCGGCTTCCAGGTAAGTGTCGCTGTCCGGTTCGCCTTCCGGCACGGTAATTGTGTTCGCATCCACCAGGCTTTGTGCGGCGGCAGCGTCAAAAATAACCGCCTCGGTCAGTGCGTCCAGAGTCATTGAAGAACGGTTATCGCCGCTGGTTTCCGCTGCGACCTGGTCACAGACCGGGGCGCTGTTTGACGAATCCCCTGCCGTACTGTCTCCTGAGCCGATGAAAGCCGACGTATAGATTTGTCCATAGTTCGCGCCAAAACTGCTCCCCACATCCCGGTTAATGATTGCAACCGGGATGTCCTGCACCGGCACATCACCACCACCCAGCCCGCCAAATGCCAGGCCGACAATCGTGGAGATCAACAGCGGTGTAGCAATCATGATGAGAATCAGGCTGCGATCCGTGAACGTCCGGTAGACTTCCTTCCAGGCTATTGCCCAAAGTTTGCTTATCATCGTGTTAATCCCTCAGCGCCCGCCCGGTCAGGTGCAGGAACACCGCTTCCAGGTCAGGTTCACGCACTTCTACTGAGAAAATGTTCACACCCGCATCATCGGCTATTCGCAGCAGCTCCGGCAGCGCCTTGCGTCCGCGCTTGGCATAAACCACGATTTCACCATCCTTGACCTGCCCGGAACGCACCGCCACCATCGTCCCGGTGGATTTTTTCGCAATCACCAGTTCCGCTGAGTCCTCAAGACCGGGGGCCACATTTAATTCGCGGGATTGATAGGTGACTTTCGTGATGCCGACAATCGCCTCGAACTGCTGTAAGAAGTCATTCTCAATCTGCTGTTCACCCACGCTGAAAATCAGCCGGTCTTCTTCGCCAATCTGCTGGATCAGGTCGCCCACTGTGCCGAGTGCGATAATCTCACCATGATCTATGATGCCCACCCGGTTACTGAGTTCCTGGGCTTCTTCCATCAGATGAGTCGTATACAGCACCGTCATGCGATACTCGTCCCGCAGTTGAATAACCGTATCGAGAATGCGGCGGCGGCTCTGCGGATCAATGCCAACGGTTGGCTCGTCCATATAGACCAACTGCGGCTTATGCAGCAGCCCCACGCCGATATTGACGCGCCGCTTCATCCCACCGGAAAATGTGTCTATCCGGTCTTTTTGCCGGTCTTTCAGATCAATAAAGTCCAGCACCTCATCTACGCTTTTCGCCAGTTCCTTGCCGCCCAATCCGGCCATTTTGCCAAAGAAGTCGAGGTTTTGCCGGGCAGTCAGTGTGGGATACAGCGCGATTTCCTGCGGGACAACGCCCAGCAGTTTCTTGGCCTGCATCGGCTGTTTGGTGATCGAAAAGCCGCCGATGGTCGCATCCCCCTGTGTCGGTGCCAGCAGCCCACTGATCATCGAAATCGTCGTCGTCTTTCCCGCGCCATTCGGCCCCAACAGGCTGAACACTTCACCCTGTGCAATATCCAGGTTAATCCCCCTGACGGCCCTGACCTCCGTGCCGTCCCGACGTTTAAAGGTTTTTACTAATCCGCGCACTTCAACAAGATTGGTCATGCTTTTCCTCCAAGATAGTTCTGGTTTCGTATACGCGCCGTTTAGCCGATTTGTTGCAACCAGTGCAAATGGGCTAGAATCAGCGCGTTGTTACCAGCCAGCCTATGAATAGGCAGACATAATATATCGTATGCTGGAATTGATGTCCTCAGGAATATTTACGAAGATTTAGTCGCTGGGCTTTGCATCCCTGAATCAGGTTGATTTGTTTCGGATTATCCATCAGGAAGGATTCACCCATGTCACAAATATCCATCACGAGCGACCCTGCAACGTCAGACTCACAGTACCCCGCTGCGATGTTCCCCGTGACGGTTTCCAGCGCTGGGGCACGTCTTTTCGGCGTGATGTACCGTCCCCAGGGGGCGGGGCCACATCCGGCGCTGCTGCTGCTGCATGGTTTCCCCGGCAATGAACGCAACTTCGATCTCGCCCAGTTCTTCCGCCGCGCTGGTTGGAACGTGCTGCTCTTTCACTACCGGGGCGCGTGGGGCAGTGACGGGGACTTCACTTTCCAGCACGTCCTGGAGGACACGGTGGCGGTAGTGGCCTGGCTAAGGAGTGATGCAGCACGTACCGATTACCGCGTGGATGCATCGCGCCTGGCGGTGGTCGGTCACAGCATGGGCGGTTGGGCGGCGTTGATGACCGCTGCGGCTGACCCGTCACTCCATACAGTGGCCTCTATCGCCGGGTGGAATATCGGCATGGATATGAGCATGGTGGATGAAGGCGATGTCCCCCGTCAGGTTATGCTGCCCTTTTTTGACGAAAGTGCCGAACGGCTGCGCGGCACATCCGGGGCGGCGCTGCTGGATGAGGGCTTAGCTCATGTCGCCGACTGGAATCTGGTCAATCATGCCCGGGCGCTGGCCGGGCGACGGCTGCTGCTTGTGGCCGGGGAGCGTGACGACGGTACACCCCCGCCGGTACACCACACGCCGCTGGTATATGCCCTGGAAAAAGCCGGGGCGAAGCAGTTAACTTACAGAATGATCGATTCGGACCACAGCTTCAATGATCGGCGCATCACCCTCGCCCAAACCGTGTTAGACTGGCTGCCGGCGGTGTAAAGCCTTCATTTATCCAGAAAACACATTTAAGGAACAAACACTATGCTGTTGAACAACAAAACGGTACTGGTTACAGGTGCGGGGTCGGGCATTGGCCGGGCGGCGGCGCTGGCACTGGCGGCGGAAGGCGCGAGTATCGTCGTAAGCGATGTCAGCGTACCCGGCGGCGAGGACACTGCTGACCAGATCATCCATGCGGGCGGCAAGGCGCTGTTTGTCCGGGCGGATGTCACCCGAAGCGAAGATGTAGCCGCTCTCGTTAAAACGACGGTGGAGACTTTCGGGCGGCTGGACGTGGCGGTCAATAATGCCGGAGTGTCGGGCGATATGCAGGTGCGGCTGCACGAGTTTGATGAGGCGGCATTTGACCATGTGATCGGTGTCAACCTCAAAGGCGTCTGGTTGTGTATGAAACATGAACTGCCGGTCATGATGGCACAACACAGCGGCGTCATCGTCAACATGTCATCGGTGGCCGGGTTGGTCGGTGCGCCGCGCATCGGCGTGTACTCCGCCAGCAAACACGGCGTCATCGGCCTGACCCGCACCGCAGCGGCGGAGTATGCCCGCTTCAATATTCGCGTGAACGCGCTTTGCCCGGCTTTCAGTGATACGCCAATGGTTGAGCCGATGGACAAGGAACGCATCATCTCCACAAACCCCATGAAACGCCTGGGCAGGCCAGAGGAAATCGCCGCCGGGGTTGTCTGGCTGTGTTCAGATGCCTCCTCATTCGTCAACGGGCAGGCCTTGGCGATGGACGGCGGCCTGACAGCGATTTAGAGACGAATTTTAGTCGCCGGTTTTCTTTTGTTCGCTGGATTTCAGCAACGCGGCCCAATTTTCCGAGCTTTTCAGTGGGGCGAGTGCCTCACTGGCCTGCAAACTGGCATCATCATCGAAGCCCTGCTCTACTGCCTGCCGCAGCCAGTCCCATGCCGCCGGGTACTCGCCCAGGCGTGCCAGGGCGCAGGCCGCGTAAAATGGAATATACTGCCCCCAGTCAGGCTGTTCAGTGATGCGGGCAGCACGCATATAGAAGTCTGCGGCGGCACGATAGTCCCCGCGTATTTCCTGTAACCGGCCAGCTTCCGCCCAATGCACCGCTTCATTGCTGAAACAAAAATGGTTTACATAATCCCGCTCATGCACGAAACCCACACGTAACGCTGTACGCTGTGATCCAAGGTTTTCGGCGTTACAGTGCCAGCCGACTGCATGGTAGCCCTGTGTGAAAGCGTGTTCGACAGCAGCGGCAACCGTGATTGCCGCCAACCCGCGCCGCCGGTAATCCGGGTGGGTGCGGATACCGATTTCGCAGGCATCATCACCGGCGCAGTCACACAGCGACCAGCTCACGACCCGGTTGGCAGACACATCCTCCGCCACATAACCGAAACCGCGTGCCAGGAAGTCATCCACGGACCCCCAATTGCCGCGCATCCACCCATGAACATGGTCAGGAATATCCAGGCCAGGGCGATCCAGCAGCGCCTGCGTGATGGAATGTACGGCAAAGCCTGCGGGTAACTGCGTCCGCCAATCCAATGACAACTTGGTGCAAACATAGTGCTGGCGTTCCTGCTGTAGCGGCAGACGCGGCAGAATATCAGGCAACCGGCCAACCCATGTGGGTGTGCAAACCAGCCACATCACTTCCATATCCTGCTTGAACATCAGATCGGTTACCAGGGATTTAAGCGCACCCATCTGCACTTGCGAAGGCGATTCCCCCGCGAGGCAAGTCCCTTCGGGGCCGATAAGCAGCACAACCTGCGGTACTGCCGGGTCGTCAACGTAGACCGTGCCAGGATTGTACCCGGCCAGCACGCTTTCAATACTGATGTTATCGTGCATCAGTTCGTCAAGCAGAGGGCGTACCCGCCCATAGTCTTTAGCCTCTAATTTATGCATAATCTCCGTATGTCGTATCTATCCACAGATGCGGATAACTCTCACCTTCAGGCAAACATCATGACTCACGCCACTGCGCCTGCCGCCCATCGCGCCACCACACCGCCACGTCGCCGCAGGTCGCCGCTTCAAAACCGAGGCTGGCATACAGTTCGTGTGCCGGGTTGCGGGTCGTCACAGCCAGCCCCATCGTCGCTAGCCCATCCGACTGGCAGGCGGCCATACTGCGTGCCAGGAGCACCCGCGCCAGCCCTTTACGGCGGTGTGCCGGGTGTACCGCCATATCCGCGACAAAACCCATGTCCTGGGCGACCACCGTCGCAATATAGCCGCACACATCCCCCGCCGGAGTCAGGACAACAAGGCTGGCCGCCGCGTGCCAGCGATCAATGCCGGGATAACGTCCAATCCGCATGTTCCGCAGAATCTCCACCAGGCGTTTTCCGGTTGCATCCGGGACGGCCACCGCATCAATTTCGGTAGGCGCATTGGCCGCCAGCGCGACATGCTCGGCCTGTGTCTGGTGCTGGTCACCCCAGACCGTAATAGTATACCCTGGTGGCAGCACGGCTTCCAGCAAGTTTTCCCCTGCCAGAGGGCGCAGCATCGTGCAGCGCTCAAAGAATACAAAACCCTGCGCCTGTAGCGCCGCCTGGAAAGCCGGAGTCACCACTGGGGAAGGCACTTCGATCACCTCGGCTGTCTCCCATAGCGTGGTCAGCGTGTCATTCGTCACGGCGGTGACAGGCTGCGGGGGGATACCCGCTTCACTGTGCAGGAATACCAGTTGGGCATAGGTCGGCGGCGCATCTTTCCAGCGCCACCCCGTAAAAGCGACAGGTCGCCCGTCAACTAACTGGCACATCCCCTGCATTTTTTCCTCTGCGAAGGCTTCCTGCACCCGCGCCAACAGGTCAGCATCATCACCCAATGCCTGGCGCAGCAGAGTCAGGTGGCCGGGCGTGGTTGGGATAAACGGTTGGGTAGAAAACATAGTCATATCCTTAACTTGAAAGACTCCCTTGTTTTAGTGGGTGTTGCTGTTTGATGCAAGCCCCAACGGGTTGTGGAAAGCGGCAGATCCAGTGCTATACTGGAAAATGACGATACCGGAGATAAAAAAGATGCACGATACGTTTGACAAAGCCAGGATGCTGGCACACCTGCAAGCAGAGTATGCGTTTGTCGAGCGCACGGTAGCACTTGTGCCACCTAAACGGATGGAAGAACCGGGCGCTCAAGGGCCGGACAGCCTGTGGACAGTCAAAGACACTATCGCACATCTGACCGATTGGGCGGGACGCGCCGCAGGGTGGTTAGCGGAGGCAGCTGCAGGCCAGCCGCCAACGATTCCTGCCGGGGGATTTACCGATGCCACCGTCGACAGGATAAACGAGCAAATCTACCTGGAAAACAAGAGCCGCCCGGTTGCAGCGGTACTGGCTGACTTCCACCGCATTCACCAGGACGTGACTGCCGGTCTCAAAGCACTGCCGGAAGAAGACCTGTTTGAACTGGGGCGGTTGGCCGGCATCTGGCGGGAGCCACCGTTCGCGCTCATCGCGGGGAACACCTACGAACACTACACAGAGCATATCGTAGTAGTACGGCGTTGGTTAATCAAACGTGAGGATAAATAAAGATTCCTCACGCCGACCGTGCAATGGTAGACATGCGGAAACTAACAGGATATGCTTTGAATCCTCAACATCCTTATGGTAAAAACAAGGCTATCCTGTTTGAATCGTTATTGGGGCTAACTACCGATCACGCTGCCCTGCTCCGAGACGCACTGCTGGATGCTGTGAAGTCTGAAAATGCTATAATGGGACATAAGGACGAATTTGGTCAGCGCTACATTGTTGATTTCGAGATGGTTGGGGCTAATAAAGAGTCGGCTATGGTGAGAAGTGGATGGATCATCCGTTTTGATGAGGCGTTTCCACGACTGGCAACTGTGTATATTCTATAGGCAGGAATTTGAATGATGCCTGACAAAATTGAATTGTTAGATGTAGTCGCGTTAATACAGGACCTGCCGGAACAAGGCTTGTATCGAGGACAAGTTGGCACTGTAGTTGAAGTCTATACATCTGATGTTTTTGAGGTGGAATTTGTAGATATTAAGGGACGCACCTATGCGATGACCTCAGTACATGCTGCCCAGTTGATGCAATTGCACTATGCGCCGCCTGAAAAAAACTGATCTCGGTTGAATAAGGATAAACTATGACTGACATTCCTATCCAAAATATCCCGACTTATACGCGCAAGGATTTTGCGTCTGACCAGACCGTGCGCTGGTGTCCTGGCTGTGGCGATTACGCGATTATCGCCGGGGTGCAGAAAACACTGCCCGGCCTCGGCATCCCTAAAGAAAACATCGTCTTTATCTCTGGCATTGGTTGCTCCAGCCGCTTCCCCTACTACATGAATACCTATGGCATCCATAGTATTCATGGACGCGCTCCTACCCTGGCAACCGGCCTGAAAATCGCCCGCCCGGAACTGAGCGTGTGGGTCGTGACCGGCGATGGCGATGGCCTGAGCATCGGCGGCAATCACCTGCTGCACGCCTGCCGCCGCAATATTGACCTGAACATCCTGCTCTTCAACAATCGTATTTACGGACTGACCAAAGGCCAGTATTCCCCCACATCGCTGCCCGGTACGAAAACCAAGTCTTCGCCAATGGGCTCGGTTGAACCGGCTTTTAACCCGGTGGCTGTCGCCCTGGGCGCGGAAGCGACTTTCATCGCCCGTACGATGGATACCCTCACCCGCCACCTTGAGGCTACATTGAAAGATGCCGCCGAACACAAAGGCACGTCGTTTGTCGAAATCTTCCAGAACTGCGTCATCTTCAATAACGGCACCTGGGAGCATGTGGCGAATAAAAGCACCCAGGACGACAACGCGCTTTTCCTGGAACATGGACAGCCGATGATTTTTGGCAAGGACAAAGATAAAGGTCTGCGGCTCAACGGCCTGCGGCTAGAAGTCGTACAGCTGGGTGACGGCGTGACGGAAGCCGACCTGCTCGTGCACGATGAAACCGACGACCACCTCGCATACCTGCTGGCCCAGATGGACTATCCCGATTACCCCGTTCCTTTTGGCGTCATCTATCGCATCCCTAAGCCGCCTTATGAACAACAACTGATGGCCCAGGTGCAGGAAGCACGGGTGAAGAAACCCAGTACCGATCTGCGGAGTCTCTATCAGGCGGACTACACCTGGACGATTGAACCGGAAGCCGAATCAGAAGTTACCATGGTGGATACGGCTGAAACGATGGCAATCAGTGGGCTGGATGAAGCCTACATGGATGAGATGAGCGAGCAGCTCGGCGAACTTCCGGCGGAGATGTCCAGTAAGGTTGACCCGATGGCCGACATTACCCAGGCGCCTATCGCGGTTTTACACCAGGGGCGCACCCCGATCACGGTGACGCCGGAAACGTCGGTGGCACAGGCCATCAATATGATGCACGAAGCCGGTATCGGGGCGCTATTGGTGGTGGATCCGTCCAACCATCTCGCCGGCATCTTCACTGAAAGCGACGTACTGATGAAGATCGCCATGAAGGTTACAGACCTGGATAACCGCACCGTCAGCGAATTCATGACTCCCAACCCGGATACACTCCCCGCGCACATTTCGATTGCCCATGCGCTGCACCTGATGTCTATCCACCATTACCGCCATGTCCCCATTGTGAACGAGAATGGTACGGTTTCTGGAATCATCTCCTTCCGTGATGTAGTACGCTATATTGAAACATATTTTGACCGGCGGTGATTAGCACGGCACTACCTTGGTTTAAAAGCAAGAGGCGGCCTGCTGGTCGCCTCTTTGATTTGAGGGCTGAATCTCCTCACAGAGCAGGGAAGCGCTCGTACAAACTTCCCGCTCGCTACTACCGCTTAGAACTCAGTTCACCCGTGTGGCCGTGCCGGTCAGCACCCACTGCACATAGGTACCAGTGCCACCTACGGCGGTAATCACCACACTGCCTGTGTTTGAGTCAAAGGTCACTTCCTGGTCAACGATAGTCTGGCCGCAGGCGTATGTATGCCCGTTGGTGAAGAACTGTACCTGGTTGGTGTTGGTGCCAAAACAGCTCACCGCCAGAATGAGCCTCGCACGCCCGCCAGAGAGTGATGAGTTGGGATTCATCCCGGTTATGCTGAAGCGCACCCGGTCTTCAGTATCCCCACCCGGATACGATACAAACTCCGTCACCGATGCGGTTGTATCGAGCGGAATATCCAGCGGATTGTTGAAGCGCGGGTCAGACGGCGCTTCCTGGGGCGCCGGTGGCGTCGTTGGCGTATAGGACGGGGTGAAGGTTACAGTTGGTTGCTGTGGGGGTGGTGGTTGGGTGGCCGTTGGTGGCTGCTGCTGCGCAGGCGGCGTCGCTGTAGGCGGTACCTGCTGCGGTGGTTGGGTAGCCGTCGGCGGTTGTTGCTGCGCGGGCGGGGTATATGACGGTGTGAAGGTCGCCGTCACTTGTCCGGGCGCAGTTGTCAGTGTATAGGTCGCTGTAGCGCCCGACCCTGGTTGTCCCTGGGGCGGTTGAACTACCGGCAAGTTATCACACGGGCCGCTGGCGATCACCACATCGTTCCGTACCCATCCCTGTCCGCCACCGGGGAGATTCACCGCGTACCAGCCGTTGTAGATACCGGCCACTTCATAGAATTCCCCACTGTTTAACTGGGCAACCGTATCGTAATCTGTGCCGGGACCACTCCGCACGTTGGTGACATTCCCCGATGTAACACGGCACACGTTTTCATCGGGAGCGACTTCCTCAGTCGCAACAGGCGGTGGCGGCGGCGAATTGTCACTCGGTGAAACCGGGGTATCTCCCTGGCTGACCGCGACGCTGCCCTGTGCGTTAGGTGTTGTCCCGGTGACGGTAATCTGGAAATCGCCACTGGCAGCCGGCAGCGCCAGAGTAACACTAGGCAACCCGGCAAACACAGCGATAATCTGCCCGCTGGGGTCACGTACTTCCACCGAAAACGGTGCGCCCGGCGGATCAGACTCGATCGTGATGGGCGTAACCGCAGCCGGGTTGCCCGGAACGATCAGCGTTTGCGAACCGGTTGTCAGGTCAACCTGCGCCGACTCGCCCAGCGGTGCCGTGCCTGTGCTGCTCGCACGCTGGGTCAGACGCAGCCCAAAACCGCCCCGGGTGTTATTGGCAGCGCCCACCAGCAGCGAATATACGCCGGTTTCTGTTAATTGGTAACTCAGGCGGGCGTCAGTCGGACTAAACCCAAACGGGTCGTTATCGTTGTTGACCAGCGGCACACCACTCGGGCTGAGTAAGGTCAGCGTCGGGTCCAGCCCTGGCGCTGCCGCCACGGCCTGGGCGGTCATCAAATCCCCGGCATTCCCCTGAAAAGTATAGAACACCAGTGGGGCTTGATCGCTAATTTCCCCGGCGACAGACTGCCCATAGATGATGAACCCACCCTGGGCGGAGACGACACCGGCCAGCAGCAGGCAGAGTGCTACGACAAAAAACACCCTCCAACGAACACGAAAAATACTTCGCATGGTACAAACTCCCTCTCTGAGTGTGTTGAACGATCAAGTCTGAGTAGACTTGTGTACAGTAAAGCATAAAACAGGCAAGTTGTCTGTCCGCCGCAAAACGCTTCACCTACGCAAAGCCTACCCAGGGGGCGTTTTTATAACATTTTTTCGAGATATATTCTAATTTTTAACTATTCAGCCAATCCGGAACAACGGGCTTGCGCATAGCGTCTCAGAAAGAGCTTAGGATTACAGCGCGGCGGTGTCACATTGAACCTAACCTTTAATCAATTCCTGCCAGGTTTTAACACGCTTTTTGCAACCTACCCCGCTGTAGCCACGTATAATGAAAATAGATAGAGGGAGTTGTAAGTTCGCTCGTTACGCATCGATTCTGAAGGAGAGTCATTTATGAAGAAACTATCGCTTCTGCTGCTCCTGGCTGTACTACTGGGTGCAGCCGTTGCTCCGGCAATGGCGCAGGATAACCTGACTGCCCTGGCACGTTATTTCCCGGCTGATACACCCCTCTTTGCGGCGGTGGATATTAGCGACGGCACACTGACACAGCTTGATGCCGTTCTCGGTCAACTGGGCGTACTGCTGCCTGCCGGCACAATCCCTCCGGTCACGGTTACCGGGCTGCTTGACCAGGCCATCCAGGAACAATTCCAGGGTGACTTCCAGACAGCTATTCGCTCGTGGTTAGGCGATACAGCGGCGATCGGCGTTGCAAGCCTGGATATGAGCAGTCCCAATGCCCCTGTCATCGCGGTTGTCGCCATCACTGATCGCGCTAAAGCCGTGTCTTTTGTTAGTGGGCTGTTCGCACAGCAAATCGAAAACAAGTTGTATACCAAAGAGGAAACGAACAGCTTCACCTTGTTTGTACCCACCAAGGACAGCTACCAGAGCACGATCCTGGCTATCGGTGACGAGGCGCTGTTCATTGTCGAGGACATGGAACTCTTGGGTATGCCCGCCGCTCCGTTAAGCGAGAACCCCAAATTCACCGGCACGCTGGCGATGCTCCCTGGCGAAGGGTATGGGATTCAGGTTTACCTGGATTACAGCAGCTTCATCGGAATAATGATGGAGCAGAGTGCGGCTTCAATGGGCATGATGGGCTCCATGCTGGGTGATTTCTACAATATTATCGGCGCCCAGGCCTACGGTTTCGCCCTGCTGGATAACCGCGCCTTTGTCATGGACATCGTCCAGACTTACAATGACACTGCCGCGCTTGAAGAAGCGGGGCTGGTCATGAACTACCCCAGCGGCCCGGTGAATGCCGACTTCGCCCGCTACCTCCCGGCGGATGCCCCGGTGGCGCTCTTCGGCAACAACCTCGGCCCGGCCACGCTAAATGGTTTTGAGAACCTGCGTGTGTTTGGCGACATGCTGCAAGCCCAGATGAAGCAGATGCCGGATGATGCCTTCAATGATGACGCCTCTCGTTTCCTGCGCGACTTCAACCTGGGCAGCATCCCCACCTTCATTAATCTGGCCTTCTCCGGCGCAACCGGCCTGAGCCTGGAAACCGATGTTCTGCCCTGGATGACCGGCGATTATGCCCTGTATATGCGCATTCTGCCGGGGGCGGAAAATGGCATGCCGCCAATCGTCCCGGATATGGCGTTGGTGATTGAAGCCACCGACCCTGACGCGGCGCAGACACTGGTGACAGCGGTAGGCAGCGCGGCGGATCAATACAAACTGGAATATCAGACAGAAACAATCGGCAGCAGCCAGGTGCTGGCCTTCAACGCCCCATTCCTGAATATGCTGCCTTTGAATCCGGCAAACGTGACGGATATGGAACGGGCGCTGGTAGGCAGCATTGACCTGCTATTAGGCAGCAACGGCGAAGTACTGGTCGGCGGGACACGCCCCGGCGTGACCTACAGCCTGAATCCCCAGGGCACAACACTGGCCGACACACCCGCCTTTGCCGAAGCGCGACAGTACGCCCTGGCCGATGCCCAGTCTATGGGGTATCTGAACCTGCGGGGCTTCGTGCCGCTGCTCGACCACCTGGCAGGGCTGCCGACCGCTAGTGACCGTGAACTGCGCGACATGCAGCAGATACGCATGGTACTGGGTGCGCTCAGCACCGCCTCATTCAGTTTTTCGCAGGGTGGCGATAATGCCGCCGTCGGACGCTTCGTCCTTACGCTCGGCAGCGAACCGCTCGCGCCGGCACAGTAATCGCTCGGCTCTTACTCAGCCACATAATCTAAACGGACGAGGCCGTTGCTTCGTCCGTTGTTTTTTAAAACACGTCAAGGTCATTCCCGCAAACCACTGCGCCGCCATAACCGGAACACACTTCAGCCACCAGTTCATCCGGGGATGTCCCCCAGAACAGTTGATGCACCAGCACCAGCAGCCCCGGCTGCGTCCGCCGAGCGATGGTCGCCAGTTCGTGCGCCGAGGTATGCACACTGGCATGATACCGCTGCCATTGCGCTGGCCGCCGTTGAAACCCCGTCACCGAATACACCTCATGTACCAGGATGTCACATCCGGCGGCCTGTTCAACCACGCTTTCAACCGGGCAAGTATCACCGGAGATGACGATCACCCGGTCGGGCGTCGTGAATTTATAGCCGAAAGCCGCCCATGACCCATGCTTGACCGGGAAGGCCCCGACGGTGACAAAATCGTCCTGGTAACACACGCCCGCCGTGATTTCGGTTACAGTTGTTGTGCAGCCGGTGGTATTGGCCGGTTCTAACCCTGTAATGCGTTCGTGAATGTCCTGCACGTAGGCGGCCAGCAGGTGGTCAACCATCTCTCGCGTCCCCGCCGGGCCGTAAATATCCAGCGGCAACTCGCGTTCCAACACCCAGGGCGTGAGCAGCAGGTCGGGCAGGCCAACCGTATGGTCGGAATGCAGATGCGTCAGGAACAGGCGGTTGAGGCGGCTGACTGCCAGACCAGTTACCCCGCGCTGATAGGCCGCTGCTACCCGCCGCACCACGCCCGGCCCGGCGTCCACCAGGTACGGCGTATCGTTGACCACCACCGCCAGCGCCGAACCGTGCCGTTCGGGGTCAGCGTTGGGAGTCCCGGTGCCGAGCAGGACCAGTTGGGTCGTCATAGTGGGTTATGCCTCAGTGAAATCAAGAAAAGTGAGCGATTGTCAGGTTTTGACGTAGGGTAGGATAGGGGAATAAAGATACCATTTTACATTCCAATATGGAGATAAATCGGGCGACCCCGTGTGGTCTCCCCTACGGAATCTTCCTATAATGAGGGATATGTAGGGGCGCAATGTATTGCGCCCGCGCATTTGGAACACCGCGTTAACTCGTTAAAACGCATCATCCGCCCCCTGGAAAACACCGTCAATAACTTAAACCGCCCCCTATTCCCGCAATTTACGGAAGAAAGCCCGAATCTGCTCGGCGGCTTCGTCAGCATATAGTCCGCGCTCCACCTGCACACTATGATTCAGGAAGGGGTGGCGGGCAATGTCCATCACACTGCCTGCCGCACCCGCTTTCGGGTCGGTGGCGGCATACACCAGACGGGGCAGTCGTGCCAGCACCATCGCCCCGGCGCACATCGCGCATGGCTCCAGCGTGCAGTACAGCGTCACGCCGTCCAACCGCCAGCAGTTGAGCGCCGCCGCCGCTTCCCGGATAGCGATCATTTCCGCGTGGGCAGTGGGGTCTTGATCGCCTTCACGGCGGTTGTATCCACGCCCGATCACGACCCCATCTTTGACCGCAATCGCGCCGATGGGCACATCATCCGATTCAAGCGCCTTGACAGCTTCTTCCAGCGCCAGCCGCATCCAGTAGGCATCGTCCATCGCGTACATCACCACACTATGCCGCCGCGCCGGTCATCATCCCCCGGAAGATAATCCCGATCAGCACGGCGAATCCCCAGATGTAGCTGCCCATCGCCGGGCGTTTTTCCGCTGTTTTCTCCACAAAGATGAAGAACGGCAGCGCCAGCGTCATCCCCAGACCATAGATGAGATGCACCTCCTGGCCGGGGCGCGTGCTGAGGAAGAAGTACATCACAGCGCCGATGACCGTCTGGACAGCCATCAACCCGGCGACGGCAACCGTCAGCTTGCGGTACAACGGGGTGACATCCCCTTTGCGGATTACGCCGATGAAGAATGCCGCCAGGAACATGACGATAGCCGCCCCCAGACCGAGGCGGCTTAACCAGTAATGCGCTCCCCGCAAAAATACCAGCAGTTCCAACACTTAAGCACTTTGCTCCTGTGTTTGGGGCGGCTGCGCTGCGTTCCGCCGGGACTGCGCCGCGTCCTGCGCGACATGAGTCGCCATCAGAAAACCGGCGAAGATCAGCGCCACGCCCGTGAGTTCCCCGATATACTTAAACGATGCGTCCCCCAGATGCAGCAGCGTCCCGCCCATTGCCGGGAGCAGCCCGCCCGCCGCGATCAGCCAGTTGCCGATCATCCGGTTGCGCAGAATCTGCTTGCGCCGGAACAGCCGCGCCGAGTACAGCGCCCCGCCAACCAGCGCCAGCGTCCCCCAGATATTCATGATCGGGGTGAAGACCCGCACGCCGCCTTTGGGCATAATCGTCGTATTATACAACAGTTGTGTCATATCCTGGCCGGGTGACCACTGGCTGCCATCCACCGGGGTGAGGAAGAGCGCCCAGGGCAGCGTCATCACGCCCACCAGCACCAGCAGCACCGCGATATTGCGGGCGATATTGCCTTTGCGTACCAGCAGAAAAATCGTCCCCTGTCCCAGCCAGGGCGCGACCATGATCGCCCCCGCCCAGTACCACAGCAGGAAAAAGAACGGACTCCATGTCAGTGACAGAATCACCTGGCTCAACGTCCCCAGGGTGTACAGCACCAGGCCAACGCCCCAGGCCGCTAGGTGTGGGCGGCGTTTTTCCCACCAGCGGCGCAGCACAAACACCGCGAACGTGGCGGAAACAAGCGTACTCGCAATAGACAGCAGGAATGGGATGGGTAGGTTTTGCATGATCTTTTCCTTAAGTGTTGACGTGCCCTTGTCACGTCCAACCAATCACGATTGCCGACCTCGGTGGGTCGAACGGGCGCATTGTAGCGCAGACCACACAAAAATACCCAGAATCATGACAAAAAGCTACCAAAATCTGCCAAAATGTCATAAAGCGACATCATTCAGGTTGGTAGGTATAGACACTCTCCCCGTTGACAATCAGAGAGATAGTTTCCGCAGCATAGTCCGTCATCAGGCTGGCCGTCCATGATTCGGCTACTTCAACATAGACCCGCGGGCCTGTATAACTGTAGATTTCCTGGCAGAGCAGACCAAACTGATCGCATTCGTAGAGAAATACATCAGGGGTTGTAAAACCGCTTCTCCACCCCAACGTTCCGTATGATGTCATCACGTAGTAGACACGACTTTCAAACACCGTACTATCCTGATGTTCGTTCGCAGCCGTCAACCCAGGCATAGCAGCAGCACACGCCAGGATATTTGCGAATAACAGGACAGCAGGAATCCACAGGCGAATCCCGCGTATTCTTTCCGGGCTGGCGATCAAGACACACGCCAGCAGCAGAAACAGGGGGACAAAGATACAGGCAAACTGTCGTTTGAGACTGAGGAATGCCACCTCAAACCAGTAAATCGTGATGGGTGGGTTTATCCACACCTTAACGAGGAAAACCACTGCGATTAACAAAATGCCCCAGGTGAGGTACTTCAACCAGTCTATCTCGAATAGTTTCTCCATCATGGCGATCAGCTCTCTCGATCACGTCACTTAGAAGATCATACACCGCGCCTGTGCAAATTCCTGATAACTGAACAAATGTTCGAGCAAAGATTCACCACCTCCACCCTGTTTTGTGGTAATGTAATGGCAGTAGGAACGCCCAACGTGTTCCCCGACATAGGGATGGACCGGATATAATCTGACACACAGAAAACCCGATACGTGTATCAGGCTGTCTGCCGGGCATTAAAATACCCGGCAAGGTGTTCCAAACCCGCTGAAGGGGTTGGAGTGCAGCGCCCAAATAGCCCCTTTAGCGGGCTTGGCTTTGCCTAGCCGGGGGATTCATCCCTCGGCGCGGAACAAAACATCATTGGCTCTTCCGAATAACGGGCTGACCCTACCAGTTTGACACACCGCATTCCCTTCTTAACAGCGTTTTTGCAGCAACCCCCAGCCTTTTGCTGCAAACCACACACCCTGATTTTCCCCTCAGAATCGCCCACCTTGCTGCAATCGCAGCAATTGCAGCGCAAATCCATTTTATTGCAAAAAACCAGCCCCAGACCATGCCGGTTGAGGCTGTTTGCGTTTAACTACCACGCGGCACCCTTTCGTTGAGAGCATTTCTGGAAACCGGGCACCGCACACATCCTATGTCCATTATCTCCTGCACCGCATCACGAGAAATTATCCCGGACACGCGGCACCCAATCCTGGGTCAGGACACCATTCTGTCCCAGGAGCATGTTCAACTGCGAGGCATGTCCGTGAACGTGGCGCATGTTGTAGCCCAGGAGTTCCAGGAAACTGCATTCACCCCACCCGAACGTGCAGAGGCGGCCCGCCGTTTCGTCCGTCAGGGACTCAATCGTTGTTTTGCACCGCTGACGACACCCCTGGAGATAGGCCAGCAGTTCCTCCCGCGTATACACCCGTTCCGGCAGCGGGCCGTCGTCATCCTGCTCAATCAGCGTGAAGGGAGCTGGGGGTAGAAAGCCCTCCTCCGCGCCTGTCAGGTAAAGGTCAAGCCAGAACAGCGTGTGGTAGGTCACATACCAGAACTGGCCGAATTCCGGTTTCCTGCCGGGTGTCGGCCATAACGTCGCCTGCCATAGTTCGTCCGGGCAGGCGCTCACCGTCTCCGCCAGAAAATCAATCGCCGCGCCAAATTGCCCCCAGGTCACGGTTTTCACAGTCGCATCCATCTGCCCTGCCTCCCTAATATGAGGAGATTCGTAGGGGCGAGACATGTCTCGCCCACCTTGAAAACATACGAAAACTGGCTTCAGCCAGAAACCCTAAAGTGCTAACCCGCTAAAATGCTAGAAAGCATCGTGTCGTTCTCCCGCTGGCGTCTTACGAAGCGTCGTCCCTGGCGCTTGGAACCCAGTCCAACCCTTCCACCTGGTTCTGCCCCAGGAGCAGATTCAACTGCGCGGCGTGTTCCTGAACGTGACGCATACTATACAGTTGCAGTTCTAGGAACGTCGGTTGCATCCATTCAAACGTACACACCCGGTGCGCTTTTTCATCGGTCAGCGATTCGAGGGTAGTTTTACACTTCTGGCGACAGTCTTTGAGATAGGTGCGCATCTGGTCTTTCGTGTACGGTTTCTCCGGGAGCGTACCGCGACTACGAATAAACGGTTCAGGCGGTGCAAAACCTTCGCGCGTGCCAGTCAAAAAGAGGTCGAGCCAGAACAGCGTGTGGTACGCCACAAACCAGAACTGCCCATACCGTGCGTCCTCGTGGTCATCCCAGACGACTGCCGTCCACAGCCGGTCAGGGCACAGACTCACTGCATCGTCGAGCATGTCAATCGCCGCCCCAAACTGCTGCCAGATACTTGTTTTCAGAGTCGCGTCCATTTGAATACCAGCCTTTCTCATGGCTTCTTCAATTCAGATAGGGGCATTCTACCCTGTGATACTAATTCGCACAAGCGTTCTATTTTTGTGGCAAAAAAAGTCCCTCTCCATACGGAGAGGGATTCAGATGGCCTCTGGTCCCTGGCGAAAAGCCAACAGCCAGTAGCTAACGGCCAGCGGCTATGGTGTGATCGGCTGTTCATCCCTGGGCTGCCCCAGGAAACCGCGCTCAAAGTCCACCATCTCCGGCTCTAACTTGACCACCAGCGGAGCAGGTTCACGCAGCGCCGTCCCCGGTTGGAGGTCGCTTTTCTCCCAGCGGCCAATCGCCCCACTGCCGTCGTAGACCAGTCCTTCGTGCGGACGGGTGGCCTCCTGGTACGTTTCGATCTTGAGTTCCCCGAATAACTGCCCGTCATACCCCAGGTATTCGTGGAGCTTCTGCGACGTGAACGGCAGGAACGGAGACAGCAGAATCTTCAGGTTATCAATCACCTTGAGGACGGCGTACACCGCCCGCGCCGTATCCGCCGGGTCAGTCTTGATGCTCTTCCAGGGGGCACGCCGGTCTAAATAGGCATTGGCATCCTTCGCCAGCGCCATCGCCGTCTGGAGCGCCTCGCGCAGCTTGACCGCCTCCAGCAGCGCCCCAACCTGCTCAAACGCCGCCTCACTCTGGGCGATAATCGCCTCATCTTCCGGCGTCAGGTGGTCGTATGCCGGCACTTTACCGTCAAAGCGCTTGTAGGCAAAACCGAGCATCCGGTTCACCAGGTTACCCCACGTCGCCAGCAGTTCATTGTTCACCCGGCTCAGGAAGCCCTCCCACGAAAAATCCGAATCCGAGCTTTCCGGGAAGGTCATCGCCACATAATAGCGCACCGCGTCCGGTTGGTAGCGTTCCAGGATATCCGGCAGCCAGATCGCCCAGTTCCGGCTCTTGGAGAATTTGTCCCCTTCAATATTCATGAACTCATTGGCCGGCACGTCATATGGCAGTTGCAGGTCGGCATCATACGACTTCACTTCCTCAGCATCGTTGTAAATCCCATTCACGCCCAGCAGTTCCGCCTGCCAGATAATCGTGTGGAAGGGAATGTTATCCTTGCCGATGAAATTGTAGATTCTTGCCTCCGGGTTATACCACCACTGCTTCCAGGCGTCGGGCTGGCCGATGTTTTTCGCCCATTCCAGGCTGGCGGTGAAGTAGCCCATCACAGCCTCGAACCACACGTACAGCTTCTTATCCTCCCACCCTGACAGCGGGACGCTGATCCCCCAGTCAATATCACGGGTGATCGGCCTGCCCTGGAGACCGTCCGCGATGAAGTTCTGGCTAAAGCGCACCACATTCGCCCGCCAGTGGTGCTCATGCTCGTCCAGGTACTTTAAAAGTTGCGGTTCGAACCGCGCCAGATCGAGGAAGTAATGCTCGCTCTCGCGCACAATCAGTTTGTCTTCGGGAGTCGCCCGGTTACGCGGCCCGATCAGCAGGGTCGCATCCAGCAGATTCCCGCAGTTATCACACTGGTCGCCCCGCGCCGCAGGGTAATGGCAGATATAACACTCGCCCTCAACGTAGCGATCCGGCAGGAAGCGTTTCTCCGCCGCGCTGTAGAGGAGTTTCTGCGTTTCTTTATAGAGATGCCCCTTTTCCAGCAGCCGCGTGAAAAAGTCCTGGGCGATGCGGTGGTGATTTTCGGTATCGGTGTGGGTGAACAGGTCGTAACTAATCCCGACTTTTTGCTGGGTGAGCAGGAAGCGCCGGTGATAATGCTCGAACACCTCCCGCGCCGGGATACCGCGCTTGTCGGCCTCCACCGAAATCGGCGTGCCGTGACTATCCGACCCCGACACCATCAGGACATGATTACCCTTCAACCGGTGGAAACGGGCGAAAATATCCGCAGGCAGGTATGCCCCGGCCAGATGTCCAACATGCAGGTCGCCATTGGCATACGGCCAGGCAACCGAAACGTGAATGTACTTCGCCATAATCGTCCTTTTGTTCCTGTGTCGTTTTCAGACGCCAACTATAACATAGACGCAACGGATTGCGATTGGTTTATCACCCGGACGGCCTGCTCGATAACGGCTCGGTGTTCTGGTAGGAATATGCTATCCAGCAGGCGAGCTGTCTCCACATATAATCTGAGCGCGGCGAACCCGCGCATTCGGGCCGTACCGTCGTCAAAACCGGCAGCCTGCCGGAAAAACTGCGTCCAGTGCGAGTTTGCACCCATCTCTTCTTGCAACCGCCGGAAATAGACATTATCCGACTCTACTGTGATTCCGCGCTGTGCAGCGACGATTTTACTGACCCCCAGCACCAACCCATAGACCGCGTACAGGGTTTGACAATCATCATCCTGGAGCAATCCGCCCAGGATTTTGTGGGCTTCCTCGGCGTATCCGGCCAGCTCACACCCTGCGAAAGAGTCGGCCTGTGCCTGCATCGCCGCGTCCCACCGCACCGCATTCGCCTCAGCCAGCAGCCCGGCAAATGCCCCCTGAGGGTCATACAGAACACGCGCCTGCTGTAAACCGGAAATGCACCACTTTGCCGATTCAGGGCGGGCGAAGTCGGCACGGCGTTCATCCAGCGTCAATACCGATAGGCTAACCAGATAGTCCTCAATATAGCGCAGACTGTAAGCTTCATGGTCTCCGGGTCGCTGGCGAACATAGTGGATAATGTCCACGTCGCTGTACAGGGTAGCGTCCCCCCGCGCGTAACTGCCCGTCAACGTGATCGCAACAGTATTTTCAGTTTTGAGTTCTGTAACCAGTGTCTTCAGTAATGATTCAATCATGTTATCTCACTCTGCTCCTTACTGGCCGGGAAACGCACCCAAAAAGTGCTGCCCTGCCCAATCACACTGTCCACAGTCACGCTCCCGTTGTGCAATTCGGCAATTTTCTTAACCATCGCCAACCCTAACCCTGCTCCACCTTTGGCCGTATTTCGCGCTTTGTCCCCCCGGTAAAAATAATCGAACAGTGCTGGCAGGTCCTGTTTGTTGATTCCAGTGCCGTTATCTTGAACCGCCAACACCACATCCGTATTATCCAGGGACAGCGTGACAGTGATGTGTCCCTCTTCCGGGGCATAGTTCACGGCGTTCGTGAGCAGGTTGCTGGTGAGAATTTTCAAATCACCAATATCCCCGATAATCCAGAAGGAATCGCCATTGACCTGCAAATCGAGATGCTGGCGTTTTTTGTCGGCGGCATGTGCCCCCTGGTCAATCACTTGCCTGACCACTTCCTGCAAATCTACCGGGCTAAAGAATTCCGACTCGCCCGGCTGCTCCAGTTCCACCATCTTGAGCATATCCAGCAGAACCTTTTGCAAATGCCCGGTTTGCTCTTCCAGTGAGTCCAGCTTGCGCAGTGCTTCCGCCGGTTTGTCCTGAATAAACTTGCGGATCAGGTAGATACTGGTGTTAATCCCTGTGAGGGGTGTCCGCAAATCATGAGAACTGTTTTCCAGAAACTGGCGCAATACTTCACGGCGTTCCTGTTCCAATGCGAGTTGAAATGCGTCTAACTGGCGACGCTCAACGATATAGCGAGTCGTGATAATGTTCGCCATACGGGCGATAAAACCGAACGTCACAAGCAGCAGTGCGCGTAACAGCGCTACTTCCGGTTCAGGCGAAATCGGCACCAGGAGCGCGTAAGCCACAGCCACACCAGGGATCAGAAACGAGACCCAACGCGCGTCAAGCAGCAGTGGATAAGCTACAACCACAACCAGATACCATACAAAAAAGAAACTATATACACCCCCCGTACTCACAATCAGCAGCCATCCCCAGATAGCGATCAACAGCGCCCGAAAGATCGTCGCACGTCCATCTACGGGTCGTCGTGCCAGCCCCCATATCCCCAGGGCAAACAGCGTAATTACCCCAACCCAATGCCAGCTCTCGACCTTATATAGCCAGAGAAACACGCCCATACCGTGAAGGCCAAGTGCAACAGCTATCAGCGGTTCCAAGCGCCGAAGCCGGAGCAGTCGCAGCGTCTCCAACTCCTGATCTGGCTCATCAGCAAACCGCATGAAGTCATAAATATGCTGCCTGATGTTTCGCCAAAACTTGACCATGCCAAGCTCCTCTTGTCCCGATATTCGCATATGTCTCTAGATATTGTATGAGATATAGCAACCTGATGATGAATCGACAACAAAAAAACCGCCTGCCTATTGGGGACAGACGGTTCGTGTGATTTCCTGATGATTTCACTCAGGCATGGCACAACACCCAACATCTATCCCGATGCAGGTTACGCATGACCATCATCATGCTGGTGTGTGTATGCCATATTCGTGTGTTCATACTGTCGAGTATAGCCTTATCCCGCCGCACGAGTCAAGAGAGATGTAAAAGGCGCATAACGATTCATTTTTCTGCACCCGCCGTCAGTGTGTGCAGCGCCAGGAGCAGGTATTCCTCATGTTCAACCCCGTAGGCTGCCAGATGGTTGGCACAGGCATTCAGGATAGTCTGACCAACCGGCGTATACGTATCCGGTGGAAATGCGCGAATAATCTCGACCAGATGCGCTGCGCCACCCACAAAGTCATCCAGTGAGAATATATGGGCGCATTGGTCAAGCTGGCGCTGCTCACCGTACGGCAGTGTCAGGCGGCGTTTCAGGCTCATCATCGTCTGATAAACCGCCGTCCCCTTGTCCTGGCGGAACTGGCGTAACAGCCGAATAAAATGCTGCTCCTGCCCAACGATACGTGTCAACGCCAGAGCCAGTTCCAGCCGTGCCCCCTCATTAGTCGTGTTTTCCAGCACATCTAATAAGAGCGGAACAGCTTCGACGGTACGCATACTGCCCAACGCCGAACAATAGGCGATTTGCAACCCTTTGTCGGTCTCGCTCCCCAAACGTTCAAGTAGCAGCGGGACGATGTTGGTATCCCCCAGCGTGCCCAACGCCCGCGCACAATGCACCTGAATCGAACGATAGGGTGCGTCCAGCCCACGCCGCAAGGCCTCCACGCCCTGGTCGTCACCCATGCGCCCCAGCGCCCAGGCCGCAACCACGCTTAACGAAACTTCCGTGCCGTCCAGGATCTGACAGAGCGCCTCAACCAGGCGGGTGTCGGATTCCATCCGCGCTATAGAAATAATGGCCTCAAAACGCACATTAAAACGCGGGTCACGCAGTGCTTCCAACAGTTCTTCCACCGTCAGTGGACTTTTCGTCTGCCCCATCCGCTCGGTCATCGCGATAGTTGCCCGTTCATCTCGCGCCCGATAGTAGCGGAACATCGATTCAAATGCCTGCACCGGGTTACCATGAATAAACATCGTCGCAAATTCGCTCACACTCACCGGGCTGTCGGCCTTCACGCGACTGAAGATAATTACACCGACAGCGGTCAGCACCAGTGCCAGGACAAACAACGGAAAAAATGGATCCAGTGTGAAAATCAAAAACTGGCCGGATATACCCTGTGTCAGGTCGAGCAGACCGCCACCCGCCACCTGACTGATTCCGCCAATCAACCCAACCGCCGCGTAATAGACCGCCATGTATTCCGCGCTGTGTTCCCGGGGGACAACCCGCACATAAAGCAAACGGGCCGAACCGATCAGCCAGGCAATATCCACCGCGCCGCTGACAGCAGAAATTGCCAGCGCAGCGGTCAGACTCCAATCGGAAGAGCGAGGGATCAACACCCAGGCCAACGGCACTAAAATCTTGATATACAACCCGGAAAGCAAAACCGGCTTACTGCCATAGCGATCTGCCGCCCATCCCACGAGGTACGTTGCTGCCAACCCACCCACCAGCGAGCCGATTTGCAGGGCAATCACGACCTGACTCTCGCTGAGTCCGGCCTGCTGTTCCACAAACAATGGCAAGAATGAGGCCATGGGGGTTGTGCCGATTGTCAGGATGCCCACCCCTGCGATATACAGCAGCAGGTTATTATCCCGCAATGCCCGCAGAAGGTGCCGGTGCGACATACTGCCGACGTCGGTTTTCCTGATCGGAGCGCCACCGGGGATTTTCGAGGCTGACCAGACCGCCAGCGTGCCGAACACAATCGCAATCACAAACATCAGCATGAACCGATCCAGCCCGATAGACAGACCGAGGATGTAGCTGGCGAGCGCGGTGGCAGCGATACCGATTAACCGGCTGATAATTTCATTGACTGCCGCGTAACGTCCGCGAATGGTGTTGGGGATGTACTCCTGCCCCCAGGGCAGCAACCCGGTTTCAGCGATTGACCTGGAAAGCGCAAAGCCCGCCGCAAGGATCATCACATAAACCAGCAGCGCATCATGGCCGAACTCAGCCAGTACCCAGGGGGTAAGCAAGAAACCGGCAGTAACCACCTTGCGGGCACCCCAGAACGTAACGAACGTGCGTTTATAGCCAAAGCGAGCGACTGCCGGCGCGATGAGCGGTGCGACCAGGCCAGTGAACGGCATGAAGGAAAGCAGGAATCCGATCTGTGTTTTGGTAAAGCCAAGTTCATCCAGGAACAGCACATAGGCCGGCCCGAAAAACGTCAGCAGGGCGAAGATGGTATTAAACCCGCTGAAGGCTGTATTCCAGCGCAGTTTGCGGATTTTTTCGGCGTTGGTCAATGTGGGTGGTGTCATGAGGCAAAAGTCACTGTTCACATAATCTCTATTGTGTTCCCATTATAAACCGCCACCGCTGAAAAACCCCTACCACAGCTAACCAATCAATTCAATAAACGCCATATAGTGGCGCTCAATCCGGCCAAAACGTTAGAATATCGCCTGGTAAAGATAATTCACTAGGTGTTTCATGAAAAACCGTGCCGCTTCAATTTCTGTAATGCTCATCACCGCCCTGCTGCTGAGTCTGCCTGCCGCCGCGCAAGATCGCCCCGCCCCCACGTTGGCGGACTTCTGGGAAGGCCGCGCCGAGTGGGTCGTGGATATTCCCGATGTTGGACTGCCGATTGGGGAAAGTGATACGGTCTACATGGGCGACGGTGTATATTGGTCATACTTGCACGCCAGCGATAAGTCCGCCGGGGTGATTGACCAGTGCGGCGAACCGGTGGCCTTCCCTGGTTGCCTGACTCGCTGGGAAAGCACCGATGACGGCATGAGCTTCAGTTTGCCCGCTCCGGTTTGCTCGATTCCCTGCGGCCAATGCCCGTGCGATGACCAGCGCGACCACATCACCGCCCAGCAGTATCCTCGTGTGTTCCGTACTGAAGACACCTGGTATCTCGTCTACGAGTGGCATGCCCACGCCATCCTGCGGACATCCCCCGATGGGCTGAACTGGTCGGATTGGGGGGAAGTCAGTTTTCCCAGCGGCACCTGGCCGAGTTCCTACATTCAGTGCAGCGCCACCGAGAAAATCGGCCCGCACCCCAATATTCGTGGCGAAGCCTATGACTGTCTGGTCGGTGCGCCGCCAGGGCTGTATGTCGAAGGCGATACGCTCTATGTGTTCACGGCGGCAGGTTCTGCGCCGGGGCACATGCGCTGCTACACAGGAGACCGCCACGAAGGAGCAGTCGGATTGCGGCTGTGCGACCATGACCCGCTGTTTTCCGGTGCGGCGGAGTACGGCCCGCTCGACATCACTGAAGGAGATACCATCGCGCCCTATTTCGACTTCCGCTACGTCAGTTCCGCCGATGTCCTCAAAGTAGGTGACCACTACTACATGGCCTATGAGGGCGTGCGCGGCCCGGATGTGCTGGAACGCGGCATGGATACGCAGTTCGGACTGGGATTCGCCCGTTCGGTAAGCGACGCAATAGATGGCGCATGGGAGAAGTTCCCTGGCAATCCGGTGCTGTTCCCCGTAAGTTTCAATTTCGGGGTCGGCCATGCGGATCTGCTGGTTGTGGATGGTGTGACCTATATGGTCACTGCCACATCCCAGACTGAGCGCGGGCGCTGGGTACTGCGCTGGATAGACGTACAATCCAGCGATTAAACAGGCTGTTCCGCCTTTTTCCCTACAAATTACCTCTTGCAAGTGACGTTACGTCAGCTTGTAAACTGATTTCAGGTGTTGTCATCAGGAGTCATAACCTTTGGCGTCCAGAATCAACTATTTCGGCATTGGCGAATTCGCAGGACGGGCGGGTGTCACCGTGCGAACCCTCCGCTATTATGATCAGATTGGCCTGCTCAGGCCGTCTGCTTACACGGAAGGGAAGCGACGCTTATACACGGAGATGGACTACGCCCGTCTGCAACAGATACTGACGCTAAAACTCATCGGCCTATCACTCGATGAGATCCAAAATCTACTGACGAATGATATGGATGGAATACGCCATCTGATGGAACGCCAGAAGCAGGTCTTACGGCAGCAGGTTCGCCAGCTTGAGCAGGTGATCCGCGCTATCGAACAGGCACAGCACGCGCTGGACAGCACACCAACATGGAACATGGAACAGTTTATTCACATTATTAAGGCGGTTAACATGAATAATCAGGCGGATTGGTTCGGACAATTCATTACGAAAGAGCAGCGTGACCGGCTGGCCGAGGCCGGAGCGCAACAGTCCTATACAGAACAGAAGCACCTGGCCGAAGCCTGGAAAAGCCTGTTTGCGGACATTCGGGAACAAATGGAGAAAACTGGTGACGGGGCTGGCATACAAGCCCTGATCGCACGTTGGGACGACTTGATGGCACAGGTTACCGGGCACGAACCCGGCCTTGCGCCTCAACTCACCGAGGCCTATGCCCATCTGAACACCCTACCCGGTCTGGATGATGTGCCGCAGCCGTTACAGGCCTGGCTGGCAGACATCCGAGAGGCAGCCGATTTTATCCGAAAGGCCCGGAATCATAATCGAATAATCTGAAGATTGAGAAGACATAGGCCAGCCGTCATGATTGCCAGCAACCCAGGGAGTATGATGATACACATCGAAGGCTATTCACCTGGGAGAAAGCCGTATGACCTCAGCATGGATGTCAATCGAAAAATGGGATGCCCTGGTACGGGGTGATGGCTGTCCGATGTGCGCGGAACTGGCATCCGGGCAGCAGGTCAATGAATACGGTTACACCATCGCTCAACTGGAGATAAGTGTACTACGGCTCTCAGTGAACCAGTTTTCACCCGGTTATTGTGTGCTCATCTGTAGACAGCATGTAGCTGAACCTTATCAACTTTCCCGTGCAGATCGCAGCCGTTTCTTTGAGGATATGATGAATGCTGCGAGTGCGCTGGAACAGGTCTATCACCCCACAAAAATGAACTTCCAGATTCTTGGCAACGCACTCCCCCACCTTCACTGTCACATCATGCCCCGCTATTACGGCGACCCAGCGCCGGGGATACCACTCAACCTGGCGGAGTATGACCAGCGTCTGACGGTCGATACGTATCAGAAGCAGGTCACAGCGATTCGAGCGGCGCTGATGTAAACCGCGAAATCACCGCCCCAGCAGCCACTCCTGAACACCCTGAACTCCGAGCAGATTACGCTGGAACTCACTGCTGCGGGTGGTGCTGAGTTCAAGGTCTACAGCCGGGATATTCTGGCCGTCTACCCAACTGGCCGCAGTGCCTGTCACCAGGTAGGCGTTGAAGGCTTCACCATAGGGGTAGCCCGCCGCTTCCCCGATTACTGCCGCCAGGATGTCCGAGCCGTGACCCCCTTCGCACTCCCCGGCGAACACCCCCTCGGCGGCGCTATGGTAAAACACGGCGGCGGCGGGTTGAACCTCGCGGATAAACGCGGCTAAGGCCTGTGTTTCCGGTTCGGAGAAAGCGTGTGGCCCAGGGTCTACGGACTGATTGCGCCACACCGCATCCGGCGACCATTCGCAGCCCCAGTTACGGTTCAGGTCAACACGGTTGGCATTAAACCGTCCCTCAGCCTGCCGCCCCAGCACCAGCCCATCGGGATTCGCTACTGGAACCAGGATGATACTCATTCCCAGCAACACATCGTCAGGGGTGCGTTCAAAGTGTTCAATAAGTTCGTTCATCAGCGTGACGGTGTTACCCTCATACCCGCCGTGAATGCCCCCTACCAGCAGGAGAATACGCTCCCCCTGCCCAAATCGCCAACCGAAAATTTCGCGCCCGCCCGCTGATTGCCCAATCAGAAAGGTGTTATCCGCCGGGATGCGCGTCGCCGGGGAAGTGCCGGTGGGGGTAATAGAAGGATCAAGCGTGGCAAACGGAGATACGGGCATCACTGTCACCGCCAGTAGGGTCAGGCTGGGCGCGGCAGTGACCGGGCGTGGCGTGGCCGTCGGCGGGAAAGTCGGTGGCAGCGTAGCAGGCGGGGAAACAATCGGGCGCGGCGTCTGGGTCGGGCGAACGATGGCTAGTGTGACCGGGGGCGGCAGCAGTGACGGTGCGAGCGTTGGCAGGTCTTCTGCGACCAAAGTCGTCTGGCAGGACACGGTGGTTAAGAGTATGATTAAGCCAAGAGATAAAAAAAGTAAATTTACGAACCTGGCAGATCGCTGGTCGTTGATGGGGAAAAATCTTATGTCTGGCATCACCAAATCATTGAACCCGTTTATCTTCTTAATCGTCACGGTCCTGGTTATTACGGCCTGCTCACCGGCGGAAGAGGTCGTTGAACTGCCGACTCTGGCTGTACTGCCCAGTGTAACACCAAGTTATACCCCAACTGCAACCCTGACACCCACTCTGACGGAGACGCCGACCAACACGCTGACGCCGACACCCACCAGCACGAACACAACTACCGCGACCCCGACATCCACGCTCACGTCTACACCCTCTCAGACGCCGACACCCACCAGTACGCTGACAGTCACATCCACGCCGACCAACACGCTGACCCCAACACCCGCTGCGCCCCAGATTATCACCTTTGGCGCCAGCGCGACTACCGTCACGGGAAATTCCAACATCACACTCTCGTGGAATTCCATATCCGATATGGCGCGGATTGACCAGTTGAACCAGCAGGGCGCAATTGTGCAGACCTTCTCAGTAATACCCACCGGACAACTGAATGTGCTGGTTCCGGCAGGCAGTCGTCTGGTCATCTACAAGCTGACGGCACAGCGCGGCGGGCAGGAAGTCACGCAGTCAATTCCGATCACGGTGCAATGCCCGATTAGCTGGTTCTTCGGCGACCAGTATGCCCCGGCGAATGCTAGCTGTCCGACTGGGGTGGGCGCTATCGGTATCGGCGCGTTCCAATCGTTCGAGCGCGGCTTTATGATCTATGTGAACGCCAATAACCTGAACCGGGTTTATGGGATGCAAACCCAGGATGGTCGCTATATCGAATATACCAGCGGTTGGGATGGTACGACCATCACACCCAGCAGCCCGCCCAGCGGATTTTTCCAACCGCAGCAGATGTTTAACTGGGTATACTTCAACACCAATGCGCCAATTGGCAGTTGGAACGGCGCCATTGGCTGGGCAACCGCCAACATAGACAGTGGCAACCGCACGATTCAGTTTGAAGAAGGCACGGGCGCGTTTTATATTGATGCGCCGGTTGGCGTGTTCCGCTTCAGCGGTGGTTCGAACCCAACCTGGACGCGCATCAAATAATCACCCTTTCCTATACGATGTGAATAGACCGGCATAACCTCGCATGTTGAAGTTATGCCGGTTTTTTGTAGATATCATGTTCAAAACAATCCATAGAACAACACACAGGAGTACCAGAATGTCAAGAGATCGGCGGCTAGATTGGGATGGCTGCAATAATGTGCGTGACCTCGGCGGTTTGAGGACCACCGATGGGCGTGTGACTCGGCTGGGTGCCTTGGTACGTTCAGATCATCCCGGCAGGCTTACTCCGCACGGGTGGTCGGCACTTTATGAATACGGAATCCGTACCATTATTACGCTGGCTACCGATGGTCTTCCAGATGATGTACCGGCGGATACCATGCCACGCCCTGCTGATATTGTTACTCTCCGCTGCGCGATCGAAGATTACGCGGATACAGATTTTGTGCAGCAGTGGGTGATGACCGACCTGTGGGCTACGCCTCTCTACTTCTATGATGCGATGAAACGCTGGCCGGAGCGCTATGCCGCTGTGGTTACGGCTGTCGCCCGCGCGCAACCTGGAGGCGTTTTGTTCCATTGTGTGCGCGGGAACGACCGTACCGGGATCGTGGCGTTGCTGCTGCTGGCGCTGGTCGGTGTTGTCCCTGAAGAAATCATCGCGGATTACGAACTCAGCCCGGACCCTGAACGGGACATCCTGCTTGCTCGCCATAACACCACAACTCGTGAAACGATTCTCGCCACCTTGGCACAACTCGACTTTGCGCAGCATCTTCAGGATGGTGGGCTGAGTCAGGCTGACCTGACCGCCGTCCGCACACGCCTGCTTGAGCCAACTGATACGGAGGTTAACGAGAGGGACAAGTAGTTGGAAATCATGCAACTGAACGGCAGGCAGTTGCATGACGTATGTTATATCTCTACGGAAAATGGCTTCAACTGCGCAAATTCTGATCCCGTTATTTGCCGCGGGGACAGGCGAAAACGGGTGGTGTGCAAAGTAATGTTCCGTTATAGATTGTCGCTTCCGGCGGTCTGCCGCCTGTTGACTCTGAATGCGATGTGGTAAAATGGGCGCACGGTTCGGAGGGAATATGCACGATCTCGGCATCATTATCGTCAACTGGAACACCCGCGATTATTTGCAACGCTGCCTGCAAACCGTGATGGCGAGCGAGGGCGATTTCACCTATCATGTTGTCGTGGTAGATAACGCTTCCAGTGACGGCAGCGCGGAAATGGTGCGGCAGAATTTCCCGGCTGTCGAGTTAATCGCCAGTGAGACCAACGGCGGCTACCCCTATGGTAACAACCTGGGATTGCGTGCGCTGGGTTTTCGCGGGGTGGGAGATGTAGATGCCGGCGCACCGCGTTATGCCCTGCTGCTCAACCCGGATACTGAAGTGCCAACTACCGCGCTGGCTGATATGGTGCGCTTCATGGACTCGCGCCCTGAAATCGGAATTGCTGGCCCCAAACTGGTACTGCCGGATGGCAGCCTCGACCTGGCTTGCCGCCGTAGTTTCCCCACACCCATCGTGTCGCTCTACCGATTCTCCGGTCTGTCAAAATTATTTCCTACGCATCCCCGATTTGGGCGCTATAATATGACCTTTGCCGACCCCAACCAGGAAATTGAGGTCGACTCGGTTGTCGGGGCGTATATGCAGGTACGGCGCGAAGCGATTTCCGCTACCGGCTTATTAGATGAAACCTTTTTCATGTATGGAGAGGATTTAGATTGGGCTTACCGGATAAAGGCGGCAGGGTGGACAGTATATTACCACCCACAAGTCGTCGTGAAGCACGTCAAGCGGGCGGCCAGTCGCCAGAGCAAGAAGGCGCTGTTCGAGTTCCAGCGGGCGATGCTGATCTTCTACCGCAAGCATTACCGGGAAACAACGCCTCTCTGGCTGCACACCCTGGTGATAGCCGGACTGCTGGTGAAGGGTGGGCCGGAGATATGGCCGGAGATCCGACGCCCGTTTTAGCGATTCCGTCATCGCCAAACTCTAACCGGCTGCGGCAGATGCTGCATCTTGGTTTGATTGTGCTTGACCTGGTGATGCTGGTGATTGCGTTCCTGGCGGGATACGCGGGCCGGTTAGTGCTGCCTTTTTTCTCCATTCCCGATAAGCTCCCCATCTTTGAACGTTATCTGCCGACAATGGTTCTGCATATCGCCCTGGTGATTGCCTTATTGTATTTCACCAGGCTGTATCATCTGCCCCGCGCGATTACCCGACTGGATCATATCCGCAAAATTGTTGGCACGATTACGGTTGCATCGTTGATGGCCTGGGGGCTGCAAGAACTGCTGTTCAAAGGCACGGATTTACACGTGGACTACCCCCGCAGTATGTTCTTTTATGTGTGGGTATTCAGTACGGTACTGGTGGGCACCGGACGCGAACTCTACCAGGGGCTGCGGCTGCGGCTGCGACGGCGCGGCCTCGATCAGGATAACCTTTTGCTGGTCGGTACCGGTAAAATCGCCCGCGAAATCACCGGCAAAATCAAAGGACGGCCCGAACTCGGCTATAACATCGTTGGGGTTGTCGTCAGCAGCAAGATCAGGACTCGCGGTAATGTGATGGGGTATCCGATTATTGGCACGTATGAAGACCTGCCGGTACTCATTGACGCGCACAATGTCGAGCAGGTTATCATTGCCCTGCCCGATGCCCAACGCGCCGAAATGGTTGACCTCATTACGCTTTGCCAGCGCGGGCGGGTCGACATCAAAATCTACCCCGATATGTTCTCGTACATGGCGGGTGACCTGAACGTGGATGATCTGGGCGGCACACCACTGATTACGGTGCGCGACATCGCCCTGCGCGGCTGGCGACTGAGTCTTAAGCGCAGCCTGGATATTTTCGGATCGTTCTTCGGTCTGATTTTCCTCTCCCCCTTCTTGTTGATGACCGCCATTATTATCCGTCTGGAGTCAAAAGGTCCGGCATTTTACACGCAGCTCCGCATGGGGCTGGATGGCCGCCCATTTGAGATGATTAAGTTCCGCACCATGCACCAGGACGCGGAGGCACATGGCCCCGGCTGGACAGTGGAGAATGATCCGCGTGTAACTCGCCTGGGCAGCGTGATGCGCCGCACCAATTGGGACGAAATCCCACAGTTGATTAACGTCCTGATTGGCGAGATGAGCCTGGTTGGGCCACGCCCGGAACGCCCGGTATATGTTCTTAAATTCCGCGAACGCATTCCCCGTTACATGGAACGCCACCGCGAGAAAGCCGGGATGACCGGCTGGGCGCAGGTGAATGGCTTGCGCGGCGACACATCCATCTCGCAGCGCACGTCTTACGACCTGTGGTATGTTGAGAACTGGTCGCTGTGGTTGGATTTGAAGATCATCCTGCGCACCGTGATTCAGATGGTGCTGCGCCGTGACCAGAATGCGTATTGAGGCGTGACTTGAAGGCGCTCAAACACATAACGGGCCAATACCGTTATGTTATGTATCTGCTTGCGCTGCCTGTATTTGTTGTGGTCTGGGTTGTTCTCAAACAACAATTAGACTTATATATCACATCGTCTATCAACTCATCGAGTTTCTTCTATCCGTTCTTTCTTTTTTCTCAAATCCCCTGGAGCAATCTGGTTCTTGGCCTCGCCATCCCCATGATTGCTGTTGTTACCACGATATTCCACCTCAGAAAAGGAAAAACCCGGCGTCGTATTCAGGCTTTATTAATCATTTTGGCGTTGCTGATTGTTGCCTTTTCGTGGTCCGGATCATTTATGGCTGCTTTTGGGGTTGGTGATTATGAACCCATTGCCAGCGTACAGATCAAGGATCATATCTACCAGGTTCTAGTTGTTCATGGTGGGTACTGGGGGAAGTGTGATCCTTCTTGCTACCCAAATGACTTGATAATGCTCACCTGTGATAGTGCAATGATTGTTTGTGAGAAAACAGGATTTGTAGGATATGAGGATTATGATGCACACAGGATGTTTTGTACGGGGGTCTGTCCTGAACCAAAGGTAAGTCTTCAATTTGATGAAACCAGCTATGAGATTACAATCATCGTAAACGGACGAGAGATCAAGACTTTTTCTCTGGAAACGTGAGCATTCCCTTATGGACATCAAAACGCTCGAAGACGCGATGCACGCCTTTGTCGCGGGCAAAGGCTGGTACAGACCGGACTCACCGCACCCGCAAACCCCGAAGAATCTGGCGGTTTCGCTGGTGATTGAGGCCAGCGAGGTGCTGGAACTCTACCAGTGGGGCGAGCAGGCCGACCCGGAGCAGCTAGCCGGGGAACTGGCCGACGTGCTGCTCTACCTCTTGCAGATCGCCAGCCTGAACGACATTGACCTCAGCCAGGCAGTAATGAACAAACTCCGCGCCAACCACAACCGTAGTTGGGAATAAGCTTACCAGAACCGCGCTTTGCCAACTGCCCCCTTTATCGCTATGCTTAGGCTTTCGCTTACACCCTCAGTGCACTATTCAGGAGTCATGCACCATGCGAATGAGTCAGCTCTTCAGCCAGACGCTGCGCGAAGCGCCCGGCGATACCGATATTACCAGCCACAAACTGCTGGTACGCGCCGGATATATCCGTCCGTTAGCCGCCGGGATTTTCAGCTATCTGCCACTGGCACGGCGCGTCATGCACAAAATTGAGGCGATTATACGTCAGGAGATGGATGCCATCGGCGGCCAGGAAATCACCATGCCGGTCATTCACCCAGCGGACATCTGGCAGGAAACCGGGCGCTGGGGGCAGATCGGCCCGGAAATGGGGCGTTTTCAGGATCGCGCCGGGCGGGATATGGCGCTGGCGATGACGCATGAGGAGGTTGTGACCGACCTGGCGCGAAAGGAGATTCGTTCGTACCGGCAGATGCCACTCCTGATTTACCAGATACAGACCAAGTGGCGCGACGAACCCCGTCCCCGCGCCGGTTTAATCCGGGTGCGCGAATTCACCATGAAAGACAGCTATAGCCTGGATACCGACTGGGACGGCCTGGACAGGCAGTACCGCGCCCACTACACCGCCTACTTCCGCATTTACAGCCGCTGCGGGCTGCCCACAATAGCCGTGAAGTCGGATACCGGCATGATGGGCGGGCGTCTTGCGCACGAGTTTATGTACCTCACGCCTATCGGGGAAGACACGCTGCTGGTCTGTGACAACTGCGGTTATGCCGCCAACCGGGAAGTCGCCCGTTTCCGCAAGCCCACTACAGCACAGGAAGCTCCGCTGCCGCTGGAAAAGGTGGAAACGCCGGGAACCAGCACGATCGCGTCACTGGCGGCGTTCCTCAACATCCCCGAAGCCAAAACCGCCAAAGCCTATTTTGTCATGGCAACGAAAGTCGAGGGTGAGCAGTTCGTGCTGGCGATCCTGCGCGGCGACATGGAAGTCAATGACATGAAACTCGCCAACGCGGTAGGAGCGAAGGCGCTGCGCCCGGCGACGGAAGACGAAATTCGGGCGGTAGGCGCTGTCCCCGGTTACGGCTCGGCGGTGGGTGTGAAAAACGCACTGGTGGTAGTGGATGACCTGATTCCAGAGTCACCCAACCTGGTCGCTGGTGCGAATGAGGCCGGGTATCACCTGCTCAATGTCAATTACGGGCGCGACTACAAAGCGGACATCGTGACGGACATCACCGCCGCCCGCGAGGGTGATGCCTGCCCCGACTGCGGCCAGCCGCTCAAGATGGTGCGCGGCGTGGAGGTGGGCAACATATTCAAACTGGGGACGCGCTACAGCGACAGTATGCGGGCGACTTACCTGGACGCCAACGGCGAAGAAAAATCGATTGTCATGGGGTCGTATGGCATTGGCATTGGCCGCCTGATGGCCTGCGTCGCCGAGGCGCATAACGACGATCATGGGTTGATCTGGCCGGTGAGTGTCGCGCCGTACCATGTGTATATCGTCCTGGTGCGCGGGGATGGCGAAACCGAGGTTGAAGCGACAGCGGAACAGCTTTACGCCGACTTGCAGACTGCCGGAATCGAGGTGCTGTATGATGACCGCAATGAACGCCCCGGCGTGAAATTCAACGATGCCGACCTGATCGGTATCCCGCTGCGGTTGACGGTGAGCAAACGGGCGTTGGAAAAAGGTGGCGTGGAACTCAAGCGGCGCGACAGCAAAGACATCACGATTGTCCCGGTAAAAGATGTCGTGCATACGGTCAAAGCGGAACTGGCCGCCCTGCAAGCCGCGATAGACGCGGACGTAGTGAATGTGCCGTATCCTGAAGAATCATAATAAACCGTGAAGTCTCGAAAGAATCCGACAAAATAGACGAGATTCGTAGGGGCGCATGGCAATGCGCCCTCGTTGACTTCTCAGGTGATTGCCCTACGCTGCGTGCTGGCTTGTCATAAAAACGGCTATCATGATGGTATACAACCCTATATTCAGAGTTGAACATCATGCAACCTAAACTTATGTTGCTTTTGCTGCTGCTTGTATCAATTAACCTCTTCACCCCCATGATGCCCAGGGCTGTTCAGGCATTTCTACCGGACAACTTCGAGCAGAATCCGACGCCTACACCGATTACTCCCCTGGAACATCTCACAACCCGTGAGCCAACGCTGCAACAGGTAGAAGCCTTCCTCACGGCCTATCCTCCAGGGAAATTTGGCGATGAAGCCTGCCGTTTTTATTGGCTCGAGTCAACTGCCCCGTTGATGTATGTTGACCTGAATGGTGATGATGCGCTTGATCTTCTGGTCGAGGGCCAGAATCATGTTGCCGCGATGGTCTGGACAGGTGAAGAATACAGTGAACCTTTCCAGATACACTTTTGCAGAGGGTTTCGTAATCCCTGGTCACAGGTTTCACTGGAAGACTGGACCAATGACGGTATCCCGGAAATTGTGTTTGATTATCGTGATCCCAGTGGCGGAAGCGGGCAATCGGATGAAATCTGGTGGCGTTTTCTGATTCACTGTGGAGTGACCAATTGTGATATTGCCTGGTATGGGGAGGCTGGAGAATTCTACGTATATAGCTACATTGATAGCTTTATTGACGGTATTATGCTCCGTAAGACTCAATTTTTCCCGCATTTCAACCAGGATGTCCCGGCATTTGAAACGGTTACGTATGAGTTTGCTTTTCACTGTACCTACAATTGTTTTCTCAATCATGATGTCCCCATCCCTGATGGTGCGGTTGTACAGGAAGAACCCTATCGGGTGGGCAGCGTGATCTTGACAAAATATGGTTGGAATGGTTCGACCTTTGAACAAGTAGAGGAACGGGCATTGACTAAACCCCATGTCATGCAGATTCCGACGCAAACAACTGCCGAGTATGCGGATATGACGGTCTCTGTGGTTGAGACACCGGTTGAGATGGGAGGGGCGGTGCATTATCCTGAGTGCCAGCTTATGGTCAACGATACCGAAGTTGGTGAGCCATTTCTATGCCTGTTCCCGTTTGTCCAGTGGCTGGATGTGACCGGAGATCACGCCCCTGAAGTGGTCGTAACGGCCTATGCCGCATATTACGGCGCTCAGGAAACTGATGACCGTCAATGCGCTCACCAGCGTATGATAATCATAAACACAGCAAACGGTGACCCGCAGCAGATCGCCAACATCATTGGTTGTATCTGGCAACCGGATTTGTTCGGTGTACGCCTGGAAAATGTGGATGCGGACGCCGCTTTAGAGGTTATTGCCGGTGGTGAACGGATGATGCCGGATTGTTGTGGTATTGCCGGATTATATTGGTACGAACTGAATGATTATGATGATGTGTATGATTGGGATGGCAGTGGCTTTAGCTGGATGAAGTCCATCATCCGTCCCCCCTATGGTGCTGAATGAGGCTCTTGAGCAGGTGACGTTTCTGCCATGTAAGACCCCTGCCGGGCGGGGCGTCGAATAGTGGAGACCTACGAGAACGATGAGGGGAAGAACCATGACACCCGAACAACTTCTGGCGCAGCGTCGCCAGCAGGATAACTTTTTCAAGCAACACCCGCAGTCTCCGCTGACGCCGGAACAGAAAAAGACATTTACCGGCCTGCGCTACTACAACCCGAACCCGGCGCTCGACCTGACGGTTACCGTCGAGCGGTTTACCGATGAACAGGTTGTCGCGATTCAGACCACCACTGGCGACTATCGCCAGCACCGCCGCTACGGGACATTCACCTTCACAGTAGAGGGCGAAGCAGCGAAACTGACGATTTTCGAGGCGGATTACGGCTTCTTCCTGCCGTTCGTGGATGCGGGCGCTGGGATAGAGACGTATGGCGCGGGGCGTTACTTAGAGCCGGAAGCGTTGGGCGGCAACCGCTTCCATGTGGACTTCAACCGGGCGTATAATCCCTACTGCGCCTACAGCCCGGACTGGTCCTGCCCGATTACCCCGGCAGAAAACCGCGTGAAAGTGCATATCCGCGCTGGGGAGAAAATACCGGAAGGCGACTGGGTAATAAAATAAGTAGTCCCAACAAAAACAGCGCCGGGGGTGTCCTCGGCGCTGTTCGTTTTTATTGGGTACGGGCGGCTTTACCGGCTGTTATCCGGTGAGGCTGTGCTCCCGCGGAAGCCCCGGTTGCTGCGGCGGCGCTGCGAACGCGACTTGCCGCCGCCATTACCCCCGTTACTCCCCCCAGGCTGGCTCTGGCTCTTACGCCCGTTGCCATAGGAATTCCCAGGCCGGGATGGGCGGCTGTTCCCGTTGCGCGGCGCGAGTTCGGTGATCGCCGGTTTGCCCGACTGCGATTCATACGGGTGTCCCGCTTCTTTGGGGATATGCTGTTGGATCAGGCGTTCAATATCGCGCAGGTACGGACGCTCTGTCGTATCGCAGAACGAGTATGCCATACCGGATGCCCCCGCCCGCCCGGTGCGGCCAATGCGATGCACGTAGCTTTCCGGTTCATTAGGCAGGTCATAATTGACGACATGCGTGATGTTATCCACATCAATCCCACGCGAGGCGATGTCGGTAGCGACCAACACACGAATCTTGCCCGCCTTGAACCCGGCCAGCGCCCGTTCTCGTGCTGATTGGGACTTATTGCCGTGAATGGCCTCGGCGTTCACAGATGCACGTTCTAACTGGGTCACGACTTTGTTGGCCCCATGCTTGGTACGGGTGAAAACCAGTACCCGCTGCATCGCATTGTCGTCCAGAAGGTGTTGCAGCAGCGCCGGTTTGTGCGGCTTTTCGACGAAGTACACCGCCTGCTGGATGGTCTCCACCGTGGATGCAACCGGCGTCACAGCCACATGCGCCGGGTTCGTCAGAATGTCGTCGGCCAGCGACTGAATATCAGACGGCATAGTCGCGGAAAACAGGAGGGTTTGCCGCTGCCGGGGGACTTTGGCAATAATCCGGCGCACATCATGGATGAAACCCATGTCGAGCATCCGGTCAGCCTCGTCCAGCACCAGGAATTCTAACCGATCCAGGCGGACATACCCCTGTCCCATCAGGTCGAGCAGGCGACCCGGTGTAGCGATCAGCACATCCGCGCCACGCTGTAACCGGTTGACCTGCGGCTTCTGGCTGATACCCCCGAAAATCGTGATCTGCCGGACAGGTGTAAACCGTCCGTATACATCAAAGCTCTCACCGATCTGAGACGCCAGTTCGCGGGTGGGTGCCAGCACCAGCGCCCGTAGATAACGCCCGCCTGCCGGTTTGGTCGCAGCTAATCGCTGGATGATGGGCAGGGCGAACGCGGCGGTCTTGCCGGTGCCAGTCTGGGCGCAGCCGAGGATGTCACGTTGATCCATGACAAATGGGATCGCTTGAGCCTGAATCGGCGTAGGCTGGGTATACCCCGCAGCCTGGACAGCACGCAGCAGCGGCTCGATGAGCTGTAGTTCTTCAAATTGCATTGTTGTTCTTTCGTTCTATGGGAACGACAGCCGACACACGCAAGGCTATCGCAAAAAGTGTTCAATCGGAAAAGCGCGGGATGCGCGGTGCGTGGTAATTGTTCCGTGTTATCGAGAGCAGTATATCACACTTTTTCAAAAGTAAAGCCGCAAACTCATGCAATATTCAGCAAAACCTGTATTAACAGTGAGGGCAGTTCAGTGTATAGTTCACTGGTGTGTGTTTCGCCAGAATACCACCACCGTCATAGTAGCAGGGTTAGCGATGAGTGATTTTGACCAGTTAGAACAGGCTTTAGTCCACCTCACCGATGGCACAGAAGAAGAACGCATTGCGGCTATCGCCTTCGTAGGCGAAGTCCAGTATGCGCCCGCCGTTCCTCATTTGACCAGACTGCTGCGTGAGGCCGACCCCGGCACGCGCTACCTGGCGGCGCAGGCGCTCTCCAAAATTGGCGATGAGGCCGAGTCTGCCGTGCCAACGCTGCTCAAGGCGCTGCGGGCAGACGATATGTGGCTGCGGGTATCCGTCACCAAGGCGCTTATTCAAATCGGCAATCCCGCTGTGCCAGGGCTGATTAAGGCATTGTTTGATGACAATAAGGCGGTACGCCGGGCAGCTGCTAAGGCCCTGGGGAAAATCGGCAATGATCGGGCGGTATCCGCGCTTACGGTGGCGCTCAAAGACAGCGACCAGGCCGTGAAGCGGTTTTCTGCCGAGGCGTTGCGCCGCATCAATACCCCGGACGCACGGGCGGCGCTAGGCGACTGAATCGCACCCGATTGATTACCAATCCAACTGGGGCGGCTTCTCGCTGCTGGACTTTTTGGGCTGGATGGGCTTCCAGGATGCCTCCATCCAATCTAACAGATTTTTGGTGACATCCGGGGCAAGGCGGATCGCCGCCTCGTAGCCGAAGCGGGAAAACGCATACAGATGAGCGAAACCATTGCGTACTGCACAGATAATGTAGTCATCTGCCCAACGGGATTGGCTCCACAAAAAGGCCAGCCCGCCCTGCGGACGTCGCATGAGGTCCAACCACCGCGCCCGATCCAGGTCACTTAACGTATCCATACGAAACCGCAGCGCGTACACTGAGCTATAGGCAAAAGTGAACTGTACAGCGTGTGTGGTGGCATCCGTCTCAATCAGCAGGGTCGCCATGTTATCCGGCGTGGCGAGTTTGGCAACGCCAATCTGTGTTTTCGCCCCCACACTGCGAAAACGCCCCACCGACAGCAGCAGACTATCCGGGAAGCGGGCGGCCAGTTCTGCGCCAAGATCAATCTCATTCTGGTAAAACTGCTGGAGCAACCAGGGCGGTGCCAGCGGCGATGACTCCGTCACTGCAAGCTCAGGCTCGCCGCGACGGGCCGCCTTTATCTGGGCAATCAGCGCCAGGTCATCTTCGGGCGTTTCAGGCGTAGGATTCTGAGTCATCAAGCTCACCAACGGTCAGAACAATCACAGTTTATTCATTATAGCAGAGGCCGCAAATCGCAAGAAAAAGGAATTCATCATCCTGCTTCAGACGCGGCACGCCGAAAGAAAATCCGGCTTGCCCTGAATGCCCAGGCGCAGGCGAAACAACGCACCTGCCAGTTCACCATTTTCTCCCGGATTATCGCCGCCAGCAGTCGTCACATAGATGTCACGGTAGTCATCTCCACCAAACGTCAGACTGGAAACCTTTTTGACCGGGAAGTGAATCTCACGCTCAACACGCCCTTGCGGGTCGTAGCGCACAAGCCGCGAGCCATCCCACACGGCTGACCAGACGAATCCCTCTGCATCCACCGTCAGGCCATCAGGTACACCCTGCCCCGGCGCACGATGGGTAAAAAGCTGTGGATTGGCAATATCACCTCTCGCCGCATCATACTCAAATTGCGTAATGGTACGAGCCAGACTGTCGGTGTGGTAAAACGTCTTGAGATCAGGGCTGAAGCCCATGCCGTTCGATAGTCGGATATTGTCACGCAGCTTTCGGATTGAGCCGTCGTGTTCCAGCAAATACAGGCTGCCGGATGGTATGTCCGTATCGGTGTCAAACGGCATTGTCCCGCACAGCACCCGCCCGGCGGGGTCGGCCATCACATCATTGAAGCGATTGGCCCCCTCACCCGGCAGCGACTCAACGAGTATGGTCACTTCACCCTGGTAGAGATGGCGCACCGCCCCACCCGTCCCGAACAGGAGCAGCGCACCATCAGTTTGCAGCGTGAACCCACCCGCGAGTTCCCCACGATAAAACACGTCATGCGTCCCGGCAGCGGGGTCATAGCGGAAGATCGTCCCCGCCGGAATATCCAGCCAGTAAACGCATTTATCCAGTGGATTCCAGAGCGGGTTCTCACCCGTATGACAGGGGTAATTCGCGATAAGTTCGGGTTTGGGTGACATAGCAATCCTGGTCAGTGTTACTGTTTGTAATGATTGTTCGAGCGATGCATATCAATCTGATCAAACGTCGCCCCATAAATATACGGGTTTTTGTCCAGGAAGCCATGTGGAAAACCCATATCAATCGCGCTCACGTTATCCAGGCGTCGAAGCTGCTCGGCGCTCAACTCCCATTCGAGACAGGCTAGATTGTCCTGAAGCTGTGTCACCGTCCGCGCCCCAAGAATCGGAATCATCTGCGCTTTGTGCTGCTGCTGTCGCACCCAGTTGATCGCCACCTGTGATGCTGGACGCCCGACTTCCTCGCCAATAGCAACGACCATCTGCACAACAGCCAGAGCCTTGTCGCTCAGGTTCAGTTTCTCCCGGTTCAGGCGCGTCGACTCGCCTTTAGCTTGCAGGAACTTGCCGGTCAGAATACCGGCTTCCAGCAGTCCCCAGGGCATGACCGTCATATCCCAATGCTTGGCAGTGGGCAGCAGTGCCCGTTCCACCGCCCGATCCAGGAGGGAATATGGGACCTGCAACCCGATAAACTGCGACCAGCCGCGCAGTTCTGCCCGCGCATTGGCCTCTGCGACAATATACGAGGGCGAATCGGAGATGGCGATATAGTTCACCTTGCCCTGCCGTACCAGATCATCCAGCCCACGCAGCGCTTCTTCAACCGGAGTCAGATAGTCCCACATGTGTAAATAGAAGATGTCCACATAGTCCGTCCCCAGGCGCCTGAGGCTGCGTTCCACTGATTGGCGCATATTCTTACGGCTGTTCCCGCCGCTGTTGGGGTCCACTGAGTCGGGTTTGGTCAGGCTGTACTTGGTGGCGACCACAAAGCGATCCCGTTGCCCCTTCAGGAACTCGCCCAGGAATTCCTCGCTGGTGCCATCGGTATAGTTGACCGAGGTATCAATAAAGTTCCCGCCCATTTCTGCGAAGAAGTCAAGCTGCTGGCGGCTGGCCTCTTTGGATGCACCCCATCCCCAGGTTTCGCCAAAGGTCATCGTCCCCAAACACAGTTCCGAAACGCGCAGCCCACTGCTGCCCAGTAATTTATAGCGCATAGTCTCATTTCTCCTTTTCCAACCGACCCACGAAGTCAGCCTTATTCGCCAGCGACACCCAGTGACTCCAGGTAGGCCACTACCGGTGCGGCCAGTTCGCCGCCCATCCGCGCATGAACAATCAGCGGTATACCGTGCGCCCCGCTGCTCTGCAAAGCTGCCGGAGTCGCCTTCAGGATCGCCTTGACTGTCTCCAGATGTCCGAGCATCGCGGCGGTAAACAGGTCAATCCGTGCCCCCTTGCCGAGCAGGTACAGGGCGATGCTCCGGCTGCCGGTATGAGCCGCCGCCCCTAACCCGGTTTCCCAGTCGCCGCCACCCCAATCCCAGGCCGCGTTGAGCAAACCGGGTTCGCGGTCAAGCAAGGTCCTAACCTGGTCGAGATCGCCATGCGCCACTTTCACAAACTCGAACACGAGTGCCGGTTCAAGTGCCGGTGGTCTTTCCATAGTGCACCCCCAATATGCCTATTGATTTGATATGAAAACACATGGAAGAAAAGTGCGTGATAGGAGAAACACACTGATTATAATCGAAAAACCCGATATATAGCATTATATGGGAAAATGCCGGTTCACATCACACAACGGAAGACCAGTTCAGGAGCTGTACAAAGGTACAATCTATCATCCCAAACATGGGCAGTCGCCGCCCTCGTCTCCTGCGAGCGTAAGTATTTCGTTAGATTTTGGCATTAGGGTAAGGACGTTCCGCCAAAGACAGCGGGATATTCGTTCACTATTGTTCAGGAGGTAGTTTTACGATGCGTCACTTTATGGTTCGTTTCGGGCTGGTCGCCGTCGTCGCGGCGGTGCTGAGCGTGGCGGTGTTCACCATCTCCGCGCAGGATGATGACATGATGATGGGAACCGTAGTCTGCGATTCCGACCTGATTCTCAACCTGTATATCGCGGAATACTATTTCGGCTTCGGGCAGGTCATGGACTCCATGATGATGGCCGAAGGTGGCGACATGATGGGACTCGACCTGGCTGCTTATGACAAAGGGCAGTATGCCGCGCTGTTCGAAAGCATGATGGCCGATAGCATGATGAGCGGTATGCTGACCGAAGAGCAGTTGGCATCTGTCAGCGAGTATATGGGCATGGGCATGGACGGCATGATGGAGATGATGGGCAGTGACTCCATGATGGAAGGCATGACGGCCCTCGTCCCGACGGCGATTGCCGACGAAGCGCCGGAATGTACGGCACTGCGGGCGGAACTCAACCTGTTCTACACCGCCCTCGTGTATAGCAACTCGATGATGATGTCAGAGGGTTAGTCCGCACGCAGCGCACATAAAACAGGGGCGTCCGTCCACGGCCAGTTTTCGGACGCTCCAATCCCATTATAAACAAAAAAGCGCCAAACACCGCAAATTTAACGCACAACCACCCCACGCAGCAGCACAACAGCATCCATACCGTCCGCCAACTCCACACGCTGGCCGGTAGCCGGATCATACATTCCGGCAATGAGTGTGGCACTGCCGGGCGCGGCGTTCTCGTTAAATTTCAACAGGTGGCTATCCACGATATACTCACCTGGTCGCCAGCCTGTCGTCGGGCGCGCCCCATCAGCCGGCGCGGAGTCACTTTGCGCGATGACTCGCCCACTCTCATCCACAAGCTGCACAAACACGGTGTAACTAAGCGGCGTGGTTTCCATCGCCTGCCAGACGAGTGCCGCCGAAAAAGACCGAGTCAGGTCAAGTGTGTCGCTTTCCATCGTGAACCCGACAAGTACCCCCACATCGGGCAGCACCGCGTCCACCGGTACAGCAACCGCCGGGGCTTCGTATACAACCGGCAGGGCCGTGACCGCGTACCGGGCAACAATAGTCCCGTCCGGCAGGCGCAGTTCGGCGTCTCCGGCGGTGGCATCAGCGGGAATCAGTACCTCACGCCAATCGAGAGTCACCACGTCATGTGTGCCGGTCTCATTGGGGCGGATGTCACGCTGCCAACCGTCACCAGACAGTGTAAGTGCGGGAAGTGCACCCGTCCCTTCCCACAGCAGTTGCAGCCGAACCGTATCGCCGTTATGCACTGGCTGCGGGTCGTCCGGCATTCGTTCCAGCCCGATCAGCATTAGAGACTCGCCTGCCGGAATCGCCACCTGTACCGGCAGATCAGTCATGCGTCCAGTCTGCGCCCACTCCGCGCCCGCTGCCACCGTCCACACCCCGAAAAACACATCTTTCCCGGCGGGTGTGCCATCTTCCGCCAGGGCATCGAAGCCAGAAGGCAGCGACTCAGCATCGTAGAGTCGCAGCCAGACAGTGTAGTCCCCTGGCGACGCACCGAATGGTAGACGCAGCAGTGGATAGGCGGACAAGCGTTCACCAGGGCTTACACTGGCAGCCGTGCGCTGGTTGGCGGTGGCGAACACCGCGTCGGTATGCGCGACTTCCCAACCCAGGCTGTTACGCACGGTGACTGCGGCTTTGAGTTCACCCGCTGTCGGCTGTGTCAACGTGATTTCCAGCGGCATACAGACCGCTTGGTCGGCAGCAGATTCAACCGGAAATCTGCCAGTTGCGCCCACTTCGGCTACCGTGAAAGACAGTCGCGCGGGGCGTAATTCCGGTAGATTCAACGTGGGTGAACGGTAAACATCCGTACTCATCCCATAAACGGTGAAGGACTCGGGTGAGGATACCGTGCCGTTGCCCAGAATGCAGCGCATCATCCCCCGGTAGTCGGCCCGCTGCGTATACCAGATATTCAGCGCCACGTCACCCGATGACGGCAGCAGCGGCAGCACCCCATCTAAATCCGCCCCTTCCGCCAGGATGACCCGTTTCGCTGTGACGCCCAACCGCTCCCAGTAGTAGGCCAGTTCGTAGCGATCCGCATATGACCAGGCCAGGACAGTATCGCCAGCGGTCAGGGTATCGGCATAGTATTGGGTCATGCTGCGGGCATCATCGTGGCTGTAAGCCGGATTCTGCGCCGCGTTCATGCTGAAAAAGAATATCCCGGCAAACCCCGCCAGCAGTCCTGCCTGTGCATAGCGGTTCGGAATCCGGGCAACACCCGCAGCCAGCGCCAGCAACGGCAGCGGCGCGATCATGACCAGGTAACGACTATGCACATGATTGCCGAGGATCGTCAGGCCAATGAGCAGCGCCAGTGTCAGAATCACCGTATGGGCTACCAGCCAGCGTCCCGCCGCCTTCCGCCAGGGGACCAATGCCAGCGCTACGACCAGCACAGCCAGCGCCAGCCAGGGCAAAGCCGGCTCTGCGCCAACCATCGCCCAGGGGCCAGCCCACAATGCCTGCCACAACTGCCCGAACAGCGAAGCGCTCCACTGTGGCGGCGTGAACAACGCACTGTTTGCCGATTGTAACAGGGTGAATCGGGTGATAAACCAGGGCGACCACAGGGCAGCAACCGTGATCTGCCCAACTATCCATAGACGCCAGTTCGGGCGGCGGAGCGTGCGACCAGTCAGCCAGGCCAACAGCGTGACGACATTCAGCCACAGGGCAATAACGGGGCCGGTATTATGGGCATACAGTAGCGCCAGCTCACTACCCCACAACAGCCACCATGCCCCGGTTGGCCGGTTACGCCGCCTTTCGTCACGCAGTAAATTGTGCCACGCCAGCGCAGCGACCAGCACCAGAAACGCCAGCAGCGTATACATGCGGGCCTCCTGCGCTGCCCACCATAGCAGCGGCGACAGCGTGACCAGGAATGCAGCGACCAGCCCGGCGCTGGCGTGAAACAGGCGGCATCCGAGTTGGTATATCAGGGGTATCGCCAGCAGTCCCAGCAGCAGCGAAAACCAACGCAGCGCCAGTTCGCTGTCGCCCGTGCCTTTGACAAACAGGTTCAGCAGCACATAGTAGAGGGGAGGATTAGTGGAGTCAGCGGCAACCGCATCCGCCAGCGTGGGCTGTATGGCAGCGTAGGCCGACCAGCCCTCATCAAACCAGATGCTTTGCGACGGAATATAGTTGGTACGGACAGCCACGGACAGCAACAACAAGCTGACCAGCAGCCAGAGAATTCGTGTTTTGCCCACCTGTGTGTTTCCTACCTGAATATCATTCGCGCTCATCGCATAGAAAGGGTACAATACTTGCAGTGATGGTCTCTATACAAGTACAATAATAAATGATACCGGCACTGTTGTGGTACGGTTGGGGATAGACCACTAAAATAATTTATCAGAGTCCCCGGTTGACAGTGTGAGTTTTGCCTAACTTAGGAAATAATTCGACTGGCGCAACGCATTATGACTGAAAAACAACCCAATTCACAATCCAATAACGATGAGCAAAAGCAGCAGGCGGCAACACCGTCAGAGTCTTCTGCTTCCCCCGTCCAGCCTGACAGCGTCACCTCGGCAGCTAAACCAGATGAATCACCGGCGTCACCTGCCCAGGCCGATGACAAAAAGGCGGAAGAAGTGAAGTCAGCCGCGAGTCCTCTGCCACCGGCTCAAGCCGATTCGTCGCAGCCTAGCGGTGACAAAAAGGCGGAAGAAGTGAAGTCAGCCGCGAGTCCTCTGCCACCGGCCAAACCAGATTCAGCAGCCACCAGCACGGATGAGGATGAGACTCTCGCCAGTAAACCGACGGTTCCCGCCCAACCGCCAAAGCCTGAACAAGGAAACAGCGGCTCCGGTACCAATAAAATCCCTGGTGATATCGTTGCCGCAGTTAAACGCGGCCCTGAACCAGTACCCGTACCCGCCAGCCCTGCCCCCACAGCCCCTATAGCCCCCACAGCCCCTAAAAGCCCGCCGGCCAGCGACGAGGCAAGCGTTCCTGTAGATGCGCCCAAGAAACCCGCCGCTTCACAGGCTTGCCCGAATTGCGGCCATAACAACCGGGCAGGGGTTATATTCTGTGAAAATTGCGGGACAAATCTGGTCACTGGCAAACAGCCCACTTTAGGCACCCGTGACCTGATTAGAGATCAGGAAGAAGAAGCCGCCCGCCCACTGGATACAAAAGAAAGCCAGGCAATCAAGAGCGCTGGGAGCGGCACATTTACCGACGATATGATGCTGCGGATTGAAATTGAAGGCGGCCTCACCCCAATGCTGGTCTATCCCAAAGTGGAGATTATCTTTGGGCGGCGTGACCCGTCATCCGGCAACCAGCCCGATGTGGATATGACCGGTTATGCCGGGTATCGGATGGGCGTCAGTCGCCGGCACGCGGCGCTGCGACTGCATGATAATCGCCTGGATGTCTCCGATCTCGGCAGCAGCAACGGCACCTTCCTGAATGGGCAACGATTAGATGCGCACCAACCATACCAGGTACGCGATGGAGATGAAATCCGCCTGGGGCAAATGGTGCTCAAACTCTTTTTCCAGGCTGGCAAGTCCTAGCAGCGCCCGAAACTCACACAAACAAAAAAGGGATGAACCAGCGTTCGTCCCTTTTTATTACGTGTCCGGTATAGTCCGGTCATTTGCTCAGGCGATTCGAGTGCTAATACCCCAGGATATTGGCGACATCCCCCGCCGCCTTTTTGGTGGCAAACAGCACATGGGAAAGGCGGGCGTTTTTCTCAACCAGGACGGCCAGTGATGCTCGCCCAGCAGGATACACAACCATCGTACCATCTTCCCCTTCCATCAGCAGTCGTTCCAGGCCACCCTGGGCTAGTCGTCCCAGCGTGCGCTCCGCCAAGCCGATCAGGGTAGCGGACATCGCGGCAACCTGTGGGCTGCTGGTTGGGTTCTGGTGCGGGTTCTCTTCATCGCCTGGCGGGAAAGAGGCCACCAACAGACCATCAACATTGACGATCACGGTGGCGTTAATACCCTCCACAGCGCGATGCAATAATTTGAGGGTGTCTTCCAACCGTTGTTCACGTGTTTCTGTGGTCATAACCCGTTCAGCCTCTCGGTTGCCTCTGTTATATGCTGAATACTGACAACAAAGTGTGTGTGCTGATGTGATAGTCTTGTGTCCGGCAAATCACCAGCAAGATGTTGTCATTAGAGAGCTAGGTGAAGCATATCCAAAAGAGACAAATTTGTCCACAACAAAAATGCACACACCCGCTTCATAGGTCCTATTGTACCAATGTCATCCACAACCCGACAATAGAGGGTAAGGCGAAAATTGTGAAAGGAATTACACAATCGCCCGCAAGGGCTGCTCTGGCCTGTGTCGGCAAAAAAACAGCCTGCTTGTGGGTAAGCAGACTGTTAAACTGGAAATTGGACTGTGAGCAGCGTGTTATTCCTCGCTAACTGGCTGCTTGGGGAGCATCTTCATTAAGATACGCTCCATAGCCATGCTGTGGCTGCACACGTGACGGGTATGGAAAAAGTCACAGTCGCATTGCATGGCCTGCGTGTTGTAGTTAGTGTGGTGATCGTTGTTGCTTCCATGAAAGGTTACATCAAAAGCGGCAAACCGGATACGATCCGTTTCTTCAGAGTAGCGTTTTGATTTCTCAACGTCGCTCACTACATTTTGACCGGGGGTATACGGGAGGGGGTCACGCTTGAGCATGGGTTTAAACAGACGTTCCATCGCCATCACATGCGGGCAAATAGAATGTGAGTGAAATCCGGGGCAAGAACACTGCCAGCCACTACCATTAAGACAGATACTGTAAACGTTGTTATTCCCTTTGAACTCCACCTCCAGGGAGTTAAAGGTAATGCGATCACGTTCTTCAGCGTACCGTTTGGCTTTTTCGATCTTGCCAATCATGCCATAGTCCATGTGGAACAACTCCTTGAACAATAGATTAACCTGGCTTAGAAACAAAAAACACGCGGCTTTTGAGCAGTCAAAACCGCGTGTTGGAACGTAGAAATCGCAATGTTGGCGTTTTGGGGAACACTTGTCACACATCCTGAATAGATATGCCAACTTACCCTAAGTTTAAGTCAAGATGAATGGATTGTCAAATTCAGAACACGGTTGAAAACCAATCCTTAACAAGGGAAATCAGTGCGATTCTGTCGGGTAAAATTAACCTCTCTTGAATGCCCTTCCGGCTCTTTGATATTTGTTCCCTGAACACGATAAACCATATCGCTACAAGGAATCCGTATCCGCTTGTAACGGGGCTTTGCGATAGGCCAACAGCATACCAATCATGAATTTTATGCCCAAATGCCCTACTTCTGTGATATAGTAAATGAAATTCATGACAATACGCTGTTTCATAGTGTGTGTTTGTGCCGTGAATTGACCCAAAGCAAGCTGTCCATCGTTTTTGCCTTTTGTGGTTGTCGCTAGTCCTCATGTCCCTGCGCTGATTGCGCTCAATGGGTTACAGCAATTCACGGCGCGTCTAAGGTCATCGCAGACCGATGCACCTTACTTAAATCAGACCCCGGCCCGAACCGGGGAACAGTCAATTACATAACCAGACGGGGCTGAAACGGGATTTCTTATGACAGAATTGTCGCCTGGGCACCTGCTGGCTGGCAAAAAATAGCCAGGATTATATCGTGATTCACAGTGAGCCAATGCTCTCAGCCTGGAGGTAATTTCATTTCTATTTCAAGGAGGCATCCCATGACACACAACGCGCAATCTTATCAACCGTTCACACGAAACAACATTCAGACACTGCCACAATTCAAAGAACTTGATAAGTTCACGCAACACGTAATACGGGTCGTTTCTGCTGTCTTCCCGTTCCGCACCAACCGTTACGTGGTGGACAACCTCATTGACTGGAACAACATCCCACATGACCCCATCTACCAACTGACTTTCCCTCAGCGCGGGATGTTAAACGATGCTGACTTTAATACGGTATCCCGGTTGATTGAGGCGGAAATCCCCCGAAAGCAATTACAGGAAGCAGTTACGGCAATCCGCCTGCACCATAACCCACACCCTGCCGGGCAGATTGAGTACAACGTTCCCAAGCTGGACGGAGAAACGCTGCCTGGGATACAGCACAAATATGATGAAACCGTTTTGTTCTTCCCCAGCCGGGGGCAAACCTGCCATGCCTACTGTTCATACTGCTTCCGCTGGCCGCAGTTTGTCCACATGGACGACCTGAAATTCGCAGCCAAAGAATCCGATGATCTGGCACGGTACCTGAAGCGCCACACCGAAGTGACCGATGTCCTGTTCACCGGGGGCGATCCAGCGATCATGAACACACGGGCTTTGCGCCAATATATTGAGCCGCTACTCATCCCTGAATTGGATCACATTCAGACGATCCGTATCGGGACAAAGGCGCTCGCTTACTGGCCGCAGCGGTTTGTCAGCGACGCTGATGCCGATGACCTGCTGCGCCTGTTTGAAGAGATCAGCGCTACTGGCCGCCATGTGGCGATTATGGCGCATTACAGCCATCCGAAGGAAATGTCCACACCCGTCGCCCAGGAAGCAGTACGCCGCCTGCGGAATGCCGGTTGTGAGATCCGCACACAAGCACCGTTGATGCGTCATATCAACGATAATCCGGCTGCATGGGCCGGAATCTGGCACAATGCAGTGGCAATGGGGATGATTCCCTATTATATGTTTGTCAGTCGGGATACCGGGCCAAAACGGTACTTTGAAGTATCGCTGTCGGAGTCGCTGCATATCTTCCGCCAGGCATATACTCGGCTTTCCGGCCTGGGGCGCACCGTGCGTGGGCCGGTCATGTCTGCCACGCCCGGCAAAATCCACATCCAGGGGACGGCACACATTAACGGAGAGAAAGCATTTGTCCTCTCGTTCCTGCAAGGGCGTAACCCGAACTGGGTGGGCCGCCCGTTTTTCGCACACTTCGACCCAACCGCCACCTGGTTTACCGACCTCAGGCCGCTTTCCGGTATGCCGCATTTCTTCTACAAGAGCGACGCTGTCCCGGCTTAGGGCTTCGTCCGCTCAACACACAGTTTTCCCGTAGGGGAGAGGTCTAAGTTCCCTCCCCTACCAGCCATAATCGTTACCTGCGACTCTAAAAGCGCACCCAGCATGAACCTACCGGCCTGCCACACCAGTGCCAACCCTGTTTTGAACGTATCTTACGCACCGCCCGCGTAGAAACGGCAAACTGAATGACTGGGAGGTACGCAAGTCAGGTCATTTTCCCGTAGGGGCATGACAGATCATGGCTGCCGCCCACGTGTATAAGTCCTAAAGACATCAGTTTTTTGAATTCCCCTACAAAACATAAAAGTCCCTGGAAAACTTTTTGACAATAACGCAAGATTACGGTAGACTGCCTGAATGCACGTTTTGTTGTCAAATGCCATATCAGTCCATTCGGCACGGGATGTGCTATTTTGCAGTTTTCTAGTTAGTGCGAGGGAGTAATTATGAAGCGTTCTTTGGTACTTTTTGTCGTGCTGGTGGCAGTCCTTAGCCTTTCCAGCGTTGCCGTGGCGCAGGATACCGTAACGGTTGGCCCGGTCACCCAGGCTATTCTGGATCGTGGCGAACTGATCTGCGGTGTAAACCAGGCTGTTCCGGGCTTTGGCGTCGTAAATGAATCTGGCGAATTTGAAGGTTTTGATGTGGACTTCTGCCGTGCGATTGCTGTCGCCATCCTCGGCGATGCCAATGCCGTCACCTTCCGTCCATTAACTGGCACCGATCGTCAGGCTGCCATCCAGGGTGGCGAAGTGGATATGATCAGCCGTAACACCACCTGGACACTGAGCCGTGATACTACCTGGGGCGCAACCTTTGGCCCAACCACTTTCTATGATGGTCAAGGTATTGGTGCCACCGTTGCCAGCGGCGCAACCACCATGGAAGACCTCGATCAGGGTTCGATCTGCGTCCAGCAGGGTACAACCACTGAACTGAACCTGACCGATGCCATCACAAAACGCGGGCTGGACATCACCGTTCAGACCTATCCTGATGCCCCCAGCACCTGGGAAGCGTTCGTGTCCGGTCGTTGCGATGCCTGGACAACCGATAAAAGTGGTATCTTGTCCCTCCATGCTTCAGCCGCAGATCCCAGCGCTTACATGATTATGGATGTCACGCTCAGTAAGGAACCGCTCGGCCCGCTCACCCCACAGTCTGACCCGCAGTTCGCTGACATCGTGGCCTGGACGGTCTATGGCATGATTACGGCCGAAGAAGCCGGCATCACCAGCGCTAATATTGACGAATTCCTGAACAGCGATGACCCTGGCATCAACCGTCTGCTCGGCCAGAATGGCGAACAGTCCGGCTCGTACCTGGGCATTGCCAATGACTTCATGGTCAACGTCATTCGTCAGGTCGGCAATTACGGTGAAGTATATGATCGCAACCTGGGTGTCGCGCCCTTCAATCTGGCACGCGGCATCAACGCCCTGTGGACCGATGGCGGCCTGCTGTACGCTCCACCTTTCCGTTAAACCCTGACTTTGCGCTTATTGTGGGGGTGCGGTGCAGACTGCCGCACCCCCGCAAAGTCGGCGATTTTGAAGAAAAGACGTATTTTATATCATACAAATTATTCAATGTATTTCTGTAAATTCAGCGTTTTCTAGTCGGGTTATGTCAACCGCCATCCTTATTCCCTCATCATAGTTGGGAATGCCCCACTGTATAATATGAACGGCAGAACCTGGCTAAATATCAGCACTCATGACCTTTGGAGCCAAAAAGCCGATGTCAGCGATCAGTCACCAAACGCCTTCAGACAGCATTATTCCGGCCTTTTTCCGTGACAGCCGCGTATTACAGATCATCGGCCAGATTATCTTCCTCATTGTCCTGGTGTTGGCACTTTCTCAATTACTTGCCGGGGTCAATGAGCAGCTTCAGGCCAAAAACCTGACTCCGAATTTCTCATTCTTGAGTAATCCTGCCGGCTTTGATATTGGAGAAAAGCCGGATTGGTACACCCGTGATAACACTTATGGCGAAGCTTTCGTTGTCGGTGTAATCAATACTCTGCGTGCCGTCAGTGTCGGCCTGGTGGCAACCACACTGCTCGGTATCCTGTTCGGCATCTTCCTCTTGAGCAACAACTGGCTGCTGCGCACGATTTCGCGGGTGTATGTTGAAATTCTGCGCAATACTCCGTTATTGGTGCAGCTCTTCGTCTGGTATTTCATCGTGATGTTCAGCCTGCCACAGATACGGGACGCGATCGCCTTCCCGCAGGAAGGGCGTGCTTTTTTCGCGGTGCGCCTGCTGCTGTATGGTGTTATATATTTTGCCATGCGCCGCTACATGCGCCCATTCTCGGTGGATGCCCCGCGCCGGATCGCACTCACGTATGGCACCATCGCCACGATATTCGCCGCCGAACTGGCCTTCCACTTCCTGCCGGAAAGCTATGCCCTGGGTGACATTAGCAACATCGGGTTCCTGTTGTATGCCGGGGTGAGCATCCTTGCGTTTGCCGGGGTGTGGATAATGCTGAAAAGCAGCCTGCGTTTTCAGCTCCTCGGCCTTATCGGTGGGCAGTTCCTCGCCGGGTTGTTATTTTATTTTGGTGTCTGGCCCGCTAGCGGTCTGCGGCTGGATGTCTACCCGGCAATATATATTAGCATTCGCGGGTTTGCCTTCCCGGAGATTTTACCCACCAGTCGCTTTGTGGAATGGGCCGCTTTCGTCGCGGTTGGGCTGGTATTAGCCGGAATCATGTGGGGCTATTTTGGCCGAATCACCGAAACCACCGGGCGCGTGATCCCGCGTGGTCGTTATGCGCTCCTGGCAATCATTGGGTTTACACTCGCCGGTTGGCTGCTGGTGGGGATTGAGCCGCTGCCAGAACAAATTCCGGTTAACCAGGATGGCACCACTGTTTTTATGCCGCTGGTGGAAGCGCAGCAGCAAGACCTGTTGACCGCGGAAGACATAAAAACTTATACCATCCAACCCATATTGATTACCCTGCCCCAGGAACGGCGTAACCGCGCCGGTATTCTGACCGGGTTCAATAATGCGACGCAGATATCCCCGGAATACATGGCACTGGTACTCGGCCTGGTCATCTACACATCGGCCTTTATCGCGGAGATTGTCCGCGCCGGTATCCAGGCAGTACCACGCGGCCAGATTGAAGCCGCCCGTTCAATTGGCCTGACAACCAGCCAGACTCTGAATATGGTTGTCCTGCCGCAAGCATTGCGGGTCATCATTCCACCTTTAACGAACCAGTATCTGAATCTGGCGAAAAACTCCAGCCTTGCGTTGGCGATTGCCTTCGCCGATATGTTCCAGATTATGACGACTAGCATGAACCAATCCGGCCAGTCTGTGACCGGGATTGTGATTATCATGATCGGCTATCTCACCATGAGCCTGGTGATCTCAGTCGTGATGAATCTAATTAACAGCCGTTTCCAACTGGTCACGCGCTAAGGGGGACAGCATGACCACCAGCAAAAATCAGCAACACAATATCGTTTATTTTGAAGAGCCACCGACCAAAGCGCCGCCACTGCTGGCCGTTGGCGCGCTGGCGTGGATTCGGGATAATTTATTTAGCTCATGGCTGGATACTCTCCTCACATTTCTGGGACTCGCGTTTATCATCACCGTGATTACCTCTTTCTTGCAGTGGAGCATCAATCAGGCAAACTGGTTCGCCGTGATCTTCAACGTACGCCAGTTTATGGTCGGGCGCTTAGAGTCTCAAGCCGAGTGGCGCATTTGGCTATTGGTACTGATCGTGGCGTTCGCGGGTGGCTTGGCGTGGGCTGCCTGGTCCAGTCGTATTTCGCGCAGTGTCATTATCGTAACGGTGTTCGTCCTCGCCCTGATGTTCCTTGCCCCGCAGTTTATCGGCTCGGCTATCCCGCTACCGGATTCACACCTGGTGGCAGGCAACCAGGGGATTCAAGCCGGTTCGCTCACACAGGTGGCGCAGGATCAGATCGCGTTTATCGCCAAAACCGGGGACATAGTGACCTTCCGCATCGCGGACGAGGTGGCGACAGATGATGAAACCCTCGCCCAGCTCTTCAGTTTCTCCGATAATGTCGCCAATACCCTCCGTAACGCGGCTGCCACCAGTCTTAGCACCCAGGCGCGCATGGATGAGATTAATGTGCTGCTGGCCGGTGAAGACTTAACCGATCGTCAGCGGGTGAATCTGGAAAATGAACTAGGGCGGATTGAACAGCCGCAGGTGATTACCGAGACGTATTCCATCAACCGCCTCCCGGTCAATTTACGGATACTGGATGGCGCGACTCTTGAGCCGCTGGTTGAGACTATCCTCCAACCAGAGGGGGATACATTCTCCTTCACACTGCCAAATGACGGTTGGTTTGTCGTCGAAAAGACTATCACCGAGGGCGAAGGGTTAGCGATCCTGCAAACCACCGGTATTTTCCCGATCCTCCAGCGCAGTTTTACCCGGAGCGAGGAACTGGATGCAGGTGGTGAAGTTGTTTCCGAAGCCGGTCGCGTTGATCAGTTCGTGCGCATGACCGACAACTTTGTTCTTGAGGCGCCCCAGCCCCAAAATAACGGCACTGCGATTTCTTATAGCACAATCATTGAGTTCAAATACCGGGGTGAGCGTCCACTGCTGGATTATCTCAGCCTGTTTCTCGGCCCCTTTTTGCAGATGTTGAATACCCCCCTGCTGATACTGGTCATCGCTGGTGGCCTGGGCTATGTTGCCGGTTTGTCAGCAGATACGCTCTTTTCGCCTGAGGAAAAACCGCACCGGGCATCGCAGCGGGCCGCGACCTGGCTGCTGATCGCCACACCAGCACTGATGTTCATCCTGGTAGCCGGGGTAGGCAACATTCTCCCCCTGACAGACCCGCGCCGATGGGGCGGCCTGCTGCTCACCATGATGCTGACCGTTGTCGGGATTATCGGCTCGTTTCCAATTGGTGTCCTGCTGGCGTTGGGACGGCGGAGCAGCCTTCCGGCGGTGAAGTTAGTCTGCACCCTGTATATCGAACTCGTGCGCGGTGTGCCGTTTATCTCGGTGCTGTTCATGGGGGCGCTGCTGCTGCCGCTGACAAACCCGGCACTTTCCGAAGTCCCTGGCGCGTACCGGGCGATGATCGCCACGATCATCTTCAGCGCGGCGTACCTGGCGGAAAACGTGCGCGGCGGTTTGCAGTCTATCCCGCCCGGCCAGGAAGAAGCGGCCAAAGCCATTGGGTTGAACGGTTTGCAGACCATCCTGTATATCACCCTGCCCCAGGCGCTGCGTGCCGTGATTCCGGCATTGGTTGGCATGTTCATCGGTCTTTTCAAAGACACGTCGCTGGTGGCTATCGTTGGCCTGATTGACCTGACTGGTATCACGAACAGTGTCGTGGCGCAAACCGAGTTCCTGGGAGACCGGCGCGAGACATTCCTGTTTATCTCCATCATCTACTTCGTTTTCAGCTACGTGATGTCGTATGTCAGCCGCCGGATTGAGGCCAGCGGCGCAGGTGCGGCGATGGCGAAGCGAATTTAAAGTCAGAAGTTGCGCGGTTGACCGGATGCGGGGCCGTGATGCCTTTGCGTCCTGCGGAAAAATATGCCGGGCTGCGCAGTCAAAGTCGAAAACAGAATGTGAAAAGTGGAAAGCGTAGAGACTTCCGCTTCCACAAAATCCTTTAAGAGAGAGGGTTAGCCATGTCAGAAAGTTTGGTTGAACAAGGCGCAGTCACTCAGATGGACGACGAACCGATCATTTTTTGCCAGAACGTGAATAAGTGGTTTGGGGAGTTCCACGTCTTGCGGGATGTCTCGCTAGAGGTGATGCCGCAGGAAGTGGTCGTCATTCTCGGCCCCTCCGGCTCAGGCAAGTCCACCTTTATCCGCTGTATCAACCGCCTGGAAGAACACCAGGAAGGCCAGATTATAGTGGACGGCATGGAACTGACCCACGATGTGCGCAATATCGCCGCCATCCGCCGCGAAATCGGTATGGTGTTCCAGCAGTTTAACCTCTTCCCCCACAAAACCGTGCTGGAAAACATCACCCTGGGGCCAATGAAGGTGCGCCACTGGCCGCGTGATAAGGCGGAAGCAAAGGCGCAGGAACTGCTCAATCGGGTAGGTATCCCGGAACAGGCCGCGAAGTATCCCGGCCAGCTTTCCGGCGGGCAGCAGCAGCGTGTGGCGATTGCCCGCGCCCTGGCGATGGAGCCGAAAATCATGCTCTTTGACGAGCCGACCTCAGCGCTCGACCCGGAAATGATTAAAGAAGTGCTGGATGTAATGAAGGAACTGGCCCGCAGCGGCATGACGATGCTGGTGGTCACGCACGAAATGGGCTTCGCCCGCGAAGTGGCGGATCGTGTCATTTTCTTCGATCACGGGCGCATCGTGGAGCAAGGTACGCCGGATTATTTCTTTGAGGAAGCCCAGCACGAACGCACCAAGCTCTTCCTCTCGCAAATTCTCTAGGGCGACGATGCTGCTATCAACCAATAAGGGCGCTGATGTGAGCGCCCTTTTGCATTCTGTCTCATCTGGTCGGGCAGCTTCTATCTAAACGGCATCAGGAATACACTGTCCCGTCCCGGTATTGGTGTAGCAGCCGGTTGGAGAGTCTGCGAAAACGGGGTGGGAATAAAGATCAGTACGAAAATCACCAGCGAAATGACAGCCAACCAGCGCCGCCGGTTATCCAGCGGGGTAATCATATCGAGCGGTGTCGCATAGATACGACCGAACAGCAGCATCAGAAATACCCACAGCAGCCACACCTGCGTAATCAGCGCCAGGCCAATCATAATCCCAATCGCCGGGTAGTACAGCTTACGCGCCCGTTCCCCGATCAGCGAATACAGGATATGTCCGCCATCCAGCTGCCCGACCGGGATCAGGTTGAGCGCCGTAATCAGCAGCCCCGTCCACCCCGCCCAGGCCATCTGGTTGCAGTCAATGCACACATCCATCCAACCATCCGGTAAAAAGCGTCCAAAAGTGAGTATTTTTGCGGTGGCATACAAGATCGAGTCGCCCTCGTAAATCCCCCCCAGATGGCTGATCGGAATGATGTTCGTGTTCGCCAACCCAATAAACAGGATAGGAATTGCAAAAATCAGCCCCGCCAGCGGCCCGGCCATGCCAATATCCAGCAGCACCTTGCGATTCCGCATCGGCTCGCGCAGTTGGATAAATGCGCCCATCGTCCCAAAAGGGCTGATGAACGGAAGGGGGATAAAATACGGTAGAGTCACCGCCAGTTTGTGGCGGCGGGCAGCGAAGTAGTGCCCCAGTTCATGCGCCCCCAGGATGAGCAAAATACTGATTGCATACGGCAGGCCGCGCCAGAGTTCCAGCGGCAGGTTCTCCAGAATCGCCTGTATCTGTGCCGGGTCAGCCATCTGGTTGAGCGCCAGTTCCGTCCCCACGAGGAGCACACTTACCGCTGTGAGGAGAAACAACACGAGATTCGGCCACCACGCCCGGCGCTTTGGGTGCGCCCGCCCCCGGATCACATGAATCGTATGGTGGCCGGTACTGGTGAGGAGTTCGCCGGGTTCGGCCTTTGCCGGACGAAAAATAGGCAGTAGATTGCGGGGCTTGAGGAGCGCATCCAACCGGGTATAGGCCACTTCTGAATCGAGCAGCAGATTGCCCTGGAAAGAGCCGATCAACCGCCCTGGTACACCCATAAACAGCAGCGCCCGGTCATTCGTCATCTCGTCCGGGTTCTCCAGCAGCGCCTCACGTTTAATTTCCATTACGCCTGCGACCAGCAATCGCAGGTCATCCTGCACCTTTTCCATGCCGGGGAGAACGGTTGGCACGGCCTGTAGTTGAGGGCGATCTTCGCGAGAAGATGCGGTTTCATTGAGCATGATAGTCTCGAATCATTGTTTGGATAATACCAGCAAGAGAATAACCCAGAAACATTAGGGCGGCGTGATAATCTGCCATGCGCTCCCACCCGGAAGCAGTTGCAGCACCGTGCCGTCCACGCTGTTCACATACAGGCTGGTTGCCCCGCTGGTCGTGCCGGCAGACTGCGTAAAACCCTCATACTCAAATTGAGCATCCAGGCCAAGTCCCAGTCGGTTACGGACGACATCGTTACCCCGCCACACAAACCCCAGGATGCGAATCGGCTGGACATACGGCGGCGGTGGCACAAAACTTTCCGCGATTTCCGGGTGAATCGCCGGATCATAGCGATTTTCAAAGGAAATCCAGGCCGGGCTGCTGCCATCATTGAACAGGACATAAACCCGGTTGGTGGACTGAATATACACCATCCGCCCTCGCTCGAAAGGTTCTTCAACAAGCAGGGTCGGCTGCGCCGAGGCATCCGGGCAATCCAGCGGGGCGGGCTGGAAGAACCAGGTATCCGGGCAGGTCAGCGGGATCGTCAGGGTTTGCTCGGTTGTCAGGGTGCCATTGGCAACACTCAGGACAAAGTTCACCTCACCCCGTTCACTGCGACGAGTCTGTACCGGCAGGCTGCCATCCGGCGGGACGTTCCATACCTGGTTGCGCGTGCCATTCTGGTCAAGGCGGTAGATCACGGCGGAGGTTGCCCGGCGTGCCGACCACAACAAGGTCACGGTATCCCCCGGCGCGACAAACAGGACATCCGACGTGAAAAACTCGATTACCGGAGCATTCGGGTTCACGCTGCGGGTCGCAGTCATCGCTACCGATGCGGGCGTGCTGGTCGCGCCAAAAATGGACGTTGGCGATGGCCCGCCCGTCACCGTCAGGAACAACGCTGTGGCCGATGGGGTGAGAGTCGCATTCGGGCCGGCGATGCGGGTAGCCGTAGCCGTGAAAGTGGCCGTCGCTGTGGGACGGTCCGTCGGCAGCACCTGACGTGCAGTGGCCCCGCAGCCTGTCATAAACCCGGCCAGCAGCAGGTAGCCTATCAGTAAAAACAGTGTTTCGCGTGGTGTTATCTGTGTCATAATGTCCATTGTCCGCAGCGGCGGGCATTTTGGCAAGTCTGGATACGGGCGGATCACCCCAATCTATAGGGGAATCGCGGCGTGGCACTTGACCATACAACCCGTTGCCGCTTATAGTGTGAAAGCGTATTGAATTTTTGATGCAACATCAAGCTGTGTAACCAACCATCTTGAACCTTTATAAACCTTAAAAACTGTCTAAAATAGCTATGTTTCGGCTCATTCATCATTATCTACCCTGCCGTCTTATTCCAACCACACCACATCGAATCATCACATAGGGGGCAACTGCCATGAAAATCCCGCTCCAACGGTACTGGGATTTGCTCTTCAACTATCTTCAGACGCAGCGGCGCAGGTTCATCCTGCTGGCTGTCCTGCTTCTGAGCAGTATCGGCCTGCAAATCTTCATCCCGCAAATCACCCGGTACTTCATTGATACTGCGACATCCCTCGACATCAGTACCGACTCCCTGGTCGTGGCGGCGGTGGCGTTTATAGGGTTGGCGATTATCCAGCAGATTGTCTCTGTGGGCGCGGCTTATGTAGGGGAAAATGTAGCATGGATCGCCACTAACCGGCTGCGCCAGGATTTGACACGCCACTGCCTCAACCTGGATATGTCGTACCACAACGACGTGAGTCCCGGTGAGTTAATCGAACGCATTGATGGCGATGTCTCCGAACTGTCGAACTTCTTCTCGCAGTTGGTGCTGCGGGTATTCGGCAACATTCTGCTGCTGTTCGGCATCCTGCTGGTGCTGTATATAGAGGATTGGCGTATTGGCCTGGCCTTCACGGGATTCACGTTCGCGTCTTTATACGCCCTCAACCGGGTGCGCGGCGTCGCGGTAGAATACGAACGTAAGCGGCGAGAAGCTATCGCAGAACTCTTCGGCTTTCTGGAAGAACGGTTAGCCGGGACTGAGGACATTCGTTCCAGCGGCGCAGTGGATTTCGTCATCAACCGCTTATATCGTCTGCATCATACCATTCTGGAACGTTGGAAGGCTGCGGCTAAACGTTTCTTTATTGTCCGCATGGTAGCGGGATTAACCGCCGTCATCGGTTATGCAGTCGCGTTTGCAGCGGGTTACAGCCTGTACACAGCGGGCGTGCTGACGATTGGCACGGTTTACCTGGTGATTAACTACACCAGTCTATTGGGTCGGCCTTTCCGGGAACTGACCAGCCAGGTGGAAAACCTGCAAAATGTCGGGGCAAGTATTGAGCGGCTTGAAGAACTGCTCAGTATCCACAGCTCCATCAATGGTGGCCCCGGCGCGGACCTCCCGCAAGGCGCCCTCTCCCTGAGTTTTTCCGATCTTTCATTCGCGTATTCTGACGATGAATATGTGCTGAAGGATGTCAACTTTCGCCTGCGGCCGGGTGAAGTTTTAGGGCTGCTGGGGCGCACCGGCAGCGGCAAGACGACCATTACCCGCCTGATTTTCCGGCTGTATGAAACAACGCAGGGCCGAATCGAGTTGGGCGATATAGACATCTGCCAACCGCAGTTATGGCAGCTTCGCCAGCGGGTAGCCATGGTGACGCAGGATGTCCAGCTATTCCAGGCGAGCGTGCGCGATAATGTGACATTTTTTGACCGCAGCATCAGCGACGAACAGATACTGAGCGTGATTGAGGAGCTGGAACTCAGCGATTGGTTCGCTACCCTGCCGGAAGGACTGGATACCCGCCTGGAAACCGGAGGGCGCAGTCTTTCGGCTGGTGAAGCGCAGCTCCTGGCCTTCACGCGGGTATTCTTGCGCGACCCAGGACTAATCATCTTAGATGAAGCCTCATCACGGCTTGACCCGGCCACCGAACAGCGTATTGAACGGGCAGTGGGTAAACTGCTGCAAAACCGTACCGCTATTATCGTCGCCCATCGCTTAGGTACCGTGCAGCGGGCGGACAGCATCATGATTATGGAAGATGGCCGAATTATCGAACACGGGGAACGCGAATGGCTGGCGCAGGACTCGGCGTCTCGCTTCGCCAGCCTGCTGCAAACTGGCCTGGAAGGAGTGCTGGCATGACCACCGATAGCGCGACTCTGCATGGAACAATCCCCCAGGACGACGATTCAAAGCTCCCTCGGATTGCAACCTGGAAGCTCATCTGGCGCATGATCCGCTTCCGGCCCTATCTCTGGGTGCCCAATCTGCTGGCGATGCTCTTGTTAATGCTCATGGCGCAAGCGCCTGGCCTGCTCATCCGCGAGTTCTTCAATCTGGTTACGGGCGATGCACCGGCCCAATTCGGCCTGGGGATGCTCGTCGTCCTGCTGCTTATCGCTGAGATGGCGCGAGAAGCCGGCTCGTTCGGATTGATCCTGACGAATGTGCCATTTTTCGTCTCTACCATGACACTTTTGCGGAAGAACCTCTTGAGCTACATCCTCAAACGCCCTGGAGCGCGGGCGCTGCCGGATTCGCCCGGTGAAGCAATCAGCCGTTTCCGGGGGGATGTGTTTGAAATTCCGCTGTTCGCCCTGTGGATTAATGACATTCTGGGAATGGTGTTTTTCTCGGCCTTGGCGATTACGGTCATGCTGAGTATCAGTACAGAAATGACACTGTTAGCGTTAGTGCCATTTGTGATAGTGGGTTTTATCGCTAATGCCGCCACCAGCCAGATCGAGAAGTACCGCCGCGCCAGCCGTAAATGGACGGGGATCATTGCCGGTTTCATCGGTGAAACCTTTGGCGGTGTCCAGGCAATCAAAGTCGCTACTGCTGAGGAAGGCGTGCTGCGGCACTTTGAGGAACTGAATGAGAGCCGCCGCGGAGTCGCGGTGAAAGACCGCCTGTTCAATGAAATCCTGCATTCGATTTTCGTCAACGCGGTTCACCTGGGAACCGGGGTTATCCTGATCGTCGCGGGGAGTTCGATGCGGAGCGGTGTGTTTACCGTCGGCGACCTGGCGCTGTTCATCTTTTATCTGGAATATATCAGTGACCTGACAGCGTTTTCGGGACTTTTGGTCGCTCGCTATAAGCAGATTGGCATTTCGGTAGAGCGTATGGGGCGTTTGATGGAAGGCGCACCTAACGAGGCATTAGCCGAGTTCAGCCCGGTGTATATGGATGGCCGCTTCCCGGATGTGGTTTACCCGCCGCTGACAGCAGCCGACCACTTGCACAGTGTAGAGGCTTCCGGGCTGACTTTCCACTATTCCGGCACACAGAATGGCATTGAGGAAATTGACCTGCGCCTGGAACGCGGTTCATTTACGGTAATAACCGGGCGCATCGGCTCCGGCAAAACTACGCTTTTGCGGGTACTCCTCGGTCTACTGCCCAAAGATTCAGGGGAAATCCGCTGGAACGATCAACCAGTCGGCAAACCGGATACCTGGTTCGTGCCACCCCGCAGCGCCTACACAGCCCAGGTGCCACGCCTGTTCAGCGACACGCTCCGCGATAATATCCTGATGGGACTGGGGCGAACGGACGCCGAAATCGAATCTGCGATCCGTGCTGCTGTCATGGAAACGGATATGGAAAACCTGGAACACGGCCTGGATACCATCGTTGGCCCGAAAGGTGTAAAGCTTTCCGGCGGGCAGATTCAACGGACGGCGGCGGCACGCATGTTTGTGCGCGACTCACAGCTTCTGGTCTTTGATGATCTTTCCAGTGCCCTGGACGTGGAAACCGAACGCTATCTCTGGGAGCGGGTTTTCGAGCGGCCAGGGGTCACGTGCCTGGTGGTATCACACCGCAAAGCTGCCCTGCGCCGGGCTGACCATATTGTTGTTCTCAAGAATGGCCGGATTGAAGCTGAAGGGTCCCTGGATATGCTCCTGGCAACCTGCGAAGAAATGCAGCATCTCTGGCACGGCGATTCTGAGCCAGCACGCCCGCACCAAACAGCTTGATCGAGTGGGCAGGCCCTATGAAATCATCTGGCGGGCTTGCCCATTGGCACTTCCCCCATTGGGGCATTATTCTCGTTTTGTTACCAGTCTGATGAAATGTACCGAATTGCTCTGTTTTTTGTTTGATTCTTTGCAGCGCAGTGGGTATAATCCGCGCCTGTACCCAGGTGTACAGGAGATTATAGACCGTCATGAATTCAAATTTACCAGGGCTGGGCGAGTCCGAAGAAGTGGAAATCACTGATTCAACCGCCGAGTCGGAAGAAACGCAAGTTGATACTGCGCCCGACACCAGCACTGGCGAGCCGGAACCTGCTAAAGCCTCATCTACACCGGATGCGGACGAAACGGAAGCCCTGCCGCCAGATGCACCAGCGGCAGAAGCGGAAGTAGACACATCCGAGGCCGAATCGCAGGTTGTTGATACCGCCGGGGAGGCAGCGCCCTCTGATGGGAGCTGGCTGGGACAAGAAGCAGCGGAAGTGAATATGCCCAAGCGTGGTGACATGCTGGACGGCAAGATCACCGCGACATCACCCACTGCTGTGTATGTGGATGTGGGCAGCAAGACCGAGGGAGTCATCCCTGGTCGTGAACTGGAGCGCATGAACCGGGAAACACTGGAGATGCTCAAAGAGGGGGAGACGATCCCAGTTTATGTCGTCAATCCCAGTGATGTGAACGGCAATATGGTACTGTCTTTCAACCGGGCGTTGGAAGAACAGGACTGGCGCATGGCACAGGAGCATGTCAAGAGCAAGCAGGTGTACGAAGGGCGCATTTCGGGTTACAACAAAGGTGGCCTGATTGTGCGCTTTGGGCGGGTGCGCGGTTTTGTCCCCCAGAGTCAGATTGGCCCGGATCGGCGGCGCGAAATGCAGGGCGAAACCCCGGAAGAACGTTGGGGTGCGATGGTCAATGAACCGATTTCCGTCAAGGTGATGGAAGTTGACCGGGGACGTAACCGGTTGATCCTTTCCGAACGGGCGGCCACCCGTGAATCACGTGAAAGTCGCAAGGAAAACCTGATTAGCGACCTGCGTGTGGGCGAAGTCCGTACCGGGCGCGTCGTGAGTCTCGTGGATTTCGGCGCCTTCGTGGATGTGGGAGGCGCGGAAGGGCTGGTTCACCTCACCGAAATGTCCTGGGCTCATGTGACCCACCCGCGCGATCTCCTCTCTATCGGCCAGGAGGTCAAGGTCGAGGTCATCAGCGTGGACCCGGATAACAAGCGCATCGGACTCAGTATGAAACGCCAGGAAGAAGACCCCTGGGATACTGTTGCCACGACCTACAGCATCGGCCAACTGGTACAGGGCGTTGTGACCAAACTTACTAAATTTGGCGCCTTCGTTCGCCTGGTGGACTTGCCCGAAATTGAAGGTCTGGTGCATATTTCAGAGCTTTCTGACCAGCGCGTAAGCCACCCGCGTGAAGTCGTCAATGACGATGAAACGCTGACACTGCGTGTTGTGAAAATGGATATTGAGCAGCGGCGCTTGGGGTTAAGCCTCAAACGTGTTAATTCCGCCGAATATCTTGATCTGGATTGGTTCAGCGGAGACGACGACAACGAATAATCATGGTTGGTCAGTAGGCCTGGTCTGTACAGGCTTATCAACCGGTCATAAGGGGGGCTGTAAGACAGGCTACCCCTTTTTGCTTGTTAGAATTGGCTTTTTGTAATATTTCTGAGTGGATTCTAATGGATTATGTATGCTCTTCAGATGAATGGCACTGGCGTCTACTGGTATAATTGGTAAAATTTAAAATGCCAGTGGTGTCTGTGTATCAGACTCCTGGTAAGATTCTATTTTAGAGTTAAAGCGTGGGATCGTGACATATGCTATGCTTTACCCCATCGCTTCATCTGTTGTAGTATGGCCGGTGTATCCGGTCAATCAAGATTTTGCATCTATCATGTAACTGATGTTGTGGCGGTTGATTCGTCACGGATTAACGGAGGATTGGAACCGTGCCAAACAATAAGATGGAGCGTTTCACCCAGCGGGCGCGGAAGGTATTGAGTCTGGCACAAGAAGAAGCCGAACGCCTCCAGCATAACTACATCGGCACTGAGCATTTGTTGTTAGGGCTGCTGCGAGAAGATGGCGGCGTGGCCGGGCGCGTACTGCGTGACCTGGGTCTGGAACAGCGCCGGGTAGAAGACCTGGTCGAGCAGATGACACGGGCATCCACCCGAACCAGCACCACGAACCTCGATCTCTCGCCCGGTACCAAGCGTGTCCTGGAACTGGCGGTTGATGAAGCCCGCCGGATGGGCCACCATTATATCGGCACTGAGCATCTGCTCCTGGGGCTGGTTCGTCAGACCGATGGAGTCGCTATTGACGTGCTTAGGCGTCTGGGCATCAGCCCGGATGACATCCGCAAACAGACCCGCCGGGTCTTGCAGGAAAGCCCGATGCAGACTTCACAGACCGGCCAGGAGCGATCCGCCCCTAAATCAAAGGCGGATAACAAAACACCGCTGGTTGACCAGCTCGCCTCCGACCTGACGGCGATGGCGCGGGACGGCAAACTCGACCCGGTTGTTGGGCGCGAGACGGAAATCGAGCGCGTCATCCAGGTGTTGAGCCGCCGCCGCAAGAACAACCCGGCATTGATTGGCGAACCGGGCGTCGGTAAGACAGCCATTGTCGAAGGTCTGGCGCAGCGGATTGTCCAGGGCGAAACGCCCAAGCAGCTGCTGAACAAACGGGTACTGCAATTGGATGTCGGGTCACTGGTTGCCGGGACGATGTATCGCGGCCAGTTTGAGGAACGCCTCAAGCGCGTGATTGAAGAACTGAAGTCTTCGGACAGTATCCTGTTTATTGATGAAGTACACATGCTGGTGGGCGCAGGCTCCGCTGGGAGCAGCGTGGACGCCGCCAATATCCTGAAACCGGCGCTTTCTCGCGGGGAACTCCAGTGCATCGGCGCGACTACCCTGGATGAGTACCGCAAACACATCGAAAGTGATGCGGCGCTGGAACGTCGTTTCCAGCAGATTCTGGTGGATGAGCCGACGATTGAGGAAACTATTGAAATCCTCCAGGGCATCAAAATCCCCTACCAGGAACATCATAGTGTCGAAATCACCGACGAGGCGATTGAAGCCGCCGCCAATCTCTCCGCCCGGTACGTGCCGGATCGCTTCCTGCCGGATAAGGCGATTGACCTGATTGACGAAGGCGCTGCCCGGCTGCGGATGTACAAGAGTCCCGAAGCAGCACAGGTACGCAAAGCCGAGATCGAAATCGAACAGATTGAAGATGACCTGGGCGCTCTGGAAAAAGACGACGCGAATTCGGAAGATGCCGAACTGCTGCGCCGCCAGCACGACGAACTGCGGGTCATGCTTGACCGCCTGAAGCTGAACTGGAACCGGGAAACCAACCAGCCCCGCCTGGGCGCTGAGGATATTTCCGAAGTCGTCTCCATGTGGACGGGCATCCCGGTCACACGCATCGCCGGTGAAGAAGGCGAGAAACTGATGCACATGGAGGAAGACCTCCACAAGCGCATCATCGGCCAGAATGAGGCAATTCTGGCGATCAGCAAGGCGGTGCGCCGCGCCCGCGCCGGGTTGAAAGACCCGCGCCGCCCGATTGGGTCGTTCATGTTCCTGGGGCCGACGGGGGTCGGCAAGACCGAACTGACCAAGGCGCTGGCTGAATTCCTGTTCGGCAGCGAAGACGCACTGGTGCAGCTCGACATGAGCGAATTCATGGAGCGGCACTCAGTTGCCCGCCTGGTGGGTGCGCCCCCGGGGTATGTGGGCTACGAAGACGCCGGGCAGCTCACCGAGTCCATCCGCCGCCGCCCGTACAGCATTGTCGTGTTTGACGAGATAGAAAAAGCCCATCCGGAAGCCTTCAATATGCTGCTCCAGGTGATGGAGGAGGGCCAGTTGACCGACGCTCGCGGGCGTACCGTGAGCTTCCGCAACGCCATCATCATCATGACGAGCAACGTCGGCGCGGAGGTCATCAAGGGCAATCACTCCCTCGGTTTCGATATCCCCCGTGATGAAGCGCGGCTGGACCAGGAAACCTATACCGAGATGCGCAAAAACGTGCTGGATCAACTGCGCCGCGCTTTCCGGCCAGAGTTCCTCAATCGTGTGGATGCGACGGTAGTATTCCGTGCGCTGACGCGGGAGGAGATCAAGCAGATCGTTGACCTGGAAATCAAGAAGGTTGGCGAGCGCCTGGTGGAACATGCGATTACGCTGGAAATCACTGAGGAAGCCCGCGAGTGGTTCGCCCAAAAGGGTTACGACCCTGAATACGGTGCGCGTCCGCTGCGCCGCCTCATCCAGAACGAACTCGAAGACGCGCTCTCCGACGGCATCCTCTCCGGGGACTTCGCCTTTGCCAGCATCGTGCAGGCCGGGGTGAGCGAAAGCGACGAACTGCTGCTGACCACCCTGGAAGTGGAAGATGATGACATTCCGGTGGAGGAAGCGCCGCCCGCGTAACAATGGCGGTTATGCAGTAGACAATCAGTGGGATTCCCTATCGAGAGTCCCACTTTTGATTCTTCACCCCGTACCTAAGAACAGCTGCACACCCATTCCTTACGATTATAATAACACTCAGCCGGGCTGGCATCTGCTCGCCAGTAGTAGTATGCGGATGTGTTACCAAAGCGTCCTTCATTGGCCTGAAAGACACCCGGCCCACATGTCTGATCCAATGCTTGTTGAACATACGGCTCAATAATAGCCATTTGCAATTCGTAACCTACACTGCCAAAAAGCAAGGCAGCTATGACAAAAACAAGAATCACGATACCAAACAGAATCAGAAAGGATTTGATCGAAATCCGGCGATACCGTATACGCAGAAAAGCAGCAACACCAACAAAAGCAATGAAAGACGAGCCGCAAGAAAACAAGTAAAAATAGAGTGCGTTATAGAAAATTTGCATAAGCCTATCCCATATTGGCTACCCCGCCGCCAGAGCCGCGACATGAGCAAGCGCGGCGCGGAGGGTGATGTCGAACGTGTGTGCTCTACAGCGGCAGGGATAATCCCCCCGCGTCGTGTTCCACGTAAGCGGCGGACAGGCTGAAATCGGCGTAAACCGGGTCAGGCAGCGGGTTGCCAAGCATCCGCGCCGCGATAATCTCCCCGGCTGCCGGGGCGGACATAATCCCATGCCCGACATGCGCCACCGATAAATACAGGCCGTCTATGCCCGGCCAGCCATCCAGTATCGCCCGCTGGCTGTGGTAGGGATGCCGCACGCCGTTCGCATCCACCCGGTAAGCGGCGGTATGGTCGCGGGAGACATAATACCCGGCACGGTGGGCGATGCCGCGCAGGTAACGCGGGTCGGCGAAGCCTTCGCCCGCCCGGTGATCGAACTGCCGTGCCAGCAGCGCCAGCGTCACCGAAGGGAAACGCGGGTCTTTGAACTGCTCCACCGGCCAGCGGGGTTCAGTCAGGTATTCCTGAACCGGCTCACCGGGCAGCGACGGGCGGCTGTTCCAGCGGTATTCCCAACCGAAGATCGCGCCCTCCCGCGCTTCCGGGCGCACATGCGGGAACGGCGCGGTGCTGATGATACAGGGACTATCGGCGGGGAAAGCCGCGTGCCGCCAGGGGGTGGTGAAGCTCTGGCGCGGCTGCACGACGATAAGCAGTTCGATTCCGGCGGTGCGCCCTACCTCCCGCGACCCTGCTCCGGCAGCGATCAGCACCAGCGGCGCGGCGATCATCCCGTTCGTTGTCGCTACACCGGCCACTTTGCCGCCTGCTACGACAATCCGCACGTCGCGCACATCCAGCAGAAAGCGCGTCGTCCGGGTACTGTGAGCGAAGGCGTAAATCAGGGCGTTGGAATCCAGCCAACCGGCATGAGGGTCATACTTGGCGGCGGTCACGCGCTCGCCCAGCCAGGGATAACGGGCGTGAACTTCGTTCGCAGGCAGAAATTCGGTGTGGGCCAAGCCGCAGTCGTGCAGATGCTCGACATCCCGCTTGAGCGCCCCCGCCCCCTGCTCGCTAAAGGCCAGGAACAGGTAGCCCTGCTGTTTGCGGCTTAAGGCCGCCGTCGCGCCGGGGTGGAGTTCTTGGTCGGCATTCTGGAATACGTTCAGGCTGCGCTGCATCATCCGCGCCAAACACGGCGCTGCCCAACAGGTGCGGAAATTCTCCAGTGACCCCAGGGACGCACCCATCCCAAGCTGTCCGCCCTGCTCGATCAGGGCGATTCGCAGCCCCGGCATAGCTCGCTCTAAAGCCCAGGCCGCCGCCGTCCCCGCCGGGCCGCCGCCAATAATGACAGCATCAGCAGTTTGCGGCCATTCCGTAGGGCCGGGATTAGAGGAAAAACGCGATGCGGTCATCTATCTCGCGCAGATACGGATATAGTCCATATCGAACGACAGTGGCACATCGTCCGACGAACCGAAAAACGCCAGGCGTCCATCCGGCCAGGTCGCGTCGGTTACACTGTCCACGTAGCGCCCGTTGATGTAAAAGTCAAAGGTATTCCCGGTGCTGTCAATCCGCAGTGTATTGAGAGCATTATCCCCGATGTTGATGGCGGCGCTGGCCGTCCAGTCCTCAATCAGTTCGTGGTACTCATTATCCGACCAGCGGGCAATCCAGTAGCGTCCATCGCTGCGGATCATGAAGGCCAGGAAGTTGTTTTCGTCCTGGTAGCGCAGCCACAGGCCGGTACGAGTCAGGGGCGGAGTACGGCTGAAGCTGGACGCCCGTACTACCGCTTCAATGCGGGCATCGCTGAAAATGAACCCGCGCAGGCTGCCCCAGGTTGTCGGATTACTGCCCGAACCGGTGCCAATACGCAGTTCATACGCGCCGTTCACCATTTCCATCACCGAGCGATTGCCGGTTCCCAGGAACCAGTCGTTACGTGACGTGCCGCCCGTGAAGTTATCTTCGATCAGCACGCGGGAGCATGTGCCCGATAACACATAACCATCCGGCGGAGGTGTTCTTGCAGGCCCTGTATTCTGCGTGCCAACCGGCGCGACAAAGTAGTAGTCATCGCCTTCCGCAATCCACCCATCCAGCGCGCCGCCGCCATAACGAATATGGAACCAGGCCAGATTATCGCGGCAGGTCGGCCCGTCAATCACCGTAAAGTTTTCATTCACCTGAATCTGGTCAATCCGCTCCCGGTCCACGCCTGGCCCGCTGCGCACATTCACCGCCCGCCGGTCTTCGTCCCGCACATAGCCCGCTGCGCCCGGATACAACTGTGACGGCAGCGCACCCGGACAGCTGACCAGCGCCGGGCGGGTTGCGGTATTCGTTGGGAACGGCGTGATAGTATTCGTCGGTGTCGCTGTAAACGCAAATGTCGCCGTATGGGTGACCGTCGCGGTGGGGGTTGAAGTCGCCGTCGCCGTTGGCGTAGCGGTAGGGGTTGGCGTTGAAGTAGGGGTATCGGTGGATGTCGGCGTCGGTGTCGCGGTATCCGTCGGTGTTGTGGTGGCCGTTGGTGTCATGGTATTGGTAGGCGTGGCGGTGTTGGTTGGTGTATTCGTCGGCGCCAGGGCAATAGGCACAGCGGCGATATTGCCATAGGTGTCGGATTGTGAAACCGCCATCCAACCTAACGAACCATCCACCATCAGCACCTGATACCACCCGCCATCCTCGCTGATACCGATAATGTCAAGCTGCTCGCCTAACACCAGTGACCCTACCTGAGGGTAATTCAAACCAGGGCCGCCGCGCAGCGGGATACTCCGCAAAGCGATAGCAATTGGCGTGGCAGGCGTGGCGGTGGGTGTATCTGTCGGCGTATTGGTCACAGTCGGCGTGGTAGTGCGCGTTGCAGTGGGCGTATCCGTCTTTGTGGCGGTATCTATCAGCAGCGCGGTGCGCGTATCGGTGGCCGTTGGCTGGAGTGCCAGCGCCTCGGCTGTACCTGTCGCAATTTCCGCCACCGAAGTCGCCGTCTCTCCGGCGGCCTGCTGCTGGCTGGCCTGTGGCAGCACCACCAGCACCAACCCGGAGATAATCAACAAGGCGATGATGGCCGCCCCCCATACCAGCGGCTTGCTCCCAATAGCCCGCAGCGGACTCACCCACGTCGTCTCGCCAGTGGCCGCCGGAGAAAGCCCCTGGGCGGGCTGCGGAACGGTACTCTGCCCGGTTCCCGCGCCTGACATGGGCGGCGGGGTAATCGTTGGCAGATCGGCGTCAGCCGGTACTGGAGTGGGAGCCGGCTTGCGCGATGGAGTCGGCGTGGGCGCTTTCCCTGCTGTTGGCGTTACCGGGCGTACCGGAGACGCCGCCTTCCCCCGCAGCGGCCTGCGGAAAAAGCCGCTGGGCATTTCGCCGCTTTCCTTAACCGCCTCAACCAGCGCCGCCGCAAATTCCGTACACGAAGGGAAACGGTTACGCGGGTGCTTGGCAAGCGCCTGGTCAAGCACCGCCTTGATATTTTCCGGCAGTGTCTCGCGCCAGAACTGCGGCGGGGTCGGCTCTTCATTGAGATGTTTGTGCATCAGGGCGAAGGGCGTCGGCGCTTCAAATGGCAGCCGCCCGGTCACCATCGAGTAGGCCAGCACGCCCAGAGCATACTGGTCGGTGGCCGGGGTGATGCTTTCGCCGCGCCACTGCTCCGGGGCCATATACGATGGCGTGCCGATCACCATGCCGGAGCCGGTCAAGCCTGTCGTCGCGTGAGTCAGCTTGGCGATACCGAAGTCCACCAGGAAAGCACTGCCCTGGTCGTCAAACATGACGTTGCTGGCTTTGATGTCACGGTGAATCACGCCCCGGCTGTGAGCATAATCCAGGGCGCTCGCAAGATGCTTTATAACTTCGGCGCTTTCGCTCAACGGCGGTAAATCCCCGCCATTTTCCTGAGCCTGGTACAGGCGTTCGGCAAGCGAACCACCGGTGAGCAGCCGCATCACGACATAGCTCACCCCGCCAAATGTGCCGTAATCATGTACCGGGACGATGTGCGCATGTTCCAGCGCTGCCGAAGTCCGGGCTTCCCGGCTGAAGCGGTGCGCGTAATCCGGTTGGGATGCCAGCGCCGGGGTCAGCACCTTGAACGCCACGTCACGCCCCAGACTGGTCTGGTGGGCACGATAAACCGCTCCCATCCCGCCCTGCCCCAGCAAGTCCAACACCGCATACCCGGCAATCGTCTGCCCGCTCAGATTATCAATATTGAGGATAGGCTGGCTGGGCATTTCGGCTTCTTTAGTGGGTGCCTGGTGCCAGCCCGCCGTATTTTCGATCATCTGCGACAACTGCGCGATGGCCGCTGGCACATAGACATTCTTGATGTCAAATACCTGCACGCCATCATGTTCCAGCAGTTCTTTTATGTAGCGGGTCGGGGCTTGATCGAGCGGAATCGGCTCGTAGCTTTCCTGGAAAACCGGGATCATCGGCTTGCCCTGGCGGTGCGCCTGTTCAATCTCGCGTCGCACCCAGTCCGATTCAAAGGTGGTATCACCCACCAGACAGACAAACACATCGCACTGTTCAATCGCATCCATCAGGCGAGACGGGAACACACCCGCGCCTTCCATACGTTCGACATCCAGGTAAACTTCGATGCCCTGTTCCCGTAAATCACGCCCGATCAACTGTGCAAGAATCGCGCTTGGTCTGCGGCGGTAACTGATAAAAACACTCGCCATACCATTCCCCGTTGAGTGACTGCCCCACTGGAATTGAGTATAGACGATTGGCGACATTCCTGCCACGAATGACGGGCGACGAAAAGATTAAGATTTGTGTGTCTTTTGGAGACGCTCCCGCAGCGCCCGCACTTTGCCAGCATCCACCACGCCATTTGTCCGCGCCGCCCCGCCAAAGTGACAGGTATGAACGCCCGTATAAGCGGCCAGATCACGCGCCTGCTCCAGCCTGATACCGCCCGCAGCCACGAATTCAAAGTGACTGCCGTACTGCGCCACCCAGCGCCGCAGCCCTTCCCGCCCCTCCCAGGCGGATCGCGCCGGCCCGGAAGTCAGGATGCGCGGCACAACACCCACCAGGGCTTGCAGAGCAGCATCCGGGTCAGCGCAGGTATCGAGCGCCCGGTGAACCGTAACCGGCACATCCCCCGCCGCTTCCGCCACCCGGCGAATCAGCGTGACATCCAGGGCGTGCGCTGCCGTGTGCCCGCCAAAGACAATCCCCCCGACCCCCAGCGCGGCAAACTCTCGCGTATGGTCAAGAATGTGTCTGATGTCATCATCCGTGTATACAAAGTCACGGGCGTGCGGGCGTACAATCACGTGGGCCGGAATACCCACCGCCCGGCAAACTGCCGCCACCATCTCCAATGGCGGCGTCAGGCCATCGTGCGCCAGGTCAACCGAGAGTTCGATACTGTCCGCGCCGCCCTGTTCGGCTTGCAGCGCCTCATCCAGCGAACAAACGGCGATTTCCAGACGAGTCATAACTGCTCCTTTCGTTCAATGTCCCATTTCGCCAGGACAATATAATGGTATAGCATAAACGCATGTCGGTGGCGGTAAAATAATATTGCTTCTATTCAGCCTTCAACACAAAGGACAGATCATGCTACTCGTAGCGGCAGATTTCAAGAACAGTGGGACGGCGATTGCCTGGCAGTTGATGCGCGAAGGCCAATCCGCATTGGCGGCGATTGAACAGGGTATCCGCGCCGTTGAACTCAACACTGAAGATGACAGCGTAGGGCGCGGCGGTTTCCCGAATGCGTTGGGACAGATGCAGTTGGACGCCGGGGTGATGGATGGCCGCAACCGGGCCAGCGGCGCGGTGGGTGCATTGGAAGGGTTCATCCACCCGGTGAGCATCGCTTATGCCGTGATGACCCGGCTGCCGCATGTTCTCCTTGTAGGGGATGGCGCGGCGCGGTTCGCGGCGGAAATCGGCGCGGAACGGGGTGAACTGCTCACCGATAAGATGCGCGCAAACTGGCTGGCGTGGTGTCAGGAGCACGGCCTTGACCCGGCCAGGCCCGACCAATCGCTCATGGAAACGGTTTTTCGTGAACAAAGCGCCCGTTCCGGCGGGACAACCGTGTACCTCGCGCTCGACCAGCACGACGACATCGCGGCGGCGACCAGCACCAGCGGTTGGTCGTGGAAGTATCCGGGGCGGCTGGGGGACAGCCCGATTGCCGGGGCAGGATTTTACGCCGACAATCGTTACGGCGCAGCGGCCTGCACAGGGGTAGGCGAAATCTCCATTCGCTCCGGCATGGCACGCATTGTGGTGGCCTATATGCAGATGGGACGCACCGTAAGAGAAGCCGTGCAGGAAGCCCTGGCGGACATCCGATACCACCGCGACCAGGACAGCGGGATTACCGTCTACGCCATTTCACCCAACGGGGAACACTTCGTCGGCTATAACTACGCCGCTGGCAGCCCACGCCCCTTCTACTACATGGCATCCGGCGACGACGCGACACCGGCCCGGTGTGATTCGGTGGATCTGCGCGAGAGCTAATCGGCGCGGCGTGAGCCACAAATCCTAGAAACTCCTTAACACAGGTCGCCATCTGCTGGCCTTTTCGGGTATGATTGGCGGCATATAAGGAAATGATTCGACCCGGTACGCGCCATGATCGAAGAATGAACCATCCTGGCAGGCTGTGGATAGAATCTGAAAACAGACATGGGAGAGAACAGACACATGGCAGCGGTATCAGTAGCGGTACTTGGCCTGGGGCGCGAGGGCGCTTCGGTGGCGCTGGCGCTCAAGCGGTATAACGCAAGGAAGGACGCCAAGCATGCTTTTACGATCACCCTGGCCGATCCGCGCGGCGGCATTCGGGAAGATGCGGTTAAAGCCGGGATAGGAGACAAGATCGAGGCAAATCTATTCAATGCGGTACAGAATCGGGATATCGTCGTGCTGGCGCTGCCGTATGCCGATATGCAGACCGCCTACCGTGACTTGGCGGCAGAACTGCGCTCCGGCGTTGTCATTCTCGATTTTTCACCCCTCAAACTGCCCTCGCTGGCCTGGGCGAAACAATATCTGCCCGCCGAAGTTCATCTGGTTGGGATGACGCCGGTAATTAACCCGGATTACCTGTTTGACGGCCTGGACGACACCCAACACGCCAGAGAAGACCTGTTTGACAAAGGTAGTATGCTGCTCATGCCGGCGGCGACCTGTGTCAAGGAAGCGGTGGAACTGGCGGCGGACTTCTCCACCCTCCTGGGCGCAAGACCGCACTTTGTTGACCCGGCGGAACACGATGGCATCGTGGCATTGACCGAAGGTCTGCCAGCGCTCCTGGGTGTGGCGGCCTTTTATGCCGCACAAAAGAGTTTCGGTTGGGGCGACGCCCAGCGACTCACCAACCCGGCTTTTGGGCGGCTCACCCGCCAGCTATATGACACGCATCCCGATGATCTGCGCGATACCTGGTTGAATAACCGGGATAACCTGCTGCGCCATCTGGATAACCTGCTCGAAACCCTGCATGAAATGCGCGGCGCCCTGGCCCAATCGGATCGGGATGCCCTGGAAGCCGCCTTGATCCGTTCTTCCGACTCCTACAGTCAGTGGATTAACCGCCGCGTGAACCGGAAGTGGGACGAAGGCGACAGTGCCATGAAGGAGATCGGCAATACCGTCATGTCCAGCCTGCTAGGCGGATACCTGACTAAGCGCCTCACCGGTAAAGATGATGACGATAAGTAACACCGGAATCGGCGCGTTTTGTCCCCCAATTAGTGAGGATTCGCCGGGCGGATTTTCGGGTATAATAAGGGGTGATAGTCGTTACAGGGGTATCCGCCCCTGTTTTAGAGTTGACAGTAGGTAAACGATGGAAACCCTTCTGTACGATCCGAACATTGTCTACTTGATCCTGCTGTTCGGCCTGTGGGTGGGTGTCACCGCCGCGTATGTACCGGGTACCGGCATTGTTGAACTGGTTTCATTGGTGTCGGTTGTCGGCGGCATCGTGCTACTCACCGGAATGCCGACCAATTGGGCGGGTGTGATCATCCTGGTGCTGGGCGTCATCAGCTTTTTGATGATCCCTTTTCTCAGTCCACGCTGGGCGCGAGTGGCGGAAGGCGGGCTGGTGTTACAGGCGTTGGGTAGTTTCATGCTGTTCCACAACGGCGTAACTGTCTCCTGGGTACTCATCCTGGTAATGATCGGCTTGTCCGTTCTCTACCACCGCCTGGTGCTGCTGCCACTTATGGTTAAAGCCCGTGAACATACGGCGGTTGTGGACGATGATAAACAGTTGATCGGTGCCTATGGGCGTGTCGTCAAGGCATTTAGCGCGGTGGGCAGCGATTTCGTCGGCACCGTCAATGTGCGCGGCGAACAATGGACAGCTTCCAGTGACCATAAGCTGAAATCTGGCGAGGACGTGGTTGTCCTTGAACGTTATGGCTTACAATTACTCGTAGATGGCGTCAAGCATAAGCAAGCGCCCCAGAATATAGAGGAGACGAACTAACATGGAAGACCTGTTGGCTGGACAAGGGACGCTGATTCTCGTCGTCTTCATCGTCCTGTTCCTGTTCTATATCATTTCACGCATGATCCGTATCGTGCCGGAAACCGAGCGGTTGGTAGTGCTCGCTTTCGGGCGGTATGCCGGGACACGCGGGCCGGGCATCGTACTCATTATCCCGTTTATCGAGCAGGCGCGGCGGGTGGATGTCCGTGAACGGTTTCTCGACATCCCGTCACAGACGGCAATCACGCAGGATAACGCCCCGATTGCGATTGACTTCCTGGTGTATTACCGGGTGATTGACCCCAAGCGGGCGGTACTCCAGGTCGAAAACGTGGTCGCGGCGGCGGTCAATATCGCCACAACCACGCTGCGTGCCGTCATCGGTGACATCAGCCTGGACGATGTCCTGGCGAAACGTGAGCAAATCAACGATACACTGCGTACCAAACTGGACGAAGTGACCGAACGTTGGGGGATGAAGATCACAACCGTCGAAATCCGTGAAATCCAACCCCCGCGTGAAGTACAGGACGCGATGAACCGTCAGATGAGCGCCGAACGTGAACGCCGGGCAACAGTTACACGCGCCAGCGGCGAGCGCGAAGCGGCGATTGCGGTGGCCGAAGGTGAAAAACAATCGTCCGTGTTGAGGGCGGAAGGTCAAAAGCAGGCCGCCATCCTCCAGGCCGAAGGTGAACGCTCGGCCCAGCAGCTCCGGGCGGAAGGTTTCGCCATTGCGCTCCAGGCGATTTTTGGGGCGGCCAAGGATATAGACAGCAAAACGATGGCGCTACAGTACATGGATATGCTGCGGTCTGTCGGCCAGAGTCCCTCCACCAAGTTCATCCTGCCGATGGAGCTGACCTCAATGGTGCAGCAGATCGCCAGCTCAATGAACGGGAACAACAAGTCGGACGGCGCTGGCGACTGAGATACACAGCGCCGGCAATCTGAATAAAGCAAAGACAGCGGGCAAAACCCGCTGTTTTTACGCCTGTTTGATAAAGTATTCACAAGTTTTTTAGTGTATTTTTTTAGGCTGCCCTAGAATCCCCAGGCATGATTAAGTGAAGTAAGGTACGATAAGAGGTAGCTACATCTGACTCATCAGTTATCGGTATCGTGCGGCAGTCATGCTTGCCAACCGACCGTGTTTGATCATAATCATCTGTTATAGGGGAGGGGATTTTGTTACTTATCGCTCGCGCCCCGGTGCGTATCAGTTTTGGCGGTGGCGGCACCGACCTGCCCGCCTATTATAATCAGTTTGGAGGCGCAGTCCTCAGCACGGCGATCAATCGCTATATCTATACGTTTATCTCAAATGGTGCGGGAAACGCCCTGCAGGTCATGTCTTCCGATTTCCGTGTGTTTTATCGCCACGAAAGCGGCAGCGAATTCACGACGGATGGTGAACTCGGCCTGGCAAAAGCCGTCATCCGAGAATTTGGCGGTGTGAACGGTGCGGATGTCTTTCTCGCCTCGCAGATTCCGCCCGGCACCGGGTTGGGTGGCTCTGGCGCGGTGGCGGTTTCCATGATTACCGCTCTGGCTGCCTGGCGCGGGCAGGCCATGAGCAATGGCGATATCGCGGAGATGGCCTGCGACATCGAAATCAACAAGATGAAGCTGCCCAGCGGCAAGCAGGACGAATACGGCTCGGCCATTGGCGGCCTCAAGCATATCATCTTCAGCAAAGATGGCACCCAGGTGAACCCCCTGGAGGTAGCGCCGGAAGTGATGGAACAGTTCCAACGCCGCCTGATGCTCTTCTTCACCGGAAAATCCCGCGATTCTGAGAAGATTCTTTCCGCGCAATCGAAGGCCAGCCACCAACAGGACGCCAGCACCCTGGAACGAATGCACCGCATTAAGGCGCTGGGCGCGCAGATGGTGGATACGGTGAAAGAGGGTCGCCTGGACGATTTCGCCGATCTCCTGCACCAGTCATGGCTGCAAAAGCGCGGCGTGACCAGTGACATCACCAACAACCAGATTGATCTGGCCTACGAAACCGCCCGCAAAAATGGGGCGCTGGGTGGCAAGATTACCGGCGCGGGTGGCGGTGGCTTCCTGATGCTCTACTGCCACGAAGAATACCAGGACGCGGTGACAAAAGGCTTGCATACCCAGGGCTTAACTCGTATGGACTTCCGGTTCGACTTTGATGGCGCCAAGGTCATTCTCGACCAACGGGTATAAGCAATTGTGCGCCTGATTTTTGGCTGGCAGTGGGCATTATGCCCGCTCTCTTTATTGGCGGAATAACGCAAAAAACGAACGCTGCCGACCCCGGAGCTTGAGGGTAAGCAGCGTTCTGGCATTCATGATACAGGCAGGAAAGCGCGCTTACACGCTTTCCTGGCTTACAGCTTCTATGATTCACCCGGTGCCGGGCATGTGTTGATCTCGCCCCAGTCTTCACGGATGAGGCCGTCCAGCGACAGATCAACCGGGGTCAGGTTGGTATCCGGTTGCAGGAAGACCGTCTGCTCACCATACTTGCCCAGGATCGTCCGTCCCTCGCGGCTGGCGTTTTCTTCCACCGGGAAGTTCTGCGGATAGATGTCGAGCCAGTCCTCAAACGTCATCTGGTCAGCGTCTTCTTCCACCAGGATAGACGGCTCAACGATGGGCAGCGCATCGGCCTCGAAGATGTCCGGGCTGCCCATGATGTCGGATGTAAAGACCAACCGGTCTTCACCGCACAACCAGGTCGGCGCGTAGTCATCAATCACGTTGTTGGTAAGCTGCCGGACTTCGCCCGTTCCCACTTCATAGACATACACATCCAGGTCGCCGTCATGGTTCGATTGATAGGCGATATAGTGGTCGGCGGGCGACCAGACCGGATTCGTCGCATCCTCACCGAGGGCGGTGATGGTGTATGCGCCGCTGCCATCGGCATTCATGATAGCGATCTGACTGTTAGCGCTGTCATCACGGTAGGTACGGTAGACGATTTGCTGGCCGCTGTTGGCGTACTGCGGGTCAACATCCACGCTCTGCCCGTCACTCAGTTTGGTGATGCTCATCGTCAGCAGGTCGAGTTCGTAGAGTTGCCATTTCCGCTCATCATCCGGGTTCTCCACACGATTACTCTGGAAGATGAGTTTGCTGCCGTCCGGCGACCAGAATGGATTGATGTCGTCAGCCAGGTCGTCCGTCAGGCGATATTCCTGCCCGGTGGACATATCCACCATGTACAGATCCCACTGGCCGTGCCGGGTGGTCTCGAACACCACGTAGTTGTTCGGCCCCCAGACCGGGTCAGTATCAATAGCGACAGTGTTATAGGTTACGCGCTGCACGCTGTCCCGATCGCCGGCAGTTGAGGCAACATAGATTTCCCAGTTGCCATCACGGTTGCTGGTGAATACGATCCAGGCACTGTTGGGCGACAGGCTGGGCGACATATCCCGCACATCCTCGCCTTCGCCAAAAGTCAGGTTCTCACGGTACGACTGGCGGCTGGCCGCGTCCGCGCCGTCCAACCGGAAAATTTCCCAGTCGCCGGTTTCGTTGGTGTGATACAGACGGAACGGCGGGCAGTTATAACCGCAGGTCGGCACGCCACCCCAGGCCGGCAGATTCAGGATGTCGGTAGAGAGACCGTTGAAGCGCAGCCACGCCGCGTTGATACCATCACTTGCTGGCGCACTCGTCAGGCTGGTGACTTCAGGAGCCGGTGTCGGGACGGTGCTGCCTGCACCTGTACCACATAACATGGTAGCCGAGGCGGTCACAAACAGAGAATTCGTGCTGAAGGTCAGCCCTGCATTCAGGTCAGCGCCTGCCGGTGCGGGAATGAACAGGCTCGCGCCCGCGCCAAGCTGGAAGAGGTTGTTGGCCGGGGTCAGGTTTGCCCCGCTGCCGCTGATAAGCTGGTAAGTATGGACAGCCTGCATCGCCGCGCCGGTGTTGGTCACGGTGAAGCCTACCGGTTCGCTGCAAGAGGATGTCACGCTCAGACTGCCCGCGTCACCGCAGCGCTGCGCCACACTGAAATTGCCCGCTGCCCCATTGCTCACGAACGTGTATTCATCGGTGAAGTCACTACCCGCCGGTACAGAGACGATGATCGGGGCATCACCGCGTGCCATCTGGAACGAGCCGCTGTCCACCACGGTGCCGGATGAATTGCGGATTTCATAGGTCTGCGGAGCAATCATCGGGCCATCATTATTGGAAATCGTGAACTGTGGCAGTCTGCCGTTGCAGGTCGCCTCGACATGAACGTCTGGCGGGTACTCGCAGGTCGTCGTTGCGGTCAGATTATAGTCAACCGTTGAGAACGAGACGCCGCCCGACTGATTGCTCACGACGAAATCTTTCGACTCGCCCGCACCCAGCAGAAGTGCATCAATCAGCACGATGTTGCCATCCTTATCACGGATCGTCACCTGATCGGCAGTCGTCATCGCGCCGCCGCTGTTCGTGACATGGAAAGTCGCAGAACGGGCTGCCGAGCAGCTGCCGGAAGCGGACAGATTCGGTGTTGCGCCACCAGTGGGGTCTACGGTGACAGTACGGACAACCGTGCCGGTTTCACCGCTGCCATTTTCGATATGCATCCGCACAATATACGTGCCGGCAGCCGCATACGTGTGGCAGGTCTGGTTGAGCGCCCCGTCCGTTGCACCATCGCCAAATTCCCATCCCGTAACCACCAGGTCGCCGGTCAGTTGGGCCAGGAAACAGTAACGGGCGCTGCCGTCAGGCGTAATGCTGAAGGTCGCGCTGCTTTCCAGCAGGCTGTAAGCGCGCACAGTATTAGTTGCCGTTTCTGTCAGCAGGCCATTGCTGATCGTCAGGCGCACCGTGTAAGTGGTGGCCGGAGTAGTATAGGTCGCGCAGATAGTCCCGGGTATAGTGGCGCTGGTATAGTCGAGGGTCTGACCGTTGCCAAAGTCCCAACTCCAGGTCTGGATGTTGGTGCCGACACTGTTATCAGTGAAGCACACCGTCATTGGCGCGACACCACCATAGATGGAGGGAGTGAAGGCCGCCCGCAGTTGGCTGGCGTCAATCAGGGTGAACTCCAGCATCGCGCTGGTCGTCCCCAGGGGGCCAGAGCCGGTGACAATCGCCCGGTAGTTCCCCGAAGCGCCAAAGAACTGGTTCACCGTCGCGCCGGTTCTCGTTCCAACCGTTGCGCCCGTACCGATATTGATGAACTGCCAATTGTAATTGCTCGTGATATTCGTGCCATAGGCATTGAACGTCACAGTCGCCGGGGCAAAGGTCTGGTTTGAGCGGGTTATGGTGATGCTCTGGTGGCCGTAAACCGTGAACGTCACACCATAGTTGCCACTCCGTTGGAAGCTGGCATCGCCCTGGTAGTCATTTGTCCCGGTCAGGCCAATCGTATATGTGCCGGGCTGGCTGAAGCTGATACAACCGGGGAGCTGCTGGCCGCTGTGTCCGGTGATACCCAGGCTGTTGTCGCCCGCGTTCCCGCTGATCGCCCAGTCGTAAGTCAACTGGCTGATGTCACCCAGGCTGGTGTTGGACGTGTTCGTGATGCAAATCTGCTGTCCAACTTCAACTGCGTTGTTGTTGAGCGCACCGCCACCGTTATCCGCATAGGTATAGTTGACATTGAGCGTGCCAACAACCAACGGATAATTCATTGAACAGGAGTAGTCGCTGTAGCCGGGTAATGCCGGATTGGTATTATTAACAGCTTCCACATCCACCCGCAGCGTATAGTTCCCTACCGGGCTGAACAGTGCCCCCGCAAACCCTGGGCTGGATATCAGACCGTTGGCGGTGCTGGTATTGCTGCCCAATGTGCGGCTGGCCGCGCTGGGGCCGACCAGCACCCAGGTATAGCTCAGGTCAATGTTGTTGCCATTATCCATATCAGCGGTGTAGTTGTAGTTGGTCGCGGGGTCAACCGGATTCGCGCCGCCAGGGAAGGCATCACAGAAGAAGTTCTGTCCCGCGCCGGTGACGTTGAGCGTCTGCCAATTGGATGTACAGTTGTCATCCAGGTAGTCCACGCTGGCCGTATAGCGCAGCCGGTAAGTCAGATTCGGAGTGAGGAAAGTATAGCTAAAGGCATCGGTTATGCCCGTTGTGACCGGCGTCCACCCGCCTGCCCCGTCGCTTAATTCCAGTTCCCACAACATGCTGTCAAAGTTGCGGCCATACACGTTGGTCACGTCCCGGGTATAGGGTACGGTTTCGTTGACCACCGGCGTGACATCGCCCAGCGGCAGGTTACACACCAGGCGCGGCACCTGCACATTCACGTTGCGGTTCATATTGCATGTGTCGGTTGTGCCGTCCGGGTTGTGAACCGTCGCCACCACGCTAAGGTTCTGCGCCGTCCCAGGACTCAGGGAGGCATCGCCCACCGGCCAGGACACGTTAACCGGATTGGTGGTCAGTGATGGGATTGTCGGACTGGTTGTGACCGCCCAGCTATAGGTAACAATACGCCCGGCCACGCCGTTGAGATTGGCCGTGTAATTATAATTGCGGGTCATATTGTTCGGTGTCTGCGGAATCGGGTTCGCTTGTCCGGTGATACTGCCGCAGGTCAGCCCCGGCCAGGTGTTAATCGTGACATTTTCATCGTCGTTGCAGCCGGACTGAGTGCCGTTGCCATTATCCACGATAATGCTGTAGCTGATGACCTCACTGCCGGGATCGTTCACGGAGTCAGACCAGGAACGGGTGAATGTGGCGCTGTTGACGCCCTGTGCCACGCCCCCAATGTACCATTCGTAGCCAACAACAGTTCGCCCATACAGGTTGCTGGTATTGGCTGTGAATGTATAGGTATTGCCATCAGGATACAGTGGCGTGGGCAGGTTGGTCGTAATCAGGCACGTCGGATTCGGGTACGAATCAACCGTAACGGACTTCTCTTCGTAGCAGCTTGACGATGTGCCATCGCCGTTATCCACTACGACATCATAGCGAATGACTTCGGTCAGCGGTGTGACTGTACTCGGCGGCCACACACGGTTAAAGCTGGCAGCGCCCACGCCCTGGTCAACCCCATCCACCGACCAGCTATAGCTGGTGACTGTGCGGCCATTCAGGTTCTGCACGTCAGCATTAAAAGTATAGGTGTTGCCGTCCGGGAACAGCGGTGATGTCAGGTTGTCGTTCATCTGGCAATCCAGCGCCGGCCAGGTGCGCGTGACGGTTTTGCTGGTGGAGCAGTTCGAGCCATCGGCGGTGCTGGCTTCCAGCGTGACCACAAATGAGCCGGTGCCAATTGTCGCCCAGTTCATAGAAATGTCTTGCGTGCCGAATGTGAGCGGCAGAGAAGCGCTGCTGCCTGTCACCGTCCAATTGTAGGTGATAGCACGCCCGCCATCATTGCCGATCACGCTCTGGTAGGTCTGCGCCCCGGCGGTGGGCAGGACGTTCAACGTGCCGGTGAAATTGCAGGTGATCTCCAAACGTGCCACCAGGACAATCACCTCGGTATAGGAACTCCCGCCAGGGCCGGTCACAGTCAGGCGGATCGGGTTATTGCCCAGGTTCGCCAGGGTGATGCCGGTCGGGTTGTCAACGCTGCTGTCTTCAACACCGTCGCCATTAAAGTCCCACGACCAGGACGTGATGACGCCGGTGCTGGCGCTGCTGTCCAGGTCAATCGTTGATCCCCAGGTGATCGTCGTGCCAGGGATAACACTGAAGGCGGCTACCGGTGCACCGATCACAGTCACCAGTTCGGAACTGGTTGAGGTAGCGGAGACATCCGCATTTTCAACCCACAGCCGTACGAGGAACGTGCCCTCCAGGGGATAGACGTGGCAAACAACTGCGTCGTTGTTCACTTCATCATACGTGCCGTCTCCGTCAAAATCCCACTTGCTGAGCGTCACCGGGCCGGTACTGTTGTTGGTGAAGCAGATTTCTACACCGCCTGGCACATTTCCCATACTTTGCCAGGTAAAAATCGCATTGACCGGTTCAGACGGCGGGTAGAGACCAACTTCGCGGATAAATGTACCACTGCCACCAGGGCCGGAATATGACATGGTGATGAAGAAGGACTGCGGAACAGCCGGATTCACCAGTGTAAACGTGTGCGTGTGTGGCCCCTGGCCGGCGACAACCGGGCTGCCATCGCCAAAATCGAATGACCAGTTCGTGATTGGCCCCATACCTAGATCAACGCCTTCTACTGTCACCAGCAGCGGCGAAGTGCCATCGGTGGGGGTCAGGGTGAAATTGGCGCTGGGTGGCGGGGCATTAAAAACAACTGACTGGACAGCGCCGGACGTAACTCCCGCGCCATCGGTCACGTTCAGACGGAACCAGTATGTCCCGTATGTTGGAAATGAATAACTGATGTTTTCATCTGTGCTGGTCAGCAGGACTGTACCGACATCGTCCGTGACTTCCCAGGCATAGTTGAGTGCGCCGCCGCTGCTCTGGTTGACCGTGCTGATGTTGAAGGGCGGCAGGCCGGTGATGACGGTGCCCGGAGTCAACGAGAAATCGGCAACCGGCACGCTGCTGATGGAGATACTGCCGGTGAGGACGATGTCACTGCCGAGGTTCGGTACACACGTCAGCGTGATGGTATAACTGCCGGTGCTGGCATAAGTATGCGTGACCGTCTGCGCAGTAGAAGTCGTCGTATCACCTAAATCCCAGGAGAAGGACGCAATATTATTGGCGTTAATTGCCGAAAATTCATAGGTAAACGGGTCGTTATCGCCCAGGTCGGAAATGTCCATCTGGCAAAATGTCTGTAATGCCATGATGCCAATTTCAACATCTTCGGCTGGCGCTGCGGCGGGCTCCTCTGTAACAATTTCCGTCGCCTCGGGTAATGGTGCGGCCTCTGTCGGGACCTCCGTCGCCTCGGTGGGGTCTGGCGTGACGGTTTCTTCGGTTGCCGGTACAGGCGTTTCAGTTTCCGTCACCACTGGTGCGGGGGTTTCGGTTTCTGGCGTGGTTTCCGTCACCACCGGCGTCGGGGTTTCAGTGGCGTCTTCCGGGTTAGTAGCGGGTGTCACCGTGATAGCCGGTTCTGGGGTAGGTGTTGCGGGGGTTTCGGTTTGGGTAGCTTCAGGGGTAGGTGTCGGTGTCCCCTCTTGTGCCAGTGTGGCAGTTCCAGTAAAAGTTGCTACGAAAAGTATCAGGCTGATAATCAAGAGATAGTGCTTGGGATTGTGTTTGCTCATGGACAGTGCCTTTTAGATGAATACAAAGTTGATTCTTGGTATACACCCCAAATCATATCAACGTTGTTCACCTGAATTGCATAAAGATTTGTGAATGGGCTGTGAATTTTAGACGGATTTACTACCGGATTCATACCGGTGGATAATGGATAGACAGAAGTGAGGAAAGCAAAAAGGCAGCAAGCTGGAACTCACTGCCTCGTCATTGAGCTGATAACCTGTACGAAACCTCGTTACACTCTCCCCCATTCGGATGGCATGAGGTAGCGCGTAAACGCGATCTTACCGTTAGTTGCTAGGCCCGCTCGTCCGCCAGGTTTGGCCCGGCCTGCACCAGCTCCGGCGGGCAGTCAGGCGCGAACTTCTTGAAATTGCCTGCATAACGCGCCGCTAACTGGCGGTACATATTCCAGTATTCAGCCTCACTCCCCCACGAACGCGCCGGGAACAGCACGTCTTCCGGGATTCCGGGGCACGCCGCCGGGACAGCAAAACCAAACACCGGGTCAGTGTAGTAGTCCACGTTATCCAGCACGCCCGAAAGCGCGGCATTCAGCAGAGTGCGGGTGTACTTGATGCTGATGCGCTTGCCCACGCCATACGGCCCGCCGACCCAACCGGTGTTAATCAGCCAGCAGGTCGAACCATAGTGCAGAATCTTGTTCTTCAACAGTTTGGCATATACCCAGGGATGGTGCACCATGAAAGGTGCGCCAAAACAGGTGCTGAAAGTGATTTCCGGCTGTGCGCCCACACCCGCCTCCGTGCCGCCCACCTTCGACGTATAGCCGGAGATGAAGTGATACAACGCCTGGTCAGGGGTGAGCCGTGCAATCGGCGGCATAACGCCCTGCGCGTCACACGTCAGCAGCAGAATATGGTTGGGATGCCCGCCCATCTTGCTGGGAACCGCGTTGGCGATGTATTCCAGCGGGTAGGAAGAACGGGTATTTTCGGTCAGCCGGTCATCATCCAGGTCAATCTGGCGCGTCACCGGGTCGTAGACCACGTTCTCCAGAACCGTGCCAAAACGGTGGCTGGCGGCGTAAATTTCCGGTTCGGCGCTGGGTGAAAGCTGGATAACTTTGGCGTAGCAACCATCCTCAATATTGAACACGCCCTCATCGCTCCACCCATGCTCATCATCACCGATCAGCCCGCGAGTCGGGTCGGCGGATAGCGTCGTTTTGCCCGTGCCGGAAAGCCCGAAGAACAGCGCCGTGTCGCCACTCTCGCTCATGTTGGCCGAGCAGTGCATACTCATCACACCCTGGAGTGGCAGCAGGTAGTTGAGCGCGGTAAAGACCGATTTCTTGATCTCGCCCGCGTAGGCCGTCCCACCGATCAGGCACAGCCGCTGCTCAAAATCCATGACGATGAATGTACTTGTACGAGTCGAGTCAATCGGCTCGTAGGCTTTGAACGACGGCACACAGATTACCGTGAAATCGGGGACATGCTGGCGGTACTCATCGCGGTTCTGCGGCAGGATGAACATATTGCGGGCGAACAGGCTGTGCCAGGCGTATTCCGAGACGATCCGCACCGGCAGGCGGTATTCCGGCTGCGCCCCTGCGAAACAGTCCTGCACGAACACGTCTTTGCCCTGCAAAAAGCCCTGCATCCGGCTGAAGATTTCCGCGAATTTATCCGCCGCGATAGGCCGGTTGTACTCGCCCCACCACACATGGTTTTCTGAGGTTGGTTCGCGCACGATGAATTTATCCGCCGCCGCCCGTGAGGTGTGCTTGCCGGTATTGACCACCATCGGCCCCATCTTGCTGATCTGCCCCTCACGGCGAAACGTGATTTCCTCATAGAGCGCTTCTGTCGGCAGATTCCAGTAGATCGTATTCAGGTTCGTCAGGCCGTGCGCGTCAAGTCCGAAATCGCCCTTGAGGGCGCTCGCCTGATCCTGTGCCGGCGTCTTGATGTTCAGTAGGTTATTGCTCATAGCCAGTCCCTCACCATACGACGATCACCAATATAAATCTCATTCGGTGCTTCGGGGTCGAGCGCCCAACGTATCCGTTTCATGCCTTCGGTGATGTCCTTCACCGAGCCACAGTAGCTCAGCCGCAGGTGGCCTTCCGCCCCGAACTCTTTACCCGGCACGGTGACAACCAGCGCCCGGCTGAGCAGCAGCTCGGCCAGTTCTTCCGAACTATTGCCAACAGCGCGGAAATCCGGCAGGCAGTAGAACGTCCCACGCGGTTTGATGATACGCAGCGCGGAAAAGGCCCGGAGTTCATTCATCATCACATCCCGGTTATTCTGGATACTCAGCCGCAGGCTTTCGACGGTGCTTTGCACGCCGTTCAACGCCCCCTCCGCCGCCGCCATCGAGACATTCGCCGGGCAGGAAGTTGTCTGCGCCTGGACGTTCTTCATCACCTCCACCAATGGGCGGTTGGCAATCGTCCAGCCGATGCGGAAGCCGGTCATGCCATACAGCTTGGAGACGCCGTTGATGACGATAATTTTGCTGGTTTCGATGTTCTTATCGGTATACTGGTACGGCGACGGCGGGCGCATACCATCAAACACCAGCTTGTGGTAGATGTCGTCCATAATCAGGTAGATGCCGCGCTGCTCGCACAGTTCGACCAGTCCAGCGATAAAATCAGCATTGTAAACAAAGCCGGATGGATTATTCGGGCTGTTGACCACAATCGCCCTGGTATAAGAGCTGATCGCCTGCTCAATCTCTTGGATGCGCGGCTGGAATGTGCCGTCTTCCGGTTTGACGATCACCGGGCGGCCATACACCATCTTGACCATTTCCGGGTAGCTCACCCAGTAGGGCGCCAGCACGATCACTTCGTCCTGGGGATCAATGATAGACACCAGCACGTTATACAGCGCCTGCTTCGCGCCCGACGAGACGATCACATTTTCCGGCGCGACCAGCCAGCCGTAATTTTCTTCGGTATAGCGAATAATTGCCTTTTTAAGTGAGGGCGTGCCGTCAGTCGGGACGTACTTCACATCCCCGGCGGTCAGTTTGGCGGTGGAACTCAGAATCGCCGTGATGGGGACTTTATTCTTCGGCTCCCCGCCGCCCAGGTGGATGACCGGCTGCCCCTGGTCGGCCAGCAGCTTGGCCCGCTCATTCAGCTTAAGCGTGGCCGATTCTCCAATAGATCGAGCTAAGTGACTGATACTCATAGGCGCGTCGCCCTCCGTATCAACGTATCATATGAAAAACGCAGTATTGCGATGAACAATCTATCTATTTTAACGCACCTTTCACCGCATGGGCATACATCGGCAAAATAGGGGAAATTATCAGGCCAAAGCCGTGCTGATTGTCATGGGGGCGGGTTGGGATCGGCAGAAAAACCAGCTTGCATAGAACAAACTCGTGACCCATAAGTACTTCCCTCATTATTTGTTTCAATTGCGCTGGTGTTTATGCTCTAGTAACCTATATTCATTACTAAGAAGGGAAATGATTCAAGGAGACCTCTGAAGTGAAATCGAGGATGAAATTCATTTCTTTCCTGATAGCTAATCTATTGATGCTTGTAAGTATCGCATTCGTGCAATCCATCAATCAACAGTTAGCTTATGAAATCGGGGCTGTGTATGCTGGCATTATTCTTGGTACAAATTTTGCTTTCTTTATACAGCCATTCAAGGATATGCGGGACAAGTCGTTAAGAAAAGCCATTGGTGAATCTTTTCAAAGAGAATACAAGCTGCTTCATGGAAGCATAGAAGAATATATGGCTACATTAGGATTAGGTTGTTTGTTGGCGATAATGACAATAACTGACAACTACACATTTTTTGGAAACAATTTTGGATCAAATAGGGTTTTCGCAGTTATCAGCATGGGTTTTGTAGGGGCAATTTATGGCTTAACCCTTTTAGCGAGCGGAATCTGGTTCGATTATTTTTTATCGCAAAGCAAAGTAATTTCATATGTACTTGCCTTATTAGAGGTCCTTTTCCTACTTAGTTTAGTTGTCGCGGTTTCCAATGCGTTCATAGCAACTCACTTCTTCGCTGTTGGAATCATCAGTCGGTCAATCGCCAGTATCATCTCACATAAGTGGGGTTTCCGTCATGGAAGAGACATGCACATTTATGGCTATTCAGCCATAGTTTTCATGCTGATGGTTCCTTTGATCTATGGCTTGAATACAATTGGGTGAATAAGAGAAGTGACTGATAGAATTAATTATATGAGGGGTGGTCACAAATCAAATCAGACTAACTAACAATGACTTTTACGATGGTTATCCGGCATGAATTCCTGTCTTAATCTTGGATTCTGACCACCCCACCCCGCCAAAACTGAACAAATGTTCGAACAAAGATTCACCCTTTTTGCCCGCAAATGGAGTATAGTAATCTTGTAGCCCATCCGTTTTTAGTGACAGGGTGTTAGATGTCAGGGCAATCGCATCAAATTCACTCTATAAAAAAGCCTTCTCTGCCCCCTCCCCAACCCTCCATTGAGGGAACATGTATCCCTGTCTCAGTCGCCGCAAACGGGCAGGGGGCTGGTCAAACAGAATCAACAAGTCGCCCCCGCTGGCGGGGGAGATTTAGAGGGGGTAAAAAAGCCAGAAGTGTACATCATATTGAAATTCCCATTTTGATGCAATCGCCCTGTGTCAGATGTCTTTCCCCATGCCTCAGCACTTTTCACTCGGTGCTTTCAGCTTTTCACGGCTTTTCCTGAAAACCGACCCCTGACGGCTGACAACCAGGATTGCTGCAATCGCTGCAATTGCCGCAAAAATCCGCTATGCGGCAAAAATGCCCCGTTTCTTCCCTTGTTGACTGACCCAGAACACCCTTTTATGAGGCAATTTGCGGCAAAAATGCCTCCCAATGCAACAAAACACCGGCACACACACCAAACAACTGACAACCGAACACTGAAAACTGACGACTCACAACTACTTCCCCACCGGCAGCGTGAACGTGAAACATGCCCCGTCCGGCGCTGGCTCACACACCATCTCGCCCCCGTGTAACCGCACTAACTCCCGGCTGATCGCCAGCCCCAGGCCGCTGCCCCCTGCGTCCCGCTTCCGGGCTTCGTCCGCCCGCCAGAACTGGTCGAACAACCGCGCCGCCTGCTCCGGGGGGATCGGCTGCCCGCTGTTAAACACACTGACCTTGATCGTGTCCGCCGTCTGTTTCGCCCGAACCGCGATTCGCCCTTTCTCCGGCGTATGGCGCAGCGCGTTCGTCAACAGGTTATCGAACACCTGGAGCAATCGGTGTGAATCGGCGTATACATCTGGAAGAGAATCCGGGATTTCCACCTCCAGCGTAATCCCCGCGTCCTGTGCCAGCGGCTCGAAGCGTTCCGCCGCCTGTTGGATGAGCGTTACCAGTTTCAGCCGTGCCTGGTTCAGCGGTAAATGCCCGGCTTCGGCCAGCGTCAACAGGCGCAAATCCTCCACCAGCCGGTTCAGGTGCAGAACCTGGTCATACGCCACCCCTAAATGCGCCGTATCCAGCGGGTACACCCCGTCCATCATCGCTTCCAGGTGGCCGCGCATAATCGTTACCGGCGTGCGTAGTTCATGGGCGATGTCCGCCGCCATCTGCCGCCGCGCCTGTTCGCCTTCCCCCAACCGCCCGGAGAGCGTATTGAATGCCCCCGCCATCCGGCGCATTTCGTCCGTCCCGGAAACCACCACCTGCTGCCCCAGGTCATGAACCGTCCAGTCGCTCACCGCATCAGTCAGGCGTTGTAGAGGACGTGTCAGACTGTACGAAACCAGGATGCCCAGCAGGAACGCCGCCACCCCGCCAAACAGCGCCGTCAACAGCAATCCACTGGTCGTCTCCTGCGAGAACTGCTGTTCCGCCTCGTCAATCACCAGCGAACCAGGCGTCTGCTCCCCCAGGATGCCCACCAGTCGCCCGTTCACGCGGATATCTATATTGCGGGTGGTGCCCAGCGTCGCTAACGGTTGTCCGACCCAATCGGGCTGGGTAGCCGCCACAACAATACCGCCCGAATCCGCGATAAAGAGTTGTGCGCCGCGCACCTCTTGACTCCCACCCCCGCCTCCACTTCCACTACCCCCGCCCCGTTCCGGCAGGAGTGTACCGCTGCCTTCCCAGGTGCCGTTGGCCGTGTAATACGCCTCGACCTGCGCCACCAGGTCCTGGCCGAATCGGGCGATATTGGTCTTGAGAACGTAATCGCTGAAATTCGACTGCACCGAGGCGCTGACCATAAGCGCCACCACGCCCACCACCAGCCAGGTGACGATCAGGAAACTCAGTGCCAGCCGCAGCCACAGTCTATTCATTTTCCGGCCTCATACGATACCCAACCCCATATACCGTCTCCACATATTCCGGCGTCTTGGGGTCAACTTCAATCTTGATTCGCAGATTCTTGACATGAACATCAATCGTGCGCTCATAGGCAGCGTAAGCCTCGCCCTGCACGTAGTCGAGCAGTTCCATCCGTGTGAACACCCGGCCAGGGCGTGCGATCAGTGTTTGTAACAGGATGAACTCACTCGGTGTCAGCTCGACCCGTTTCCCGCCAATAGTCACCGTCCGCATCGGTACGTTCAGTTCCAGCTCGCCCACCCGCCAGACCTGCGTCTCCGGGGAGAGCGAGGAGTCCATTCGCCGGAGCAGTGCCCGCACCCGCGCCACCACCACGCGCGGGCTGAATGGCTTGGTGATATAGTCGTCCGCCCCGATTTCCAGACCGGTAATCTGGTCAATGTCATCCACGCGGGCGGTCAGGAACAACAGTGGCACACTGCTTTCCCGCCGGATCAGTCGCGCCGCTTCCCAGCCGTTCATCTCCGGCATCATCACATCCAGAATAACCATATCGGGATTCTCGTGACGAAATGTAAACACCGCGTCTCGCCCGTTATGAACGGTCACAATCTCATACCCTTCGGCTTTGAGATACGCGCCCAGGGTATCCAGAATATGCTGTTCATCGTCTGCGATCAGAATTTTCTTGCTCATGGTTGATCTCTAACGCTCGATTTGTTGTCAGGTATAGTGCAGATGTACCAATTTTCCGTAGGGGCACCCCACGTTCAGGGTAACTGCGCTTTGTATCGCTTTGGCCTTAGCACCCCCTCTAAATCTCCCCCGCCAGCGAAAGAGGCTTGTTGATCCCGGCTGACCCGACTCCCGCCCCGTTTACGGGGAGGGCTGGGGAGGGGTTGTTCCCGCCCCGTTTACGGCGACTGAGACGGGGACGTATGTCCCCTTGAAGGAGGGCTGAGGAGGGCTTAGAAAGCAATACCATCATTCTAACAGAAAGGGGAGGGTTTGCCGCCCTCCCCAGGTGAAAACCGCCACTTACCGCGCCTGCGTGATGATCGGCGCGTCGGCCTCCCAGCTTCGCATATAGGCGATCAGCGCGTTGATTTCCGCATCGCCCAGCCGTGAACTCCAGGCCGGCATGATCGTTCCAGAGACGCCCATCGCGATAATTTGGTGAATCTGCGTATCGGAGGTCGTCGTCAGGAACAGGGAGTTATTCAACGCCGGAGCCATCGGGGAGCCGTACCCCTCGACCCCATGACACGAGGTACAGGTGATATTGAATAGGCGTGCGCCACTGGCGATAACTTCCGGACTCATATCAATCGGTTCAGCCTCGACAACCGGCACAGACACACCCATATTTTGTACTTCATCCCACCGTTGTAAGAGCTGTACCAGGGTGCTAATCTGTTCACCAGTTAAAGCTTTGCTCCACCCGGCCATCAATGTGCCGGGGACGCCCTGCTCGATAATCCGCGCCAGTTCGAAGCCGTCAGTCTGCCGGATGACATCCGTATTCAGTGTCGGCGCAATCGTTGAGCCTTGCAGGTTCGCCCCATGACATGCGACACAGTTAGCGGCATACAGGGATAATCCGTCCGCCAATGCTGTTCCGCCAATCAGCGACTCAACCTGCACTAGCGTTTCTTCGGAAACCGGCGCGGCCACGAACTGCGGTGGCAGGACATCCAGTTCCTCGGCGCGGGTATACACGATACGCCAATTCACGTTCTGGACGAACGATACCAGGCTGTCAATCTGCGAATCACTCAGGATGCCCCCCTCATCAATACCGTAGGCGGCCATCTGCGTGTTGAAGCGCCCACGCTCAATCGTCTTATACAGGGCATCGTCATCCATACTGCTGGCAAGTGCCAGCGCCGGGTATGCGCCAACACCTTCCCCGGCTGCGCCATGACAGACAACGCAGTTTTCCAGGTAAATATCCATACCATCGGTGACCGCTGTAATCAGTTGGGTTTCTTCCGCCCGCGCCTGTAATGCCGGTTCGCGCATCGCGGCCATCACCAGCGTCACAAGGATCAATAGTGTTGCTAAAAAGCCTGTCCAGGCCAGATTACGACTCATGATCGCCCTCCTATGCGTATACGGCGTCTGCGCCGCTGGCGTGATCGCGTTCGATACGTTCCCCGGTGTCCACACTGATAATGCCATCGGTGATCGTAACCGGGAAACGATCCAGCGGGCGGGGCGCGGGTGGGTTAATCACCTCACCATCCATCTCGAAAGCCGAGGCATGGCACGGGCAGATAAAACTGCCGGTTTCCGGGTTCCAGGGGACGGCACAACCCAGGTGCGTGCATTTCTGGTAAAGCGCCACGAAACCGCCGTCCGCCTGCCGTACTAGGTAGAACCGGCCACTGGTGACCGGGGTCACGCTGCCGGGCGGAAAATCATCTGCCGTCCCCAGAGTGAACACACCACCAAATTCCCCCTCAATCACACGCGGGGCAAAGAAACTCAGGGTCACACCCCCGCCAACCGCCAGTGTAATCGCGCCGGTTGCCGCCCAGGCGATTTGAAGAAAGTCACGGCGGGTCGGTTCTTGCTGTGGTTTACGCGCTGTCCTTGCCATTACATCACCTCCCAGGGCCACATAAGCGCCATGCCTTCACCCCGGAAGGCGACACCAATAATCGTCAGAATGATAAAGGAAACAACCAGCACGATGAAAACTGCCTGCCGCGCCTCGTCTCTGGTGGCCTTGAACCACCATTTCACCAGCCAGTAGTAGGCGGCCAGAGAAATCAGGACGAAGATCAGCGGTATCCACCCGTTGCTCACAATCGTCGGCAGGTCGGGAAGCAGCGCCGGCAGGTCAAGGACGTATTCATCCCACAACACCAGCAGCGGCGTGACAATCAGGGCGCTGATTGCGGCCACCCAGGCCATACGCCGCCCCTTTCGTGACCGGAACCAGATACCTTCCGAGTCGGTATCAAAGCGCAGGTACGGGAATACCACCAGCCCCGCCATACCCAGCGCCGGGATAACAATCGCGCCAAAGACCGGATGAAAATGGAGCAAAAGCTCCTGCAACCCCATGAAATACCACGCAGCCTTCGCCGGGTTCGGACTGTGGTTCGGGTCGGCAGCAGCTTCCAGCGGCGCGTTCACCCAGGATGCCCACAACAGTAGCCCGGCCATCACAACCAGCGCGAAGACCACTTCAATACTCACCAGGTTGGGCAGCGTGGATACTTTCTCGACACGACCTGTGGGTTCTTCGTCCAGGTTGCGCGGGATAGAAAGCGTATCTTTACGCACGCGCCAGATATGGAATGATGCGATGAAGAAGATCAACATGGGGATAATCGCCACATGCAGTCCGTAGAAATTCGTTAGTGTGGCCGCGCTCACCTCCGGGCCGCCCAGGATAAGCTGGCTCAGGCTTTCCCCGACGAACGGGATGTAACCGAGCAGGCTTGATCCGACAGTTACCGCCCAGTATGCCAGTTGATCCCAGGGAAGCAGGTAGCCGGTGAAGTTCGCGCCAACCACCAGCAGCAACAACGCCACGCCCAGCGCCCAGTTAAACTCGCGGGGGGGGCGCATCCCACCGGTGAAGAACACCCGGAGCAGGTGCAGGAAGGCCACTATCACCAGCAGATTACCGCTCCAGTGATGCAGGTTACGGAGCAACTGGCCGAAGTTGACATCGGTTTGCAGTGCCAGCATGTCGTTATAAGCGGTATCAGGCGATGGCGTGTACACAAACATCAGCAGAATGCCGGTGCCGACCAGAACCGCCAGCAGCAGGATCGCCATACCCCCCAGTCCCCAGGTATAGGTGAACTTGAGGGTAGGACGGGCGACTTTGCTGGGGTGAATATGCAGGATCAGGTTATTCATGACGTACTTCAGCCGCGAGCGTTCGGTATCGAGCGGGAATTCGTCCCGGCTTACCGAGTCAGCCACACGCTGCGGGAGTTGATCGGGTCGAGGGTCAATGGTAGACATTTTCATTTTGCTCCTATTGCGTAACGGATGAGGGATGCAGTCTGATGCATCCCCCTACCGCGCTCGTTCACTATGAACCATTGCCCTGGCGATTGCTTTGCCCATTGCTGGCACCGTTGCGTCCCGGCCCACCCCAGAGCTGCCGCCCATTCGGGTCACGCAGGATGATATGTTCGCCAGTCAGGGTCTTGGTGATATCACCGACCATGAACTGCGTACCAGACCAGAAACCGAGGATTTCAACCGGGTCACCGACTGCCAGTGTGATTTGCTGGCTCTGCCAGAAGTCGGGGCGTCCTAATTGCAGGCTGAGCAGATCACCTTCGGGGGTTTGCACCGTCAGGCCGCCATTGGTTACGGCGCTGATTGTGCCGGTAATCGTCACCCAATCGTCCGCTGCGACCTGGAACTCGGTCTGGCCGGTGCCAGCCGGTTGTACGGTGCCGTCTACCGTCGTCGTGTGGTTCGCACCACCAGCATTATCCACGCCACCCGACCACAATGGTTGCCCGGTTTCGGTGCGGATGACCAACTGCTGTTCGCCGAGGGTGACGACGCGGGCGTGAATCTGGCCTTCATTGTTGAACCCAGCCACCGTGACAACACTGTCTACCGCCAGCGGGACACCCTGTACCTGCCAGTAGGTTGGCGGGCCAAGTTCGACGTAGAACTCACCTTCGTCCGTTGCAATGGTCATGCCGAAGTCATCCAAAATCGTGATTGTGCCGGTGGCCTGCCAGATGTCGCCCACGTTTTCAGTGGAAAGCTGAAGTTGTTCCTGTACCGGTTGGGCCATCATATCCGGGTTGGCATTGGTAGAGGCATTGACACCGCCCGCGTTAGCTGGCTGGTGCGTGGCCTGTACCGCCAGGGCCGCCTGCTGGGTATCCGTAACCGCGAGCGGAGACGTTTCCGGTGACTGGCTGGCGTCGTAGACACTGAATGCGATTAATCCGAGTACCGCCACAATGAAGGCGCTGATCATCAATTTCCTTAACATGGTCGCTGCTCCTTATCTCATCGGTTCGCCGGTTACATGGGCGAACACACTTGTTTGGTCGTATTGATTGAGATGATGGGGCAAACTTATGTGGAAATTGTGAAGCCGTTATGTCGCCATTGTGAGGATATAGGAGGCTGCGTCAGTTGTAGTGGAGTTAGCAGAAGTCGCCAATGTGGAGCCGGATAAAGCGGGGAGCTTTTCGTTCGTAAGGGATTGATTGCGGATATGCTGGAGCAATGATTAAGACAAAATCTATCCAGGCCAACCTGTAAGCCGCATTCTGTCCCCCCGAAGGGGTGGCGATCATCTATCTGCCCTACCCGTTGCCGGATAGAGTCAAGCAGCACACCCGGTACTTTTTGCGGGACGGGCCGCCCCAATGTACCTGCTTGGCCTTGCTCCCGGTGGGGTTTGCCTGGCCGCCGACATCGCTGCCCGCGCCGGTGGTCTCTTACACCGCCGTTTCACCCTCACCCCGTGCGTACACGGGGCAATACGCCTCTCTGTTGCACTTGCCGTCGGGTTGCCCCGCCTGGCCGTTAGCCAGCACCGCGCCCTATGGAGTGCGGACTTTCCTCCCCTCTGAACAGGCAGAGGAGCGATCACCCGGTTGACCTGGATACAACACATTATACGAGACGCACAACCCCGGGAACAGACCAGAAGCCTTAATCGCACATTGGTTTGAAATCCTTTATAATCATAAGGAAGATGGAGCAGGCGGTGTGATGATGGCAGGAAAATCCGCTGCTGACTTCTGTGCCCGCTGAACAACCGTTGCCCGACGTGAAGAGGCGTATATTCTCTGATGTTTTCCAGTCGAAGAATCATTGGCATTTACCTGGTGTTTGCGACATTGTGGATATGGATCGGCGATCAGCTTGTCGCCGCGCTGGTTCCATCCCTCGACTACGTCACCACATGGCAAATGGCAAAAGGGGTATTGTTTGTCGCGATTTCCGGTCTGCTGTTATACATTCTCATGAAACGCCAGTTCCGTATAATCCAGCAGGCGAGCGAGCAAATGCAACGATATATGCGACGTCTGGAACTTATACGGCAGCTCGATAAAGCCCTCTTAAGCGCCGAATCGCCCCAGGAAGTCACCCATACCGCAGTTGAACGTATCCGCGAAATGACCCCCTGCTATCACGTGAGCATGACCCTCTTTGAGGCTGACTCGAACATGGCTTTTGTCAGTGCCGCCAGCACCGTAGCCACCAGTTATTTTCAGGAAGAACAGCGTTTCTCATTCGTCCGGGGGATTGAGGTACTGCGTAGTGGGCAGGTTTTCCAGGTGGATGATATCCAGCAGTTAGTCGAACTCACGCCCTCGGAAAAGCTCTTAAAGAAAGAAGGAGTCCGGTCATATATACACATCCCAGTACAGGTACGCGGGCGGCTAACCGGCACCATAAACCTGGCTGACAAAGTGCCGCAGCGGTTCAGTGCTGAGGACATCGCCATCGCCAGTGAAGTCACGACTCGCGTGTCGCTGGCGCTCCAGCAAGCGCAGTTACTGGAACATACGCGGGATGAAAATGTACGCCTCGAATCGCTGCGTCAGGCAGGGTTGCGATTAAGTAAATCGTTGAATCTGGAGGACGTGTTTCACCAGATATTAGACAGTGCCTTGAAGCTATCCGATCATATTGATGTCGTGTATATCTATATGTATCAAAATGACACCCTGACTGTCGGCCATTCATTCATACATTCTGGCAATCATACTCATGCCGCGTATCAACCGCGCCAGAACGGTGTCCATTATGCCGTCGCCCGCACTGGCAGCACAATCGTTGTCGAAGACCTCGCCCAGGATACACGCTTTGATAACAGCACAGCCAGCGGCTATTCCGGCGCTATTGTCGGGTTGCCTCTCAAAATTGGCACGCAGGTTATCGGGGTACTGAGCGTTTACAGTTACCAGCCCTGTTCATTTTCGGCCCACGACATCAGTCTGTTTCGCTTGTTGAGCGATCAGGCAAGCCTGACACTTCATAATGCGATGCTTCACGAGCAAATGCGGTTGGATGTTTCACAGCTCGAATCGCTGCGCCAGGTCAGCCTGTACTTGACTTCTCACCTGGAACTCCAACCCGTATTAGATGTCATCCTGGAATATACCCTTTCCCTGACAGAAGCAAAAAATGCCCATATATTCCTGTACGATGGGGATAAACTCACCTTTGGCGCTGCCATGTGGGAGGGCAAAAAGAAGGAACAGCCATTTAAGGAAGTCCGCCCCGAAGGTCTCACCTACCGGGTTGCCCGCAGCGGTGAGATGTTGGTTATCCCGGATATGAAAAACCATGAATTGTACGCTGAGATTGATTACACTGGAGCAATCGTCGGGATTCCCTTACTGATGCAGGGCAAAGTTCGGGGTGTGATGAATATCTCATACAACAGCCCACATCCATTCACCGATCAAGAGTTGAATCTGATGGAACTTATCAGCGACCAGGCTGCCATCGCGATTCACAACGCCTGGTTATATGAGGAATTGCAGCGCCATGCCGATGACATGGAACGACGCGTTGAGGAACGCACCATCGAATTAAGGACCGCTAATGTGCGCCTGACCGAATACGATCGACTACGTAGCAAATTCGTCTCCGACCTCTCGCACGAACTGCGGACGCCGGTTTCCAGCCTCAATGTGCGCCTGTACCTTATGGAGCGTTCCGCCCCGGAACAATATCCAAATCACATTGCCGCTCTGAAAACCCAGGTTGATCTCCTGAATGATTTTATCCAGAATGCGCTCGATATCTCGCGGCTAGACCTGCAACCAACCCATGTCACTTTAGCGGCGGTACACCTGACACAGGTCATCCAAGCGGTGGTTTCAGCTTATCGAGAAGTAGCAGAAGCTAATGGAGTCCAGCTTCTGTTTGAGCCGGACGACGATATACCACCTATCCTGGGAGAGTACAATCACCTCTCGCAGATGGTGACGCACCTGATCAGTAATGCGGTGCGCTACACAACAAAAGGACACATCAAAATCGCTGTCCGACTGGATGAAACGAAGAATCATATATGCCTCACGGTGGAAGATACCGGCATGGGAATTCATGAAGAGGACATCCCCTATATTTTTGATCGTTTCTACCGGGGGCAACAGGTAGCCCAGTTATTGCCTGGCACCGGGCTGGGCTTGAGCATTGTCCAGATGATCGTAAAACTGCATAGTGGGTGGATTGATGTGCAAAGCGAAGTCGGCAAAGGTAGCACCTTTTCGATCTGTTTGCCAACCAATATAATCCTCCCTAAAAATGGAAAGTGACACAAAGTGCGCTGCAGATGTCCGATCCTGATCTCTTTTTCCTAACACCCGCCGAAATATACGAAATCGCAGAAAAAATATTGGGACATAAGCCCGATGTCCGCGATCGCCACCTGCTGCGTGTGGCTGCCGCCCGCCCCTTGCTGGCAGCTTTCGGCGAACAGGCTTACCCAACCCTGCTGGATAAGGCCGCCGCCCTGCTGCACGCACTGGCCGCGCATCACCTTTTCTACGATGGCAACAAACGAACGGCAACCCAGGCGGTTACTCGTTTTTTGCGGGGCAACGGCTTATTACCAACCTGGAATAACGAGCAAATCGCCGCCTTTGTGCTGGAAATCGCGCAGAATCAACACGATATTCCCGCTATCGCTGCCTGGCTTTCCCATCACACAGTTCCCTCTGAGGATTAAACCTGATGCGCTATCTTACTTTGGATGAGATGGTCTATATCAATGACCAGGTCACCGTTCACTCCCCGATTCATACAATTGTTGAGGGAAAACGCAAAGTGCGGGCGATGGACTTGCTGGAAGCCGCCTGGGGACGCCCGATGCAAACAGTATTCGGCAAGGACGCCTACCCGATGCTGGTTGACAAGGCAGCGGCGCTGCTGCATTCGCTGGTTCGCAACCACCCTTTTGCTGACGGCAACAAACGTACTGCCGTTGTCGCGCTGATCTTCATGTTAGCCGTCAACGGACAGCAAGTGGCCTGGGATGAAGCCGAAGCTCTGGCGATTATTGTGCAGATTGCTGAAGGAAAACGCAACATTGCGGATTTCACGACATGGTTGACGACAAAACCTGGCATGCCGATGCTGGAAGCAGATGCAGAAGCCGACATGGCACTTCTGGAAACCATTATGACTGAACATCGCTGGCTGCTGGCCGAACTCGCTAAACAATGAAACGCTTAGTACTCTTCTGAAGGCTGTACCGGGCTGTAACGCATATACCCGGCGTTCTGGATGTGCGCCTGGACACGCCCGTAGTTTTCCTCTGGCGGTTGTACCGAGTCAATGAACAGGGCATTGTCCTTCCAGGGTTGATAATAGTTCCGCATCCGCAAAACCACGTCCCACCCCACCGGCTCCCAATTTGGCACGAACTGAACACGACGTGTCATACGTTCTTGCCAGATGGCGTCATCGGAACAATAACAGTAGACGGCACAGAATTTGGCGCTATGGTGGGATGCAATGTCGCTGGCAACCAGGCGGAAATGGTCAAGCGGAAAGGTGGCATCCAGAATCGCACTCTGGCCGAGGGAAAGCTGTTCGTCCGCCAGGTCCAGGATGAAAAAATAACCGTCGCCTGTAGACGCATCCGCCAGATTATGGTCGCGCAAGACGCGCTGCATCCGGTCTTTAGAAAAAATTGGGATGCCCAAGCGTCGGGCGGCAGTGCGTGCGAGGGTCGTTTTTCCGCTGCCCGGCATTCCGGCAAAGAGAATCAGGGTCGTGTCCAAATGTCGTCCTCAGCTTGATCGAACCATGACGAGATGCACTATGTAGTGATTATGCGCGACATACCCAAACAACGCCATCACAGTTTGGTAGGAATATTGTTTGGCTTGACCACGAACAGGGAGAACCCACTATTCCCAATTCATAGTTGACAGTAGCTACCGCGGCTCTCGGTAACGAATTCCCACGCGATCCAGGCGCTGCAAGTGGCCGGGCAAACGCCGCATGAAGTCAGCAAAATCGTGGCCATCCGGTGACAACCAGAGCGCCTCAGCCAGCGCTGCCGCACGCGGGTAGACCATGTATTCCAGCTGCGCTTCGGTGGGGATATATTCCGTCCAGGTATTCCCCTGTCCGCCCAGCACATGGCCCGCTTTGTCATCCGGCACACCTGCTGTCGGATCAAAAGCATACACCTTTTCCAGGGGTAAAAACCCGCCAATTGCCGGAGGTTCATTTTCCCGGGCTTTCGCTTGATAGTGGTCAAAATAACAGTGGGATTCAGGCGACATGATGACATCATGCCCCGCCGATGCTGCTGCGATGCCGCCTTCCATGCCACGCCAGCTCATCACTGTCGCATTGGGCGCTAACCCACCTTCAAGGATTTCATCCCACCCGACCAGGCGACGGTGGTGAGCATTCAGGAACTTTTCCATACGGCGAATAACATAGCTTTGCAGTTCGTGTTCGTCCTTGAGGTTTTCCCGTTGAATCATTGCCTGGCACTTCGGACAGCTTTCCCATCGAACTTTGGGGCATTCGTCGCCGCCGATGTGGATAAACTCACTGGGGAACAGATCAAGCACTTCGGCCAGCACATTCTCTAAAAACGTATAAGTGTCTTCATTGCCGGCGCAGAACACGTCTTTGGCAATCCCCCAGTGTGTCCACACCTGATACCCCTCACCGACACAACCCAATTCAGGATAAGCAGCCAGAGCGGCCAGGGCGTGGCCGGGCATTTCGATTTCCGGCAGGACGGCGATGTATCGCGCCTTTGCATAAGCGACGACTTCCCGGATTTCATCCTGGGTATAGTAACCGCCATAAGGCTTACCGTCGTTTTGCTCTCGGTTGGCAGGGATGGGTGTCGCTGCCCGGCGTGAGCCGATTTCCGTCAGGCGCGGATAGCGTTTTATTTCGATGCGCCAGCCCTGGTCATCGGTCAGATGCCAGTGAAAGACGTTGAATTTGTGTAGCGCCATCCAGTCAATGAATTTTTTGACGAAGGCCACCGGGAACCAGTGCCGTCCGACATCCAGGTGCAGCCCGCGCCAGGAAAAACGCGGATGGTCTTTGATAATGACAGCTGGAATCGCCCAGGTAACGCCCTGCTGTGGCCCGCTTTCTTCCACAGTTGGTGGCAAGAGCTGGCGGATAGTCTGCACTCCATAGAACAGTCCGGCAGCAGCACTGGCACGAAGAACCACCTGCTGAGTATTAACGACAAGTTCATAGCCTTCATCACCGAGTCCAGGAGCATCTGCCACCAGAAGAAGCGCGTTCTGGGCATCCGGCATGGTATCCTGAACAGTAACTGGCAGTGGAAGGCCGGTACTGGTTCGGAGCAGCGCCGCCAGATATTCGGCCACTGGCGCGGCATCGGACAAGGTGTAGATATGCGTTTGCTGAGTGAGCGTGAACTGTCCCTGGCTCCTAACAAGGCTTTGCGGGCGGGGAACCAGTGCTAAAAAATCGGTTGTTGACATAATAGATGAATGAGCCTCGCGAAATAATCAAATCATGTGGGTATCTTATCAAGATTCGGGGGCGGCGGCTAGAATCCACTTGGGGCTTATCCGCGCGTGAGCACAGTATGATCGGCAATCCATCGAGACATCTGCTTGTCACGAATCGGAGAGTTCCGCCAACCGTACCAGGACATGCGCCAGGTTACGGGCTTTGCCGGCATCACGCAATGCATGAGCCGCATCTGTAAAGTACTGATGGTTTGTGAGGAAATCCTGTTGGACGAGATACCACTCTTTGTCGGTGTGGGGTGTTCCATTGACGACAGCCATCTCTTGCCGCAACTCTTGATGACGCACTATGTAATCTTCGCGCCCTAGCACATCCAGGTCGGCATCTACCAGAATCGCTTCAAGAAGGGTATGCGGCGTCTGGGGTAAGCGCGTCGCCAGGATGATGCCGCTGATGACCTGAATCTGCTCCGGCGTGTAGCCGAATGTGGGCAGTACCTCGCCGGCAATCCGAATGCCAATTAATTCGTGGTCGGTGACTTGCTCGGTAAACCCGACATCATGAAACCAGGCGGCGGTCAGGAGCAGCATCCGGTCTTCACCTGTCACCCCTTCGCGCACGGCCAGACGCTCCGCCGCCGGAACGACATCGTCGCGGGTATGGACAATCGAGTGATAGATTAATTTTGGCGAAAGATCTTCCAAACGGTGCAGTGCATAGTGCCGTGCATCGTCGAAGTTCGGCCCATTGTTCGGGTTTATGATCGCGTCCCTCGTGTAGACTGAAACGACACTTCCATTCTACAGTGATTAGCAATCGTGTGCCATAAGACTTTTTTGAGGGATGGTTTCAGCAACAAATCGCCCTGAAAAACAGGAGGAAACATTACGGGAACTATTTTTGGTGGCAAGTAAATCAGGAATAGGAGAAGATGCAGGATTCGATCACGAAAATCATCCGTGACCGGAGATTGATATACCCCAGGGGGTATGTTATGATCGTCAGGAAATGATCGGAATAAGGAGTGGGTATATGGCGCAACGTTATCATCTATTGGGTGTGCTGGTGCTGCTGGCGGCGTTAGCGGCCTGTGCGCCTGCGCCATCTACGCCCACACCAACCCGTATTCCCGTCACTCTGGTTGCGCCCGGCCAATTGCCCACGTCCACATTCGATGACCCGGTATTGCGGTTAGGCGAGTCGCACTACTTCCGCCTGTGCGCCCACTGTCACGGTTACAATGGCGAGGGACAGGTGGGACAGATCGCCGAAAACACGATTGAATTGGGCATGAAGACCGTCCCGGCGCACAACGCGGACGGCAACCTGTGGCGTTATGCCGACCAGGTCATCATCCGCACGATTCAACTGGGGATTACCAACCCGCTCGACCAGTTCGCCATGCCGGGCTTTGCGGCAACCCTGAGCGAGGAAGACATCGCGGCGCTGCTGGCCTTCATCAAACTATGGTGGACGGACGAGCAACGGGCCTACCAGGCGCAGGTGACCGCCAACATGGAAGCCCGGTTAGCCGGGTTATCCGGCGGCCTGCCCACCGAAGAAGCCCCCTTCCCAACCGCCACACCGGAATGAGGCGAAACAGTACAATCAGCCGCCAAATCCCGCTTGATTCTCGCTGCGTTTTCCGTTGTAATACATACTATCCGCGCTGCCTGCATGGTACGGTTTGGCATAGCAGCCCTTTGGTCAACATGCTACAATCTAGGCACAATTTGCTTGTATATATTGGACAATCAGGACACGATTATGACGCCTCATGACTTTCTGTTTCGTGGTGATCTGGAAGAACTCGACCCTGACGTTGCCGAACTGATCCGGCATGAGACAGCCCGCCAGTCGCGCTATCTCATGCTCATCGCCTCCGAAAGCACGATCCCGGCGGCAGTGCGGCAGGCGGTGGGTTCAACCTTCCAGAATATTTATGCTGAAGGCTACCCCCTGGATGAAACCCGCCCCCTGACTCAGGCCGACATCCTGGATTATAACGCTCGCCTGCCGGAATACCGCCGGTTCGCGGATAAACGCTACTACAAAGGCACGGAATATGCCGATATTGTCGAGGCGCTGGCCCGGCGGCGGGCAGCGGAACTGTTCGCCACACCCCAGACCCCGGCGGAAAAGCTATTCGTGAACGTGCAGCCGCTTTCCGGCGCACCGGCCAATAACGCCGTCTACCATGCCCTGGTGAACACCGGCGACACGGTGATGGGGATGGACTTGCTGCATGGCGGCCACTTGACGCACGGCAGCCCGGTCAACCGCACCGGCAAGAACTACAATATCGTGAGCTACGGTATCCACCCCGAAACCGAGATGCTGGATTACGACCAGATTCGGGATTTAGCCCGCCAGCACCACCCGAAGATGATTATCGCCGGGTTTACCAGCTACCCACACGCGCCCGACTGGAAGATTCTGCGAGAAATCGCCGACGAGGTGGGCGCATACCTGATGGCCGATATCGCCCATGTCTCCGGGCTAGTCATCGCCGGTGTATATCCCAGCCCGGTAGGGATCGCTGACGTAGTGACGTTCACGACACATAAGACTCTGGCGAGTTCACGGGGCGGCGTCATCCTCACCCACAAAAAGGCAGTTGCCAACAAGATAGACCGGGCAGTATTCCCTGGTGAACAGGGCGGGCCACACCTCAACCAGATCGCCGGGCTGGCGGTCGGGCTGCGGCTGGCGGCTACCGAGCAGTTTCACGAACTTCAGCGGCAGACGGTGGTCAACGCGGTGCGCTTGGCAGCGAAACTGACCGAACTCGGCTTCCGTGTACCGTATGGCGGCACAACCACGCATATGTTCCTGCTGGACTGCAAATCGGTTGTTGGACCGGACGGCACACCGTTGAGCGGCGATATGGCCTCGCGCATCCTCGATTTGGCGGGAATTGTCGTCAATCGCAACACTATTCCGGGCGATACCAGCGCCCTACGCGCCTCTGGCCTGCGGCTGGGGACTCCCTGGATTACACAGCGCGGCTTTGGTGAAGCGGAAATTGACCGGCTGGCGCAGATTATCGCGGATGTGCTGCACGCCTGCACGCCGTTCAGCTACGAAGGCAAGAAGCGGCCTGAACCCCGCGCTAAGGTGAACTTTGAGGCGCTGCAAGCGGCCAAACTCGCGACACGTGACCTGTCTTTGAGCATGGGCATTGACGCTGAAACGGTGGCTGATGATTACCCGCACTTCTACTACATGACGCCCGAACCGGATACGGTGGCCTGGAAAACGCTGACAATTCGCGGCGAACTGGCGTCGGATTTCCTGCACACCGCCCTGACCAGCGATGTCCATGCCCTGCAACCGGGCGACCAGCAGCCAACCTGGATACTCGGTGAGGACGGCGCAGCCATCACGCACGGCGTACTCGAACGGGCAGCTGAGGGCTACCACCTGTATATCGCCAGGAACAGCGGGCGGGCAGCGGCCTGGCTGCGTTCGCTGTCGGATGGTTTCGTCCTGTTCGACCCCAGCGACCCCTACGCCAAAGTCCCTGGCCCGGTGGATGTGCGAGTCATGGGCGCGGCAGATACCGGCAGGTTCAAGGTGAACATCAAAAGTGACTGGCGGACTGACTCTACCGGCTATGCCCCGCATAAAGCATATTTCGTGGGGATGAACGGGGTAAAGTATGCCGGGCCTAAACCGGCGGCGCTGCCCGTTTTCACCTGGGCAGAATCCTCACCCGACGGTATCAAGAGCACCACGTTACATGCTCTCCACCAGCAGATGGGTGCGAAGATGGTCGAATTCGCCGGATACGATATGCCGGTGTGGTACTCGTCGGTGATGGAAGAACATCTGGCAGTACGGAATGGCTCAGGCATCTTTGATGTGAGCCACATGGGTACATTCGACGCCACCGGCCCCGGCGCGGCGGCCTTCCTGGATACTGTTACGACCAACGAAGTCGGCAAACTGGCAGTTGGCGAGTCACACTACACCTATTTTCTCGATGTGAACGGCATCCCGGTAGATGACCTGATGATCTACCGGGTGGCTGAGGAACATTTCCTGATCGTCGTCAACGCCTCCAACAACGACAAAAACTGGGCGTGGCTGAACGGTATCATCAACGGCGAGGTGCAGATTGACCCGGCCAATCCGGGGCGGCGCATCGAAGGCATTGACCGCTTCGTCCTGCGTGACCTGCGTGATCCGGCAGTGGGTGCAGAAATGCGGGTAGACATTGCGCTGCAAGGGCCGAAAAGCACCGAGGTGCTGCTGCAACTGCATGGCAGCGACGCCGACAGAGCCAAAGTGAGCAAACTCCCCTGGGCAGGCGTCACCCGTGTGACCCTGGGCGGCTACGACCTGATCGTATCGCGCACCGGATACACTGGAGAACGGGTGGCGTATGAACTGTTCATCCACCCCGATAAGGCTCCGGCACTGTTCAAAGACCTGGTGGAGTGCGGCGCGGTGGCCTGCGGGCTGGCGGCACGCGACAGTCTGCGGACAGAAGCTGGCTTACCACTCTACGGGCATGAACTGGCGGGGCCGCTGACACTCAACCCAGCGGACGCGGGCTTTGGCAGCTACGTCAAACTATGGAAGCCATTCTTTGTCGGCAAAGCTGCATTTGCGGCACATGAACGGGAGCGCGATGCCGAGGTAGTGCGCTTCCGGATGGATAATAAGGGCGCACGTCCGGCACACCAGGGTGACCCGATGGTAGACAAAAAAGGCCGGGTTGTGGGTGTGGTGACCAGTTGCAGCATTGATACAGAAGGCTACCAACTGGGGCAGGCCTATGTCAAAGTCGCAACCGCCGAAGAAGGTGCAGGAGTGGCCGTATTCGCCGGGTCGGGACGCACCAAAGCTGGTAAAGCGCCGGGCGAATTGGGCATGGGGGATAAAGTGCCAATGCCAGAGCCGGCAACCATTTTGAGCCGCTTCCCGAAGCGGAAGTAGCTCTCGGTTTTTTGCACAGAGTCAAACCAGGCGCGGAGCATGATGTTCCGCGCCTGTGTGTTGCAGATTGCCGGGTAAAGTGGTTTACAGTCCGGTAGAGGTGGGGGGGAAACTATCCCGGTATAGCTGGAGTGCATGCATGACGGTCTTTTTGGCTTCTTCCGCGCCAACCCAACCATCGTTTTCTACTGAATGGCCTTCCAACTGCTTATAAGTCATGAAAAAATGCCCCACCTCAGTCGGGAAATGGCGGGGAACATCTTCCAGGTCTTTGTAGTCGTCAAAGTTAGGGTCAGTCGCCGGAACCGCCAGGATTTTGTAATCCGGTTGCCCTTTGTCCACCATCTTAAACATACCAATTGGTCGCGCTTCAATCACACAACCAGGGAAAGTCGGCTCGTTCATCATCACCAGGATGTCGAGCGGGTCACCATCCTCAAAGTAGGACTGGGGGATGAAACCATAGTCGCCAGGATAATGCAGCGGGCTAAATAAGACCCGGTCGAGCTTGATAACACCGGCTCGTTTGCTGTACTCGTATTTGTTGCGGCTGCCCTTAGGCACTTCCACCACCGCATAAATTGTGTCGGGGGGATTAGGGCCAGCGGCCAGATTATGCCATAGATGCAAACTCATTATGCCTCTTTCCTGTTAGTAGATACTACGCGATCAAATCAAGACAATCGCCGTTATTGCGTGACTGGCAACGACAGGATATTGATGTTTAACCCCAGACGCTGCACTTCCAGCAGTGTACCGAACAGCCACCCCAGGCGCAGGCTACCCGTGACCGGGTCAGCAAAGCGAATTCTCACCCAGTCGGCGTTCTGGTTGCGTCCCAGGATTTCAACAATCATATCGCGATTGAGGGTGGTCAAAATGCTCGAATTATCACTCGGACGGGAACGCACATTCACTACATTACCAACGATGATGCCAGTATATTCGCGTTCCCCAGATACCCCACTGCCAAACTCCGAAAATGTTAAGACCTGAAGCGGTGGATTGCCGGTTGTGGAACCAACGACCACATAGGTATACACCAATCCGTTCACTAACTGCACATTATTCATCACTTCTAACGAATTACCGCTGCCGGGCACCTGAATCGCGATCTGTGGATAAAGACCGGACAATATATCCTGGCTGCTAGCCTCAGTGCCAAAAAGAGCTGGGTTAGTCAGCAGCTCGGTTTGTATGGGCTGCGCTGTCGGTGTTTCTGGTACAGGTGAAGGCGTCACAATCTTGCCCGGTGGTGGATCGAGCAGCGGTTCAGCCAGACTGAACATACTCACGGATGGGAGGCCATCCAGTGCATGAATCAGTCGAATTCGTGAAAACTGGCGCTGCGTTTGTGAAATATCGTCTGGTAGCAGGACCATCGCCATCTGCCCACCGGGAGTATTGATGAATGTATTCCCCCTGATCTGCTGCCCGACCAACCCTAGTTCCGGTTGGATCACTTCCAACGCGGCAATATTGTCATCGCCCGTATTGAGCAGCAGTAGTGTCCAATTGACCTGGTTACGGTTCTCATCCGAAACAATAAAGTTAGCCTGTGCCAGAGGCGGAGAAGATGGGGGCGCCCCAAAGCGCCGCAGCGATATTGTGTGACTGTAACTTTCCACCCCCAGGTATTCCGTAAAACGACTGTAATAGACACGCTGCGCGACCAGCCGTTCGTCAATATAAATATCTACTACCGCAGTATCATGGGCGGCATGAATGATTCGCAGGCGAATACCACCATCAGGCGGTTCTATCGGGGCACTCACCGCAAAGATATACGGCTCACCGGAAAGCGGACCAACGACATCGTCACTCGTCGAAATTGGGTTGACATAAGGGACAATAATCAGGGTGTAGAGCGTGCCGCCATAAAAGCTAAGTGTGCCGCTACGCGCTAACAAATCAAGGTTGGGGCTGTCAGCATCTACCACGACCAATGTGCGTTCCCCGGCATCTACATCAATTGAGCCAGTAGGCTGCTCTAAAGGCAGTTCATGGAGTAGTGACGCCCGCGAGGGATAAGCAATACTGAGTTGTTGGGGTGTCCCCAACGCCAGATGCACGGCGGTCAGGCGCGTTTTGCCGAGCTGAATGGGGCTGCGGTCATCATCCAACCAAAGGACAGACCCGGACTGCGCCACTGGCGGGCTGTATTCAGCCGTAGCAAACTGCGTCTGGTAAACTACACCTGACAGACTCTGGTTGCCGACCAGGGTGAAAAGTATATCGGTAATCGGTGGGGTATCGGGTGCCGCCCCAGCCTGGCGCACAGCTAAGTGGTGTTGTCCCGCAATCAGCCTGAAATAGGGGGTAGCCGATTCCGGGGGCAGGCCATAGGCGATACGGGCATCATCCACATAAACATCCACACCACCTAGCCCCAGTAGTGCGTTAATAATGCGGAAATCGCCAAAATTTACAGACGGTTCAACCTGTGCCGCAACGGTGAAGTAGCCGGTCGTAGATACCAGGCAAACCAAAATGATCCAAACGATGTATTTGTATAGTCGCATTCCATATCCTGATGATTGTGGTCAAACACTCGTTCGTTTTAACGCTCAGTCACCGAACCTTAACTAAGGAGTAGCCGTTGCTGGTGGTGGGTCCGTTGGTGGCACAGGAGTTGGCGGCACGGCTGTTGGCGGTGGGTCCGTTGGCGGCGGTATCGGCGTGTTGGTTGGCGGCACGGCTGTTGGCGGTATCGGCGTGTTGGTTGGTGGTACGGCGGTCGGCGGTATCGGCGTGTTGGTTGGCAGCGGTGTGTTAGTTGGCGGCACAGCGGTCGGCGGTATCGGCGTGTTGGTTGGCAGCGGTGTGTTAGTTGGCAGCGGTGTATTAGTCGCCACTACCGACGTGTTGGTTGGTATGGGTGTTCGGCTTGGCGATACAATCGGCGACGGAGTCCGGGTGGGAATTGGCGTTGACGTTGATGTCCGAGTCAATGTCGCCGTCGGTCTCGCGGTGTTTATTGGGCGGCGCGTCTCCGTCGGAACGGAGCCACCACCCGTGAACGGCGCACGAGTGGGCGACGGTTGCAGGGTAGCAGTCGGGAATTGGGTAGCGGTTGAGGGCGCGCGAGTCACAACAATCGGCGTCTGTGTGGGGGTGGCGGTTTCCCCGTCTCGCAATTGGGGCGGCGCACCATACCCAAAATCCTGCAATTCAATCACTTCAATCGGCGGGTTGCCAGAAGCAGACCCAACCACAACATACGTATAGATCAGACCCTCGACCAGATGCTCCGCTGGCAAGGCTCTGATTTCATTTAAGCCGCTTGTCACTAGTACATTCAATTGACGGTAAACCCCCGTCTGGAATTCCTGCTGCTGGGCGCTGGACGCGAATCCGGCGCCGCTCACCAGCGAAACCAACTGGTCTTCCTGACCCAGCCCTGGGGTAGGTGTCAAGGTAGGTGTAACGCCCGCTGTAAGGTCATAAATAGGATACGCTGGGGTAAACAGACTCAATGGCGGGAAACCATCCAGGGCATGGAACAGGCGAATCCGCGCGTGGCGGCTGTTCGTCCGGGAGAGATTATCCGGCCAGATGGTCATGGTTAAGGTGCCATCAGCATCAGCACTGGGCGCAATCTGGGTACGGCCTGTTTGTTGAACAGCAAGCAGCGAATCGGCCAGGAGGGAGACATTCTGCGGTGTGTTATTGACGATTAGGAGCGTCCAATTGTCGAAGTCACTATCACGAGCGGTCACGCTAAAACTTGCCTGAGCTAATGGCAGAGAATCCGGGGCAGACCCGGCGCGGAGCAGTGTCACGGTATGCCCCCGCCCTTCCAATCCCAGGTACTCAGAAAATCCCCGGTAGCGCATCCGCTCGGCAATCAGCTGACCATCAATATACACATCAATCTGGTTGGCGTTGTAACCGGCATGAATCAAACGCAGGCGCATCCCATCCGGCGGCCTTTTTATGGGAGAACTGATCGCAATCACGCGGGGTTGTGCGGAAAGCGCAGGGACAACGAGCTGTCCCTGATTACCTGATACAGGCTGGATATTGGGAACAATGATGAAAGTATACAGGGTATTACCGGTAAAGTTGTGTTGGCCGATCCCCTGGATACGGTCCAGCGTCGGACTGTCGGCATCAGCAATGCTCAGTGCATTGTACACCCCGGCATCCAGGTCAATCGTCCCGAAGCCCTGCTCAAACGTTAGCTGGTGAAGCAGCGGCGCACGGGCAGCATTCAGAACGCTCAGACGCCCTGGTGTACCAGACGCGAGGTGGATAGCCGTCAAGCGGGCTTTCCCTAAAGACAGTGGGCTGCGATTGTCTTCCAACAGCATAATTGCGCCAGCATTCTCATATCCTGGCGCGTACTCCAGAGTAGCAAAAATCTTCTCGTAAATAATCGCGGTCTGGCTCTGGTCGTTGACCAGGTCTACCAGGATATCAGCAATAGGAATGGAATAGGGGTCGGCGTTGACGGGGCGCACCGCCAGCGTATGCCGGCCAACAGGTAGCGTGAGATATGGCGTCGCCTGTTCGGGAGCCAGCCCATATGCGATATGACTGCCATCCAGGTAAACATCAACCGGACCAATTCCGACCAGGGCATTGACAATGCGCAGATCGGCGTTGTTAGCGATTGGCGTCGAATTCGCCGGGCCGAATCCCGCAACGGATAGCAAGCCCATCATCAAGAGGGCGGTTATCCCAACAAATGCGATCAATTTCTTCATCATGCCCGTAACCAAAGCCTCACTACCACACTGACTAGGGTGCTGGAGTAACGGTTGGAGTCATGTTGTCAGCCGCAACATGAAGCACCGCCACCGCTTGCTGCTGCGCCCCCCCCACCCGGCAATCCACACAGACGATCAGGGTATACCATCCTGGTTCGATGGAATCGGGCAGTGTCACGGTGTTATTGATGGTGCCATCTTCGGCGGTGCGCCCGGCAACAAGGGCGGTTGCTCGGTCATTAAGCCCAATCGTGTAATTCAAACTGGGCGCAAAATCCTGGCCGGAAACAGACACGGTAGTACGGGCAGTATTCGGCGGCGCAGGGACAATGACAATGGATGGCGGAGGGACATCGGGTGTATTGGTTGGGCGTGGCGTATTCGTTGGCACGGGTGTAATCGTCGCCGTCGCGGTGAAGAAAGTGGTCGGCGTAGCAGTCACTTCGGGCGCCATCGCGGTTAGGGTCGCGCCGACGGCTTCAATCACCACTTTAGGGTCGCCCTCATTGATGCCAACTGAGGTGAATTGGACTTCCGGTTCGACCATTTGGAGACGGGTCGAACCAATATCATTACCCGGCACGATAATGAAGTCATACACCCCTCCAGCTAATAGATCAACATTTGAGATCCGCCCCAGGATGGTGCTGGCGGCGCCCTGCAGAACGACACGCAAATCATAGAGGCCGGGCGTACGCCCCACATAGGGAGAGGATTGCAGCGCGTCACTCCCCGCTATCGTGATCCAGTCAAGTGGCGTATCGCCCTGGGTGACACTCAATGCCGGTCGTATTTGCAGGCTTAACCCCACCGTTCCCGGCAGTGCGTGAATCAAGCGCAAATTGGCGCGAATAGCCGTTGGTGGCACGTTCTGGGATAAATCGTTGATCGCGATTCGATTAGGATTGGATCCCGGATTAGGATTGGGATTGGGGTATAGCAGGATCGTTTTGTCAGTGGTGAGTTCGTCACCTTGCCAGGGGCCGAGCGAGCCGATGAATAGTCTTTCGCCCTGTACAGTCTGGATGATCAGATTGCCGCCCTGACGCGAAACGGGAATGACGGGCGATGTAACACCAACCGGCAAATTCGTCAGGATAGGCTGGTCATCGAGTATCAGGGTTGTCGGCACAGTATATGAATTGATAAAACGCACACCCAGATCCGTCTCGATACGGCGGTTGGGGTTGGTGAATAAGAGATAACCGGTTGGATCGTTCGATTCCAATTCCGGTGCGATGAAAATCAACAGGTAATCAACACGGTCAGCAAATTCAATTTCGTCCAGGCGGGCATAGAGTTGATCGGGGAAATCCGAGTCATAGAATTCAATCGGATGGTTGCCCGACTCAATGTCCATCGGGCCGATGGTTTCCCCTGGTGTAATCTCGTAGGCAAGCGCCCTGCCCGTGTCAGGAACGAGAATATTGCTCTGCAAGAGAAATGGGTTAGCCTGCATAATGGTCAGGCGGGATACCCCTGAAGCAAGTGGCGTGGTATCTTCCACGATTGAAACCAGTTCAAGCGCCCGCTCTTTGTTATCCACAATCACGACAGATAATGCCTCGTTTTCCGTCACACTGACAACAGTCGTTAGTAGCGGAGGCGGAATGGTCGCGTTAATTTGTGGAGCAACACCAACATCTACGGTTTGCAGTGATACGCGCACAGCCCCAACCGGCACTTGCTGATAGGTGGTTCCCCCCTGGAAAAGCAGGCTGCGGGCGATTCGTATATCGTTGATATAAATGTCCAGCCCGGCTTCCACCCGCTGGCGAGAAGCATTCAGTATCCGTATCCAGCCAAATCCGGTGTTTTCCTGGGAAGCAGCGGCAGGCGTATAGCTGGGATAAGGGGCGAAAGTGGGTGACAGCGTAATAGTGGGCGTCGGTGTATGGGTGGCGGTCACAAACGGCGTCGGAGACGGTGTGAAGGTCATAGAAGGAGTTAGCGTTGGTGTTTCAGATGGGCGAATCCCCTGGAAAGCCAGCTCCGTTTCAGTCGCAGCAATATAGACCTGCGCCGTACCGGTTAACGCCTCGGCCACACCATCGGCCAATGCCGTTGTATTATCAACAGCCGTAATCACAACGGTGATCTGTGGCGGCGCCTGTGTCGCGGTATCACAACCGGCAGCCAACAACAGAACGATGGCAAGCAATAGGTAAGGTAGGAGTTTACGAACCAATATCCCGTTCCTGTCTTTTCAGGCACAACCGACTATAAAACCTCTGCAATGAAAACCGTATCCCCTGGTATCAGGCCGCGGTAGGCTAGTATCGGATTATCGATTTCCAACACTTCTAAGGGTACATCAAAACTGCTGGCAAGGGTACTGAGCGTATCCCCGGCAACCGCCGTATAGACAGATAGACGACGCGGCGGCTCTAACCGCGAGACTCCTTCGGTAACAATCAACTGTTCACCAGAGCCGTGTGTGACTTCAGGGAGGAGGCCATTCGCCATCCGCAGCGCATCTACCGTCGTATTATACAGGAGAGCGACCTCTTCCAGAGATTCATTTTCGCCCAGGGTGATAACCCGGTACTGGGGCAGTTCAACTTCAGCAGCCCGGGTCGCATTATTCAAGGCGTTTGCTATCGCCGTTTCGATCTCTAATGTCACCAGGAGGTCATACTGACCTTGCGCCCGTTCCTTTTCGATCTGCGAGCCGAAAAGGGCGACAGCAACAAAAGCAGCAAGCACCAGTGCCAGAATCAGCAAGCGACGAATCCAACGAAACATCATAAGTCTTTACCCCAAACCGGCTCGAAGAATCCGCCCGGTATATAATCTACTTGAATGATAGCCTCAACACCTATCCAGCACATTACATCACATCACTTTGCAAAAACGTTATTATCAACCATTCATTTTCGGACGCAATCTCCTCTCCCTCCTTCCGGCCCAGCGCTGGCAGATGGATCGCTGACCAGGACAGAATCAGAGGAATTGCCTGTATCATTATATCGGTGTCCAATGCAGTATAAAAGCGACAGCACCTGCGCGACATGTGCATCCGAGTTGACATAAGTCAATTTAACTATTATTTTACAGACAGAAGAAATGTTCTGATACGAGGTGAATGATGCCACAAGGGACTTTTTTGCCGGAACATGAAGCCTTTCTCAGACAGGCGATGGCCGATATACCGTACGCAACTCCTGGTAAGATGTTTGGCTATCCGGGCTACAAAGTGAATGGCAAGCTGGCAGTCGGCCTGTTCGACACAGGAATCATCGTGAAGGTTGGTAAGGCACGGGCGCAAACCCTGCTAACAGCCGGTCAGGTTGGACCATTCGAGCCAATGCCAGGACGAGTATGGAAAGATTGGGTACTCATAACCGAGAATCTGGAAACACACCGGGCGCTTTTGGCGGAAGCTGTCGCTTTTGTGCAGCAGGAAACCAGCGGGTAACAATATCGTATCGGAAATTCCCAAAGCAACCAGGGTACTTTAGCAACCAACTCCAAACAGGTCAGTGTGGTGAAAAGGATGAAATAACGTGAACGAACAGATGCACTGGGGCATTGAGGATGACACCGAGCCGATTGAGGGCTACTGTGTGCGCTGTAAAGAAACAGTCGAAATTGAAGACCCGCAGCCGGTATGGACACGGCGGGGGATGCCAGCCACACGCGGCACCTGCCCCGATTGTGGTGGCACTGTGTTTCGGATGGGTAAAACCGACGCGCACGAGATGCAGAACCGCCCCGAAGCGGTACAAGTGGCGGGAAATAGCCGGGCGCGGTTGGCACAGGACACGGCTTATATCGTATTTGCTGAACAGGACGCGGCGCTGGCAGAACAGATTGCGGACGACCTGCAAAAAATCGGCATTGCGAGTTGGCTGCATGAAAACAGCGACAATACCAACTGGGCCGGAGGTGTTCACCCAGCGCTCAAGGAATGTAACCGTATGGTTGTCCTGCTTTCCGCCCAGAGTGTCGCACATGAACAGGTGATGGCGGCCTGGCAGTTTTTTAAGGAGAAAGGTAAACGCATCGCTATCGCCCAGCTTGCGCCCATCTCCCCACCGGATGCTATCCGGCGCAGCCCGCGCTTTGACTTCACCGGGGATTACAAGACAGCCTTTCGTCAAATGGTAGCCGCCCTCAGTGAGTAAGGGCGGACTAATTTCCTATCCCATCTAACCACCCAAATAACGAAAAAAACGATTTCTGAGTCACGACCAGAAAAATCTTGTTTAAACTTAACAATCAAACAACGACAATGTGTTATATACTAAGTGTCAAAGGGAATTTCACAGATGCGGATGATCGAGAGACAATTCTGATACTCTAGCAAGCCTCATTATACCCAATACCCACCGCAATTTCCTCGGCTATTGAGGCGCTGCTTTCACCCAGTTTACTTGTTCTAGTGGCATGTGAGATGGGACGACTATGATAACAGCGCAGAGTTTACCTCAGGTAGTTGGAAGTATGCGCGTGTACCACCACTGGCACGCGCAATCAGAACAGTATACAGGTGCGGATAGTCTGGTAACGCTGATTGAAGCCGGATGGTCAATCGGACCGATTGCCCGTATGGAAGAACACTGGCCTTCTGGCACACGTCGGGTGCTTATATATCATTTTGAGTTAATGCGAGACGGAGATATTCAGCTTGTTGCCGTCATTCACAATCCATATGTGGATCGTTTAATCTATCACTTCGGCATTCATATCATTCCAATGGCCCGTCGTATTCGGCAGCAGCATCTGAAAAAATTCGTTTTACCGGTGTTCCACCCCATAACTCAACTGTCACCTGCCCATACATAAAACTCAGTCCCCCCAAAAAGCAGGGCGGAATGACACCTGTATCACCGCCCTTTTTTTATGCCTCTGCACATCTCTGGGGTACAATCAGATCACAGTAATGTTATAGCCTTGGAGTGCGGCGAAATGACTGTCGTGGAATCCCCGGAAACGATCAAAAACCTGGGCGTTGATCGAGAATATATTGTCGTTACAAATCCGATTACTGGAAACAACATAGGACAGGCACCGATCACCACACCGGGAGAAGTGCGTGCCGCATTTCTGCGGGCGAAAGCTGCTCAACCGGACTGGAATGCCTTGGGGGTTAAAGCGCGTGGCAAGTTGATTCTGGCCTGGGTTGACCTGTTGTGGGAAAAACAGGCGGAAATTATCCAGGCAATCCGCGATGAGATGGGCAAAACTGAGACCGGTGCCTTTATGGAAGTGGGAGTCATTTACAATACTGCTCTGTACTATATCCACCATGCGCCGCGCCTGCTGCGCCCACAAACACGCCGTTCCGGTGTGCCGGTCAAGCATAAGGCCAGGCTGTACTACAAGCCCTATGGTGTCTGCGGGTTTATCACACCCTGGAACTACCCATTGCTGAATGCCTGGCAGGACTTGCTCCCGGCGATGATTGCGGGCAATACGGTGCTGCTCAAACCAAGTGAACTCACCCCGTTCACATCCTTGAAGGTTGTGGAGATGATGTACCAGGTCGGCATTCCGCATGACGTGGTACAGGTACTGACCGGCGATGGTCGAACCGGGGCGGAAGTTGTAGAACAGGTAGACTATGTGGCGTTCACCGGCAGCACCCGGACAGGCCGGCGCATCGCCATGCGGGCCGCCGAACGCTTGATCCCCATCAGCCTGGAATTGGGCGGCAAAGACCCGATGATTATCTTAAAAGACGCCAACATTGACATGGCGGCCAGCGGCGCTCTGGCGGGCGCACTGGAAAACAGCGGGCAGGTGTGTGTCAGCACCGAGCGTATCTATGTCGAACGGGCTGTCTATGACCGCTTCGTTGAGCGTATCCAGCATTATGTTCAGCAGGTCAACCTCGGCGCAGGAGACGGCATAGACGTACACATGGGCAGCATGACCAGTGAACACGAACTGTTGCGTACCGAGGCGCACATTGCGGATGCCGTAGAAAGGGGCGCTAAAGTGATTTTTGGCGGTAAGCGCCGTCCAGACCTGGGGCCATTGTTTTTTGAGCCGACGATTCTGGTGGATGTCGATCACTCCATGCAGGTGATGCGGGAGGAAACATTTGGCCCGCTGGTGCCGATCATGTGTGTGGAAAACGTGCAGGAAGCCGTTCGCCTGGCTAATGACAGTGAGTATGGACTTTCGGCGTCCATCCACAGCAAGAATATGAAACGCGCCGAAGAAATCGCCACGCAGATTGAAAGTGGCGATGTCCACATCAATACCACGCACTGGATATTCGGCACAACGGCGCTGCCGATGGGCGGGGTAAAACACAGCGGCATGGGACGACGGAATGGCCCGGAGGGGTTGATGCGGTTTGTCAGGCCGCAAGCAATTCTGCTGGATAACCAGCTGCTTGACCGCCCCAAAATGGCGCTGCTGGATGATTTCACCTACCGGGTCGTTCGCATACTGTTAAGGCTGCGGCGACGCTTCCCGCGACTGTTCTTATAAGTGGCTAGTTTCCGGCTTGACAGGCACAGAGGTCTCTACTAGAATACTGTGTTTATAGAACGCAGCAGGTTCACGTTCTGTTGCATGACAGGTTAGGGTACATGCCGTTCTATTATTATCGTTTTCGCCTCCGCAAGGCAGGCAGTTTTACAGGAGGTACGGCATGTCTGACCGTATTCAAGGCACAGTCAAGTGGTTTAACGCTACTAAAGGTTTTGGTTTCATCGAGCGTGAGGGCGGCGCTGATGTTTTCGTTCATTTCTCCGCCATCCAGTCGTCGGGCTACCGGTCATTAGAAGAAGGCCAGCGCGTCGAATTCACGGTTGAGCAGGGACCGAAAGGGCCGCAGGCCACGCAGGTTGTGCCGATCTAACCACGCCAATCACTGCGTATCAAGACGCCATCTTTCGAGATGGCGTTTTTATTTATATGGGGTCTTATATACTGACTGGACAGTATTTGCTAAAATAGGTAAACTCGTAAGATGATACTGGTCGGGGGACGCCAGCAGCAATCGCGTGAAGTCCCTACCCTTCGGGGCGGAGATGGGCAAAGTAAAGAACAGCGAAGGGGTGGCTTGCCACCCGTCTTTTAGCACACAGCATTCAGGCTTGCAGCCAGAAACCGAGGGTAATATTTTGCCAAAAGTCATGCTTGTGGATGATGACCGGAATACGGTCAAACTGCTCCAGACACTTCTGGAATTAGATGGATTTGATGTTGAGGTTGCTACCCGTGGCGCGGATGTTATTCCTACTGCGGAACAGGTGAACCCAGACATCTTCCTGATGGATTATCACTTATCGGATATGGACGGGGTGGATGTATTAATCGAACTCCGCAAACATGATCGATTCAGCGGCACACCGATTGTGATGACCTCTGGCCTGGACGTAGAGGATGAAGTGCGGGAAGCGGGGGCCAATACCTTCCTGATTAAACCGTTTGAACCCGGTGAGCTACCCGGTCTCTTTAATCGTCTGATCGCCGGTTCATAGTCTGTAATCCAGGCGGAAAAGACCGAATCTACAGCCCTGGCGGCTGGGAGAGTTAATTTATATATGGCTAGGAAAAAATCCCGGATGCAATGGTTCCGGGTTGATTTACATTTACACACCCCGGCATCGGCTGACTATCAGGAACCTCATGTCTCTTACCTGGATATTCTTCGCAAGGCTGAATTTCGCGGCTTAGACATCATCGCTTTTACAGACCACAACACAGTATCCGGTTACATTACCATGATGCGCGAAATCGAGCAGTTAGCCTTCCTGGAGCAGATGGGGCGCGCGCAACCGGATGAGTTACGAACCCTGCAAGAGTATCGCCGGTTGCTGGATAAAGTCCTGGTGCTGCCAGGTTTTGAGTTTACCGCGACCTTTGGGTTTCATATTCTCGGCATCTTCCCACCACAGATGCCCCAGCGCCAACTGGAACATTTGTTACTGAGCCTCAATGTACCTCCCGACGTGCTGGACGAAGGCAATTCTGAGGTTGGGGCGTCTTCGGACGTACTCACCGCTTACCGCACGATCAACGAAGCCGGCGGCATCTGTATCGCGGCGCACGCCAACAGCGCACACGGGGTCGCCATGCGCGGCTTCGATTTCGGCGGGCAGACCAAGATCGCTTATACCCAGGATCGCCATTTACACGCGCTGGAAGTCACTGACCTGGAGCGTAAGGGACGCATGTCCACTGAACGCTTCTTTAACGGCACGAAGTCCGGCTATCCACGCCGGATGCGCTGTATCCAGGGGTCGGATGCCCACCGCATCAACGCAATAGCTGATAAGAGCGGCAAGCACACTCACCTGGGCGTCGGAGATCGGGTAACGGAACTGCTGCTGCCGGAACGCTCCTTTGACAGTCTGTTGGAGATGTTCCAGGGGGCGGATTTTTCGCGTTCGCGCCCTTATACAGCGGCGAAAAGCACCTATGATTTTATCCAGGCCGCGCGTGAAGAAGGCGAAACCCTGGTACAGTCATTCCATGAGCAGATGACCCGGCACGGTGGACGCTTGTATGCTGTCATCGCCGATGTCTGCGCCTTCGCCAATACCAATGGTGGCACGGTCTATGTAGGGTTAAGCTCCAGCGTAAAGAAGCTCCCGGTTGGAGTCGAAAAACCAGCAGAATCGGTTGAGCAGCTCCAGCGTGAGATCGCCAGGATGATTAGCCCCACCCTGGATGTCGAAGTAGATATTCAGGAAACGGGGGGCAAGTCGGTGATTCGCGTCCAGGTGCCCTCTGGCGAAGAGCGACCCTATGCGATTGATGACAACAAAATTTATGTGCGCGACGAGGCCGATACCAGTCTGGCCGTGCGCGATGAGATCGTCAGCCTGGTCAAACAGGGGTTGGAAAACGGTAGTGGTCCTTTTGAAGTCGAACCAGCTGCCCCGCCTGCCCCGCCCGAAACGCCCGCCCCTGCTGTACCAGATAACGCCCCACTCTCATTAGCCCCACCGACTGCTGGTGTGGAAATCATCGGCAGTGAACAGCGTGGCGACACCCGCTATTACATTATGCGCGACCTGCGGAACGGCAATATTGTCAAGAACGTCACGCGCTCTTCCGCGCGGCGTCTGTGGGGGTATGCCATCAAGCAGAATAGCGCGAATCCGGTCAAGGCGGATAAGGTCGAATGGCGCGGTGAAATTGGTTTGTGGTCGCGCTATGAGCGGGGTGGGACAACTCGTTACGACCTGGTACAAAAAGAAGAGGGCAAAATCCGCGTCTACTACGGCGTAACAGACAGTGGGATGCAAGGTCCCTGGCAGGCGTTTCTTGTACCAGAAGATGATGACTAAATGCTGACCAAGTAACATGTTGAATGCGCTCACCAGGGGACAAATCTCTGTGTGATTTGCGATCGGGGAGGGTCTGTTACTCTCCCCTTGCTGTGTATAATCCCCTGAGTCTTGTTTTACCATCAAAGAGAGACAAACCATGACCATTGATTTTGATAAAATCCTTGACCGTCGCCCCCTGCACGCTGAGAAATGGATAAAGTACGAGCCGGATGTACTGCCAATGTGGGTGGCAGACATGGATTTTCCCTCGCCTGAGCCGGTGATCCGTACCCTACAGGAGCGTGTTGCTACCGGGCAGTTCGGCTATGAGATGGACTCCCCACCGCTGCGACAGACCATCGTTGAAAGAATGAAGCGGTTGTACGATTGGGAGATTACTCCCCCGCAGATCACGTTCGTGCCTAACCTGGTGAGCGCCCTGAATGCAACCTGCCGCGCATTTGGTGGCGATGGCGGGGACGTGCTGATGCAGGTGCCGAATTACCCACCCTTCCTGAGTTCCGCTGCCAACAACGAGCAGACTGTCACCTCGGCGGAAGTGATCTACCGGCGGGATGAAAATGGTGTGGTCCATTATGAGATTGACTTTGATGCCTTTGAAGCCGCTATCACGCCGCAAACGAAGCTGTTCCTGCTGTGCAATCCACATAACCCGGTGGGGCGTGTCTACCAACGGTGGGAGTTGGAACGACTGGCGGAAATCTGCCTGCGCCACGATCTGATTGTGTGCGCCGATGAAATTCACTGTGATCTGCTCACCCCCGGCCAGCAGCACATCCCTTTTGCGACCATCTCCCCGGAAATCGCTGACCGCTGTATCACGCTGATGTCTCCCAGCAAGACCTACAATATGCCCACGCTGCATATCGCCTATGCGATTGCCGCCAATGAGGACGTGCTGAAACGGTTTAAGAAAGCGGCGGCAGGCTTTGTCAGCCATCCGAGCGGCATGGGATTTGCGGCGGCCCAGACAGCCTATACCGAGTGCCAACCCTGGCTGGATGACCTGCTGGGTTATCTGACCGCCAACCGGGATTACGTGGTGCAGTATGTGCGGGAGCATCTGCCAAACATCTACACGACCTGCCCCGAAGGGACGTATCTGGCGTGGCTGGACTGCCGGGAGGCCAACCTGGAACCTGACCCGTACCACTTCTTCCTGGAGAAGGCGCGAGTCGGCTTTAACAACGGCAAGGACTTCGGCCCTGGCGGTGAAGGCTTCGTGCGCCTGAACTACGCCTGCCCGCGCGCCACCCTGACCGAGGCACTGGAACGGGTGCGGGCGGCGCTACAGGGGTGATGCAGTACAGGGTGTCAATAAAATAAATCCGTTCAAGTTTACCGCTAGGTGGTATTATGAACACTTCCCCAGACTGGTACTATTTACCAGTTGTAATTGTAGGTATTGTCTCATTTTTGAGCGGGTATTTTAACTGGAAATGGTGGATGAATAATCCCCGTGCAAGACAGTTATCATCCCTCTTCGGCGGGAACGACCATGCTCGCCAATTCTATATGATAATAGGCGGGATCTTCATGGCAACAGGTTTGATAGGTTTTCTTTCATCTTATGTAATATAGGATTATATACCTATTACAAGGATGGATATCTATTTGTATAAAACCTATCAACGCAATTATTCAGTATGCTGCGTGACCTAATCCGTAAAGAATCTACCCGGGCGACATTAACAGTTTCCGCGCCTTAGGGCATAGTTGGTTTTTGTGCTATATAGGTGGCACTAATTAGTCGCTACGATAAAGCTCTTGGTATGTTCTCTATATGAGAATAGATTTCCCCTCACCGGCTGTTGCGCTCCCAGAAAACGCCGTCCTCGTACCCCTGAATCCCCGGCGAGTCCTCCGCCAGCGCCAGTCGTTTCTCTGCCAGGCAGCAGTACCATTCATCCATCTCAATCCCGCAGTAGCGGCGGCCCAATTTCTTAGCAACCACCGAGGTCGTCCCCGAACCCAGAAACGGGTCAAGCACCAGGTCTCCGGGGTTGGAACTCGCCAGGATGAGTTTCGCCAGCAGTTTCTCTGGCTTCTGGGTGGGATGGTCGGTGTTTTCCGGCATCGACCAGAACGGCACGGTGATGTCCGTCCACAGGTTCGAGGGGTGCGTCAGCCGGAAGTTGCCGGACTTCGTGCGTCCCCAGTCTTTCGGTTGGCCGCTGGTATCCGTATACGGAGCGCGTACCCGCCGCTTGAGCTTGACGGCATCCAGGTTGAACGTGTAGGACTCAGAGAGCGTGCCGAACCAGATGTCCTCAGCGGCGTTTTTCCAGTTGCCTTTCGCGCCCCGCCCTTTCTCACGTTCCCAGGTGATCCGGTTGCGAACAATCAGGTGCTTTTCCATAACCTGGTGAATCGCAGAGGAGGAACGCCAGTCCCCGCACACATACACCGACGCGATAGGCCTCAGCAGCCGCAGCAGCGGGGCAAACCACGACTCGAACCAGGCCGCATAGTCCGCTAACGAACGTGAGTGAAACCGTGCGCCGTGGAAGGCTTTGGGCAGGTTGTAGGGCGGGTCAAGAAACAACAGATCAACACTGTTTGCCGGGAGCCAATCGAGAATATCCCGCAGATCATGGTGGAGAGTCTGGTTCGTGATCGCCGCCGCAGCCACCGGGCCGGAAATCCGCTGAAGCCGCCCACGATACACAGCGGTTTCTTCCTCGGTGAGCGTGATGGTGCGGTTACGGGGTGCGCGTCGTTTCATGCGGGCAAGTATACCACCACCGCATGGCACAAAATCACATAAAATTCAGTTTTGTCGCAAATCCTCAATATTCGGACACCCTCTTTCTCACGTATAGTAGGTAAAAGGTTTGTGCTTATTATCAGACAGGCAATTCCTGGCGATGGCAAACCGGGCGACCTTTATTGTGGACCAGAAACCAGGGGACTGTTCGCTATTATGATAGACTTCAAAGCTGAAGCAGAATGCCTGCGCGGGGAGTTGCTTGCTCGCAGGCGCGATTTACACCGCCACCCGGAATTAGCTTTTGAAGAAATTCGCACGTCGGGGATTGTCGCGGAGGAACTCAACCGGCTCGGCATAGAAGTGCAGACCGGAGTCGGTAAAACCGGCGTGGTCGCCATGCTGGAAGGCGATACCGAAGGACCGACGGTGCTGTACCGGGCGGATATGGACGCCCTGCCCATCCAGGAAGAAAACGACACCGATTATAAATCTACCTTGCCCGGCAAGATGCACGCCTGCGGCCATGATGGGCATGTGGCTATCGCCCTGGGTGTGGCGAAGATCATGAGCAAGTACCGCGAAAAAATGGCGGGACGCATCAAGTTCGTTTTCCAGCCGGGCGAGGAAGGCGCGGGTGGCGCGTTGGCGATGATTAAAGATGGCGTGCTGGATGACCCCGAACCGGATGTCAGCCTGGGGCTGCACCTGTGGACACCGCTGGCAACTGGCACTGTCGGCGTAGCTGAAGGCGCGGTAATGTCCGGGTCGTCTATTTTCAATATCGTTATCCGGGGGAAAGGCGGTCACGCCGCCCTGCCCTATACCACCATTGACCCCGTTTCCGCTACAGGCCAGCTTATCTCCGCGCTGCACACGATTGTCGGGCGCAAAATGGACGCGATGACCGGCGCAGTCGTGCTTTCAATCACAGGTGTTAAAACCAGCAGTCACGCCTTTAACATCATCCCGGAAGATGTCGAAATCCGGGGGACATTCCGCAGCTTCAATGCCTATACCAGTGAAATGCTCGAACAGCATATCCGCGAAGTCGCTCATGCGGTATCGGCATCAGTGGGCTGCGAGGCGGAAGTGACCATTCGCCACCTGACCATCCCGGTGGTGAATCATCCGATCGTCACCGCGCGGTTGCGCAAAGCATTTACCCGCGTCGTGGACTCAGCACGACTGGATACGAATGCTCGAACAATGGCTTCGGAAGATATGTCCTATTTAATGGATGAAATCCCCGGCATGTTTTTCTTCGTGGGTGCGGCCAATAAAGAGCGCGGGATCACTTACGGCCATCATCACCCGCGCTTTGATATTGATGAGGATTCGTTACCGCTGGGCGTCGCGCTGATGTCCGCCGCCCTGAGTGATTACGTGATTCCTGGGTAGGCCGTTTAACTTCATATCTGAACAAATGTTTGAACATAAACTCACCACTTGCGACCCGTTTCGTGCTATGCTCATGACAGTAAGGGCGTGCTACAGCCCGCCCGCAACACACCATCCACTTTCCGGGAGCTATCCGACTATGAAGCGAACCAGCTATCGAGCCAAAGAACTGACCACAGAAAACTGACGACGGACAACTACCCTTGCAGCAATCGAAGCAATTGCCGCGAAAATCCGTATTGCGGCAAAAACACCCCACTTTTTCCCGTGATGACTTGACCCGAACCACATTTTATGAGTCATTTTGCGGCGAGAACGGCTTATACTGTTGCAAAACACCCGTCACGAATGGTACAAGACACGCCCTTAAGAGTTCCGAGGAGAGTTCATGATAATTGTTTTCGGAGGTGAAGGATGGTGAAGGCAATCTCCGACGCAGCAGCACAGATCACCTTTCGTTGTATCTATGTTGCGGCGATCAGTGGCGCATTGTTTGGGATGGTAGCCGCCCGTATCCTGATCGGGGAACCTTCTGATGCAGAAATGGGCGTCGCATTAATTTGTGCTTTGCCTCCAGGGGCATTGTTTGGCTTGATGTTCGGTATTCTGGCAGGGCTGGCTGGTGGGGTGGGCAGTGGCATCGTGGTTGGTTTCTTGCTTCATTCCGTCTACCGATCATCAGACAAGCGGATGAATTATTGGGTGATTGCTATTCTGAGCGGCCTGGCATCTTTTTTGCCAGTGTTAGTGGGAATGTTCATGTTTTTTGGAAGAACATCTCTTGGGTTCAATGCTATCCCCGCACTCATCGCAGGTGTTGTGAATGCCTGGAACGGATGGCGCTATAATGCCTGGAACGGATGGCGCTATACCCGCTCGGTTGTTGACGACAGCCCGACTCCACATCCGGCATGACCGCCCGAACGCCAACTAGGACAGCTAGTACGTTGAATGTAGGGGCGGCCCGGCGTGGCCGCCCGCCGAAAATAGCCAGGACGGTATCTACAAAACCCGCCCTACCGTACAATCGTCCCGACGGCAGTATTCCCACGAACCGCCTCAAACAAATCATCCTCTGACCAGAAATCCACCACCATGATCGGAATCTGATGTTCCTGGCAGAGTGTAAAAGCCGTCATATCCATCACATGATAGCGGTTTTCCAGCACCTGTTGGTAGGTCAGTTCATCGAAGCGTACCGCGTTCGGGTCTTTACGCGGGTCAGCGGAATACACACCGTTCACCTGCGTGGCCTTAATCACGATATCCGCGCCGATTTCTTTGGCACGCAGCGCGGCCGCGGTGTCAGTAGTGAAGAACGGATTCCCCGTCCCGCCGGTAATAATTACCACACGCCCTTTTTCCAGGTGACGGATCGCCCGCAGTCGGATATACGGTTCAGCAACAGCATTCATCTGAATTGCCGTTTGCACCCGTGTCACCACACCAATCCGTTCGAGTGCATCCTGTAAAGCCAGGCCGTTCATCACCGTCCCGATCATCCCCATGTGATCGGCGGTGCTTTGCTCCATCCCGCGGCTAACACCCGTGCTGCCCCGCCACAGGTTGCCCGCGCCGATAACCAGGGCGGTCTGGACGCCCATCTGGTGGATGGTCTGGACTTTACGGGCGATTGTCTCCGCCCGATCAGGATCAATACCGAAGCCCTGCGGCCCGGCCAGCGCTTCCCCACTGAGTTTCAATACGATACGCTTATATGCTGCGGTTCTGCCATCACTTGTCATGTCTGTTCCTCCAGTAGGCTCGCTTTATGGTCAAAAAAAGAGGACTAGCTGAGCTAATCCTCTCGAATTTGAATGGCTAAAACGGGGATACTTCCCCACGAGATAGGCGAGGCCGTGTAACTTAGGCTTCAACCGACCCATTACCGGTATCTTCACCCAGCGCGAAGCGGGCAAATCTGCGTATCTGAATACTCTCGCCAACCCCGGCCACCGTCTCTGACAGAAGCTGCGCAATGGTCTTATCGTCATCCTTGATGAAGTGTTGTTCCATCAACACGATTTCCTCAAAGAATTTCTCCATACGACCTTCGGCCACCTTCTCAGCGATGTTTTCCGGCTTGCCTTCTTCAATGGCACGGCGGCGCTGAATTTCGCGTTCGGCCTGCACCACAGCTTCCGGCACGTCTTCCCGGTTAATGTATTCCGGGGCAAGATTCGCGATATGCAAGGATACATCGTGGGCAAACTGCTGGAACTGATCGGTCTTGGCAACGAAGTCTGTTTCACAGTTAACTTCAACCAATACACCCAGGCGGCTGTTGTGGTGGGCATACACTTGAATGACGCCCTCGTTCATAGTGCGCCCGGCACCGAGTTTCTTGGCAGCCCGCGCCAAGCCTTTTTCCCGAAGAAAATCCACGGCTTTTTCCATATCGCCGCTGGTACTTTCCAGTGCCTTTTTGCAGTCCAACGGGCCGGCCCCGGTTGCTTCCCGCAGGTCTTTCACCATCTTCGCTGTAATTTCCATACGTGCTTGTCCTGATACTCCTGTTTAGCTTGCCAGATCATGGTATAGACAAGGGGCTTGAGGTCACCCCTTGTTTCGGCTTTCACTATTCGTCTTCGTCCTCGTCATCCTCCCCATCGGGGAAGAGTTTGGTATCCCGCAGTTTCGCCAGGGTCGATTCACCCAGATACTGTTCATCGTCCTCAGCTTCTTCGTCGTAGTCGTAGTAACGCACTTCCTCGACAAAGCCTTCGCCCTCTTCGGATTGATCCGATTCACGCATCGCCCGACCCTCAATGACGGCATCGGCAAATGTCGCCAGCAGCAGCCGGACAGCCCGCACCGCATCATCATTAGCCGGGATAATGTAGTCAATCACGTCGGGGTCGCTGTTGGTATCCGCCAGAGCCATAACCGGGATACGAAGGATGTTGGCTTCTTTGACAGCCGTCCGCTCGCGCTCAGTATCCACAATCAGGATCACATCCGGCAGCCGCTTCATGTCACGAATACCACCCAGGCGCAGTTGCAATTTCTCAATCTTGCGCGTCAGCATCAGTGCTTCTTTTTTGGTGAGCAGGTCAAATTCCCCGGCATCACGGCGTTTTTCGAGCTTCTTAAGCGTATCAATCCGTTCGCGGATCGTCTTCCAGTTGGTTAATGTTCCACCCAGCCAGCGGTGGTTGACATAGGGCATACCGCAGCGGGCGGATTCCTGCGCAATCGCTTCCTGGGCTTGCCGCTTGGTACCCACAAACAACACGGTCCCACCGTTCTGGGAGAGATCGCGCACCATATCATAAAAATGGTTGAGATTGACCAATGTTTGCTGGAGGTCAATGATGTGGATGCCGTTACGTTCAGAAAAGATAAACGGCGCCATTTTGGGATTCCACTTGGGCGTACGATGGCCGAAGTGAACACCCGTCTCTAATAACGCCTTCATTGAAACAGGGGAAGACATTCTTTACTCTCCTCAATGCGTGTTTGAACAATCACGCCTTTCAACCTCAGGGCTGCAATCCCGCCTGATGCGAGACAACACGCAACCGAGTCCAGGCGTGTGAGATTTGGCTGCGTAACCGCAAGCCGGGGAAAATTGTAGCATAGGCTTCTGGCGTGTTCAAGGTACGGGCTTACAGATTGGCAAGATGAGCAAAATGGGGCAGCCATCCCCCTATCGCATCCCTATGTGGGTGACGCATAGACAAACCGAAAAGCAGGTACCCCACATCACTTCTCAGCATAACAACCCGATTCTTCTTTGTATCATGCGGCGACAAACAGGCGAGCAGATACCATCGTTATAGTCCCATTTCGGTTCAGTGCGTGTCGAGGTCAATCATCCCTTCAGTGATAATTTGTCCCGGTCGAATAATGACCGGCGGGGCGGTATCCACAGTGGCAATCAGATCATAGGCTGTCGCGCCGGTGATACGCACCGGGAGAATCTCACCGGCAGGCAGTTCACCTTCTACCAGGACATAACCATCAATCTCCGGCGCATCGCGGTAGCTGCGACCAACACTGATGATGCCTTCGACTGGGGTGCCGTCTTCATCTTCGCCTTGCCCTTGTCCTTCCACCAGTATGTCCAGTGTTTTGCCAACAAACGCCTGATTCTTCGCCAGACTGATGCCCTGCTGCAACGACATAACACGATCATAACGTTCCTGCTTGATCCCCTCCGACACGGGAGCGGGTAAATCCGCGCTGGGAGTCCCTTCTTCATAGGAGTAGGTGAATGCGCCTACCCGGTCAAATTGCAGATCACGGATAAACTGGAGCAGCGCCTCAAACTCCACGTCGGTCTCACCGGGATAGCCGACGATAAATGTGGTGCGAACGGCTAAATGAGGGATCGTCTCACGCAGTTTGCCAACGGTTTCATACACCCATTCGATTTTGGCCGGGCGTTTCATGCGTTTGAGCGTCTCACGGTGGCCGTGTTGCAGCGGCATATCCAGGTAGGGCAGAACCTGCGGGTACTTCGCCATCGTCTCCATCAGGCGCGGTGTCACGTACCCCGGATAGGCGTACATCACCCGAATCCAGGGGATAGCGGAGGCAGCGGTGACAATCGAATCGAGCAGGTGCGCCAGGCCATCTTTCATACCCAGGTCATAACCATAGTCGGTGGTATCCTGCGCGATCAGGATGAGTTCTTTAATGCCGCGTTCCTGCAAAGCCACTGCCTCAGCCACAACGGATTCCAGCGGACGGCTGACGGCTGTCCCCTTGATCTTGGGGATGGCGCAGAACGCGCACGGGCGGCGGCAGCCATCCGCGATTTTGAGGTAGGCGCTCGCGCCCTGCACACTGGCACGCAGTACGCCGCGTTCATCCAGTCCGACGACTTTGGCATCGGTGGGCAGGTGGTACAGCGGTTCGGGATGCTTGCGCACGCGCAGCCGGGTGATCAGGTCGAAAATGTCCATCCAGCGGCGCGTACCGATCACGCCATCTAATCCCGGCACATCACGCACCAGTTGTTCGCCGTAACGCTGCGAGAGACACCCGGCAGCGATCACCATCTGCCCTCCCCGTTTGAGGTCAACCAGTTCGCGCAGGGTATCAATCGACTCTTGTTTGGCTTTGTCAATGAAGCCACAGGTATTGACGATCAGCACTTCGGCACGTTGGGGGTCATCCGTGCCGTGCATCCCGTTCTGGCCGAGTACCTGGGCGATACTCTCCGAATCCACCGTGTTCTTGGAACAGCCGAGGCTCAAGAGGTAGTAGTTGTTCTTATGTGAGGGCATGGATTTTATCTTAGGCTAGGTATACAGTCCCGTGATTGTACATGCCGTCTTAGTATTCATCTATCCTGGGGTTGGGCCATAATTATCCCGAATCAAAATGCGCCCCTCGAAACACCGCCGAGAAGCGCATCACTGTTATTGATGGTAGTAATTGCCACAACTACCCATTTTGCAGGAGTGCGCTATCCGGCGCGACTTCAATGATGCTCGCCCAGGCCTGATAGTGTGTATAGATGGTTTCTTCGCTGATCTGCTCCCCACCGGCGTTCAGGATGCGGCGGGTAAAGTACACATCCGCCCCCTCTTTGGCCCAGTCTATCTGCTGCTGCTGGTCGCCGCGTAGTTCCGGGTTCGCCTGGTAGCGGGTTGGCAGCGGCGGCGTTATGTTACGGATTATCGGCCCTTCCATGACCACCTGCCGACCCGGATTGGTGCTGTAAAAACGGAACTGTATTGAGTCATTGGCCGGGTAAATCGAAGTTTCGATCAGCAGGTGATAGGGCGTGTCGTTCACAAAGCGGAAATCAGCGGTAGGCTGGAAGATCGCAGCATCCAGGCCCGGTTGGCTGTTGATTTCGTAATAGCCCACCCGGTAGCCATGTGAATTACGTTCAATGATCGGGAAACCAGCCAGCAGCGCAGCCCGGAACGCGGTGGTACTGACCTGACACACGCCGCCGCCAACACCGGTCACAGTCTGGCCGCCAAAGATAATCTTGCCTTCGACAAACTCATTTTCCAGGCTGATATCCCCCAACAGGTGGTTGAATGAGAATTCCTCGCCAGGACCGATGATGATACCGTCAAACTTAGCAGCCGCTACTGCGATATTGGTGCGCCGATTCAACGTTGAGCCGGTGTAATAGGTGGTAGTCTCGGCTACAAGCTGGGTGATTCCCAGTTCGGCAGCCGAGGAGTTGTCATGGTACTGCGGCAGCGTGTAAGCGAAAACCATCGGCACAACCCGATCAGTCGTCCGCAAGATACCGGCTTTCATTTGATTGAGTGTTTCGGTCACATCCAGTTCACGCCCGTTGGCGCTATGCTGGATGACCTCAATCTGGCGTGTATCTTCATTAAAATGAAAACGGGCGTCGCGCGGCAGCATAATCAGGCCAGGGGCTAACATTTCCAGATAGGCCTGGAACGCATCAGCATTAATGTCCACAGTATAACGCAGCGTTCCGTCTCCCTGGTCTGCCAGGTTAATCGCCAGCACAGCGGCAATCTGGTCTACGGTGGCCGTCCAGGGGCCAAGCTGGTTGCCCGCCTGGTCTTGGGCGATGAGCGTGACTGGGCCGGAGAGCGCGGTGCGAATCTGAGCAGCCGCTTCTTCCTCACCCCACACCAGCGACGGCCATTCGTTCACGACCAACGGGATCTCCGCGCCAGTATTCAACTGCAAGATAATCGTATCCAGTTGGTTCAGGGTCGCCATGATGTCCAACCGCCGCCCGGTCACACCCGGCGTAGTCGAAACAGTCGTACCAGATACCGTCAAACTCGCGTTGACGGCGGCCTGATTGATCTCCTGGGCGATTTCTGCCAGCTTGTCCGCCGCGATTTGCTGGTCATACTGCACAACTGGCGCGATACTGCGCCCGTTGAACCAGGCGCTGGCCTGCTGCACGACATCCTCCAGGACGCTGCCCTCATGACCATAGGCAAAGGCTTCTTCAACAGTGGCCCGCACATCAAAAGATACACCCAGGTCACCGGCGGTCATCTGCCAGAAGCGATCTCCATAACGAAACGTGAAAATGGCTTCCTTATCGTAGGTGAAATGACTCGCGAGCGCCTGTTCAGCTTCGGCACGAGTCATGCCACCAAGGTCAACACCATAAGCGGCGATACCCGGCACGATACGTTCGGTGTAGCGCATCTCGAAGGCCGTCAGGAACGCGCCTAACGCCAATACCAGCAGCACCGCGCCGCTGATAGACAAAACTAACATCCGAATCAACCAGGTATTGAGACCAGGCTGCGGGATTGGCTGGGGTTGAGGTCGGTGAACAGGATACCCGGACATAGGCTTGATTTAACCACCACTCTCGTACTTCTCGACGATTTTCTCAGCTTTTTTGTATTCATCGGACCCTTCCGCCGCAGAATCCAGCACCTTGGAAGCCTCTAAATACTGCTCCAGAGTGATTTTCTGATCCTGAGCGCGCTCTTTTTCGTGCATGGCAGCAGAAAGCTGGATCTGCTCCTCGTCGCTCATCGCCCCATGTGCATCTACTGCCTTTTTGATGTCGTCGTCGCTCAACTTGCCCTGTGATTCCAACTGCGCCTTCAATTTATCGAACGTTTCAGACATGCGCGTACTTCCCTCCAGGGTTGGCGTGAACAGGTGTCTCCAGTCTGGCACATATTGTACCATCAAAGTGCGGCATCTCAGCGAATTTTCATCATTTATCAAGCCTGTGAAGTCACTTGAAGGAGGCGGGCGCTTGGAGTATAAACAAGGGTGAACACGCAGACTCAGCGGTGGGTATGGCGCACACCTGAAGAACGTGACCAAAACATAGTAAAGGAGGTCTTGAATGGCGGAAATCCCTCTCAAATTGGCCGATATACTGGCTGATTTTGAGCTGATTACTGATCGTAACGAACGTGCCGACTACCTGATTGATATTGCAGACCGTTTCAAGAACGTGAAGGTATCACCAGAAATCGCCACCCCACCCTATGATGAGGCGCGGCGTGTCCCGGCCTGTGAGTCGGAGGCGTTTGTGTGGTCGGTAGAACAGGAAGATGGCACACTCCGATTTTACTTTGATGTCCTTAACCCGCAGGGGCTTTCCGCGATGGCGATTGCCGTCATTTTAGATGAGGCGTGTTCCGGTGCCCCTCTGGCACAGGTCGCCGCTGTAGAGCCGGATATTGTGTTCAAACTGTTCGGTAAGGAAATTTCGATGGGTAAAGGACAGGGGCTGATGGGCATCGTCGGAATGGTACAGTACGAGGCTAAAAAACGAATGTAACGCTGCACAAAAACAGGGAAAGCCTCCCGCTTTCCCTGTCATCAGGTAAAAACACACGTGATGGTCATCTGCATGTACTGGCTCATCACGCCGGTGTGTTATACTTGCGCTCGATATTTGCATCCCGACGGCGCTGCCAGCGGTCAACCACGATACCCAGCCCGACCAGGATGATAACCGGAATACCGATCCGCAGGAAAAACATCACTACAACACTTCCTACCATCAGAATATCGTTCATTACCATCTCCCCTTTTGTACTACCTGCTGCATTTGCTTGATCTATTAACAGCATAACGAAACGCCCCTATGTCTGTAAATCAGGATGAGGAAGTATTTTTGAATGGGGTGTTTACCCCATGCAGCAGCCCTCACTACCCGATATATAATGGGTACATAAAGAGAAGGAATATACCAGCGAGCCACCATGCCCACCCTGACCTGGGACGACACGATCATAGCCATCTATTTCTTGTATGGCCTGGCCTTCTACTCAATGGGGCTGGCTTTACTGGTGGAGTCTGGTCGGGCGTCCGAGTTAGGTTTTGCCCGGTCGATGCGGTTGTTGGCCGGGTTTGGGCTACTGCATGGCGCTCACGAGTGGCTGGATATGTTCGAATATGGGTTCCTATCCTATGCCTCTCTCACGTTTCCTATATGGTTGAGCTGGCTGCGGTTGGCGATTCTGGTGACATCCTTCCTGGCACTACTGGCTTTTGGTGAACACTTATACATTCGCGAAGCCTACAAACGCGAAACCACCTGGCGCATCACAATCGGTGCATTTGTCTGGTATGCATTGTCCTGTATCATCATTCGCTTTGTTTATAGTATAGATGAAGCACAGTGGTTAGCCGCTGCCGATGTACTGGCGCGGTATACACTGGGTATTCCCAGTGGCATGATGGCGTGCTGGGCGCTGTGGCGAGAGCGGGAGATTTTCCGTGAGCGCGGGATGGGGCGTTTTGATCGCGCACTGACAATCTCCGCAGTGGCGCTGGCATTGTATAGTGTTGTCGGCCAGTTCTTCACTGGCAGTAGTGTGATTTTCCCCTCATATATCATCAATGCGGATTGGTTCTTTCAGGTCCTGGGCTTTCCGGTTCAGGTCTTCCGGGCTGTGATGGCAACACTGGTCGCTGTCGCCATGATTCATATTCTGCGGGCACTGGAAGTCGAAAACCAGCAGCGGCTGGATGCGGCGGAAAATGCCAAACTGGAAACGGAACGCTTGAGCCATTCGGAACTGGCACGACTGAATGCCGAACTTCAGACAGCCAATGATGAAACTGCCCGACTGCTGCGGGAAGTCCAGCGCCGCGACGCGGTACGCGGTGAACTGCTCCAGCGCATTACCGCCGCCCAGGAAGCTGAACGGCAGCGCATCGCCCGTGAACTCCACGATGGCACCGGTCAGGCGTTAACCGGGGTGGCATTGGGGCTGCGTGGGCTGGCAGCCCAGGTGAAAACTAACCCCGAACACGTCGCACAACGGTTAGCTGTCCTGGAAAGTATGGCGACGATCTCGCTCGGTGAGTTACGCCATTTGATAAACGACCTGCGCCCGCCACAGTTGGATGATATGGGGCTGGTCGCGGCACTGCGTTGGATGGTGAACCGCTTCAAAGACCAGGGACATCCAGAGGTCAAACTACAGGTTCATGGTAATCCTTACCCACTTCCCTCTGATGTCGAAACAACTTTGTTTCGTATCGCGCAGGAAGGACTGACCAATACAGCAAAGCACGCACACGCTGAACATGTCACTGTGGTGCTTGACTTTGCCGATCAGCTCACCCTCACCGTCAGCGATGATGGTGTCGGTTTTCAAGCTTCCGGGCTTCAAGCGGATGGTGTACGGGCGGCCTGGGGATTAGCCGGAATTCAAGAGCGCGCCAATCTCATTAATGCACAGTTTGAGATACATGCCACGCCAGGTGAAGGTACAACGTTGGTGGTCCGCATGGGCAACTTGCCAGAGGAAGAAGCAGATCATGCCTATTAATGTACTTATCATTGACGATCACGCTGTCGTCCGCGCTGGGATACGAATGCTCCTGGAAAGCGATCCAGACCTGTACATTGTGGGCGAAGGGGAAAACGGCCAGGAGGCCCTCCGTTTGATGGAAGAATTGCATCCAGATGTCATTTTGATGGATGTCACGATGCCGGTTATGGATGGCGTGGAAGCGACCCGACAGATTAAATCACGGGGAGCATCTCCGGCAATCCTGGCGCTGACGATCCATGAAGGGCCGGATTATTTCTTTCAGATGCTCCAGGCTGGGGCATCAGGATACGTCCCCAAACGTGCCGCGCCCGAAGAACTGCTGCACGCAATCCATGTGATTGCGGAAGGTAATGTATTCCTGGAACCAACTGTCGCTAAAGACCTGGTGGCCGATTACCTCACGCGAGTACGGGACGGCTCCGAACGCGATAGTTACGACGGGCTGACAGAACGTGAGCGCGAAGTGCTGACCCTCATTGCAGAAGATGAAACCAACCAGAAGATCGCCAATCAGCTCAATATCTCGGTCAAAACGGTGGAGCGCCACCGCGAAAACATTATGGGGAAACTTAACCTGCATACACGTACCGAATTGGTGAAATATGCAATCCGTAAAGGATTGATCACACTCGATGATTGAGGTGGCGCTCCGCCTAAAAACGGTACGTCGTGATGCACCATTGTAAATCGGCTGGTGGGGCGAACTCCGAACCCGGATTCGCTCTACATATATCAGGCAAAAGATGGCTTATGAACCTACATCGCAACACCAGACACAAACCTATCGGGATCATTCTTATGATGATCGGAACCCTCTTTTTAGCCGGGGGGCTGATGCTGACACTGTTCCCAGCTATGCCCGTTCAAGCCCAGTCGGGTGGTGAAAGCGCGGAGTACATCGCCGCTCGTGACTGCCGCGAATGTCATCGGGACCTTGCCAGCAGCCATTCCGACTCGCGCCATGCCCTCACTTTTCAGGCCGTGAGCGAGGAAGATACAGCGGCAATTGTCGCTGATTTTAGCCAGGGTGATGATGTTCGCATGCTGCTGTTCCCCGGTGAAAGTGAGGCTCGCGCCTTGACAACAGCGGACATTGCCTTTTCGGTTGGCTCCGGGCGCTATATCCAGCGTTATGTGTACGAGACAGGCGAAGGCCAAACCATGGTACTGCCGGTCGAGTGGAACGTGCTGGAACAAAAGTGGCAACCCTACGTCCTGGCCGATACCTGGCCGGAACCCGCCTATGATTGGAACACGAACTGCGCTGGCTGCCATACAACTGGGTATCAGGCCGAGAACGCTAAATGGGAAGACGCGGGTGTGCAGTGCGAAGCCTGTCACGGGCCGGGCAGCACCCATGCCGACCTGGTAGATCATGCAGGCGCGGATGTCAGCGAAGAAGAGATGGTCGCGATCCGGTCTTCGATCACGCTAAGCCCTGACCCACAAATCTGCGGTCAGTGCCACAGCCAGGGAACGAACCCGAACAACACTCCGTACCCGGTGGGCTATGTGCCGGGGATGGACTTGCTTGATCCGGGCGTCTTTACGCTAGTTGCTCCCGATGATTCGGCGCACTGGTGGATGGATGGGCATGGTATGTCACAGAACATGCAGTTCAACGAGTGGATGCTTTCCGGCCATGCCAAGGCGCTGGACACCATGCGCGACAGCAACTACGCTGATGAAACCTGCCTCGAATGCCACAGTGGGGATTACCAATGGTCAGAGTATCTGCAAGCCTCCCACGCAGCCAGCGGCAGTGACGGCCCCGCGCCAGAACCCATCACGCTGGGCACCGCCCAGTTTGGCGTAACCTGCACTACCTGCCACACCATGCATAGTGAAACCGCCCACGACTATCAACTGGTCAATGAGCCATATTCCCTGTGCATAACCTGTCATGGGGACACTGACCGTATTGCGGAAGTCCACGACCCGGTAGAAGAAATGTACGAGGGTATTGAAATCCTGAGCAATATTCCAGGGACGCCTTCGGGACACTTCCAGGAAGGCGTGGAGTGTATCACCTGCCACATGCCGCCGACCCGTATCAGCGGTGAGTTTGATTACTTCCGCAGTCACACGCTGACACTGGCCGAACCCGGCAAGGTTGAAGAAGGACAGCCTAACTCTTGTAACGGCTGCCATACCGACCTTAGCAGCGATTACATGCAGCAGTTCCTGGAAAAAACACAGTCGCGCATCCAGGAACGTCTGAGCAACGCGCGAGTCGCGCTGGGCAACCGGGCTGATGTACCGGAATGGGTACTCACGGCGCTTGATTTCGTATTCAAAGATGGCAGCCTGGGCGTGCATAATTATGCTTATGCAACGTCCCTGCTGGATGCTGCCGAAGTCCAACTCGGCATTGTAGCCAATACCGTACCGGACACCATTCCGGTCATGCACATCGAAAACCCGATTGACTGTGCCGAGTGTCACGAGGACCAGTACCGCCAATGGCACTCCTCACCCCATGCAAACGCCTCGCTCGGCCAACAGTTCCAACAGCTTTATGCCGAAAACGGACGTCCGAGCTATTGTATGAGCTGCCATGCTTCCGGCTACGACCCGCAAACCGAACAATATGTGTTCGAGGGCGTGGTGTGCAGCAACTGTCACTACATTACCGAAGGATCCGAACACCCGCCTGGCCCGGTGGAAATCGCCACAAACTCAGCGGTATGCGGGCGCTGCCACAGCGGGGAACACGCCCCAACATATGATGAATGGCTGGTGAGCGATCACTCCGGCAGTAAGGCGATTGACTGTACGGACTGCCACTCCGCGCACGACAACGGGCTGGTAATGGGGACGATTAATGAAACCTGCGGCTCGTGCCACCAGGAAGCGATGGTGGATGAAATCCACATGGGCGAGGACATGAACTGCGCGGACTGCCACATGAACCGGGTGACGAAACAGAACGGTGTGCAGGTGATTTCGACCGGGCATACCATGAGTATTGACCCGGGTGTGTGTGCTGACTGTCATGGTGACACGCACATGCTGAGTGCCAATACCATGAATCTGACTGAAGAAGAGATCAGTGAACTGGCAGCCATGCAGCAAGAAGTTGCCCATCTTGAGGAGCAGGCGGCGCAAAATCTGAATAACGGTATCGTCGGTGGTGCGATCGGTGCGCTGGTATTGGCTGTCGTCGTCTTCTTCACCATTCGACTAGGGAGGATGAGATGAGCGAACTCACCCGTGAAATGACCCGACGCGAATTCGCTCGACTGGCTATTGGGTTGGGCGTAGGCATCGCCGCCGCTGATTGGGTCTGGCACTGGTTCCTGGCTCACAATGATCCAGCTGCCCAGGCTCAACACGGTGTTAACCCGGATGGCCCGTACTGGAGCATGGCGATTGACCTGGAGCAATGTATCGGCTGCCGCCGTTGCGTGAATGCTTGCCAGGCGACCAATGATACCCAGGATGGTCATCTGTGGAACATCCTGATAAAGGATGAAAATACATTCGAAAAACCAGTCTTCCTCACCCGTCCTTGTATGCACTGTGAAAACGCCCCCTGCGTGAATGTGTGTCCGGTGCAGGCGACCTATCATAATGAAGATGGGTTGGTCGTGATGGACTATGACCGCTGCATCGGCTGTCGCTACTGCATCGTGGCCTGTCCTTACGGCGCTCGTGTCTTCAATTGGGGCGAACGAGATGATGTAAACCCCCAGGTCCCGACCTGGGGGACACCCGAAATCGAACGACGGCCTCGCGGGGTAGCTGAAAAATGTACTTTCTGCGTCCACCGGCTTGAAGCCGCTAAGGAACGGAACCTGACGCCCGGTGTTGATCGGGCAGCGACCCCGGCGTGTGTCAATATATGCCCGGTAGAGGCTCGTATCTTCGGTGACTTGCGCGACCCGAACAGCCCTGTGTCTAAGGCCATTAGTGGCCGGCAGTCGGTTGTGCTGCGCAGCGAAGTCGGCACCAACCCGCGCGTATTCTATTTGCTGCCGGTATGAAAGGAGTACCTAATATGACTGCTCTACGACATCTCAATCCGTTCTGGGTATGGGTAGCCTTTCTGCTGGCGGTGATCGGGGTCGGCCTCGTGGCTGTGTTCCTGATCTTCACGCAAGGTCTGGGCGTCACCGGCCTGAGCGACGGAGTCCCCTGGGGACTATGGATCACACTTGATCTCTCTTGTATCGGACTGGCGGCGGGCGCGTTCTCGATTTCCGCCATTACCTACCTTTTAGGTCGCGAGTCTTATAAACCGCTGGCGCGTGTGGCGGTGTTCATCGGCCTTCTGGGTTATAGCGGTGCACTCATGGCGCTGGTCCTGGATATTGGACGACCTGATCGCTTCTGGCATGGTTGGGTCTTCTGGAACGTCCACTCCATGCTGTGGGAAGTGACAATGTGTATCACGCTTTACTTCTCAGTATTGCTGCTGGAAGTATTCCCGATGGCGGTGGAAATGCCGTTCCTGGCGAAATACAAATGGCTGCAAAACATCGCTCACCGTATTCATCACTTCGCGCCGGTGCTGGCAATTATGGGGTTGGGGCTGTCGCTCCTGCATCAATCCAGCCTGGGCGCAACTTACGGCGTGGTAATCGGGCGGGCAGCGCTCTTCCGCTCAACAATGCCGCTGCTCTTCATCGTCTCAGCGGTGGCGGCTGGTATGGCTTTCACAATCCACATAACCCTGATCGTCCAATGGATCAAACGACGGGAGTTAGTGCCCAATGCGGTATTGTTTGAAGTTGGACAGATCGCCGCTGCTGTGCTGCTGCTGTACCTGTATATGCGCTTCTGGGATACCACTGCCGGGACGTATGGATACGTACCGGGACGTACTGAGGCCGAAAACGTGCTGACTGCCGGGCCATTCGCTGTGTCCTTCTGGACATGGGAGATGATACTGGGAGGGGTGGTTGCGGCGAGTCTGCTGATTCGCGCCCGCCTGCGCCAGAGCATTATGCTGCTGCTGATCGGCAGCGGACTGGTGATGGCCGGGCTGATTGCCAACCGCTGGCACACGACTCTGCTGGCCTTCACGCAGCCTCTGGCCGAAAATCCAGCAGTGACCGACCCGCTTGTGACACCCTATACCCCGGCCTGGACGGAATGGGCAACGGCGGCGATGGTGGTTGCGCTTCTCACCCTGATCTTCAGCCTGGGGATGCGTTACTTCCCAGCTTACAAAGGAGAAGCCGTGCCGGAAGCCGTGCTGCCAACCCCGCCAGCCCCAATAGAAGGAACCGTGCCGGAAGCAGGATAGTACCGATTGCCAGATTTTACGATTAAACTGCGGGGGGCGTCCGGGTATGCTCCCCGTCTTATTCACCCCATTTCACAGCTGCGTTTCCCCCGTCACAACGACAAGAATCCCCTTCTCTCTTGCCATCCACCGCCGGGTAGTATAGGATTCGGCCTGGTGGGGGGAATATTTGTTGAGTGTGAGGTTTAAGACATGACCGATCAAAAACAGACGTGGCTGGATGAACCACCGATAGACCCCCTGGCCGATACCAACCCATCGCTCTCGATGCAACCGGTAGACCTGGGCGGCGATGCCGAGGAAACACTCCCCGGATGGCGGCGACTGGCCGGGTTTGCCAGCCTGGTGGCCGCCGCTGTGCTGACCATTGCAACCGCACTGCTGCTGCTCTGGCCCGCCAGCACACCTGAACCCGAACCCATCCCTCAGCAGCAAGTGACGCAGCAGCCTACCGCTGTGGCAGACGTACCTACTGCTGAGGCCATACTGCCGAGTACTGCTGTGAACCCCGGTGAATCCCTACCGCCGACGATCAGCCCGGAGCAGTCTGCGGCTCTATTGAGCCAACCCCTGCAATCATTGCATAACATCGCACCATTTCAGATCGTGCGCAACATGTATGAGCCATTTACCACCGTGCCGGATCGCCCCCGTAACGAGGTCATCCAGTATGAGGCTGTTAAAGGCGACTCGATTTACTCGATTGCGGAGCGTTTCGGCCTCGAACCGGAGTCTATCGCCTGGGCGAATTCGCGCAGTATTATCCGTGTGCTGAGTCCTGGCGACCAGATCAACATTCTGCCAGTAGATGGCGTGTACGTGCAAGCTATCGGCAGCAAAACAGTACAAGACCTGGCTGCTGAGTACAAAGTTGTTGACCCCTATACCATCCTGGATTCGGAGTTTAACGGTGTGCTGGCGGGATACGACCTGGATACAATTCTGCCAAGTGGGACATGGGTCGTCATCCCTGATGGTCAGGCAGAAGAAATCACCTGGAATCCGGGCATTGTAACCGATGACGGCGGCAACGGTGGCACATCCAGCGGCTTTGTCACCCAGTTCGCCCCCGGCCAACCAGGGAGCTGCGGCGCGGTACAAAATCCAGGCGGCGGGGCATATTGGGCGCAGCCTCTCAACAGTTATTCCTGGGTACGCGGCTTCACCTCGTGGCATACCGGGGTTGACCTGGCAGCGCCGATAGGAACGCCGGTCTACGCGGCAAACAGCGGCGTGGTCATCTTTAATGGCTGGAACTCATGGGGCTATGGGACAATGGTGGTGCTGGCACATGGCCCGTATCTGACACTCTACGGCCATATGAGTGGGACTACCGTCGGCTGCGGCCAGATTGTCACTGTGGGCCAACAGATCGGCATGGTGGGCAACACGGGGAACTCATCCGGGCCACACCTGCACTTTGAGATTCGTTACGGCCAGACACCGCAGGACCCTACCGCGACCATTGGATTTTAGGAGCAAATACATGGCTAGCCTTAAAGTAGGACGCATCGCCGGGCTGGAAGTCACAGCTGCGCCATCGGTGCCGCTGTGGGGACTGGCTCTCTGGGTGGTTTTGGCTGGGGTTGGCCTTTTTGTGCTGCAATTCTCCGTTCTGGAGGCGGTGCTAGGCGGGTTAGCCGCCGCTGCTCTGCATTTCGTGGGCGAGTTCATCCACCAGTACGGCCACAGCTACGCAGCCAGCGCCACCGGCTATCCGATGATCGGCGTGCGCTACTGGATGTTGCTGGCTATGTCCATTTACCCGCGCAATGAGCCGGAACTCCCCGCTGCGGTGCATATCCGGCGGGCGCTGGGTGGCCCGGCATTCAGCATCCTCGTTGGCGCTGTTGCCGGGATTATCACGCTCCTGCTCGGCAGCGGAGGCGTGCTGTGGTGGTTGCTGGCTTTCTTCGCTTTCGACAATTTCTTCGTGTTCGGCCTGGGGGCATTCCTGCCCCTGGGCTTCACCGATGGCAGCACTTTACTGTACTGGTGGGGCAAACGCGGATAACTGTTCCCCAGCTACAACCCTGCCGCATGGTGCGCGGCGCGAATCGGTTCGGGCAGGCGGTAGCGCGTTACACAGCACAGTGTCAGTTCCATCGCCGTAGAGATGTCCGCCAGGTGGCCGGGGGAGATATACACCGGCTTGACGTTCGCCCGTGTCCGCAGCACCATCCCTAATCGTTCACCTTTGTCGGTCAGGGGGCTGGCCGCGCCCTGTTGGCTTCCCGGTTCGTCGTAGTCCCCGATAAAGTGGGTTTTGCCGCAGCCAATCGTAGACCGTCCCAACCATAATCCCAGGTGCGAGGCGATTCCGATGCGGCGCGGGTGGATGCGCCCCATGCCGTCGAATATGAAGGCGTCCGGTTCGTGTTGCAGCTTGCCGAACGCCTCCACCAGCACCGGCCCCTCGCGGAAACTAAGCAGGCCGGGGATGTACGGGAACGGTGTTGGCTGTGTCGCCAGGACAGTTTCCACGATTTCCAGGCCGGGGAAGGTCAGCACGACCACCGCAGCGCGGGAGACATTGTTCTTGACACTGACATCCACGCCTGCCACCAACCGCACGGAATCCAGGTCAATCGGGCGGTCATGGATGACTTCGGCAGCCAGCGATTTTTGCAGCGCAATGGCTTCGCTCGGTGTAATGTCCCAGTTATGGCGGTGTTCGAGGCGCATGGGGATGAATTCCTCTCCTGCTTAGCGGGTCATCTTATATTATAATCACCAAACAAGCACGCAAAACCAGGTTACAGATAACCCTACATGACGACTGAAAACTACCGCGAAACGATCAAACGCATCGTGCTGGGCGATGACTCATTTATCTCACTCACCCTCAAAGGCAAAGTGCGCGGCGAACCCGTTCCCTGGCGCATGATTACTGCCCGGCCTATCCTGATTAAAGACCGCTGGCACTTGCAGATATCGCGCCTTGACACCAAACAGGACATCTCTAAGAACTACACCGGGGAAGCCGCCGAGAATGAACTTGATGCGATCCTGGGGATTCCTTATAGCAGCATCCAGGTACGCACCACCGATGCCGATCTTGACTTCCAGATCACCAAAAAAGGGAAAGCCATCATCCACCGCCACCTGCCCAGCGCGCCCGCGCCCGATCTCACCCACGATGCCAGCAAGACTCTGCCGATTCCCGCCGGGCAGCCCGACCCGTTCATGCAGGCTGTCGGTATTATGAATGCCGACGGCACGGTGAAGGCCAACATGCAGGGCAAATTCACGCAGATCAACGAGTTCCTCAAACTGCTCGACCACACCGGAACGCTCAATGGTTTTGACCATTCCCCCATTAACATCCTGGACTGCGGCTGCGGTTCGTCCTACCTGACGTTCGCCGCCTATCACTATATCAACGACATTCGCGGTATTCCGGCGCACATGGACGGCATAGACACCAATGCCGGGCTGATCGAAAAAAGCGCGGCTTACAGCCTGGAACTCAATACGCCGCAGGTATGCTTTTATCATGCCCCGATTATGGACTATGTGCCATTAACCCCACCCGATATTGTACTGGCGCTGCACGCCTGCGACACCGCCACCGATGAGGCGCTTTTACAAGGTATCCGCTGGGGTGCAGGGCTGATTCTGGCCGTCCCCTGCTGTCATCACCACCTGCATCAGCAGCTTGAAAACGGCATTGATCCGTTCCGCCCGGTTATGCGGCACGGCATCCTCAAAAAGCGCATGGTAGACATCCTGACCGACAGTTTTCGCGCGCTGATTCTGCGGATTATGGGCTACAAAACCGACGTGGTGGAATTCGTTTCCAGCGAACACACCGATCGCAACCTGATGATCCGCGCCGTCAAACGCACCACCCCCGGCGACCCGGCATTCCTGGCCGAATACCAGGCACTCAAAACCTTCTGGGATGTCACGCCGTACTTAGAAACGTTGCTGGGCGATTCGTTTCCGACGCAATAGCCGGATAGCACGTTAGCGGAAGCCAGTCTCTCAAGATGCCGCCTTTCTATTCGTAGAATTGCTTTCATGTGCCACCGCATATCCAGGCGGGCTAACGGCCAGCGGTTTTCTCGCCAGTTGTCACCGTTTTTGTATGAAAACCATCATATAGACAAGCGTTCCAAATAGCGTACAATAGTCAGGAATGTGATTTTTTTCACAAACAATTGCGATTGGAGCAAACGCTATATGGGTTTCAAGATCATGCCAAAATCGGCACTGGTGGATTGGGTGAACCACCTCCGTGCTGGTTATCGGGTGGTCGGCCCTCAACCTCGGCACGGACAGTACGTTTTTGCCGAAATCAACGATCCGGCTGACCTGGCACTGGACTATCCGACATCCGTCCTCCCCCCCAAGCAGTACCTGCTGCCCCCTCGTGAAGTCTTGTTTAACTTCCAGAACAGCGGGATGCGAATCGAAGCAAACATAAAAGTCGAGCCAACAGTGATACTGGGGGTACACACCTGTGATATGCACGCGATCCGCCTGCTGGATCACGTTCATAATAACGGGTACGCCGACCAGCACTACCAGACCCATCGCGCCAACACCTATCTGGTGAGTATTGAGTGTCTTAAGCCGTGTATGGAACATTCATTCTGCAAGAGCATGGGCACATTGACCGTCCCGGAAGAATTTGACCTGCACCTCACCGACCTGGGAACGGCCTATACAGTGGATATCGGCTCGGAAAAAGGCGAGAAGTTACTGGAAGGATTCGACCAGGTATGGGAAGCCAGCGATGATGATTACCAGCTTCTCAGCCGGGTACTGACCGAAAAATGGCCGCGTTTCTCGTACCGGCTGGATTTTGACGTGACAGAACTGCCTGACATCCTCAACCTGAGCCAGAAGAGCGGCTACTGGAATGAATTAGGGGATCGCTGCCTGGCGTGCGGGATGTGCACCAAAGTTTGCCCCACCTGCTACTGCTTCGATGTCAGCGACAATGTAGACTTAACCCTGAAAAACGGCCAACGTGTCCGCACCTGGGATTCATGCCAGGTTGAAGAATTCGCATTGGTGGCCGGTGGGCATAACTTCCGCTCCAAACGCGCCCTGCGCCAGCGCCATCGCTTTTTACGCAAAGGCAAATACCAGTATGAAGCCTTCGGCATGGTGGGCTGTGTCGGCTGTGGCCGGTGCGCCCAGGCCTGCCTGGTGCATATCACACCGGTAGAAACTTTCAACGAACTTTACCGCCGCAGCCAGCGTACCGAACCAGCGGAGGTGAAGGCATGACAACCCTGCTCAAAGAAACTCTGCAACATTCTTCAATCTATATCCCGACGATAGCGCGGATCACCGCTGTGCGCGACCTGACGGAACTGGAAAAATTGTTTACACTGGAGCTGCCGCATCATTACTCACTCAGCCACCGGCCAGGACAGTTTGTTGAAGTCTCACTGATGGGTGTGGGCGAAGCGCCTATCAGTATCACGTCTTCACCCAGCCGCACCAATAGCGTATTTGAACTGTGTATCCGGCGGGTGGGCAACCTGACAAATGCGCTGCACCAACTGCAACCCGGCCAGTTCGTCGGCATTCGCGGCCCGTTCGGACACGGCTTCCCCTTTGAGCGCTTCCGTGGCAAGGATTTGCTCTTTGTCCCCGGCGGCCTGGGGTTAGCGCCGCTGCGTTCACTCATCAATGAGGTGCTGGATGATCGTGGCAAATACGGACGTATCACCATCCTCTACGGCGCACGCAGCCCGCAAGACTTACTGTTCCGGGATGAACTGGCGGAATGGCAGGCTCGCGCTGATGTAGACCTCCATGTGACGGTAGATCGCCCGGATGACACCTGGGGCGGCAATATCGGAGTGATTACCACCTTGTTCAAGAACCTCCACCTGCACGCCCGCAACACGGTGGCTGTCGTGGTTGGCCCACCGGTTATGTATCGCTTCGTGCTGATGGAACTACTGGGCAAAGGCATCTCCGAGGGTAATATCTGGTTCAGTTTCGAGCGCCGGATGAAGTGCGGCGTCGGTAAGTGCGGTCACTGCCAGCTCCAGCATATTTACACCTGCCAGGATGGGCCATCGTTTTCCTACGCCGATATTAAACACCTTGAGGAGGCGCTGTGATGGCAAAGCCGAAGATCGCTTTTTTCGAGTTCACAAGCTGCGAAGGCTGCCAGCTCACGGTGGTCGATTCACTGCAAGACCATCCTGAACTGCTGGACGCGGTAGATATTGTGCAGTTCCGTGAGGCAATGAGTGAAAAAGGGGAAGACTACCAGATTGCCTTTATTGAAGGGTCGTGCTCCCGCCCCGGCGATGAAGCAAAACTCATGGAAATCCGTGAAAAGGCCGATTTGGTGATTGCACTGGGGGCGTGTGCGCACCTGGGTGGCGTGAACGCAATCCGCAACCGGATGCCATTGGAGGATGTGCGCAAATACGTGTATGGCGACAAAGCTGAATGGTATGCCACCTACCCCGCCAGGCCGATCAGCGCCGTCATTCCGATTGACGCCGTCATTCCCGGCTGCCCGATTGACCGTAACGAGTTCATCCGCGCTGTAACCTATTTACTGCAAGGGCGGCTGCCCTATATCCCGGATAATCCGGTATGTATTGACTGCAAATTAAAAGGGAATGTGTGCGTCTACCAACGCGGGATGACCTGCCTGGGGCCGATTACTCTAGCCGGCTGTGATGCCATCTGCCCGACTTATGGCGAAGGCTGTGATGGCTGCCGGGGGCTGATCTCCGCCCCGAATATTCCGGCGCTCAGGACCGTACTGGCGGAACACGGCATGAATGAAACCGACATTGAAGCCAAGATGACAGTATTCCTGACGTACCAGCGGATGGAATTGGAGGCAGCGGGCCATGACAGTTAAAACGGTCAAGGTGGATGTCCACCACCTCACACGAGTCGAAGGACACGGCAACATCGTCGTGGACGTGCAAAAAGGCGAGTTGAAACAGTGCGAACTGCAAATCGTGGAGACGCCGCGTTTCTTTGAGGCCATGCTGCGCGGGCGCCCTTACGGCGATTCTTCGACCATTACCTCGCGGATTTGCGGGATCTGCGCTGTCGGTCATGCCACTACTTCGCTGCGGGCGACGGAAACCGCGCTGGGGATTGAACCCACACAGCAGACCGTCCTGCTGCGCAAACTCAATTTCTACGGCGAAATCCTCGACAGCCACATTCTGCACGCCTATATGCTGATCGCCCCTGATTTCCTGGGCGTGGGCAGCGTGATCCCATTGGCGAAAAGCGCACCGGACGTGGTGCTACGAGCACTGCGGATGAAGAAGCTCTCCGGCGATCTGTGCGCGGTCATCTGCGGGCGGCATACCCATCCGATTGCCATGACAGTGGGTGGCTTCACCCATTTCCCAACCACCGAAGAACTCTATTCCCTGCGCGAACGTTTGGAAGCGATGCTGACCGACGTGACCGCGACGGTTGAACTCTACCAAACACTGCCAATCCCGGATTTCGAGCGTGACACTGAATACATCGCACTACGAAAAGACAGTGAATACAGCTTCATTGACGGCACAATTGCCAGCACCGATGGTGGGACATGGCCGGTTTCACAGTACCGCGATGTAACGAATGAGTATCTCGTGCCTCATTCTTCTGCCAAGCACACCGCCAACCAGCGGCAGTCATACATGGTCGGGGCGCTGGCACGCTTTAACGTGAATCATGACAAACTGCATCCACAGGCCCGCGCCGCCGCTGATGCAATGGGCCTGAAACCCGGATGCACTAATCCGTATATGAACACTGTGGCGCAGGTGGTCGAAATCGCTCACGCGACCTATGACTCGATCACCCTGATTGACAAACTACTCGAACATGGTATCCAATGGGAAGAGCCTGTAGCACCAGCGCGGCTTTCTGGCGAAGGCACCGGCGCGTGCGAAGTGCCACGCGGCATTTTGTTCCATAATTATGTCATTGAAGACGGATATGTGGTCGGGGCGAACTGCATTATCCCCACCGGGCAAAACCTGGCAAACATTGAAGCCGATATGCGGGCGCTCGTCCCCCAAATCCTGGATCGCTCCCGTGAGGATATTACACTGGCGCTGGAAATGCTGGTTCGCGCTTATGACCCATGCATTTCCTGCTCCACACACATGCTGAACGTGGCGTTTGAATAAATTGCTCCTCCCAGCCTTCCCCGCCAGCAGAGGAAGGCATCACAACTTCCTCCTCGTAAACGAGGAGGAACAGGAAGGGACAAACCAGGGAGTTTAGTCAGCGAAGTAATTATGATGGATACACTCGTACTGGCATTAGGCAATCCACTGCGGGGCGATGACGGCATCGGCGCGGCGGTACTCGAACAACTGGCGGCGCGTGACCTGCCGCAGTATGTGACACTGCTGGACGGTGGGACTGCCGGACTGGAAACTGCTCTGCTGTTGGCAGACTACCAGCGGGTGTTCATCATTGACGCGGCAGACATGGGATTGCCACCGGGAAGCTGGCGGCGCATCATGCCAGATCAGGTGACATTGGGCGAGACCAATCTGCATGGCACGCTGCACAGCGCCGGACTGGCCGAGGCGCTGGCCCTGGCGTCGGCGCTGGCAATGCTGCCATCGGAAATCATCATTTATGGTATCCAACCGGCTGTGATCGGCTGGGAGCCGGGCTTAAGCGAGACTGTGACCGCCGTTGTACCCGTCGTGACTGTGGCACTGGCAGATGAATTAATCCCCTGTGCCGAAGTCTCTGAACACGAGGGCTTGAGTCCCTTGCCCTGAGCAGTCTGATTATAATTACTGAAATCCTGTATCCGGCAGACGATCTTGATTTCAGTGAACCCTTTCCTTGACCCCCCTTCCTAATTCGTTGGGGAGGGGGGACATCTCACAAAGAACAGTGAGCAAGGTAGGTTCACACCGGGAGAACTGACAGTACAGGTTAAATGCGGAATAGGATGCGGATATATGGCTAAAGGCAAGATACTGATTGTTGACGATGACCCTGATATTGCGCTGGCAACCCGTTTATGCCTGGAAAGCGCCGGGTATGAAGTCCTTGAAGCACATAACAGCGAAACGGGATTGGCAACCGTCCAGGGCAACCGTCCCGACCTGATTATCCTGGATGTCATGATGGATTCGACCACCGAGGGGTTTCAGATGGCGCTGACACTCCGCAGTCCCGACCCGAATTCTGGCTACCAAGCATACAGCAACATTCCTATCATCATGCAAACCTCGATTCACTCGACCACGCCAGTTCGGTTTGCACCCGATCAGGACTATCTACCAGTAGACAAATTTCTGGATAAACCGGTTGAGCCGGAGGAACTGCTGAGAGTGGTCGCGGCGCTACTGAAGAAAACATAACCCGCAGGAAGTGATTACTACATGGATCAGCGCACAATGCTGGATGGCCCGGCGGCAAACTGGCTGCCACGCGACGCGGCCTACGACACCTACCGGCTGATTCGTACCCGCTGGGTAGGCGGTGGTATGGTACTGTTCATCACCGCCTTCTGTATTCACGTACTACGCCTGCCACTGCCCGAAGCCGGGCTGTATACCCTGGGGATTGTTATTCTACTATATAACGGGATTCTATTCGGAGTAGCCGGGCGGGCTGCACGGGCGGACCAGAACCAATCAGTGCTGCACTTCCGGCAGATCATGATTCTCCAGGTAGTGCTGGACTGGCTGAGTATGGCCGTCTTTATCCATCTGACTGGCGGCATCACCAGCCCGGCCATTTTCCTGTTCATCATTCATGTGGTGCTGGTAACGATTATCCTGCGAGGGCAATCGCCCTATACATATGTGCTGTTCGCGGTTGTGATGATCCTGCTGGTCACTTTACTGGAAAGCATCGGTATCCTGCCGCATTATCAGGTTATTCCGGGGATGAACTGCGACCTGTGTCACAACAACCTGTACGCGATTGCCCAGGTTGTTTTCTTCTCAGTGGCCTTGTTTGCAACAGTTTTTCTGACAAATTCGGTCATGAGGCGGTTGTGGGAACGGGAACGGCAGGTCATGGGATTGCTCCAAACGACCCGCAGCATCTCATCCACCCTGGAATTAAGTATCGTCCTGGAGAACTTGGCGCGGGGTGCGGCAGAAGCCTTAGCCGTGCCGGGTGCATCTATCCGCATTCTGGATGCGACGGGCGAACGCCTGACGATGGTCGCGTCCTACGGTTTAAGCCGAGTGTACCTGGAAAAAGGGCCGGTAGAGCTGTCGGGCAGCTACCTTGACCGTGAGGCACTCTCCGGCAAGACGGTGTTGGTTGACCAGGCCGAACACGACCCACGTGTACAGTACCCCAAAGAAATGGCTGAAGAAGGCATCGAGAGCATCCTCGTTGCGCCGGTCATCGGGCGGAAGCCGCTGGGGGTGCTGCGGGCGTACTCCAACCTACCAAATCACTTCACAATGAAAGATGCCGACTTCCTGCAGGCCATCGCCCACCAGAGTGCCGCCGCGATTGAGAATGCCCAGACGTATGCCGCGCTGCAACAGGTCGAGCAGCAGCGCACACAATTCGTCCGTCAGGTAACTCACGAACTGCGCTCTCCTGTAACCGGTGCCCAAAGTCTACTGCGCGTTCTACTGCACAACATGGCCGGAGAACTGACATCCCAGCAGCAGGATATTGTGGGGCGTCTGGAAAACCGTATGGGGACACTGTTAGAGCTGATTACCGACTTGCTGGCACTGGCAGCAAGCAAGTCTTTTGACCAGCGGCAGGAACTGGAAACTATTACTTTGCAGCCGTTAATTCAGGCGATAGTCGAGAGCTTTAAGCACCAGGCTGTCGAAAAAGACATTCAACTAGACCTGACCATGAGCGAGACTCCCCTGCGCGTCCACGCAACCGAAGATGGCCTGAAGCGGGTTGCAGAAAACCTGGTAGGCAACGCAGTTAAGTACACCCTGGAAGGCGGCTCGGTGACGGTAAATGTCACCAAAGAGACGAACTGTGCGGTGCTGACTGTCACCGATACGGGCATCGGTATCCCGGACGAGGCGTTAGAAAAACTAGGGGAAGAGTTCTATCGTGCGCCCAATGTCCGCCATTCCGGAATTCCCGGCACCGGGTTAGGAATCGCCATCGTCAAACAGTTTGTCGCCTCTTTTGGTGGGTTAATGTCGATTCAGAGCACAGTTGGCACCGGAACAACCATCACGATTACGCTACCTTTGAATTGAGCTTTTGTTGCCCACACAGTCAGTTGCTTCGCGATCTGTTGCGCCGACTTCTGCGAATCGGCAAAGTAGATGTATTGAGGGCAGAACAACAGCATCAAGGAAAAAACAGCGCGTGGGTGAACGCATTCTTTATCTTGTCCGGCATGGACAGTACCAGCAAAACCATACTTATACCGATGGATTGGGCGGCGGTCTGACCGAACTTGGCAGCGAACAGGCCTGGCTCACCGCCCAGGCGCTAGTTGAACTCCCGATTAAGCATATCTACACCAGCCCACTGCGGCGAGCAGTAGAGACGGCGGAGGTGATCGCCGCGATGCTGCCTGGGCTGATGCCAGAAGAGGTTGATTCCCTGCGCGAAATCGTGCCTGCGATTCCACCACACGAAGCGGAGTTCTTCGCCCGGCACTTCCCTGAACTCACGGTTGAAAAGACCGCCACCGAACGCCGGGGCGCTGATGTTGGATTTGATCGCTTTTTTGTGGCCGCCCCCGGTGATGATGTCCATGAAGTCATGGTATGTCATGGCAATATCATTCGTTACTTCGCCTGTCGGGTGTTGGGCGTCCCGGCGGAAGTCTGGACAAACATGGAAGTGAACAACTGTGGCGTGACCTGCTGTACTATCGCTCCGCAGGGACGCATGATGCTCGTCTCCATGAACGACACCGGCCATCTGCCCCAATACCTACGGACGTTCATGTAGACTCCCTCACAGAACAGCGCCTGGAAACAAATTCCCGGCGACCCGTACTGACATGAAAGTCCTTTCATTTCGGACGGCGGGCTTAAGTTTAAGTCCATTCAGAGCAGAAGATGCTCCCCCAACAAGGCAAATTCTCAACCAATAAAAGAAACACGGAATCTACGGGATAGCTATCCTTTCGAGGACCGTGTCTCTGGTAAATGCGCCGTTGTGTTCTGACTCTCAGGATACGCCAACCTGGAGTGAAGTGCTTTGCGGCCAACCGACGAATAAGCGCAGTTCACCCTACGGGAGACCTACGCCACTTTGGTTCGGTTTATTATCACTGGCAATCTGCGGCAGGTTTTGGCACAATGTCAGCAGAGTCACGCACCCTTTACTGAAAAACGACGGCACCGTATTCATGGTCAAAACCCTGCTCCAACATCATTTAGCGCTCGTCCTGGTGGTGGCGGTCGTAGCCCGCTTAGGTGTTCTGCTCGCGTTCCCCGGTGTATTTGCGTTTGACCAGACCGGGGCGGTACATGGCTCGGACGCCTACGATGCTTACGCCCAGAATTTACTGACAACCGGCGTGTATGGCCGGACGCCGGGTGTGCCGGATGCGGCGATTCCCCCGCTGTACAGCTACGCGCTGGCAGGAGTATACGGACTGTTGGGACGGGGCTATCTACAGGCCGGGATGTTCCATATTCTGCTGGACGCGCTTTCGATCACCATGCTATACCATATCAGCAAACGGCTGCTGCCGTCTGGAACATCAGATAACGTAGGGGAAGGTCTTAGACCCTACCCTACAAGCAGGCTTACTGCATTTGGGACATATCTCCGCAATTTGAAACCGGACGGCGAAACTGTCGGGCTGCTAACCGGGCTGTTCTACGCCCTTTACCCCTACCTGATATTCCAGAACCTCACCCTGATTGATACGCCGTTCTTCATGACATTGCTGTTCGCGTTTCTGCTGTGCATGGTGCTGCTGCGCGAACGGGAACAATTGGATCGGGGCGCGTGGCTGCTGGCCGGGCTGGGTGGGCTGGCGCTGGGCTTCTCGCTGCTGGTGCGCCCGATCACGCCGCCGCTGGCGTTGTTCGTCGCGCTGTGGTTCTTATTCCGGCGCGGGCTGGTGACTTCAATACTCCGTCTGCTGCCGGTAGCGTTGGTGAGTGCGGCGGTGCTGCTGCCCTGGATTGTCCGCAACTACGATGTGTTCGACGCATTCGTCCCCATGACGACCACTTCCGGCGCGAATTTCTGGCAGGGCAACAGTGAATACACCGTGCGCTACTTCCGCGCCGGGTATGATGTCCAGTGGACAGCCCCTGAACTGACCACCGCCGACCCCTACAGCCGCGAGGCCGACGCCGAACGCTTCGCGCTGGCCTTCCAGTTTTTGCGGGACAACCCGGATAAAATCGCCGAACTGCTGTGGGTGAAATTCCTGGTGTACTGGAGTATTGACATCACCCCTCGGCTGAACCCGGTAGATGGGCAACTTCCCCGCCTGGATTACCAGGGCAACCCCATTGTGGAAGAAGGCACGGGCGGCGAACTCGAACTCGGCGGTTTACCCCCCGGTGATCCGGTCGGGGCGTATTCGTCACCGCTGTTCGACCAGATCGGGCGGATGGTACACCGCTTCTACTGGGGCGGCCTTTTTCTAATCGGGCTGGCGGGCATCGTCCTTTCCTGGCGCCGCTGGCGGGAGGTTTCGCTGTTGTGGTTCGCGCAGATCAGCATGACTCTCGTGTATGTCGCCTTTCACCCCTCCACCCGCTACCGCGTCCCTACCGACCCGCTGTGGTTCGTGTTTTCGGCCTACGCGCTTCTCTGGATGTGGCACTGGTGGATGCAGCGGCGGGCGACAAACGCCATCTCAGGATAATTCCATGCGCCTCGGTTTCCTGACTTCCGATCTGCATCACGGGCACGGCTGGGGGCACTACAGCCTGAGTCTGATTCATGCACTGCGAGCGGAAGGCATAGAAATAACCGTCGTCTCCGCACACAATACGCCAACCGAGCACGGTTTCCCGGTTCTGCCGCTGCTGCCAGCCGTTTCCCCCCGCGATAAGCACTTTCTCCCCAAACTAGCATTATCCGCCGGGCGAGTACGCGCCGCGCTGCGCGGCTGCGACGTGATTCACTGCCATATCGAACCGTATGCGCCACTTGCCGCTTGGGTCGCCCGGAATCGCCCGTTGTATATCACCGGGCATGGCAGCTACGTGCGCCTGCCGCAGACACGCCGCTGGCCGGTAGGCACCGTATACCGGGGCGCATTCGAGCAGGGGACGATGGTCTGTGTCAGCCACTACACCGAGTCGGTAGCACGAATGGTTGTGCCGGATTTAAAGACCGTCGTCGTAAACAATGGGGTAGATGTCGAACGTTTCGCCCAGCGTCATCCGCTCAATATCCACAAACACGGATCAACCATCCTGGCGGTAGGCGGCGTCAAAGCGCGCAAAGGCACGCTTGAACTGGTTCGGGCGGTGGCGCAAGTGCGGGGGACACTGCCCGATGCACAGTGCGTTATCCTCGGTGGGCAGTCCGCCGAACCGGCCTATACAGCGCGAGTCCGGGCGGAAATTACGGCACTCGGATTAGAAGACTGTGTACACCTGCCAGGGCATGTGCCAGAAGCAGAGCTTTGGGCGTGGTACGGCGCGGCGGATGTCTTCGCCCTGCCGTCTATCAACGATGGCTGGAAGTTCGAGGGGTACGGGCTGGTTCACCTGGAAGCCAGCGCCGCCGGGCTGCCGGTCATTGGCACGACAAATTGTGGCGCGGAGGATGCCATTGAGGACGGCGTGAACGGCCTGCTCATACCGCAGGAAGCCATCGCGGAGGCGCTGCCGGACGCCCTGTTACGGCTGCTGCGTAACCCGGCGCTGGCGAAACAGATGGGCGCTGCCGGGCGCGAACGGGCAGCAAGGCAAACCTGGGCGCATGTCGCCCGCCGCATGTTGGCTGTCTACGCCGGGAACTGATCCCCTGTTCATTTTTTGTTCACATTTGACTGCTATAATCCCCATAATTTCCACAAAACAAACCCTATTTGAGGTGCGGATACATGCTCAGACATTGGCGAACACTGCTATTGATTGCCGTGATGATAACCATCGGCGCCAGCTTTCCGGCGACAGCACAGGACAGCGAACGCAACCCCTTTGAAGGCTATACTGAATTCCCCGCGCCGGATTTCCCGGAAGGGCTGGACTGGCTGAACGTCCCTGCCCCACTGGACATCCAGGCGTTACAAGGCAAAATCGTGCTGCTGGATTTCTGGACGTATGGCTGCATCAACTGTATCCACATGATTCCAGTCATTGAACAGCTAGAGGATAAATACGGCGACTCGCTGGTGGTCATTGGCGTGCATTCGGCTAAGTTCGAGAACGAAGGTCAGACTGAGAATATCCGCCAGATTGTGCAGCGTTATGAACTGCGCCACCCGGTCATCAATGACAGCGACTTTCGCGTATGGAACACCTACCAGCAGTATGGGGTCAACGCCTGGCCGACCTTTGTCATCATTGACCCGCTGGGCAATCCGCTGGCGGTGCAAGCGGGCGAAATCCCCTTCGACGCCTTTGACCAACTCATCGGCGGCATGGTGGACTACTGGCGCGGGCAGGATGCCCTGGATAACACTCCACTGGAACTGACATTAGAGAGCGCCAGTCGCCCCAATACCGCCCTGGCTTTCCCCGGCAAGGTGCTTGCGGATACCAACGGCAGCCGCCTCTTCATCGCCGATAGCAACCACAACCGCATTGTGATCGCCGATCTGAACACGTTTGAGGTGCTGGATGTCGTAGGCGGTGGGGGGCGCGGCCTGGTTGATGGCAGCTTCAGCGAGGCGGCCTTCGATAAACCGCAGGGCATGACACTCGATGGCAGCACGCTCTACGTGGCCGATACCTACAACCACGCAATCCGCGCCATAGACCTGCTTGAACGCACCGTGACAACTATCGCCGGGACAGGCGAACAAGGCTATGCCCGAACCACAGGTGAAGCCCTGACAACGGCGCTCAACAGTCCCTGGGATGTGGAACTTGCCCCGGATAACACCCTATACATTGCGATGGCCGGGCCGCACCAACTCTGGCAGCTTCGCCTGGAAAACGGGGTTATCGGGCCGGTGGTCGGCAGCGGACGCGAAGGACTGGCGGACGGTGGATTTGCCGAGGCGCAGTTAGCCCAACCCAGCGGTCTACACCTGGTCGGAGATCAACTCTATTTTGCAGATAGCGAGTCCAGCAGTATCCGCGTCGCCAATCTGGATACCCGTGAAGTGGATACGCTGGCCGGGCCAGTGCAGAATAACCTGTTCGACTTTGGCGATATGGACGGTGTGTTTGGCGTATCGCGTTTGCAGCACGCACTGGGCGTGACCGGCGGGCCGAATGGGCTGCTGTATGTAGCCGACACCTACAACAGCAAAATCAAACTGCTTGACCCAGCCGAACGGCGTATCACGACGGTATTCGGGCTTTCCGGCAGCGGCGGCTACCGTGACGGCGGCGTGGAGGAAGCCCAGTTCGATGAACCCGGCGGTTTGAGCTACGCGAACGGCAAGCTGTACGTGGCCGATACCAACAACCAGGTAATCCGTGTGATTGACCTGGAAACCAACATGGTCAGCACCGTGACCTTCCCCAACCCGGATATGCTGCTGATTGCCGGTGCAGCGGCAGTAGTCGGCGGGAACAGCGCCCAGGGTGAACAATTGCTGTTGCCGGAACAGACCGTCGGCGCGGGTCAAGGTGAAATCGTGTTGGACATCTTGCTGCCGGAAGGCTACAAACTGAACGACCTCGCGCCGTTCAGCAGTGTATGGACGAGTGAGGGAGACGCCCTGCAAATTGCGGCGGAAAACGCGGCGCAGCGCATCGTTGAGCCGGAACTCCCGGTGCGCGTGCCGGTCACCCTGGTGGCGGGCAGCACCACGCTGCACGGCGACCTGACGATTTATTACTGCGAGGCGGTCAACCAGAGTCTGTGTTTCATTGACCAGGTACAGGTCACTGTGCCGGTGGTGGTGACGGAATCGGAGAATACTGCAACGGTGCAGATTGAACGGGAAATCGTGCCGCCGGTGGTGCCGTTAGGCAATTCGTAGGCAGAAATCCTGGCGTAGGGGCAGCACGCTGGCGGAAATGCTCCCCTACTCGATGATCTGCGCGGGGTTTATGACACCCCTTTGATCTCCCATAGTACGATTTCCGGCGGACAGAGGAAGCGGGCACGGGGAGCGCCCAGCCCTTCCAGGCCAACACCACGCGCCGTATAGAGCGTCGTCGTGCCCAATTCATAGCGCCCCATGATGAAGCGGTTGCCCAGGTGGCTGCTGGAAAACAACGCCCCAATTCCCGGAAGGCGTATCTGTCCACCGTGCGTATGGCCGCACAAATACAGGTCAATGCCCGCCTCATTGGCTTCAGGCGCGATGTCCGGCGGGTGCATCAGCAGCAGGTGCAGGCCGTCGTCTGGGGCATGCTGCATCATGCGTCCTAACAAAGCACGGTCTTTATCCATGTCATGGGTCACGACCAGCCCCAGGATATTTAACCTACCGCCCGGTGTCTCAACGCACGCCCACTCATTCGGCAGGAGGGCGAGGTTATCAAGGCCATGCACAAACGATTTAACACGGTCCAGCGGTTCGACCAGCGGCGTACCAGAGACGCAGTACACACCCAGCGGCGCCTGCCACTGCCCGATCACCTGCCGGATTGCCGCTTCGGCTGTCGGGTCATGTGTATTCGAGAGATTCACGAAATCTCCGGTGAATACAATCACATCCGGTTGTAGTTCGTTTATTATCCGGTTGAGGTCGCGCTCGCGGGGCGTGACCCGTTCCATGTGGATGTCGCCAATCTGGAGCAGCCGCAGCGGGGCGGACTGTCCATCCCATTTCGGGGTTATCAGGGTTTCCCGGCTGATACCGAGCCTGAAGGGTTCGACCCAGGTAGAATAGTAGACAACGGCGACCATCACTGCCAACATAGCCACGCCAATCCAGGCCGGCGCGGCGGCAAGTCCCAGCGCGGCTTGCAGGATCAGCAGCACAACCGCCAGCGCCAGCACCGACGGGCGATCCGGCCCAAAGCTGCGTCCACTACGCGGCAGTAAAGCCAGCAGCGCCCAGATGAGGACAATCACAATCAGGTACGCTCCGGTTGCAATAGCCACCGGCAGATCACCCTGCCCTGACCAGGCAGTGGCGACCAGAAAGCTGCTTACGACGATCACCAGACCAACCACCCATACTGGCAGCGATTGCAGGCGGTTGCTTTGGACAAGTAGTGTATGCAGCGGCGAGTGTTCGAGCGGGTCTACTTCAACCGTTGGGGGCTGTGCCATCGACAGTCAATACCTTTGTGTGAACAGTGTTATTCAGAAACGGCCTGTGACAGGTCTTTGATGAGCACCCGCAGTTCCTGACGAATCGTCTTGAGCGCGGTGGGGTTATCCAGCGATTCCAGCACGCTCTCCAGGATTACCGCCAGCCGGTAGACATCTTTCGGACGGGCAGCACGCTTTTCCAGCATTGCGCTGAGTGCCTCGGAAATCGGGTTAGTAGCATGAGTGTGTTCAGAATTTACCATACGCTATCTTATCCTCACCATATGTTCTACACAATGTTGAACCCGCTTATTACAATTAGTGTAGCATAGCCGTTGCAAGCAAAAACTGCATGATTAATAAATTTCGTAAAGCACAATCGTTGGATTCCTGATCGCCCAGCGCGTTGGCAGAGAATTCAATTCTGTTGAAGACTGAAATAGATTACAGTCCATTATTCATAATATCCTGGGCCTCAGGGAGGAAACACAACTTGCAGCCCTGACGAACATACAAGGAGAAATTCATGGAACGCATTTTCATCACCGGCGCAAACCGGGGCATCGGCCTGGAACTGGTACGCCAATACCTGGGACAGCGTGATACGCGGATATTTGCCGCCGCCCGCCAACCAGAAACTGCCTCTGCATTACGAGCACTGGTCGCCGCCTACCCTGGCCGCCTGTCGCTCATCCCGCTGGAAGTGACCGACAAGTCATCTATCGCGCAGGCTGCCCAGACTGTGGCCGGACAGGTCGAAGTGCTGGACATCCTCATCAACAATGCCGCCATTAACCCGCCGGAGGATACGCAAACGCTGGATGGAATCAGCGTGGAAACGATGCTCCATACCCTGCATGTGAACACCGCCGCGCCACTCATGATCGTTAAGGAACTTCTCAACTTGTTGCGGAACGGACATAATCCGCGCATCATCAATATTTCATCCGAGATGGGGTCGTTGGCGGAACGAACCTACGGGGCGGATTACGCCTACTGCGCCAGTAAAGCAGCACTCAATATGGTTACACGTGGACTGGCATCCGATCTGCGGCGCGATAAAATCACAATCATCGCACTTGATCCTGGCTGGGTGCAAACCGACATGGGCAGCCCGGAAGCCGACCTCACACCGCAGGAATCGGCACACGGCATACGCGCTGTGGTCGAAAGCCTGAACCTGGCGCAAACTGGGCAGTTCCTGCGCTGGGATGGTCAGCAGAATCCCTGGTAGCTTAACAAGGAGGCATCATGAAACGCATTTTCATCACCGGCGCGAACCGGGGCATCGGCCTGGAACTGGTACGCCAATACCTGGGGCAGGACGCTACGCGGATTTTCGCTACCGCCCGCCAGCCAGAGGCCGCTGGTGAACTGCAAGCACTGGTCGCCACCCACCCTGACCGCCTGATGGTCATCCCACTGGATGTCACCGACGAGGCAGCCATTGCCGAGGCCGTTCAGATAGTCGCGGGAGAAGTCGAGGCGCTGGACATCCTCATCAACAACGCCGCCATTAACCCGCCGGGCATCCAGTCGCTGGCCCAAATTTCGGCAGAAACCATGCAAACCACATTTACTGTGAATGCCGTCGCCCCGCTGCTGGTCGCCAGAGCTTTCCAGGGGCTGCTTGAGAAAGGCATTCAACCGCGCCTTGTCAACATTTCAACTCAGGTCGGTTCTATGACCTGGAAAACATCAGGTGGGTCGTATGCTTATGCCGCCAGCAAAGCGGCCCTCAACATGGTGACTCGCTGCCTGGCCGCTGACCTCCAATCTGCCGGGATTATCACGATCATGCTGCACCCCGGCTGGGTGCAAACTGACATGGGGGGTATACACGCTGCCCTGACACCCGCCGAATCAATAAGCGGAATTATCAAGCTGATTAACAACCTGACGAGTGCCGAAAACGGTAAATTCTTCAAGTGGAATGGTGAGCCGCACCCCTGGTAATCCTGCAAGGAGGAGATTTGTGAACATACGCGAGGACATCCGGCGCGAACTGGAGGAAACCCGCCGCGCTTATTACGCGCTCATGGCTGAGATTTCACCCGAAGACTGGCACAAGCCAGCACACAACCCGGCATGGGATGTCGGCGAGATGCTGTATCACATTACGGTTGCGCCCCGTTTGATGACGGCTGACCTGAGGATGATCCGGCGCTTCCAGCGGCTTCTGCTGCCGCCAGCCTTCATCTTTCACCGGCTCAACGAGTGGAACACGAAGCGGGGCGCACGGCGCTATACCCTGGAAACGATTCATGAGGCATACGACGAAGCACACCGGCGGGTTTTAGCCGCGTTACAGACCATACGCGATGATGAGTGGCAAAAAGGGGCGGTTTACCCTGGCTGGGACCCGATGCTGGATGGGTTTGTCACGATTGAGATGTTATTTCGTTACGTCAAACGGCATTATGACGCCCACGCCGTTGAAGTTCGTGATGCACTGTCTCTCCGCTGACCGCAGACCTGCTGAAAGCGCCAGCGGCCTGTTCTTCCAGTGGAACGGCGAGTCCCCCTCGTGACATGCGTAAAGAGTAGCACAGCCATCCGAACTGATGTACTATTAGACTGTGCTGGTTTTCCAACACAACCATCAGGAAAATAGGTTGAAAGGGTATTAGACATGGATATTGGGGGGATCATTGGCGGCATTATCAGCGCACCCTTTATCTGTATCGGGTGGTTGATTGTCGGCGCGATTGCGGGCGCTCTGGCCCGGCGGTTCATGGGGGCGAAAGACCGCCCGTTGATTAATGACCTCGTCCTCGGCCTGCTGGGGGCGCTGGTAGGGGGCTTCGTGGCGAGTCTGTTCGATCTGTATAAACCAGACGGCGGACTCGGACTGTTACTGGTCAATCTTGTGGTTGCGACAGTTGGCGCGATGATCCTGATCTTTATCGGGCGGGCGATTCGCCGTTAACGGTATCCATAGGCCGTTCATGTTTCCCACACCGCCTCGGTTCTCTGGGGCGGTTTTTAATTCCAGCTTTGACCAACCACGCCAATCGCGCTATGCTGTACTTTTCACTCATACAGGGTACTTCTTCTTAAAGGAACAAAATGGACACAATCATCATAGATGGTGAAGGATTGACCATTGAGCAGGTGATCGCTGTCGCTCATGGCGAACCGGGCAGTCCGGCAGTTGCGTTGAGCGAAACAGCACAGCGCCGGGTAACTCGTGCCGCCGATGCGGTGCAAACTCTGCTGAAACAGGGCGTCATCGCCTACGGCATCACCACCGGGTTTGGCGCGTTCAAAGGACGGGTTATCCCGCCGGAGCAGGTCGAACTGTTGCAATATAATATCCTGGTTAGCCATGCGGTGGGTGTGGGTGCGCCCTTCGATACCCCTACCGTGCGGGCAATCATGCTGATTCGCGCCAACACGCTGGCACGGGGGCATTCCGGCATCCGACTGGGGACACTGCAACTGCTGCTCGATATGCTGAACAGCGGCGTCCACCCGGTCATCCCGGAAAAAGGGTCACTCGGCGCGAGCGGGGACTTAGCACCGCTGGCACATATGGCACTGCCGATCATTGGCGAAGGTGAGGCCGTCTATCAGGATGAACGACTCGACGGCGCGGAGGCCATGCGGCGGGCGGGGTTGGGAACAATCAAACTGGCGGCTAAAGAAGGGTTGGCGCTGACCAACGGCACGACGATTATGTGCGCGGTGGGTGTGCTGGAAACCCACCGGGCGGAGAACATCTACGAATCGGCAGACCGGGCCGGATGCCTTTCACTGGAGGCACTGCATGGCACAACCCTCGCCTTTGATGAACGGATTCATGCCCTGCGCCCCTTCCCCCGCCAGATCGAATGCGCGGCGGACTTGCGGCGACTGCTGGCGGGCAGCGGCTTCACACGCGGCTACGACCCGGTAAATGTGCAGGACGCCTACACGCTGCGCTGCATCCCGCAGGTACACGGCGCGGTACGCGATGCCATCGCCTATGCCCGCTGGGCATTTGAAATTGAACTCAACGCCGTCACCGATAACCCACTGATTTTTATAGACGACCTGACCGGGCAGATTGACGTGATTTCCGGCGGGAATTTTCACGGTGAACCGCTGGCGATTGCGATGGACTACCTGGGACTGGCGATGAGCGAACTCGGCAACATCAGTGAGCGCCGCATCATGCGCCTGATTGACGAGGCGAGTAACACCAGCACACTCCCCGCTTTTTTGACGAAGAACGGCGGCCTCAACAGCGGCTTTATGATTATCCAGTACACGGCGGCGGCGATGGCGACCGAGAGCAAGGTGCTTTCCCACCCTGCCAGCGTGGATACCATCCCTACCTCGGCCAACGTGGAAGATCATGTGAGTATGGGCGTCACCGCGGCACTCAAGGCACGGCGCATCAATGACAATGCCGAACGGATTATCGCGCTGGAACTCATGGCGGCGGCGCAGGGTGTGGACTTCCGGCGCGAAGTGATGGGAGCAGATACCCGGCTCGGCCAGGGAACGCAGCCAGTCTATGACCTCATCCGCCAGCACATCCCGTTCATCGAGCAGGACACCGTGTTATACCGCTATATGGAGCAGATGTTTGACCTGGTGCGACGCGGCGCAATCGCCGGAGCGGGAGCGTAATACCAATTGTGGGACTCAGCTTTCTGGATTGGGTATGATTGTGAACAGGTGGAAAGGTAAGCAGGAAACAAGGCCATGAAGAAAATTGGCGCGCTGATGGTGCTTGTCCTGCTGGTGCTGCCTGTTCAGGCACAGGAAACCCAATACCGGCTGCTGCCCACACCGGCTGCAGACACCTATTTTCAAGCCATCATCACTTTTCACGGCGACCTGCCCGAAAACTACGACCGTATCTTTGCTGCGGTTAACCGCATCCTGTTTACCCTCTACCCTGACCCGCTCGCAGTAAGTTTCGATACCTATCGCCGCGCCTACGATACGCTGCAAATTTCACAGTATGATTTCCAACTGCGTGGCGAATGGCTGCGGCGGATGCTTGCGACCTGGTTGCACGAAAACGATGTTGATTTAAGCACCATCACGCGGACGCAGGTGGGTGACATTTATATCGTAGTGACCCCGCATGATTTTGACGGCGACGGCCAAAATGAGTATGTGCTGGACACCATGAAGGGCCAGTATGTCAGCCGTGACCAATGCCTTGACGATACCGAAGTCGCCGCGTTTTTTCTCGCCGTCCCGACAGCAGATGGTTATCGCCTGCTGGATACCGGGCTGGATTGGAAAGGACGGTACTACACTATTGGCAATCGGGTTTCCAGCGATGGTGGCATGGCGGAAGCCCTTTTTGACGACCTGACGGGCGATGGCCTGCCGGAGTGGGTGCTGCTGGAAGGGGGCGAAGCCGATGGGAATGGCGATTTTGGTTTTGGCGATTTGGGCGCACTGCATATTCTCGGTTGGCGCGAGGGCAGGTTAAAACAACTCGGCCAGGTCAGGTATTTTGCCGAAAGGACGTACTGCGATAACGGGCCGTATTCCCCCACGATTTCATGGGACTTCACTGATACCGACTCGGATGGCACAAAAGAAATCTACCTTCATGAGCAGCAGCGGGATAACTGGGGCTGCTCATGGGTCAGCACCGATCCCTATGTATGGGACCCGGCGGAAGACCAGTATATATACCAGCGAGATGCTGTTGACAAGCTGTACAACGAGGATACGGCAGGCTGCCAGCAGCGTTACGCGGAAGAAGCCATGTGGACAGGCGATTATGCCGGGGCGCTCCAGCATTACCGGCAGGCGCTGAGCCTCATCACCACGCCACCAGAGGTTACGATTTATACTCAAAATTCCAGTGAAATTGTCCTCAGTTATGCCTACACACGCTACCAATACCTGCGAATGCGAACCGCTCTGGCCTATCTACTGACCGGGCAGCCCGACCAGGCAGAACCCCTGCTCACGGCCCTGGCAGCGGAAGAATTTTACGATGCCGAACTGCAAACCTACGCCGAACTGCTGCGCCAATTGTACGACAGTGAGGCCCCGCCGCTTCAGATATGTATAGAGACATTTCGCCTGATGGCTGAATACCCGCCGCGTAATCGATGGGACATTACTGATGAGGATTGGGGGCTTGATCGGATTCTAAATGATTCATACTTCCCAGAGAATGCCTCGTGTGATGCGCCGCCGCTGGTACGGGAGGCAGTACAGGACCTCTCCATCCCGGTTGACGCTAATCTGGACAGTGTGTTGGGGGAATTGGGCATTGGCATACAGTACCGGTTGCCAATGGATTTGAATCGGGATGGCCGAATTGAATGGCTTCTGTGGCTGGATGTCCCCGGTGTTCAGATATTCCTGGCTCCCGCAGGCGAGACCTACAACATTGATACGGACTCCCAGGTTGACCCATTCCGTGAGGCTGACGACATCCAGACCAAGGCTCTCCCGAACGATTCCGGCGATGCGCTGGTGCTATTCAAGCGGGATTTGTTCGAATTTGCCCGCATCCCACCTTGGCGGAGGGCTTATGGATGGGGCGGGGGTATATATACTGAATGTTCTGAGGACAGAGAGTATCCTATAACCGCAACCAGTATCTTTCGGCTGAACGATTCACGCCTGTTGAATATATTCGAAGGTCCAATGTGTAATGACTCGATGGAGTTACCTGGTATTCTCCCGGAAACGATCACGAACTCGTACCTGGATTATGATGCCATTGAGCCTGAAATACAAACCTATACCTGGGACAGCGCCACGCAGCGTTACGCCTGGCTACCCCCCACGCCAGCGCCGCCGCAACCAACCGACACGCCTGAACCCGTACTATCTGAATACCTTTCCTCCTATGATGCTTTTGCGGCGGGGGCATTCGCGGATGTTTTGCTATTGACCCGCGATACGTTTCAGATTGACGATGGGCGCTTGATTGATTTCTATTTGAATGGTTATTTTATGCGGGCGCTCAGCCTCCAGGCGTTGGGGCGCGATGACGAAGCGCTTGCCCTGTTCGTGGCGATTTATAACGCCGCGCCCGATCATATCTGGGGGGTGCTCGCCCGGCTTCATTTTGAACCCTATTGAACCACACCGATATATAATGAGGTAATTTTGAAAAGATATCTCGCAGAATCGATAGGTAATCTTCGCCTGTCCTCACAAGCATTGTGGATTTCATGACCAGAATTCAGCAAAGACCGGCTTTGGGCTGGTTTCTCAAATTAGCGGCGCGGCGGTTAGTGGCGCAGTGGCGTTCAGGGCTGACGATCATCGCCGGAGTCCTGCTGGCGGCGGTGGTCGGCGCGAGCGTGCCACTGTATACGGCGGGTATCACTCAGGTCGGCCTGACACAGCGCCTCGAACAGCAGCCCAGTGACGCGGTAAATATTCACACCCGCACCAACTTGAACGCAAGCGTTGACGGTGGCTTCGCGGAAGCCTGGACAACTCTGGACTCGGAGGCACGGACGCATATTGCCGGCCTGTTCAGGGATTATGCCGGGTGGGTACGCGCTGTTATTAGATGGGGTGAAAGCGCCCCGCTGCTGCTGGTACGTGACGGCGTTGATGTGCCGGATGTCCGGCTGCGGGCGGCGTACTATGCCAGGTTGGATACAGAAGCAACACTGATTTCCGGGGCATGGCCGGATGATACCGCCGCTGACGGCTATGACCTCGCCATCGCCCTGCACGAATCGCTGGCGGCTGCGCTCAATCTGGCGGTAGGTGATGCAATTACGCTCGATCAGCGTGGCTGGGAATCCAGCATCCCGATACGCGCCCGTATCACCGGCATCTGGCGTGAAAACGACCCGCAGGACGCCTATTGGTTGTCCCCTTCTCCGGTACGACAGGAAGGGAGCAGCGACAAGATTGACGCCAACGTATTCACCACACAGGCGGGGCTGTCACGTATCGCGGCTGATTTCCTGCCGCAGACTTCCACACAGATCGGCTGGCGTGTCCTGTTCGACCCGGCGGCGCTCCCCGCCCCGGCGATCAACTCTGTCATCGTTCGTCTGGACAGCCTCAAGGCAGGGCTGCAAGCTGCACTTTCTACCGCTGCCGGAAAAGATACCACCCTGGTCTACACCACCCAACTCCCGGACGTATTGAACCAGTATGCCGCCGAAGTAACCTTGCTCAGTGTGCCATTCGGCCTGCTGCTGCTTCAGCTGGGGGCGCTGGTGTTGTTCTTCCTGGTGGTGATTGGAGCGCTGGTACGGCGTACCGACCGGCGTGAAACCGCCATGCTCCAGAGTCGGGGCGCGCCAGACAGCCAGATTCTGGTCTTTCGTGGGTTGGAAGCCCTGCTCATCTGCCTGGTGGCGACATTGGTCGCCCCACTGATCGCCCAACGGTTCCTGGGGCTGTTGATCCCGTTGTTTACCGGCGTCACCCGGATACCGCTGCTACTCGACCCGGCGGCCTATTTCTATGCCGGGATAGCGGCACTGGCGGCCTGGGTTGTGCTGATCGTCTCGCTTATCCCCATCCTGCGCCAACCACTGGTGCTGGCGGGCGGCGGTGGCACGCGCAGCGGCAAGCAGGCCTGGTGGCAGCGGCTCAATCTGGACCTGCTGTTTCTGGTGGTGGGCGCGGGCGCGGTGCTGCGGTTAGTCACCACCGACTCGGCACTGGCCGAAACACAGACCGGAGGCACACAGGCAGACCCACTGCTCCTGCTTGGCCCGGCGCTGCTGTTCTTCGCCCTAGGGAGCGTGACACTGCGCTTATTCCCCGGCGTGATGGAAACCACCGCTCGGCTGCTGGCAGGTGGACGCGGGTTGACTGAGGCACTCTCAAGCTGGCAGATCAGCCGGGAGCCGCTGCACTACGGGCGCATCACGCTGCTGCTTGCGCTGGCCGTCAGCCTGGGGCTGTTCGCCATCACCTTTCAAACCACGCTCACACACAGCCAGGATGACCAGGCCGATTATGCCGCCGGAACCGATGTCCGCCTGGACTACCGCAGCGGACGCGGTTCCTTACCCATGCCCTCTGCTGAGGCGCTCCGCATGTTACCCGGCCTTCAGACTGCCAGCATCAGCACACGGCTGACTGGCACGGAAGTCTCAACCAGCGGCGGACGGCTGAACAACGGCACACTGCTGGCGGTAGATAGTGCGATTTCAGAAATCGCCTACTGGCGCGATGACTTAGGAGCGCTGGATATCCCGCGCCAGGAAGAACCGCTGCCCGTGCCGGGACGTACTCTGCCGGAAGGGGCGCAGAGAATCGGTGTGTGGCTGCTGTACGAGGGCTACACCGGGACGATATTTTTCGTTAACCCTGACGAACCGCCACGCCCACCGGAATTCCAGCCACTGCCAGAGCGATTGTTGGAACAACTGGCGATCAGCATCCGGGTAAGGGATGCATCAGGGAAAGTGGCGCTGATACCGCTGCTACCGGATACCAGCTTGTTTTCACGCGAGTCGGCTGATGGGGGAATGGAATTTATCCCCCCGAAAAATGGGTGGCTTTACTTCACCAGTAACTTAACCATGAGTGGGCTTTCTGGCGAACTGCATTTTGAGGCCATCGCGGTCAACGAACAGCAAGTCAGTTTCCGCAGCCTTTTTGCATCACCTTCATTCCTCACGCTGCGCGACCTGGAGGTGGAAGTGGATTCCGAAATGCTACCGCTGACGGATTGGCTGGAAAACGGCCAGTGGGACTTCGTCAACACAGCGGGCAGCATCCCGATCACGCTCGGCGCGACAGAACACAGCACCGCCCCGACAGATACACCGTTGATCCAGGTGGCTTGGCAGTGGGAAGGCAATAATGGTGAGTGGGGATTGATGCTCGACTACCCCAACCGTGTCACAGCCCGCTTCGCCAGCGGCTACAATATCGAACTACCCGGCACGGAAATCCAACCGATACCGGCCTTAGTCAGCACCCGCTTTGCCCGGCAGCAGGGAATCGAAACCGGGGGGACTTTCCTGCTCTTTCTCGACCAATCCACACTATATTTCCAGGTGGCGGATATTATCCGCTACTTCCCCACCCTGTACGATGATGACGGGCCATTCGTGGTGGTTGACCAGGACACCCTGCGCTATGCACTTGAGCGCCGCCCCCGTTCAACCTTCCAACCCAATGAGTTGTGGCTGCGGTTGGATGCGGGGACTACTCCCTCGGATTTCCTGGCCGCCTACGCCGCGCAGTTTCCGGAAATCCCTCCGGCACAGGTCGTCAGTCGGGCGGCAGTGCAGGAGGGACTTCAAACCGATCTGCTGAGCCTGGGCGTCATCGGCCTGTTATACTTCTCTTTTCTGGTTGGGATGATTCTGAGCGTTGTCAGTCTGCTCACTTACGCCGGGATCACCACGCAGACGCGCCAGAGTGAGTTCGTCGTGCTGCGGGCATTAGGACTTTCGACGCGCCACATTATCACCGGCGTGACAGTTGAGCAGGTGCTGGTGGTCATCATCGCCATCATCCTGGGCAGCGCGATTGGGGTGCTGCTGGGCGCAGCTGTCTTGCCGGCGCTTTCGACCAGCGCGGGAGGCGGCCCACTGACTCCGCCCTATCAGGTGTATCTCGACCCACAGGCAGCAACTGTCTTTTTCGCCATCCTGGGCCTGATTCTGGCGCTACAACTGGTCTTTAGCGCCTGGATTGTCGCCCGGTTATCGCGTTCGCAGGCGGTTTACGCCACCAGAGAGGTTTAGCCATGCTGCTGGGGTTAATTTTGCGCCGGATGTGGCGGGAACGACGCCGGGTAGGGGTGCTGCTGCTGGCACTGTGCCTGGTAACGACCTTCATGGCGCTAGGACCACTGTTAGTTCGGGCAGTCACCGGCGCGGAGTTCCAGCTCAGGCTGGATGCACTCACGCCCCGCCAGAACCGGATTGACCTGGTAGACGCGCTGCCTTTCTCTGCCAGTGATACGTTGCCGGTCATCGAAAATACACTGGGCGACTACCTGCAAACCACATATGTTTACCGTACAACGGCAGGGGTGGTATGCGGCTTCATCTACGACCCGGCGATAACCGACATCCACAGCGCTCCGACCAGCGACAGGCAGCACTGTTACCAGACGTTCGCCTATCGGGAATACGACGACCTGTTCACGCTGGTGGAAGGGCAAGCGCCGGAAAGCCGGGAGGACGGTATCGCTGAAACTGTTATCACCCGTGCGGCACGGGATTTGCTGGCGAGCTTCTTCCCTGGTGGATCGCTCGGCGTAGGTTCGCGCTTCATCGTGGGCGAAGACCCGTTCACCGCCATCACCGTTGAGGTCACAGGCATTGTCGAGCCAACCGTTCCGCCGGATGACCCCTTCTGGGATGGGCAGGCACGGCTGTTCGGGCAGATTGTCCCCCTCTCGATTGATTTCGAGCGGGTGGAGTTTGCGTTTATCATCTCCGAAGCCGATTTCGAGGCGAAAATCACCCCGGCGATTCAGGAACAGCAGTATGTCTGGCGATTAGGGATGGATTATGGTGAACTGGACGTGGCCGGCTTGCCGGGCTTCAGCGAGCAGTTGACCGGGCTGAACACCGGCATTCACAAGGCAAACCCCGGCGCAGCGGTTCGAGCAGGCATCACGGATATGCTGGACTCGTTTGAGGCAACGATTGCCGCTACGGAAGCGCCGATTATCTTGCTGGGGGGGCTGGTGCTGGTGCTGATGCTCTATAACCTGGTGACAACAACCGCCCTCATCCTGGAAGAACAGCGGGGCGAATGGGCGATGATGTCCAGCCGGGGCGGGAGCAGCCTACAGTTGATCTACATCCAGTTCGTCACGGCGCTGCTCTTAGGTGGGGTGGCGCTGCTGGCCGGGCCGTTCGGCGCGGGGGTGATTGTGCGACTGCTCGCACAGATCGGGCCGCAGGCGGGACTCCTGGTCGTGCCGGGCTGGTCGCAGATTCCTGTCAATGCCTGGATGCTGAGTCTCTTCGCCGCCGCCGCTGCGGTCATCATTCTGACACTTCCGGCGCTGTCACTGGGGCGCAGCAGTTTGCTCCGCTTACGCCAATCGGCCAGCCGTCCCCCTGTGAACCCCGCCTGGGCACGGTACTACCTGGACATCATGCTGCTGGTCGTCGGGCTTGGGTTCACTGCCCGGCTGTACTTCTTCCTCAGTGGCGACCTGAGTTTAGAGCCGCTACTGCAAGACCCGGCGGCGTTAATCCGCGCCGTCACTGCAAACGGGGCGGCGGTAGGGCTGAGTGACCCATTCAATCTATTAGGACCGGTGCTGGTTTTGACCGGGTTCGCCCTGCTCTGCCTGCGTTTATTCCCAGCCTTGATGAAGTTGCTCGGCCTGCTCTTCCAGCCGTTCAACAATCTCATGGTACAGCTCCCGTTGTGGAATGTTGAACGCGACCCGAACCACTATGCACAACTGGTGCTGCTCATTATGGGGACACTGGCGCTTGGAACGGCTTCACTGGCCTTAGCCCATACCCGTGATGCCGGGGCATGGCAGGTGGCGCGGGATGAAATCGGTGCGGATACACTCGTCACATTCAGACCGGGGACGCTCTTCGCTGCCGATTGGTCAACGCTGCCGGGTGTGACCCAGGCCGCCCCGGTGATGGCCGTCAATTGGGCGGAAAATATTGAAGGCTCCCCGCCGGTCATGTTGTACGGCGCGGATATGGCCGGGCTGTCATTTTATGGCGACACGCTCACGATGCTGGCGGACGCAGACGCCCCGCCCTTGCCCGGTGAACCCCTGCCGGAATCCGTCGCCAATATCCGGCTGGATGTGTACGCCCTACCGGATGAGGACACCGTGACCCCGGTAGAGACCCGGCTGCTGCTCATCCTGTACAACAGTGATTTCCTGCCGGTGGCGCTGCCACTGACGACAATTGACCCGACTCTTTCACGCGAGTTCGTGACTTTCACAGCGAATACGAGTGATCTCCCTTCCGGCACCTGGCGGCTGGCGGGTATTCGTTTTGCATCGCGCCTCGAAGATGATACGCCGCGTTTCCGGCATGTGGTCTACCTGGATAACCTGGTAGCGGTGGATACGGACGGCAGCGAAACCATCCTGAACCATTTTGATGAAGTAACCCGCGAGCAGTGGCGATGGGGCGCGGACTCACGGCAAATTGGGGAGGTGCTTTCATTGGCGACGGAAAATGACATCCACACCGAAGGCAACAGTAGTTTGCGCGTAGTATACGAATCGCTGCCCTTTACGCCGCAGCCCCCTACACTCTATTGGCGGTCTCAGTCAGGTGCGATGCCTGCCCTGGTATCGCCGGGGTTCGCTCGTCGTTTCAATCTGGGCGGAGCAGATATGATCGGCGCAACCTTCACGACACGATTGGACTGGACAACCGGGCGTGAACCAGTTAACCAGACGGTGCTCACCTATCAGGTGGTTGGGCTAGTGACGAATTTTCCCGGCACACACCCGGATGATGCATTCCTGGTAGCGGATCGTGAGCAACTGCAACTCCAGGCGAATGCCCGGCTACGCACCATGACTGCCTATACTGCCAACCGCCTGTGGCTGAACCTGGAAGAACGTCAGCCGCCGGATGATTTATTGAGTGCGGTGGATGCCTTGCCAGGGGTCACAAACATAAACACCGCCTGGGAACGTTATCAGGCTGTCCAGCGTGACCCGCTGGCAAACGGCGTGAGTGGGATACTCTTCGCCGGGTTCTGGCTGGCACTGGCGTTGATTCTGCTGGATTTCGCGTTTTACCTGGGAATGTCACTGCGGCGCCGGGCGGTATCGTTCGCCGTGCTGCGGGCAATGGGCTGGCGACGCGGCCACCTGCTGGGACTGCTGCTGGTCGAGCAGGCGGCCTTTATCACCCCGGCACTGGTGGTAGGCGTCCTGCTTGGCGTGTTGATGGCAACCGTGATTCTGCCGTTTCTAACGCTGGTCGGGGGAACAACTTTGCAACTCCCCCTGGGCGCTGTGGCGCTGCTGCTGGCGGCGCTGGTCGGGTCGTTCACGGCGCTGCTGCTGGCGCTTGGGCTGGCTTACCAACAAACCGGGCAGGCAGATGCGCTGCGGATAGGGGACTAAGATGGCCTTTATTGAATGTGAAAACCTCGTCAAAATCCATAAAGTCGCTGACCTGGAAGTGGTTGCGTTGCAAGGACTGGATTTGACAGTGGAACAGGGGGATATGATCGCCCTGATCGGCCCGTCAGGGTCGGGCAAGTCCACGCTTATGAATGTGCTTGGCGGGTTGGATGTGCCGTCCGCCGGGAAAGTGCGGGTAGGGACGCATAACCTGACCGAGATGAAACGCCGTGACCAGGTGAACTACCGCCGCAACGTAGTGGGCTTCATCTGGCAGCAAACATCACTTAACCTGCTGCCCTATCTTTCCACGCTGGAAAACGTCGAGATGCCGATGGCCTTCAACAGCCTGACCGGACGGGAACGGCAGAAACGGGCACGTACTCTGCTGGAACAGGTCGGGCTGGGGGATAGGATGGCGGCACACCCGCAGCAGCTCAGCGGCGGGGAACAGCAGCGGGTCGCGCTGGCGGTGGCGATGGCGAATCTGCCACAGCTACTGCTGGCAGATGAACCCACCGGGGAAGTGGACAGCGAATCCGCCGGGACGTTGTTCGACACAATGCACACGCTGAATAACGAGTATGGTGTGACCATCGTGATCGTGACGCACGATTACCAGGTCGCCAGCCGGGTGAATCGCGTGGTGGGAATGCGCGATGGCCGCGCCAGTATCGAGGTGCTGCGCCGCCGTGATGAGGCGGGAGTCGCGCTCACGGAAGAAGAATTCGCCGTACTTGACCGCACCGGACGTTTACAGCTTCCCCACGCTTACCTGGAAGCGCTGGAAATGGAAAATCTCGTCAGGTTGCAGTTGCACGATGACCATATCGGTATTTACAACGCCAACGGCGACGCTGAAGAGGGAGACACCCATGAATGACTCGATTATCCGCACCCATAATTTGCACCGCGTTTATCGAGGGGCGGGAGCTGATGTCCACGCCATCAACGCGGTATCACTGGACATCCAACCGGGTGTCATGACGGCTGTTGCCGGGCGCTCTGGCGCGGGCAAGACGACGCTATTGAATCTGTTGTGCGGCCTGGATCAACCCGACGAGGGGCAGGTATGGATTCACGACACGGACTTGTACACCCTGAGTGAAGCCGCCCGCACCGCGCTGCGCCGGGAGAAAATCGGCTTCATTTTCCAGCACTTCGGGCTGCTGCCGCTGTTGAGCGCGGCGGAGAATGTCAGTGTACCGCTACGAATGCGCCGCCTGGAGCGCAAAGAGCGGGAACACCGGGTGCTGGAGGCGCTTGAAATGGTAGGACTGCGGGAACGGGCGAAGCACCGCCCGTATGAACTCAGCGGTGGGGAACAGCAGCGAGTGGCGATTGCGCGGGCCCTGGTCGCTCACCCGGAGATCATCCTGGCGGACGAACCCACCGGGCAGTTAGACAGCCACACCGGACGGCGCGTGCTGAATGTGATGCGCCATTTGACGAGTGAACAGGGCCTGACGATGGTGATTGTCACGCACGACCCGCAGGCGATGGACGAAGCGGACGTGGTTTACCACCTGCAAGACGGGCGGCTGGCTGAGGCCTGATCCGCCCTGGTCAGCTATTCCCCATCACTCACCCCGCGAACGGGTTATACCAGACGAGGCGGCACAAACCGCGCCTCGCTCGAATGTCTTCATCATGTACCAATAGAACCACTGCTTTGCCCTACGCTTGCTCCTCCCTAAATCCATATTTAGGCGCCTTTCTATTAAATTCCCCAAAGCATATGGTGCATTATTTACAAATAACATAATCCTTAAGTTTTGTGGCGATTTAGGCAAAGTACACTTGAAAAAAAGTAACAGGGGGAAGGAATCCATTCTGTGGACATTCAACTCGAAACTAAACAAGCCATTGCCCTGTATAAAAATGGGGACAAGCAGCAGGCAGTACAAAGACTGCGCTCTCTGGCTGCGAATAGCCCAGACGATAAATACATCCTGTGGGCACTAGCGAACGCCAGCCCGAATTTGAAGGAAAAGCACCACGCGCTCGACCGCCTGCTGAAACTCGCGCCGAACAACGAAAATGCCCAACAGCTTAAACAACGCCTGCCGGCTCTGGTAAAAGAACCGGAATTCGTCTCCAGAATTCCACAAACTACCTTCAGTGCCGATACCCAACAGCACCCGGCGGTACAAGGGGCGATTGCGCCAGTTCAGCCAACCATCAGTGCCGATACACAGCAACATCCAGCGGTACAAGGGGCGATTGCGCCAGTTCAGCCAAGCATCATTTCCGACACTCAGCAACATCCAGCGGTTCGAGTGGCAGCCCCTCCAGTTCAGGCTACCGTCAGCGCCAACACTCAGCAACATCCAGCCATACGATCAACAAGTGCTCCCGTCATTCAGGGCAGACCTACACCTTCCGGTGCGTCAGCAATTACGGCGTTGGTGATTCTGGCAGGCGCGGCAGCGGTTGGCGGAGTCGGACTCTGGCAGCTTTCGATAAATGACCCGTTACAGAGCATCCTCGGTGTCATCAATTCAATCATGGGGCTGGTTCAGGCGTATATGGCGTTACGGGTGTTCGGGCGGATTCCCGGCGCGACGGGACGGGCGTACAGCTTCCTGAAGGGAACAACCGGGTGGTGCGTTCTGATGATGATACAGCTCGGCGCAATGCAGGGGGTATATGGCAGCAGAGCGCAAATTGATATCGGTGGCTCGCTGATGATTTATGGGATCTGGCTGGTGCTCGATCTAGCGGGGCAGGGAATGATCTCAATGAACCGTGACAATCTCATCGCCTTCGATACCGAAGTCAAGAAGTTTGTTGACTCTGCTAAGGTGATCGCCCAGCGGCAGGTGCAAAAAGAGCACTATGTCAAGAGTCACCAGGTCGAACCCTTCAAGAATGGACGCTTCAAGTTCCACAATAAGCTGTATCCCCATCAGGGTGAATGGTTGCTATACGCTCAGCAGGGAGTTAATTTCGGCGGTGTCATGGGGCCACATATAGGTCATGCCCTGTTCACCAACCAGCGTCTGATTCTCCTGGGGTCGTATAGTGAGGTAGATTGGGTAATGGGCCAGGTGGTGAAATTCGGCCTTGACCATGAGGTGTGGTCACCCGATGCGACTGCCCTGCCTGCCGATTGCGCCTATATCCTTGACTCGACTTTCCTGGTTGTGCCTTATACCGCGCTGGGGCAGATTGAGCGCACGGCTGGCGATATGCGTTTTTCGTTCCGCGACAGCAGTGGACGCGTGCAGGAGTGGAAATACAAACTCAATATCCCACTCCGTAAACAGAAAGAGACTGATAAGCTCAATCAGGTGTTGGGGGCTATCCGGCAAGGGACTACCGCCAGCCTGCAAGCTACCAACCACAAATACTACCCGGTGCGCTAGCGGATAAAGATGATGCCTCCCGCCTGTCACGCAGACGGGAGGCTGCGCCTAATCCGCCCCGTTGGAACCGCGCCGGTTTCGGGCTACCAACTGCACGATTTTGTCATAGCGGGCGAAAATCACCAGCATGTCCCCAGCATGTACCGGAATATCGCCATCCGGGTGGACGATCATTGAACCACCGCGCCCATGCAATACGATGTCAATTTCATTATCCTCTTGCAGCGCGTCTATCGTGGAATTGTCCATAAACGACCCTGGCTCGACGTTCATGTTAATCATGCTGTAGTCCACCCCACGAATGTGGAGCGTCTGCGTGATTTCAATACCCACCGCCGCCCCGGCGAAGGATGGCGCGGCCAGATCGGAGGCACTCAGGACGGCCTGAACACCCATGAAGCGGTTGAGCTGGTTGGCGAACTGGTTATCCCACATCCGGGCGACAATGCGAATATCCGGGTTGAGATCACGCGCCCGCATAATCGCTTCCAGATTCGTGTGGTCGCTGGACGTACACACTACAAAGGCCTGCGCCTGTGGCAGTCCGGCTTTTTCCAGCGCCAGCGGGGTACGAGCATCCAGCGCAATCATCGGAATACCGAGTTCACTCAGCTCCTTATCTATTTCCGGGCGGGCTTTCTGGTCAATCGCTACCACCTCAAAACCCATGTGAACCAGCGTGCGGGCGACCCGCAGTCCGACATGCCCCACCCCCGCCACGATAATGTGATTGCGATACGTTGAAGCCACCGCTTCCTCCCAGGCACTGCGTCTCTCTTCACGATTAAAAAACAGGCGCATAAAATCAGCCACTCCGCGCCCGACAATATACACCGCCGCCACCGGCAGCGCGTACCAGAAAATAATCAACTCCGGTTCGGGGGGGGCTTCTCCCGGCGTTTCCAGGATCATCAGTTGCAACATCACATACGGGCGGTCAATTAACGCCAGCGGCGCTTCTCCCCTGGGGACGCGAGCGCGGTTATACAGTTCACCGTAGATAAAGCCGCCTACCAGAGTGACAAACAGGAACGCCAGCAGCGGCTTGCGAAATTCGCGCAGCAGCGCATTCGAGTCGCGCCAGGCCGCCCGCAGCATACGAGCCAATCGGGTACGCCGCCGCCGCCCGCCGGGTAGCACTAATCGGGTTGAGGTCACAATGTTTTCCTGGTCTGATTGTGTATCTAGCCTCGCAAGACTGCGTTTATTTTACTACATACCGTGCAGAAGCGGGACAGATTTCAGGGACTTGCGGAAAAAAGAGACGCACCGGAGTGCGTCCCGTCATCAAATTGCATGTTGCTTGTCTCGCTACTCAATCACCGGGACATCCGCCAGACTGCCTTCGGTAATCCGCAGGAAGGGCGAGTATGCCCAACCGGTTGTGCCTTTCCACACCACGCGCCACCAGATGCCATCCCGCGTCTTGCCAGTGACGGCCATCACACCGCCCCAGACAATGCGTCCGATCTGTGCCGCCGCTGTGCTGGGTTGGGCGCGCAGCCGCAGCGTACCATACGAGGTTGCCACCACGCCGGAAACCGAGGCGGGGTTATCCTGTAACACGAAATCACTAATCACCGGGGCGTTGAACTCGTTATCGCGGATATAGAGATAGTAACCAAGCGCCCACCCCTGGAAGCCGCTGAGTTGCAGTAGGAACCAGCGGGCATTCTCATCACGCCCGATCACCTGGTATTCCTGCCCGCGAAGCACTGAGCCGAGACGCGGCGCATACATGGAAGGCGCTGCCCGGATATTCAGTACGGAAGCACGAATGACAACGGCGCTCATTGCCCCACCAGGGATAGATGGCAGGCCGGTCGGGGCCGGCGTATTGGTAGGGCCGGGGGTCGGGCTGGGGCCAAAGGTGGGCGCAACGCCGGTATAGGTCCACTGCATACGCACAATCGCCTTATCAATGCCCTCGAAATATTCTACCCGCAAGCTGTGAACACCAGCCGTCATGGTGTGCGTAAACGTATCGGTGGTTTCCACGCGACCAATAAAACGATCCAGCACCACCTGGCCGTCAATAATGACACGCACGCCGTCGTCGGATGTTACGGTAAAGGTATATACCCCGTCCAGAAAGGTCTGGCTGGATGAGAAGGCCGCCGAGAAATTATCCGCAGCGATACCCGGCACCGCCACGCCATTCACAATGGGGACGCCCGTACCCCAATTGAAGTTAATGCCGTTGATACCGGTGACAGGCACGCCGGTGCCAGTCAGCGTCGGCGTATTATAAAACGTGGCCGACCAGTTAAAACCATACTCCTGGGCGCTGGATGTCCCCAACACCAGGGAGAACAGCAACGCCACGATCAACAAACTCGCAAGTATCGGGATTCGTTTCGACATGCCTCTTATCTCCTGAATCTACCGCTGATTACACATCTCTAGTATAGCGGAATCCGGCGGATCGCACACCCTAACACAAGTACCGGGACACATTTCACTATTGGGGCAGTGTCTCAGGCAAGCCGTGCCGGGTGTTTTCGGCATAGAACCGATCCACAATTCGTCACGCCAACCTCACCCCTACTGGCTGCGGTTCGGAAGGGGTGCGGTAAAGCCGCAACATGATTTTGCGGATAGATACTGAGTGCCGCATTTTACTGCCAGAAAATGGTGTTCAGGACAGGCAAACAGGGGAGGAGGCTGGGCGTTTTTGCAACAAAACGGAATTGTGCTGCGATTGCTGCGATTGCCGCAATCCTCCCGTGAGTGGTGGTGTACCTTTGCTGCAAAAGGCGTGACCTTGCTGCAAAAAAGGCGGGAAACCGGGTTCTGAGGGGTGGGTGTGGTGGTATGGTGGTCGAATCAACATAGCACGAGCATAGCACAAAACGGGTCATGAATGGTGAACATTTGTGAGAACATTTGTTCAGAGCTGAACGTTGAAAACAGGTATGAGGCTGCGTATGGGATGTGCGTAGTCACTGGGTTTTGTTGCCATCACTCCGCGCGGTCAATTCGGGGGTTGTGCCGGGGTTGTTGAACAACCGGGCGGGCCTTCCGGGGGATAGGCCCAGGTCTGAGGGATAGCGGCTGAGACGGCCATCTCACGGAATTCGTTATAGGTTGCCAGCAGCCCGGCGCAATCACCCACAATTTCCGCCGCCTGCCCTTGCAAGTACCAACATTCAAAGCGGCGCTTAGTGATCGAAACATTCTGCATAACCTGGAGCGAGGAACAGCGGTGCAGGTTCTCCTGTGCCGCCTGGAAATTCCCCTGCAAGAAGTATTCGCGCCCCAACTGGTACCAGCCATCCGCCCAAGCTGGCGCGAGTTCCGTCACCTGCTGGCAGTAGGTAATGGCCGCATCGCGTTCGCGCAGCAGACTCGATAGTTCACACAGCCGCAGCCGTGCCTTGACGTTATCGGGATCAAGCGCCAACACCTGGAAATAGGCTGCCGTCGCCGTATCCGCATCGCCAATTTGCAGCGCGTAGAGCGCCCGTTCAAAATAGAGTGGCACCAACCGGCTGTTCAGGCTGATTGCCCGTTCAACCGCCTTGATGGCGCTCTGGTAATCGCCCAGGTCACTGTAACTGATCGCCAACGCCCGCTGGCTGTCCATCTGCCAGGCCGGGTTTTCAGCGGCTTGCAGGCTTTCCCGCAGCGCCAATTCAAAACTCCCCGTGCCGCCATACGCCAGGGCCAACGATACCCGTGCCAACCCCTGGGTGGAATCCTGCTCTAATACCTGCTGCGCCATCTGTGCCGCCGCCACCGGCTCCCCCACGGCTTGCAGCACATAGGCACGCGCCGCCATCAGGGTTAGATTGCCGGGAGTGTGCCGCAGCGCCTCGTCCACCAGTTCCAGCGCCAATTGACGGTCTACGGCCCGGTCATAGTCGGTGTAACTGCGGTAAACCAGCGCCCGCGCCAGCAGTGAGGCTGCCTCTGCCTGCCTGGGGTCCTCGACCAACGCCTGCCGCGCCTGATTAATCGTCTCATCCAGGTCGCCACGCTGGAAGGCATTATGCGCCAGCGACAGCGAATCCATATTTGGGCGGGTGGCAGTTCCGGTTGTCAGTCGCTGACCGAGCCATTGCCAGGATATCACGACGCCGCCCAGAACGAGGCCCAGAATAACCGCCAACGAAAAACAGCCAGAGCGGCGGCGGCGCTGTCTGGTAAACCTAAGCCGGGATTGCTCGCGTCGAATACGCATGATGAAACCAGATTGGATGGGTGGGTTGGTGATAAGTCTTCAAGAGTGTAGCACTCTTGCGATTTTTTGCAAAAACGGGGTTGGTCGGGTTTCAAGCTAAATAAGCCAACTGGCTGATACGTCACTTTCTTTTCAGATTCTCCATAAGGAGAGAAACGCAACAGCATGCGCCCAGGTCCGTACACAGCCAGCGGCCAAAAGGCAGCCACCAGCGGCTATGCCTGTCGGATGATAGACAGTACCTTGCCCTGAATCTGGCAGTACTTGGCATCCACATAAATCGGCTCCATCGTGGGATGTGCCGGTTGCAACCGGATACGATGGCCCTCATTGTAGAAATACTTTAGCGTCGTTTCGCTGCGATCGGTCAGCCACACAGCGACCATATCCCCGTTACGAGCGGTTTCCTGACGGCGGAAGAGCACAATGTCACCTTCCCGAATCATCGCGTCAATCATGGATTCACCGCGCACCTGCAAAGCATACACTTCCGATTGATCGAACCCGCCCAGCATGGAGGCCGTCACTTCGACCTGTTCTTCCTGCTGGTCAATATCGCCCAACACCTGCACCGGTTCACTGGCGAAGATATACCCGGCTAACGGAACGCCCAGCCCGACTCGCGGGGTCACGCCCAGCTTCTTCGAGCGCTTGCGCCCGCCGGGAATATCGGCAATCAGCCGCAGCCCACGCGAGACATGCGATGAACGATCCAGGTAGCCGGCCTGCACCAGCTTGTTGAGGTTGTAGTTGACCACCGACGTTGAATTGATGCTGGTCGCCTCACCGATTTCGCGGATGGTGGGGGGGAAACCATGTTCTTCAACATACGATTCCATATAACGCAGGATATTGCGCTGGCGGTCTGAGAGTTTATGAAAATCCTTTTTATCTGCCATGACTTGAACTTTCTGACTACAATCGAATGATTGTTCTACATTATATACGAACAAGGGTTCGACTGTCAAACTCAACTTTCGCTGGTCTCTTTGTTCTATAGGCCAGGGCAATTATTGAGCCGTGTAATCCAGGCCGAAAAAGGCGAGATTATGCCCGGTGGAATCGTAGATGGGCACGAAGCGCGGGTCGGTTTCAGTGCCATTGTAGACGGCGTCCAACGCCGGGCGATCCGGCGGCAGCATGATATAGTCCACGCCGTAACGCCGCGCCACTTCCAGAATCACGTCGCGGTTCTCCATCGGAATCATCACCGAGCGAATCCCCACATACCGCAGCATGAACGGGTCCTGCGCCATGAGGATGATCTCACCGTCACCATTGGTATCCGGCAGGGCTTGCGCCTGGGCCGCTACTCCTTGCATCGTGTTGACGTAATTGGCGGCGAAACGCGCATCTGCCCGCACCAGTTCGACGGCATTCGCCCCGGTAAAGAGCAGCGCCAGCGCCATCACCCCCAACCGCATACGCTGATCCGTGACCGCCCTTTCCAGCGCATAGCCCGCCAACGGCAGCAGCAGCGGAATCACGGTGAGGTATTCTTTTTTGAAGCTGCCCCCCTCGCTCTTAAAGGGGACGAGAATGGTGTAAAACACAAACACCCCGCCCAGCAGAATCAGTGTCGGCGCAAGTGTCAGCCACTTTTCCCGGTCACGCGCCCGCAGCAGCAAGAGCAGCCCGCCAAACACCGCCACCGCCAGGAACACATCCAACTGCGTGTAGAGCAGCTTGGCGCTGGCAGCCATCTCAAACAGGCGTTTGCCAATCAACTGCGCCGGAGTCTGGCTGGCGAGGAGGCTGTCGAGGTTGAGTTCGGTACTGTAAACCCAGTGGTCGCGGAAGTCGGTCAGGTAAAACATATAATCGAGCTTCGGCGTGGAAATCGTGCCGGTCAGTTCGAGATTCCGCAGACTCCAGGGCAGCGCCACCAGGATCGCCACCAGTGGCACGAGGGCGGCATACCACCAGCGGCGTGGTTGGGCGCTGATGTCTTTCCCCCAGCGCCAGTAAACCAGCAGCGTGACAACCAGCATGGGCAGCAGCAGGGAACTGTCACTCCGAACGAGATAGGCCAGCCCCGCCGCCAGCCCGCTTCCGGCAAAGTTGAGGATTCCGCCGCGCCGCAGGCCACGAGTCAGCAGCAGGATGCTCACGCCAACCAGCAGCAGGTTCGGGACGGTGGTATCCGTCCGCAGCGAATTGAGAACAAATTCCGGCAGTACAGCCGCCGCAGCAGCCGCGAAGAGCGCCGCCCCCTCGCTGATGCCGAACTGCCGCCCGGCCCAATACGCCAGCGCCGGGATACACGCCCCCATCAGCACAAAAGGCAGCAGAGCCGACGCCACACTGACGCCAAACAGTTTGAATGAGGCCGCAGGAAACAATCCGGTGATCGGCATCCAGTAGTCTTCCGGGTGAATGAGGTCGGCGGGCGGGTTGTTGTACTGCCAGATATAGTCAATCGTGTAGCCGCGTCCCTCGGCCAGGAAAACGCCCAGGTTGTAGTAATGGTTGGAATCACCGATACCGGGATGCTGGATGAAAGGCAGCAGCGCCAACCGCAACGCCAACGCTGCCAGACAGATGAGCAGGAGTTTGATGTTCAGTTTCATAGTCATTTTTCAGGTTAACCAATTTCAAATATCCGCCAAAAAGCCACTCCACAGGGGAAATATCCCGGCTGGCCGACTCATTATAGCGGCTTTCAGGATGCAATACATAGCGGGCTGGGTTTCGCGGATAGCTATCGGGATATAAAATACATAGTGATTGCGAAAAGCGGTTATCATCGCAAGCTGAATAGCAGGAAGGTCAAAACAGCGTGCTGGAACGGGAGCAATTAGAGCAGGCTATCGCCGCACTTGAAGCCCAACGCGCCGTCATGGGCGATGCGGTTGTGGATGCCACCCTGTCCGCGCTGCGCGAGAAACTGGCGCAGATTGAAACGCATAGCAGCGTAGAACAACGCAAACTCGTCACGATCCTGTTTGCCGATACGGTATCTTCCACCGCCATGTTCGAACATGTAGACCCGGAAGATGTGCTGGAGATTATGGATGGGGCACTGCGGGCGTATACCGATGCCGTAGACCGTATGGAAGGCATGGTTGCCCGGCTGATGGGCGATGGGCTGCTGGCTTTCTTCGGTGCGCCTGTTTCCCGCGAAGATGATGCCGTTCGGGCGGTGCGCTGCGGCCTGGCACTGGTGCAGGCGGCCAGAGAGTACGCTATCCAGGTTGAGCGGCGCTGGCGAGTCACCGGGTTTAATGTGCGCGTCGGCATCAATACCGGACTGGTGGCGCTGGGTGAGGTGGGCGGCGCTGCCGGGTGGGAATACACGGCAATGGGCGACGCTATCAACCTGGCCGCACGCCTGGAAAGCAATGCCCCGGTGGGCAGCACTCTGATTTCCTACGATACCTACCGGCATGTACGCGGCATGTTTGAGGTGCGTACCCTGGAGCCGCTGCGTGTCAAAGGCAAAGCCGACCCGGTGCCGGTCTATGTGGTCGAACGCGAGAAACCGCGCACCTTCCAGGTGAGCAGCCGGGGCATGGGCGACCTGGAAACCCGTATGATCGGACGGGAAGCTGAATTGAAGGCGCTCCAGGATGCCCTGGATGTTGCGCTGGAAGACCATGAGACTCAGATGGTCACGATTCTGGGCGATGCCGGGGTCGGTAAATCGCGGCTGCTGCGCGAGTTCGACCATTGGATTGACCAGCTACCGGATGACGTATGGCACTTTACCGGGCGTGCCACTATTGAAACACAGAATCTGCCTTATGGGCTGCTGCGGGATGTCTTCAGTTTTCGCTTCAAAATCCAGGACAGTGACAACACGGCAACGGTGTGGGAAAAGATGGAAAAGGGTATCGCCCGCTTCCTAGGGCCGAACACGGAAAAACATGCCCACCATATCGGCTACCTGGTCGGCTTTGATTTCTCCAACAGCCCGTTTATTTCGACCAACGACACGACGCGGACAACTGAACAGGCACTCAATTACCTGCGCCAGTTTTTCCTGGTCGCCACGCGGGAAGATACGGCTGTCCTGTTCCTGGAAGATATTCACTGGGCGGATGATAAATCGCTGGATTTTGTGAGCGATCTGGTACAAGCCTACCGGCATCTGCCTCTGGTTGTGCTATGTCTCACTCGCCCGATCCTGCTCGAACGCCGCCCGCTATGGGGCGAAGGACGGGAGAATCACACCCTGCTCAACCTGCGTCCGCTGTCACGCCGGGATACCCGCCGTCTGGTGGAGGAGATACTTCACAAAGCACAGGAGATTCCGCCCAAGCTCCGCAACCTCATCATCAGTGGTGCGGACGGAAATCCCTTCTATGTGGAAGAGTTCATCAAGATGCTCATAGATGAAGGGGTAATCGTCAAAGGTGAAGACCACTGGGACATTCATGGCGAACGGTTGGAAGATCTGCGTATCCCCCCCACCCTGACCGAGGTGCTGCAAGCCCGGTTGGATGGACTTCCCCCACAGCACCGCCTGGTTTTGCAGCGGGCGTCTATCATTGGGCGTATTTTCTGGGATGACACGATTGCACTTATGCACATCCCTGGTGAAGAGTCTATCGAGAATCTTGAAGAGATACTGGCTGCGCTGCGGGGGGCCGAATTGATCCTGGCCCGCGAGCAATCCGCTTTCGCGGGGACAATGGAATATATCTTCAAGCATTCAATCCTGCGGAATGTCACCTATGAAAGTGTGCTGAAGCGCCACCGTCGCATCTACCATGCCCAGGTCGCGGAATGGCTCATCAAATACAGTGGGGATCGCACCAGTGAGTACACCGGGCGGATTGCCGATCATTACGAATTGGCCGAGGCAACCAGCCAGGCAGTTGAATATCTGAGCCTCGCGTGCCAACGGGCGCTGCTGATCGGCGCTTACCGAGAGGCTGTGAAATTCGGCAATCGAGGGCTGGCGCTGGTGAAGGATGATGATTCCGTTGCAGCGCAGCAGCAAAAAACGATGTTGTTATGGCAACTAGGACAGGCTTATGAGAGTTTTGGCACTTCCGCCGAAGCCCGCCAGTGGTATGAGCAGAGTCTCAGTGTAGCGCGGAACCTGGATGAACCGGAACACCTGGTTCGGCCTTTGAACAGTCTGGGCTGGATCAGCCATATTCAGGGAGAAAGTGATGTAGCGGAAGCATTGTTCCAGGAATCGCTGCGCCGGGCGCGGGAGGCCAATTACCGTTTTGGGATGACGTTCGCGCTTAATGGGCTGGGCACTATCGCCTCGGCGCGGGGGGAATACGAGTCTGCCCGCCGCCTGTTCGAGGAATGTCTGGCGATTGCGCGCGAGCTAGGTGATAAACGGCGTATTGGTGTCACCCTCATCAACCTGGGGCATCAGGCAGTCCTGGTCCAGGATTACCCAACGGCAGAAGCGTATTTCCAGGAGAGTCTCGCTTCCAGCAAAGAGATTAATTCCCCTGATGTCGCGGCGAATGCTCTAGGTGGGCTGGGCGATATTGCGATTGGACGTGAAGATTACGCAAAAGCGCAGGAATACCTGGAAGAAGCATTGGCAACTGCTCGACGAATCGGTCACAACCGGCTGACGTCCAGCATTCTGGACAGCCTGGGCGTGGCTGCTTATCAGACAGGCCATTATACCCAGGCAACTCAATACCTGGACGAGGCGCTCAAAAAAGCGATTGACGTGGGCGCGGTGATGCAAACTCTCCAGATCCTGGTGCGGATCGCTCGCTTACTCGCCAAACAGGAACAGGCAGAACAGGCGGTAGAACTACTCGGATTGGTACTGCACCATCCGGCGGTGTTTGATGAGGTAAAGAAAGACGCCGGCATGTTATTACAGGAGTTGGAGGCAACGCTCGCACCACAAGTATTTGCCGCAGCTTTGGAGCGTGGCAAGGCGCTGGATGTCGGCGCAGTGCTGGAAACGCTGCATGTGCTGGTACGAGTCGCGCGTATTTTCGCCAAAGACGGGCAGATTGAACAGGCAATCGAACTGCTGAGTCTGGTTTCTCATCATCCCGCCAGTTTTGAAGACATAAAACTGGAAGCGGAGATGGTACTTTCTGAGCTAAAACCGTCAGTCACACAGGAGATTTACCAGGGGGCACTGGAACGTGGCCGCACCCTGGAGATTGAGACTGTCGTGCAGGACATCCTGCGCGAGGGATAAACGCGCCTTATTCTCGACCCACCTCGTAACCGAACAGGGCGGCCAGTTCATCTTCGGACTGCGCGTCAACGACGACGGTCAGAACATCCCCGGCGAGAATCTGGGTCTCACCATGTGGCACCAGGAGCTTATTCTTGCGCCGGATAGAGGCGACAACACTCTCCGCCGGCCAGTGAATATCCTTGATGTTCCTGCCGCTGATGGGCGCACCGTTACCAACATGCATTTCGACAACGTGTGCGCCGGTGAGCGTGTTCAGCCGAATTTGTTCAACCCGGTGCTGGTGTTCCAGTTTGCGGGCGATGGCCGTGTTATAGGCATGAACGATGTCGGAACGACTGAGCATTCCCACCAGCCTGCGTGTACCGGATTCGATTACCGGCAGACGGCCAATATCCCGCGCCCCCATCGTGCGAATCGCGACCCACAGCGCGTCATCCGGGTAGGTGGAAACTACATCACGGGTGCAGATATCAGTGATAGTCAACGTGTTCTCTTCAGTCGCCCGGCCCGATTCATAGGCCTTTTGCAGATCAGTCAGGGTGACAATACCGCATAAGTCCCCTGCATCATCGGTGACGCACATCGCACGGGTGTGGTACTCACGCAGTGCATTTCGGAGTTCCAGCAGCGACTCGCTTTTTCGGATGCACGGGGCAGGTTTGACCATTGCTTCTGCCACCGTAATCCCTTGCATCACATCCACATCACGCCCTTGTTCCAACCGTAAGCCGCTGCGCAGCAATGCCAGCGTGTCTATCCCAGCGGGGATAAAACGCTCTGTCAGGTAGACACAAACCACTGTCGTGAGCATAATCGGCAGAATCAAGCGATAATCATTCGTGAGTTCGAACACCAACAGGATCCCGGTGATCGGCGCACGCACGACCCCGGCCATCATCGCGGCCATCCCCACAATGGCATACGCCTGCGGGCTGCTGGTGAGATGATCGGGGACGAGATCCGTCATGAGATGCCCAAAAGCACTGCCCAACATCGTACCAACAAATAAAGCAGGCGCAAAAATCCCGCCGACGAACCCCCCAGCGATACTCACGGCTGACATCAGAATCTTGCCAAACGCCAGCGCCAGCAGCAGCATTATCGTAAATTCCGCCGGGTGCGTGTTCGCCAACACTTCACGCATCACTTCACGCCCGGTGCCCAGAATTTGCGGCAGAAAGACACCCACCACACCGACCAGCAGCCCAGCCAGCGCCGTCTTTACCGGCATAGACAGGCGGATACGATGCTGCCAAACATCATGCTGCCAGTGGACAATGTGGATGAAGAGTACGGCCACCGGCGCTAACAGAATCCCTAATATCGCATACAGCGGGATTTCCAGCGGCCCGCCCAGCGTGTAATTCAGCGTGCCGAACTCCGGCCCGCCAAGTTCCACGGCCTGCGTAAAGACTGACGCCAGTACCGACGCCAGCACGACTACACCAAACGACCCGGTGTTGAATTCGCCGTTGAGGACGACTTCCAGCGCGAAGAATACCCCGGCAATCGGTGCCCGAAACGCCGCCGCTATTGCGCTGGCCGCCCCGGCAGCCACCAGCAGACGCACCCGTTCTTCAGAAAGCCGCAGCCACTGCCCAAAGAATGACCCCAGGTTCGCACCGATGACGACACTGGGGGCTTCTGGCCCAACAGATGCCCCGGCACCCAGCGACAACGCCGAGGCCAGCGCCTTAAAAGGCATTTTGGCATAGGGCAACCGCCCGCCGGAAAGCGCCACCGATTCGATGATGCTGGTCACACCATGATACCGTTCTTTTCCGATGAAATGCTGTACAAGCCAGCCAACGGTAAATCCGGCCAGGGTCAACACAATGACAATACCGAGTGGGCCGACAACACTCCCCAGGATTTCATGTGCCAGGTTTTCCTGAAGCAAGACCTGAAAGAAATCTATGCCAGAACGATACACCCAGACACCGACACCAGTTGCCAGTCCAACAGTGACCGACAACCCTAACAGGGCTGTGTTTTCCGAAGGATGCAAATAACGCCAGATAAGGCGCTGCAAACCGGGTTTTTGCCAGGGGAAATGTTTGGGGTTAAATGCCATAACGAAGCAGCCAGGCTATCCGATGAGAAGACAAACGGTAGAACCATTATAAGATAGGGGATGTTTTGTTTCTAGCGGCGTTTTAGCAGAGGTGCATTTTCGCGGCGGTGGCACTGGTGTTACAATGGCACGGTGATCGGCTTCTATGATGAGAACAGCAAAATGACCCTGAAATCAAGCGTATTTATATCACGTTGGATGTACTTTCACCTGGCGCTGCTGCTCCTGGCGTCCACGGTGACAGCCTGTGGGCAAAACCTTGTGAGCAGCGCCACCCCAACACCGGGTTTCGCGCCTGTCCGCTCAGATACGGTCACACAGCCGCCGGTACAGTGGGTGGAAAGTGCCATGCCGATTACATTAGACAACATTGACCGGATAGCCAGCCTGGGACAGCTGGATGCGCCAGGAAGACCGAGTACGGTATTTGCTTATGCCTTTTCGCCGGATTCCACCCGGTTGGTCGCCCTCAACAACGATCTGATTCTCGGCTGGAACTTGCAGACCGGGGCACTGTTATTCCAGGCCACTCGCGGGGATTCGGTACAAGTGTTTTACAGTGCAGATAAAACGGAGTTCTACACCCTCACCGGTGGGGGCAATATCGCGGCCTATGATGCAGAAACCGGCGAGTATAAAGAGCAATTCCTCGGTCACCCGGCTTATTCAGGCATCAGCGTCTATAATCCTGAAAATGGCTGGTTAGCCATCGGCGGCCTGGATGGCACGGTTCAGGTCTGGGGCCTGTTCGAACGCCAGTCTGTCGTGACGCTCAATGCCCATGAACGGGCGGTTACCGCACTGGCCTTCACTGTGGATGGCACCCGCCTGGCAACAGCCAGCGGCGGGGGACAAATCCATATCTGGGACTGGCAGGCGAACAGCCGCCTGGTTAGTATGACGATGAGTGCCAACCAGACACCGCTGCGCCTGGCTTTCGCGCCGGATGGGAGGCAGTTGGCTTCCGCCACACAGAACGAGCTGCAATTATGGTCTACGGCGGATGGAACACTACAAAACGCGCTGGACATCGGGCCGGGCGGGGCCAGTGAACTGATGCTGTACTCGCCGGATGGCCGTTTCCTGGTGAATGGCGGTAGTGTGCCGGCAATGATAGTCTGGAATCCGGGCGACGGCACGCTGTTGAGTGTCCTGCCGGGTGTGGGTGGAGACCGCACGGCGGCGGCCTTCGCGCCGGGGAGCGACCTGCTGGTGACAGCGGTGCTGGGCAAGCCGGTGAACCTGTGGGATACGTCCCGGTTCGGCGCGGAGAACCTCCAACAGGCGACTTTACCGCTCGCCAGCAACACGACCCTATCCCTGGCCTGGACGGATGATGGCTACCTTGTCGTAATGTTTGATGCCACTGGCCCAATTCATGTCTGGGGAGTCGCGCCGCCGGGTTAGCGTCAGGTAAACGCCGATGAACCAGCGTTGTATGGACACGGGGAATGCAGTACACTACGGGGCAAACTTGGCCTGTGGAGACACTTCACCCACCCGCTTTACCGGATAGGCGCTGCCTGTTCCCCACAAACTGCCCGGACCAACTGTAACTCTGTTTTGAGAACCTATCATTACTCATGAGACAAACTACACGTAACCTGCTCCTTCTCGCCTGGTTGGGCGTCGTCGTCATGGCCTGCAACCTGACTTCCCCCAGTGAACCGCCAACCATCGTCCCACGAGCCACCGACACGCCGCTGCCCACCATCAGCTATGCCACCCTCCCACCGGAATCGCTGCCGCAGAATGTATCCTCCGCCCAGGTAGACAGCCAGGCGACGATGCTTAATCTGATGAACCAGGTAGATGCTGACCGGCTGTTCTTTCATGTGGATACCCTGTCCGGCTTCCAGACGCGGCATGTGAATTCGCTAACCAGCTCCACCACAATCGGGATTGGCGCGGCCTATAACTACGTGAGGGGGCAATTTGAAGCGATTCAGGCGCAGTCACGAGGCAATTTCAATGTCTTTACCCACCAGTTCAGCCTGAACTATGCCGACGTACCCACCCAGCAATATAACGTAGTTGGCGTGGTCAGCGGCACGGAAGTGAATTCCGGCTATGTCGTGGTGGCGGCTCACTATGACAGCATCTCACTGGCACGCGAGGATGCGACGGCTTTCGCACCGGGCGCGAATGACGATGCATCCGGCATGGCGGTGCTGATGGAAACCGCCCGCATTATGAGCACACGCCCGCACCGCCGCAGCGTGATGTTTGTCGCGTTTTCGGCAGAAGAAGTCGGGCGAGTGGGCAGCATTGAATTCGTGAAATTCCTGCAAAGCCGCAATACGCCGATCAGCGCCATGATTAACCTGGATATCGTGGGCAGCCAGACCGGGTCGAACGGCGCGGTGGCCGGCAATGAAATCCGGGCGTTTTCGGTATCTCCCAACGAAGGGACATCCCGGCAGCTTGCCCGCGCTATCGAAATTATCGCGCTCACATCGCCGCTGAATATGAGCGTTATGGTACAGGACCTGCCGGATCGTGAAGGGCGTTATGGCGATCATCTCTCGTTCAGCGAAGCCGGTTATCCAGCGGTGCGTCTGATCGAGCCGTTAGAAGAGCGTGATCGCCAGCATACCGCCCGCGATTCGATGGAAGACATCCAGGCCTCTTACCTGAGCCGGGTTTCTCAGTTGGTGCTGCTGACAGCTACTGCCCTGGCCGACGGCCCGGCAGCGCCGCGTAATATCTCTCTGCGAAACAACAATCAGGGGACGCGCACCCTGGTCTGGGAACCATCGCCGGATGCGGTGAGCTATATCGTGGCACTGCGCCCACCGGGTTCGCTGCAATACGACCAGTATTTCGAGTGGAGCAGCAATTCGGTGGACTGGGACGGATTTGTCTCGACTAATTTTGTCGGGCTGGTAATTTTCGCCAAAGATGCGAACGGCCTGTTGGGGCCGCCATCGCAGGAATACACGATCCCATAATGTCTTATGTCTGCGCCGCGTAAAGTCGCGTTGATTGCATTCGGCATCATCCTGGGGCTTAGCCTGGGATGGGTTATACTGCGCCTGCTGGATAGTGGCGCTGCTCCCCTGGACACAGCCTGCCAGCCCGCGCCGGGTGACTGGGAGGCGCAAACAAGGGCGCTGCTGCACGACTACCGCGTCCCGTGCGATACATTCTACTGGCTGCCCGATCCTGGCGGCGAGTTTCATACTCAGGTGCGCCTGAATAATTATGGCCTGCACGCACCCGATTACACCCTCGCCAAAGCACCCGGCGTTTTCCGCATCGTGATCGTCGGCGACTCGTTTCCGCAGGGGATGCAAGTCGAAGTCGAACAGACTTTCCCGCAGTTACTACAGGAGCGGCTCAACCGGGACAGAGCGCAAACTATCGAAGTCATCAACCTGAGCATGGACGCTTACGGCACAGACCGGGAACTGCTGCTCTACGCCCTGATCGGCTGGCAGTTTGACCCTGATCTCGTGCTGCTCTCGGTGTATGCCGGGAATGATATGCAGGACAATCACATTGAATTAGAGCAGCGGCGCTATGGCTACCGGTTGGAACGGCCTTTTTTCACGCTGGGGGATGCCGGGCTGCAACTGCATAACAGCCCGATTTTTACACCGGACGCCTATGATTCTCCGGTATTCCGCTGGCTGGCCGGGATGCAGGCCGCACAAGCTCCACCGCCACCAGAGAATCCGCCTCCTCAGCCTGCTGTCTTCAGCGAGAACCCCTATGAAGTAGCCTACCCGGTGCAGATTGGCCTGTACCTGCCGGAAGACGCCTATTGGCGCGAAGCATGGGCGCTGACCGAGGCGCTGCTTATGCAGTTCCGTGATGTCGTAGAAACGGCTGGGGGCGTGCCGTTTGGCGTGCTGCTCATCCCTGACCGGCGGGCAGTGTATCCGGCGATCTGGGGAAGCGAAGTGAGTCGCTATACTGAAATGCTGCCCGACCTGCGTCAGGCCGACCCGATGCAACCAACGACACGTCTGGAGACACTTCTGGGAGAACGAGGAATCCCGGTATTAAACCTGGCGTGGACCCTGCGGGCGCAGGCCGACTCGATTGATGAGCCGCTGTACTATGCGGGTGACGGCCATTTTACGCCCAGCGGACATCTGGTTGTCGCCCAGCGAATCGCCCTGTGGCTGCCAGCGGCGGGGCTGGTACCCTGACCTACGATCCCACCAGTTCCAGTGTCGCCAGCAAGGGCAGATGGTCAGAGCCGAGCATCGGTCCCTGCTGGGCGGTCAGGGAGCGGAAACCATCACTATGCCAGATGTAGTCCAGGCGAAACAGCAGCGGCACCGGCGTGCTGAAATCGTCAGCCGTGCCTGCCGGCCAACTCCAGCCAAAACCGCTACCGGCTTCTCGGAACGAATCGCGCATCACCGCCGCCAGTTCACCATAAATCATGGTCTGGTCACTCATATTGAAGTCCCCGGCTACAAGATAGGGGTAGGGTTCATCCGCCAGTCGTACCAGCAACCGGCGAATTTGCGCGTTGCGGGCCCTGTCGTCATATTTAAGCGCCATATTGAGAAACGGGTTATCCAGCGGCAGCGATAGGTGTGCGGTTTCCCCCAGCGGCATGAGCAAGTGCAGGTTGTACAGTGCGATGGGCTGTCCGTTTACATCCAGCACCAACCGCTGCTGGGTGGGCGCTTCCGCCCCATCCCAATCGAGATTCGTGGCTTCAAGGATGGGAAAGCGCGACAGTGTATAGTTCGCCCACCAGTCCTGCTCGGTGGTCTGCCAGAAACGGTACGGGTAGACTTCGGCCAACCAGTCATTTCGAGGGAAATCGGGATGAAGCTCCTGCATAACCACTACATCTGCATCAGTGCTGAGAATCCAGGCAGCCACGTCCGCCATGCGGGGGTTATCACCCCACACGTTAAACGTTGCAACCCGAAGTGTGTCGCCCGCGGCGGATGCTGTGCTGCGGGGGATGAAGTACGGCCCAAACCACAACCCGGCGAGCAGCGCGAAGGGCAGCAGTCGAGCGGCCCAGACCCGGTTATGGGCGAGCAGCGCAAAAGGCAGCAGAACAACCACCGGCAAGAATAAACATGGCGCGAGGTTATTGAGAAACCCCAGCCACCAGACTCCGTCGCCTATCGCAACGCGCAGCACCAAATACGCGGTCAGGCTAACAAGATACGCTTTCAGACCAATCATGAAACAGGCCTGGCAGAAGCGACCCAGGCGAAATATCCATTTAGACAATGTGCCTGTTCCTTTTTTCCTATTCGACAGCCATAATGAGACAGTGTATGATTATGTGAGGGAGTTTTGGGAATAGACAGCTATGCATGAGTTAAACCGTTGTCCCTACTGCGGACATCCTAACCGTAGTGGTATTTTGTACTGTGATGAGTGCGGCCACTCGCTGGTGGATCGCACTGCTGAAACACTGCCTCCCGGTGAAATATACAGTGAGATCACCGCGCCACTGCTGCGCCCTATACGCACGAACGAACGGCTGGCCGAATCCACCCGCGAATATGACCATTTTTACGAAAATGCCCGCCTACTCATCCAGATTCGTGATGCAGATGAGCCGATTGCGCTGATTCCAGGGGCGAGGATGACTTTTGGGCGGCATGATGTCCGCAATCCGCATCATGTTGATATTGATTTAACCCCGTATAACGCCTTCAAGATGGGCGTCTCACGGATTCACGCCACGCTTTATCGTGAAATGGATCGCCTGCTGCTGGCCGATGCTGGCAGCGCCAATGGCACCTTCATTAACGGCCTGGCACTTGTCCCGCATCACCCGATTCCGCTCTGTAATGCTGATGAAATTCGCCTGGGCAATCTCATCATGCAGATCTACTTTGTGGAGTAAGAGACCGGGATACTAGCCGAACCAACCGCGCCGCTGGACTGCGCTATGGGTGAGCGTTGTCAGCCCGCCGCCACTCACATCAAACAATGGGCGCAGGTCGTAGAGTATCGTCTCAATATCTTTAGGGTGTATCCGGCTGTTAAGGATTTCCAGGTAGCCCCCATGCTGGCGCAATAAACTGGCGACATCCGGCGCTTTACCGGCATCCCAACGCCATTTATCCGGGAAGTAGTAGTAATAATTCAGGTAGACGGCGGCAGTCGTCACCGAAACCCCGCGTACCGTGTATTGCCACAAGTCCACACCGGCCAGTGTCCCCACTTCAGCCATCAGAACTAACGCCTTAACCGCCAAAAGCTGCCGCAAGAAGGCCGTATCGCCACCACCCTGCACCGCCTGCGTGATATACCCATCCGGGGTGATGTCCTCGCGCACTGCACGCCGGTAGGTCTCCACACCGCGTTGAAAAGCGGCTTCATCTTCAAGAACGACCCCCGCTACCGTGTTGAGCAGTCCCAGCCACAGCCTTTCGACATAGTCCGCGCCTTCCAGGGCGTTCTCATTCCAAGCCGCCACCACCTCGGCCAACCGTGCCAGCCAGTCATGGCGGGTCATGTCGTTAAAGGCGGGGTGGTCGCGTACCATCTCGAAGGCATGCGTCAGTATCACAGTCGCCACCAGGTCGTCCCAACTGGCGGCCTGCTTAGTTCCATCTGGCGGCCAATCCCGCTCCTGCAATCCGGTGGCAGCAACGTGCCCAGCATTCAGATCACCAGTAAAACGATAGCGCAAGCCGTTCAGGATCAGCCCGGAGAAAACGTCTTGCGGCGACAAGCTGTCAACAAGCGCCCAGGCCTCTTTAACCGGAGGACGTTCTTTCCGGCGGCGGGCTTGTTGAATATGCTCTGCGCCAAAGTACAGGCCGGTATGCTGCGGTTGGAAGGTAGTCATCACGATGGCATCTCATTGGGTACAGTACATGCTGCGCCGATTATAGGGCGCGGCGCGGTTCGTGACAAGTTCCGTCTAAAACAGCAGGCAGCGAGCTTGCGGCTCACTGCCTGAAGAGAGTAGTGCATGTCGGGACTCACGATTGAGCCCCGGAGGTTCACGCTTTGTCCACTACGCCATTGGCGGCTTCAATCGGCTGTGGCTCGGTCTGCACCAGCAGCGGCTCGTACAGCTCATCGCCAATCCGGTATGGCACGTTAATCACGGAGCGACCTCGCCCCTGCGCGATCTGGTCATTATACAAGGCAGCCCGAATGGCGACTGTCGTCTGGTTATGCATCAGTTTTTCCCACCAGCGGGAAACAACGAACTCAGGGATCACGACCACTGTCGGAATATCATTCGGGTGTTCCACATCAACCTGGTGCAGATATTCGATTAACGGATGACCGATCTCCCGGTAAGGCGATTCGATGATGTCCAGCGGAATGTGCTGGAGCTGCCATTGTTCCCAGCGTTCCAGCAGCCGGTCAATGGCCGTTGGTTCGACCTCAATCGCGCAGATCCGTACGTTGCTCGACAACCGCAGCGCACACTCTAAAGCCTGGAGCGAGCAGCGGTTGAGGCTGTTCATCAGCACGACTACCGGCATGTCGGTGTGGTCGTGGGTGATATCGTAAACCGGGCCGGGCTTGATGCCGTCCAGTGTTAAAGAGGATGCGACACTTTCATAGTGTAGGTTAATCTGGCGGAACATCATCATAACGAGCGGGATAGCGACAGCGATTAACCATGCACCTTCGGCGAATTTCGTCACAATCAGAACGATTAGTACGATAAAGGTACTGGTTGCGCCGAACCCGTTCATGAACATTTTGAAGCGCCAGTTGAGCGAGGGCTTGAAGCCTTCTTTATACTTCTCCTTCAACCAATGCCGAACCATGCCACTTTGCGAGAGCGTAAAGCTCACGAATACTCCCACTGCGTACAGGGGCAGCAGGTTGTGCTCACGCGCATCAAACACGACAATCAGCACGCTGGCTGCGCCGGCCAGTAACAGGATACCGTTGCTGAAAACCAGCCGATCTCCCAGGTTGGTCAACTGGCGCGGCAGAAAGCGGTCACGGGCAATGAGCGACGCCAGGCGGGGAAAGTCGGCATAGGCTGTGTTGGCCGCCAGTGACAGAATGAACAGGGTCGAAAACTGAAGGTAGTAAAACAGAATACTGCCTTCTCCAAATACCGCCCCGGCAACTTCGGAAAGCACAGTCGTCTCTGAGCCATGAACTGCAATCACATGGTAGTTATTCGCCAGGAAGGTGATGCCGATAAACATCGTACACAGCAAGGCAACCATAATGATGAGCGTCTGCCCGGCGTTCTTGCTTTCCGGCACTTTGAAAGCCGGGATACCATTGGAAATGGCCTCAATGCCGGTGAGCGCGGTACACCCCGCCGCAAAAGCCCGCAAAAGCAGGAAGAGACTCAGCCCGCCGGTGACAGTGACTTGTTCCGCGATGACTGCTTCACTGGGAGGCGCGATAGCAGCCGCGTTGCCGGTCACAACATTGATGAAGCCAACACCGATCATAAGCAGCATTCCGACCACAAACATATAGGTCGGAATCGAGAAGACGGTGCCGCTCTCCTTTACGCCGCGCAGATTCATGATGGTGATAAACAGGACAATCGCCAGCGCGATGTGAATCCGCCAGGGATTTAACGCCGGGAAAGCCGACGCAATAGCCGACACACCGGCAGAAACGCTCACTGCAACCGTGAGAATATAGTCAATCAGCAGCGAGGCCGCCGCCGTGAGTCCGGGGATTGTCCCCAGATTCTCTTTGGCGACGATGTACGCGCCGCCACCGTTCGGATAGGCATGGATCGTCTGAAAATACGAAAACGCGACGGTAATCATCAGGGCAGCGATGCCCAGCGCGATCCACCACGATACACCTAATGCACCGGTTCCGGCAGCGATGAGAATTAGCAGAATCGCCTCAGTTGCGTAGGCGCTGGATGACAGGGCATCGGACGAAAAGACGGCCAATGCTTTCGGCTTGCTCAGGCGTTGGTGAGCAGCCTGGTGGGTTGCCAGCGGCGCACCAATCAACAGGCGGCGAACGTTAATTCCTTGCATATTACTTTCCCTCACATAGTAACTGATTGATGATGGCTGTTCCGTCAAGCACAATCAAACAGCGTGCTTATCACAAGCACCTGTCCTTGATATACACTACGTCGTCTGGATTTGAACGCCAACAGGGGTTCAGCACAGGTAGCGCAAATTAAGCAGCCCAAACAGGAGGTGAATGACTGTTGTGGAGTGCAATAGGGGCAGTGGTCTGTAACCAGAAACACCAACCAGCCACCAGACAGCGAGCTGGCAATCGGCGTAAACGGCTGCAATTGTACTGACAAATGAACATGGTTAGGCACAGAGTCTCAGAAATGTGGATAAGTATACGCCCATAAATTACGCAACGTCAAGACAAATCAAAATGACCCTCTAGCCTGAGAGGGTGAAATTCTGTAAATATCTCCGAAAAATTTCAGGCAAAATACCGAAACGTTTTGGGGGTTCAATATTATGGTGTATCAAGGACTCTCAGCCTGATAGATTGGCAATATTATCCCGAATTCCTTATTATTAGACAGAAGGTGCTTCACCAGAATACACTGTGCAGCTATGGGTAAAGGGAGTCTGGTTTATGCGTGCGTTTTCCCGGTTAAAATGGATATTCATTATTCTGTCGTTATTATTGGCGCTGCCGATCCAGGCGCAGGATACCAGCGGCGTGACTGTCACCTGCCCGGGCGGTTTCTCGATTACCGATGGCGTCGAAGTCACGGTCAACATGCGCCCCGGCTTCACCTATACTGCTACTGTCCTGGGTATTGATGGTTTTAACCCCATCGTCGCAGTGCAGGATCAAAATGGCGTGCAACGGTGTGCGGATGATTCACCGGAATCGGAAACCTTCACGGCTGACCTCCCCACCACCGGGGTCATACCCGCCGCCGTCACCAACGCCCAGACAACACTCTCTCACAACTTCGGTGGCCCGGCGGATATTTCGCTGGTGATTGGGGATCTCAATGAAAGTGGCGGCCAGTTTGTCCTGATTCTTGAGGGGTTGGCAGTAACACCTGATGATGGCAGCGGGCCGGGTTCTGGGGATTTCTTCTCGGTACGGCTTACCCCTGACCTGCTGGAATCCAGCGTACCAATCACCGCTTATATGATCTCTGTCACCGGCACGGTAGATTCACTGGTACAGCTTGTTGGTGATGACCGTATTCCCCTGGTGGATAACCGGACAGGCAAGAACCTGCCGGTAGAATGTGATGATGCCGGGGATGCCACCGCCTGTTGGGATGTTGGCGCCAGCCTGGAAAACGCGCAAGTCTCTCGTACTCTTGGGCGCAACCTGTTTGGCGGGCCGAAGGACGCTTCCATCAGCATCCTGGCGCAGACTGTGCGTGAATTCGCGCCACCATCTGAAACTCCGGACGCACTCCGTGCCAATTTCCTGATGACGAGTTTTCGTCAGGTGACGCTTGGGGATTATGTGGCTGTCTTCCACATTGGAGCGGGAACAGTCAGCGGTGCAACCACAGCACCGTCGTCCACACAGCCCCCGCCACCCACCTTTGTCGCCACCGAACAGGGCGTCAATGTAACCTGCCCGGATGGTACCGCGATTACCAATGGGGTTGAACTGCTGGTCAACATGCGTGCTGGCTTCAGGTATACCGCCACCGCTATTGGGATTGACGGCTTCGACCCGATCATGGCGATAGAAAATGCGGCAGGAGTCCAACTCTGTGTGGATGACTCACAGGAGGCCAGCACCTACACCGCTGACCTGCCGACTAGCGGGCCGGTCGGGAACTCGAACGTCAATTCCCAGGCCGTGTTCTCCCTTGATCCACTGCCGGACGAGATCGGAGATGTCTCAATCATTGTCAGTGGTTTCCGGGGAGCACCGGGGGAATTCATCCTGGTGCTGGAAGGTATGGCAATAACGCCGGAAGATGGTGACGGTGATCCGTTCACTATGAACGTCACACCCAACCTGGTTGCATCCGGTGTGCCGGTGACGGCCTATATGGTCGCCGTCACCGGGGCACTGGACTCGTTGATAAACCTGGCCGATCCAAACCTGGATGTCACGCTTAACCCGGATGGAGACACCATCATGTGTGATGATGCCGGTACCGATACCTGCTGGGGCGAGTCCGACGACCTGAGTGGCTACTATATTTCGCGTACCCGTGATCGCTTGCTGAACGGGCATTCCACCGACGCGCTGCTCTCCATACCGCTGGCCCTCTACGCCACAGTTGATCCAGCCGAGGAGTACCTGCTCGACTTTTTGATGAGCAGTGAACGCCGCACGACAGGTGATTACCTGGTCGTGTTCCATATCGGCATTGGCGGGCCAGGCGGCAACTAACCCATTGAATTCAGGTGATACGAACAGGGGGCTTATGCCCCTTGTTTCGTCCTCCTGGGCAGGGAAACGACGTTGGCTATTGAACCCGGATGGCGGCGGTGTTATTCTTCTTGACCACCTTTTAACACTTTTTCAGTTAGAAGAAGGTCACATCTAAATGTCCCCCTCCCGCCCGCACATTTTACTCATCATCCTGGATACACTACGCCGTGACCGGCTTTCAGCCTACGGCCATAACCGCGAGACATCACCGGAGTTGGACGCCTTCGCCGGACAAGCCACACTGTTTGAACGCGCCGTCGCCCCCGCTCAGTGGACGATTCCTTCCCACAGCTCGATGTTCACCGGCCTGTATCCCAGCACCCACCAGGTTACACAGAGCAGCAGCAGTCTTTCCGGCAGTTACCCGGCACTGGCAGAAATCCTGCGCGGAGAAGGGTATCACACCGTAGCATTCTGTAATAACCCACTGGTTGGCGTCCTGAATAATGGCTTGCAGCGGGGCTTTGAGCACTTCTATAACTACGCCAGCGCTGCGCCGTTCCGTCCCAAAGAAGCCCAACGCAGCCAACTCCACCGCACCGCCTTGCGATTCTTCCGTCGCAATTTCGCCCGCCCACTCGGTAATCAGTTCGCCCATTCTGATTTTCTGTTTCGCATGTCGCTGAACCCGGTGTTTGTACCACTCTGGACACGGCTGATTAACTACAAGGGCCACACCGCCAATTCGATTGATGACTTCATAGAGTATTGGCAGAAGCAGAGGACAGCAGCGGCGGATACTCCGGTTTTCGCCTTCCTGAATTTGATGGGAACACACCTGCCCTACACACCGCCTCAGGACTATGTAGACGGAGTCGCGCCGGGACTACGCCACGACAAACACGCCTATTCCTTTATGCGCCGATTTAACAGCGACGCTGCCCGCTGGGCCAGCCCGCCCGACCCGGCGCTGGCTGATTGGGAGCAACAAGCCCTGGTTGATTTTTATGACGCTGAGATCCTGCACCAGGATTACCACCTGGGACGGTTATTGCGGATGCTCAAACAGTCCGGGGCGCTCGATCATACCATGGTGATTATCGCCGCCGATCATGGCGAGGGGCATGGCGATCATGATTTCTTCGGGCATAGTTTCGTCGTCTATCAGGAGCTGGTGCATGTTCCGCTGGTGATCTACGATAAGGAGCGTTTCCCGGCGGGGATGCGTGTCCCGACCAACGTCTCCACGCGCCGCATTTTCCACACGGTACTGGAAGCTGCCGAGGTACAGCCACCGCTGGATTCCGCCGACCCGAACGCGAATGTAACCGGCCTCTCGCTCCGGGCCGCCACGCAAAACAGCCAGCCCGTAGAGGATGATCTAGCGTATTCCGAAGCGTTCCCGCCGCTGACCTTCCTGAACGTCGTGCAGCACCAGAACCCGGCGTTGATCGAACGGCTGCGGCTCAACCTGACACGGCGCAGTGTATACGCCGGGGCACACAAGCTGGTGACGGTTGGTAATCAGGTTGAAGGACTGTTTAACGTATCAAAAGACCCGGCAGAAGTCCGAAACATCGCCGCCAACCATCCATCCGAGGTTGCCATGCTGCGGCGCAAACTCGACACTTTCGTGGCGCAGGCCGAAAACCAGCGTGCCGAGGCTGCCGAATTTGCCGAAGTTGATGCGGGCGTGGTTGACCACCTGCGGGCGCTGGGTTATATCGAGTAGCCTGCCCACTCTTGACCGTAGTTGCTCTACAGCGGAACACTGCCATAATGGGGTTACCTAACCTTGCACCAAAGGAGAAATCTCATTATGCGCCGATTGTTCTTGTTGCTAGCGGTCATTCTTGCGGGCGTCATTCAAGTCGCAGCGCAAAGCAATACCTATCCCCTGAGTTTTGAGTACGATGCCGACAACGACGACTACTACGCAGTAGTTCAAGTCGAGGTGATCGCTGGCGATACCCTTCAAGCGCTAGTCACCGATGGTGAAAATGTTTATTTCTACGTGTATACCGACGAGGCCGCCCTGTTCGAAGGAGAAAGCCTCGCGGATTTCGTTGCTGAGGAAGACGGCGTTATTTATGTGGATGTGATCTCATTTAGTGAGGCTTCCGGCGAAATACGAGTCCTGGGAGAGGGTGCGGCGTCCACTACGACCACCACTACAGGCGCGGGCGCGATGAACGCTGTCGAAGCCGGTGAGTTTTCTGAGGGGGCATGTCCGTTCGAGGTACCATCCGGGGTGAATGTCACTTGCGGTACGTTGTCAGTCCCCGAAAACCGGCAAATGGATACCGGGACGACCATTGAGTTAGCCGTCGCTATCATTGGCGCACGCAGCGCCACCCCACTGCCCGACCCAATATTTTACCTGGAGGGCGGCCCAGGCGGCAGCGCCCTGGCGGGGATTGACAGCTGGTACAACTCACCGTATGGCGACCAGCGCGACATTGTCTTACTGGAGCAGCGCGGCACTGGATTCAGCGAACCCTCGCTCAATTGCCCGGAAATGGACACCGATGACTCCCTGGACGCGGTGGAAGCCTGCCGAGACCGGCTGCAAGCGGAAGGTGTTGACCTGACCGCCTATAACAGCCGTGAGAATGCCGCCGATGTCGAGGCGCTGCGCCTGGCACTGGGTTACGGCGAGGTCAACCTGTACAGCATCAGCTACGGCACACGGTTAGCCCTCACGGTGATGCGCGATTATCCTGAGGGTATCCGTTCGGTAGTGCTGGATAGTGTGTACCCCCCGAATATTGATACAAACTACAATGTCACTACCGACACCTTCCAACTCATCACCATGATGTTTGAAGATTGCGCCGCACAACCGGACTGCGCGGCAGCCTTCCCTGACCTGGAAGGACGTTTCTATGATCAGTTGAATGCGATAGCCGACGCGCCACCCCAGGTGACGAACGCCGATGGCGAAACAGTCGAACTCTACCCGGAAGACGTGATCGGCACGCTGGTCGAGCAGTTAAAATCAACCGGGCTGGTTAGCGCGATTCCGGCCTCGCTGGATGCCTTCGCTGCCGGCGATTATGATACCTACATGGACCTGGCGACAAATGGCGCTGGCGACAACGCAGATAGTTCTACAGGCAGCATTGGCCTGGCGCAGGAACTGGCGGCAGAACTGACCGCAGACGAACTGGCAGAAGTGCAGGACATGGCGGCACAGAACGACGCTGCCGGTATCGCAGATTACCTTACCGGGTTTTTTGACCTTACGGCAGAAGAAACGGATATGGCGGCACAGGGATTCATACAGCTTGCCAGCGGTGGCGGTGTGGTTGCCGGGGGCGAACCACCGGATATTGACGATGATAGTGAAGGTATGAATATGAGCGTGCAGTGTAACGAGGAAATGCCGTTCATGACGGCGGACGAGGCGATTTCCCGTGCCGAAGCGATGGACATGCCCGACCTGCTGCGCGAGGTGAATCTGGCCGGGACTCAGAACGAGTTTGACCAATGTGCTGTGTGGCCGGCGGGTCAGGCTGACTCAATTGAGAATGAGCCGGTGATAAGCAGCATCCCCACGCTGGTGCTTTCCGCCCAGTATGATACCGCGACCCCGCCCTGGTGGGGCGACCTGGCCGCTGAGACGCTGAGTAACAGTTATAACTACCACTTCCCGCTGGTGGGGCATGGTGTAATAGACGGTGGAAGTTGCCCGGTATCTATCGGCCTCGCCTTCTATAGTAACCCCAACTCCGCGCCGGATACGGCCTGCATTGCCACTATGAACGACCAGTTCTACGTGCCATAACATGGCACTGTTGGCGAACACTCGCCCACTATATGTGTAAGGCGGCGCGCGGCCTGAGGGTTTGCGCAGTCTGTGCCATTTTCGCCTGGAGGGGCATGATAATCCATGTCCCTCAGTGGTCACTGTGTAAGCCGCGCCTGTTGTTTACAGCAATTGCAGTATGCTGTTGGGATAGGCCCGCCGAAGCCTGCGATAGCCAATACAAAGGGGATAGAGAATGATAATTCCTAAGCCAAAGGCCAGATAGCCGCGTAAAAGCCCTTCCCCGCTCAGTATGGTCCGCGGCAGAATCCGAGTGATAACCTGGCTGTAGACCAGCAGGTGAACTGTGTAGAAGAACAGCACCGTTTGTCCAAATACCGTCAGCAGATGTCCAATTACTGTTGGCTCAATGAATCGCTGGACTCTCAGTAGGCCGGTTAATATAAGCAGTGCCAGAGAGGTATAAAACAACAGGTACACCAGGGACGGTGGCTGCTTATTTTGGATGACAAAGTACCAGGGTTCCCATCCCGCCTGGTAAGGCAGGAAATTACCGTAACCATCGGCTACCCGCAGGATAAACCACAAGCCCCAATCCAGCGACGGCCAGCCAACCCAGTTTCATGGACAAGGTGATTTTATGTGCCACCAGCAGCAGCCCGAAAACATAGCCCACCAATCCCAACGTCGGCCATCCCCAAATTGGGTACTGGACAGGGGGAAACAAGGTCGTATTGTACAAGAAAAGTGCCTTCAGAATCGGATGGCTACTGGCAAAATCCGTCATGCCCATTTCCTGAACCAATTCAGCCAGCAGATATAACCCCATTGGGAATACAATCACAATCAGGACAAATCCCAATAGCGCTACGGCCCATAATGGGAGTAACCGGAAAAATGCCAGCATCACCAGCGCCACGCCCACCGCCGACAGCACACTCAAGGCGGGTTGAGTTTGATAGACCACCATTTCCAGAAACACATCTAACAGAACAAGACCGCTGCCCGAATCAGCAAAAAGCGCGTAATTTGCCACTCTGTCCAGCCCCGACTGCGGCGGCTCTTCTCAAAGAAAGCCACGCTGGTTCCGGCCAGAATATAAAAATAGGGGTTGCGATATTGGTTAGCAGCCCGGACAAAATGTGCGGCCAGGTTTCCAATTTCGGTTTGATGCCATTATAGCTTTCGGCGGTCATGCCGGTTAACGAAAAAAAGGCGGCATGGTCAAGTGCCATTAACAGCATGGCGATACCCCGCGGAGCATATCCAGTACGATCAGACGGGAACTCGTTTTGTTCTGGACGGCGAGGTTTTCAGGTTGCGCGATAATCAGCGCGGCTTTGGGTGGAGTGATAACAGGGATCGACACGCTCATACTCCTGCTATAATTCAATAATACTGTAACTATGTTGTTGTCACCCCCTTTCTATAGGCTAAAGAACCGGCGTGATAGCCTCTTTTACACTTGCAAATTTAGAAATTTTGTTCTATAATAATGGTGAGTAAAATACCGGCAGATTGAAGCCAGCAGCAGCATCGAAACGTATACAGACCAGTAGAACAACACACCCATCCGTGCGCTAGTGGAGAGAACCTTGAATATGTTACCTGCCACCTGCAATGTGAAACCCGATTGGTTGCGACTTGTTCAATTAAAACTTAAACGGTTCGAGCTAGAAGGCGTGCTTGCCGCCAGCCAACCGCCCATCTACCAGCAGCCTGACGTGCCTGTCTCCGGTGAGGAAAGACAGTGGCGACACCACCCATATTACTGCCGCAGCGAACAAAGCTAATGGAGGATTATGCCATTAGCCATAATTTCCTTGACAATTTTTATAAAAATCCACTACACTGTTCAACATAGCCCAAATATCAGTTTAGTATGGTCAATTCCTCGGACAGATACCCCTCTGCACGTGGTCCTTCGGTGTAACTAAATTGTGGGCTGGATCGCAATTTCAAATTTTTTTAGGAGTTTCAAGGCATGTCTGAACGGATTCGGGGTACAGTGAAGTGGTTTAGTGCGGAAAAGGGTTATGGCTTCATTACCCCAGAAAATGGCGCACCAGATATTTTCGTACACTACTCAGCCATCCAGGGCACCGGCTACCGTATGTTGGAGGAAGGCTCTCCAGTAGAGTTCGAGGTGGTAGAAGGCGCAAAAGGCAAGCAAGCCAGTAACGTCATTCGCACCTAGTTTTTAGCATTATTATTATGTAATGCCTATTCGGGCCTATCTCACGATAGGCCTTCATATTGTCTAATCCAAGGCTCTAAAATGGACTTCAATGCAATTCACGATACTGCTCGTAGTATCGCGCACCAGGCCGGAGAGGTACTGCTGCGATATTACAACCAACCGCATCAGGAAAACACCAAAAACACAGTCGTAGACATCGTAACCGAAGCAGATACCGCCGCCGAAGCGTTCATCACAGCGGCACTGCGAGAAGCGTTCCCCGATCACCACATTGTCGGTGAAGAGGGTGGCGGTATGGGCGCTCCAGCGCAAACCGCCGAGTATTTCTGGTATGTTGACCCGCTGGACGGGACAACCAACTATGCGAATAACCTGCCGATTTTCAGCGTGAGCCTAGCACTGGCCGGGCGCGATGGCCGCCCGCTGGTGGGGGTAGTTTACAACCCGGTTTTGAATGAGATGTTCAGCGCGATTCGCGGCCAGGGCGCAACTCTCAACGGCAAGCCGCTGCGCGTTTCGGCCAAAAGCACCCTGCGGGAATGCGTGCTGGCATCCGGCTTCCCCTATGACAAAGCAACCGACCCGGATAACAACCTGAACCGCTGGAACGCCTTCCTGGTGCGGACTCGCGGTTTGCGCCGGTTCGGGTCTGCGGCGCTCGACCTATGCTATGTGGCGATGGGCCGGTTTGAAGGCTACTGGGAAGGAAAAATGAACCGTTGGGATGTGCTGGCCGGAATGCTATGCGTCACAGAAGCCGGCGGACGGATCAGTGACTATTCGGGGGATGAATCGGACACGCTGTACAGCGGTAAACAGGTGGTCGCCAGCAACGGCCTGATCCACGACCAGATGCTGGCGGTTATTCAAGAAGTGGGAGAACCGCTTCGCCTCGGACTATGATTGCTTAGAGCCGGAGAGCGCCGTGGTGATGCCCAGAAGGATATATACACCGCCGGCAAAATAGCGCTGCACGCGTGCAAAGGCACGGCTGCCACGCAGCCAATGGCGCAGTGTCCCTGCTAACAGTGCGTAGAGGCTATCACTGCCCATACCCAGCGCGACAAAAATCAGGCCAAGCAGCAGGCTTTGAAGCGCCACCGAACCTCTGGCAGGATTCACAAACTGGGGCAGGAAAGCGAAGAAAAACAGAGCGAGTTTCGGGTTCAACAGGTTGACCACGACGCCCTGGGAGAATATCTGGCGCAGCGTAGCGGAGTGCGGTTGTTCGACCTGCTGTGGCTCGATCCGTTCACGCAGTTTCTGTATCCCCAGGTATACCAGGTAAGCAGCGCCCAGGTACTTCACCATGCTGAATGCCAGGGCGCTGGAAAGCAGCAGCGCCGATAGTCCCAGGGCCGCCGCCGCCACATGAAACAGTGTGCCAATCCCTACCCCAAACGCGGAGACGATGCCTGCTGCCCGCCCCTGGTCAATGCTGCGAGTAACAATGTACAGGACTGCCGGGCCGGGGACTAACAAAAGCGCCAACGCCGCAGCCATAAATACGGTGAGTGTAGCGGTATCCAACATCTGCCCTCTCCCTCTCCATTCAATCTGACACTATCCTGCATTCTAGCCTTATTTTCCCATCCCCGTCCAGTACCATGTATTGCAGCCATCTCGGCAAATTTGAATACGTTTTTTACAACCGAAAATTGTTGCTTATGCTATGATGCAAGTATACGTTAAATCAGACCTGAGAGAGGAAATCATGGTGATGAAAGTCTTGCGATTCGGCTTGATGGCGTTAGTTGCCGTGTTTGTGGCGGCGTGCAGCGGCGTGCCGGCTGGCCTGGAAGATGCCAACGGGCAATCCACCGGCAGCGGCGATCATGCTGTAACCATCGTCAACAAGACCGGGCAGGCTGTGTGTTACATTCTCATGTCACTTTCAACCGATGGGAACTGGAATACCGACCACATGAGCGACACCCAGGCCTTGAGCAATGATGGTCAGTTCACGATCCGGGTAGAAGCGGCGGGAGAATATGACATCATGGTGCTGCCCTGCACGGAAAATCCAACCGAAGAAGACGCACTCGATATTGAAGGGGCTTTTAGGATAGAGGGCGAAGTCACCTGGACGGCCAGTGTCAAATAGGGGCGAAAAGGCGGCAAAATCACACAAGGGGCTGAACATGCCCCTTGTTGATTCATGCGGTGATCAAACAGGGTTACGTAATCAGATCGTCGCCCAGTGTCACGCCCTTTTCAGAGCTGGCTTTAGGCATCCTGAACCCGAAGAAGACCAGGGCAAGCCCGCCAACAACCAGCACGATGCCGGCGATCAGGCCAATCAGTGAGTTATCCGTCCCACAGTAGCCGCAAAACTCAAGCAGATTTCCCGCATTGGAAAACGGGGATAAACGTGACCCTAGCTCACTGCGTTTATCGCCCGTCATCCGCGTCAGATAACCTGTTGGCACCAGGCCATCAAAGTCACCGCAGTCCATTTCGCCGGACATCCGGGTTAGCATAACGATTTCAGGCCGGGACGTGCCATCGGTGAGGAAGATTTCGGTATAGCGTGTGATGATACGTGGGACACTTGAAGCAGAGGACGAAGCACGCCCTCGTATATACTCAATCGTGCTGCAATCCCACCGACCATCTTCAATGGTGGCGTATAGCGAGTCGCCGCCTGCAACCTCGGCAGCATGAGCCAGCGTCATGATCTCTGGCCCTGGCAGTGTCCGCAGCACATCCGGCACGAGAAAGGCCAGCAGGTATGCGCCAAATACTATCAGCAGCACGCCGCTGATAAGCACAATGCGGCGCAGTGTTTGGGGGGAGGTTTTCGGTTGAGTCGTTGTCATGGGTTCCTTTCCTATCATATGCGTGAATCCGGTAAGGGCATGTCTCACCATGATAGGAATGAACGCCCATTACCGCAAATCGCCCAGTGCCCCACAGGCCGCCAGCAGTACGCGCAGTCCCACCTTGCCGACGTTCGGGCCAAAATCGCGGCGCGCGTCAAAGTGCCAGCGCCCGGTTGCCATGTTGGTGATGATACCCAGTGAGGCATACGGAATACCCAGTTCCGCCGCCAACCAGACTTCCGGCGCGAGGGTCATGCCAACCACTGCCGCTCCGCCCCAACCATACAGGGCGATTTCCGCCGCTGTTTCCAGGCGCGGCCCTTCGGTACACACGTAAGTTCCATGTGTCGCACAGTTCAACCCGGACGACTGACAGGCCGCCACCACCCGTTCCCGCAGTTCGCCGGCAAAAGGGTTTCCTGCAGGGATATGGACAGCAGAGTCACCAAACGTCGCCAGCCGAGCGCGAGTCATATCCAGCAGGTCGTCCGGGACAACACACTGCCCTACCGCCAGCCCCGGCGCAATCGCGCCCACGCCGTTCCAGGAAAATATTCCCGTCGCGCCGAGTTCCCGCGCTGACCAGATGTTTGCCCGGTGGTTGACGAAGGCCGCCGAACGCTGCAAGCCGTCTTCACCATGCCGGGAGCTGAACCAGACAGTGCCTCCCCCATTGGCAGTCAACTGTACAAACGGCGCAGACAGGCCAAAAGGCGTTTCCAGCACACGCCGCTCACCCACTGCCGCGAAATCGCTCAATGCCAAATGATAGGCCGCCGTACCGCCAAAGATTATCCATGTCATGTTTGATTCGCCTGCTCTAGCTGGTACTCACCTTCAACTTTGTAGGTCGCGCCGGTTCGCGCCAGCACGCTTGACATCAGCCGGAAACGTTCTACCGTGATGCTCGCGGTCTGGAACGCGCCATATCTGCGAAAATACTGGCTGACGGCTTCCGGTGGGGGTGGCGCCTTAAGCCGTGCTAACGTGATGTGCGGCGAAAACGGACGTTCTTCCGGCGGGATTCCGGCCTGGCGCAGCACCGTCTCCACGTTACCCGCCAACTGGTGGAGTGGCCGGGGTGCAGCGATGCCCACCCACAGCACACGCGGTTTACCCTTTGGGGGGAACTGACCAACTCCCTTGAGCACCATCTCAAACGATGGGCAGCGAATACCGGCCAGCACGGTCTGGATCGCCTCGAACTGGCGCGTATCCACTTCACCAATAAAGCGCAGCGTCAGGTGCATCTGCTCCCGGTTGACCCACCTCGCACCGGATACGCCAGTACACAGATCGTCAAGCTGGTCTTTGACACGCTCCGGCAGATCAATTGCTACAAACAGCCGCATCGTCCACCCTTTCTGTATTCCGCTGTGATGCATTATGCCGCATGATGGTCGTATTCGCACGATCAAACATTGACAAAAAGCGTCAATCGCGTTTAACTGGTTGCCGCAGATGATAGAGGGCTGGATGATGGCAAATACAGATAGTCAAACCGGATGCGTGTACCACCTGTCAGATAACGGCATTCACGAATTTGTTTTCAAGGAATCATCGCGCGAAGCTATAGATCAGTTCTTTGACCAGTTGGCCGATATACTGCAAACCACACCCACAACGGATACCCTGCGCTACCTGGTAGACATCACCCTGGGTGACAAACAGGTGTCACTCACGAAAATGAGTTGGCGTTTCCGCCGGTTGGATATGGAGATTCCGGTGCGGGCGCGTGGCCGGACAGCCATTCTCCACAATCCGGGTGTGATCATCTCATTTGTGGATGGTCTCATCCGGGCGCTGGCACCGCTCAAAGATGTCACCCGATTTTTCCCAGTAGATAAGCGGGATGAGGCCATTGCCTGGGTGCTATCCGAAGAACGATAAGTGATTACCACAACAACTGTCTATTATGCCCGATTGCATACATAAGGTGATCTATGCCTCCCATGACTCATACCGAGACTTTCCGCGTCCGTCATTACGAATGTGACGCTTACGGCCACCTGAACAACGCCAACTATATCCGGTATATGGAAGAAGCTGCTTTCGCCGCTTCTGCCAGAGCCGGGTATCCCAAACACCGCTACGAAGGCATGGGATTTCTGTGGCTGGCGCGGGAGACCGAGATTGAATATCTCCAACCGGTACGCTATGGTGACACTCTGGAGGTAAAAACCTGGGTTGATGACTTCCGCCGGGTACGGTCACGCCGCCGCTATGAATTTCGCATGGCCGGGACGGACGACCTGGTTGCACAGGCCAGCACCGACTGGGTGTACCTGGATGCCACGACCCTGCGCCCAGCGGTCATCCCACAGGAGATGGTCGCCGGATTCTGGCCGGGAGAAGCGCCAGAACCAGCCCCGCAGCGTGACAAATTTCCAGCAGCGCCGCCTCCGCCACCCGGTGTCTTCAAACTGCGTCGCCGCGTCGAATGGCGCGACATTGATACGGCGCAGCACGTCAATAATGCAGCCTACCTGAACTACCTTGAAGACTGCGGTATCCAGGTGATGAACGCCCACCAGTGGCCGATGGCGCGGGCGGAGGCGGAAGGATTCGCGATTATCGCCCGCAGCCACCGCATCGAATACCGCCAACCTGCCGTGCTGGATGACGAAATTGAAATCGCCACCTGGGTTTCGGATATTAAGCGGTCATTTGCCACCCGCCATTTCACGATTCACCGGGCAACCGACAACGAACTCCTGATTCAGGCACGCACGCTGTATGTGTGGGTGGATACTGAAAAAGGCCGCCCGATCCGCGTGCCGCAGCAGTTCTTAGACGATTTTGCGCCGAATATTGTGATAGCCGGTTGAAGGTGATCTGCTCATGGTCGGCGCGAATAACCGCCGTTGTATCCATGCTATAATTTGAATGGAACATTGAGCGAGGGCGGAGCTATGGTTACGATCCAGATAGATTTTGACCAGTTGTTAGAAGCTATCCAGCAGCTTTCCGATGAGCAAAAACAAGCATTGAGCGAATACCTTGTTGAGAGTGGTGCGTTATCAACTGAAGTCATGACACCAAAGAAGCAACGCACGCTAGGTCTACATCCCGGCGCATTCCAGCCAAGTGAGGATTTCAATGCTCCACTGCCTGATGAGTTCTGGCTTGGCAAAGCATGAAATTTCTACTGGATACCCATACATTCATGTGGGCAGATAGTGAACCATCCAGACTTTCTGAAAAAGTCTCTTCATTAATCCATGATTCAGATAACACAATATTCTTGAGCCTGGTAAGTATCTGGGAAATTCAAATCAAACATCAGATAGGCAAGTTACATATCACCTTGCCACCTGCTGACATCATTGAGTGACAGCAGCAAGAAAACCAGATCGAATTGTTGCCCATTACACTGGCTCATATACTTAAAATTGATGGTCTGCCATTGCATCACCGGGATCCGTTTGACCGGTTGCTGATTGCTCAAGCTGCTGTTGCGGAGCTGGTGCTGCTGAGTGACGATGCAATTTTTGCTCAGTATCCAGTACAGGTGATGTGGTAAAATCTGCTGTTTTCCAGTACGTTCTATGCATAACAGGAGCCGCCATGTCCGAATTGGACACCGGCATTGTGATTTTTGCCCCGCACGAGGTACAGGCCCATGCCGCGCCATTGATGCGCCGGTACGCGCCGGATGATTTCGTGCGTGTACCGCCGCATATCACGATTCTGTATCCGTTTGCGCTGTTTCGTGAATTGGATGCCGCTTGTAAGAAACTCGCTGCACTCTGCGCAGATGTCGCACCATTTGACATCACCCTGCAGGGATACAATCATTTCTCGCAGATCGCCTACCTGCAACCGGCAGACCCACAGCCCATTGAGGCCCTCTGCCAGCGTGTCTTCGCGGTTTTCCCCGAATACCCACCATACGGTGGCGCACATGGCAGCACACCAACACCACACATGACCGTCGGTATCTTCGAGAGCGCGGCGGAGCGGGAAGCCGTGACACTCCCGGATTACGCTCCAATCACTTTCCGGGTAGAACGCCTGCATGTCATTTACGGGATTGACGATGTCGCCTTGCCCTTCCTGACTTATGCGGTGATTCCGTTGGGTGCATAGTTACCTGCACAGAAAAGGGGAACGCACACCGGCATTCCCCTTTGTCATTCGCCCTACACTACAAAAATTACCCGCGTTTCGGCTTGAACGCGCCTTGCAGAATATCATCATTGAAGAAACCGCTACTGCTGCCCTGGGTAGCATAACGGTACAACGCCGCCTGGAAAATGCCGGTCAGCGCCGAACTCACCAATCCCAGGCCGATCAGCAGAATCACCAGCAAGGCCACCGCCAGCACCAGCAACGCTACTGATTTCGCCCCGGCGGCCGCAATAATCAGAAAGATTCCGGGAATCAGAATCACAAAACTCAACAGCCCGAATACCATGCCCATGCCAAAATTGGCAACCAACTGCTCACCCCACGTCTTTTTCAGCAGTTCGCCGCTGCGTTTGACCGCATCCACCGGGCCGATGTCTTCCACCACCAGTACCGGCACAACCAGGAATGTAACCACATTCCAGACAAACCCAATTACAGATGACACAATCTGCCCGACAATGCCGCGCTCGGATATTGCCCGCAGGATCATACCCACTGTGGCCGAAACCAGGGCATAGCCGACAATCTTACCAAAGCGCGCACGGGCGATGCGGAAACCATCCGCCAGCGTAGGGTCGCCACCATCCAACCGGATCATGGCCGCGCCAACTAACGCCGTGTTGGAAAAGATAATGACGGTATACATGACCAGGTAGAACAGGAAACCCACAATCGCGCTGGCGATACCCATGTTACTGTCGCCTTTTGTGAGACCATCAAAAATCCCGGCAAACACCATCGGGATTGCGAAACTGATCGTCACCAGAATCACGCCAATAAACGAGACAATCGGATAAAGCAGCAGTTCTTTATCCGAACGCAGTACGCTGAAACTGGCCTTCACCAGCTCCCAGCTCCGTGACATTTTCTCAAACATCGTCTCTAACTCCCCTATTTACTCACTAACAAAGGCTGAAACACCTCCAAGACTTTATTATACGCCATCGTCGGGCGGCGGGCACCTCAGCGATACATAACGGACCGAAACAAGGTAAAAAAAGGACACTCGCCTGGATAAGCGGGTGTCCGTGATAGTTTCTATTGCTGGGGAGTGACTCCCCGAATAATGGGGATTACTTGCCGTTCTTGACGTTGACCGGGATCATACGAGGTTGGGCCTCAGCGGCTTTCGGCAGCGTGAGGGTCAGCACACCGTTGTTGTAAACAGCCTCGACCTTCTCAGTATCCACCACCTGCGGCAGGCGCACACTGCGGCTGAACTTGCCATAACGACGTTCCTGGAGCAGAACGCGGCCTTCCTGTTCTTCGGTATGTTCCTCGTTGTGTTCCGCCGCAATCGTCAGGACGCCATCATGCAGCTTGACATGGATGTTCTCCGACGGAATGCCGGGGATTTCCGCTGTCACACTGTAGGCGGTATCGGTTTCTGCCACATCCAGCGCGAGGGCGAAGCTGCCGGACTGTGCGTTTTGCCACACCGGACGCAGGCTGCGCCAGTTGTCATCGAAAACACGATCCATCGCGTTCTGCATAGCGACTGCTTCACGGAAGGGGTTCCAGCGAATAATGGTGCTCATGGTGATACTCCTCTGCTCAATAGGTGTCTCAATTACGATTTACAGCTATAGGATAGCCAGCAAACGTAAGAGAAATTTATGCACAATGTAGGAGTCATATCGGAGGAGCATAAAAGGTTCGTAAGCGGAAAAAGCTGGTTAGCACGTTAGCTGAATAGTCTGATAGCTGGATAGCCATCAGGTTAAGCCTTCATGCTTGGGTAGGGACATGATGTATCTATCATGCCCCGGCAACAACCTTACCGATTAGAGCGACACACTTCGGGGTATCCGCCGCGAGTACCGGGAATTTTCCTGAGGTGCTAACCAGCTAAGATGCTATCCCGCTTGCCCTATCCCCGCCGGGATTCCAGCAGATCACTCAGAATTTGCTTGATGATTTGCGGGTCGCCCTTGCCGGCCATCGCCCGCATCACCTGCCCCATAAGCGCCCCGAAGAGTTTGTCTTTGCCACCCAGGTAGTCCTGCACCACAGACTCGTTTTCGGCCAACACACGGGCGACAGCCTCGGCAATCGCACCGGTATCGGAAACCTGCGCCAACCCCTGTTCCTCGACAATCCGCGCCGGGTCGGCCCCGGTTTCCCACATCGTAACCAGCACGGTGGTCGCCGTGCCTTTGTTGAGCGTGCCACCATCCACCAGTTTGACCAGTTCCGCGAACTGCTGCGCAGTGATTTTGCTCTTTTCAATGTCCTCACGGTTGAGGCCATTCGCATTCATCAGGCTGAACAGGCTGCCGGTAATCCAGTTGGCGGCGGATTTGCCGTTTGCGCCCGCTGCCAGCACCGCTTCGTAAAAGTGGGCGACGGCCTGCTCCATGACCAGCACGCGGGCATCGTAAGCATTCAGGCCGAGTTCATCCATGAACCGCCCCCGCTTGGCTTCCGGCAGTTCCGGCAGTTTGGCGCTCACCTCGGCGACCCACTCACGGCTGATCTCCAGGATCGGCAGGTCAGGCTCAGGGAAGTAACGGTACTCGTCGGCGCGTTCCTTAACCCGCTGCACCACTAGTCGGTTCTTGTTTTCATCCCAACCGAGCGTGGCCTGCTGCACTTCCCCACCGGATTCGTACAGTTTGATCTGGCGCTCAATTTCGGCCTCAGTCGCCCGGTAGAGGATACGGAGACTGTTGAGGTTCTTCACCTCGGTACGGGTACGGAACTCGGCGTCATCCGGGTGCATGACGCTGATGTTCGGCTCGACACGCAGCACGCCTTTGGACATATCGCCACTGTTGACACCCAGGTATTGCAGGATAGAACGCAGCGTGCGGGCGTAAGCCTCAGCTTCGGCGGCGCTGTTGATGTCCGGCTCGGTCACGATTTCCAGGAGCGGCACCCCGGCGCGGTTATAGTCCACCAGGCTGCCACCAGCGACATGTGTCAGCTTGCCCGTGTCTTCTTCCAGGTGGGCGCGGCGGATACGAACCCGCTTGGTGTACGGTTCGCCGTCCTCCGGCGTGACTTCCACATCCAGCCAACCGTTGATACATAGAGGACGGTCATACTGGCTGATCTGGTAGCCTTTCGGCAGGTCGGGATAAAAATAGCTTTTGCGGGCGAACTGATTAACAGGCGGGATTTCGCAGTTGAGCGCCAGGCCGACCATCATGGCGTATTCGATGGCCTGCATGTTAATCACCGGGAGCGTGCCGGGCAGTCCAAGCGAAACCGGGTCAACGGCGGTATTGGGCGGTGCGGTCACACTGTCCACTACCGGGCAGGCGCTGAACATTTTGCTGTGAGTTTCGAGTTCGGCATGAACCTCCATGCCAATGACGGGTTTCCAGTCGGTCATAAGGCAATCCTGTAGCTGAATACGGCGGACAGAACGCGGGAATTGTAGCACAGAGTACGGGCATTGTGGCGGACTAGCATTGCAGCCCTTGATGGTAGTATCTCAGGGTAAGCAGCTAACGAGCTATCAAATGAATGCGTTATCCGACTATCACGCCTTGCGTGCATACAAAATTACGCCGGTATTGCGCAGAAGTTTGATGCGTACCAGCAGCCGGTCAACTGCACACAGGCCACGCAGCAGCGGCAGTGCCGCCCAGTCCGGCAGCTTCAGCTGGTGGGTGATATAGCCGGTGACAGCCGGAGCGTCCACCCGCCGTTCGACTGTGAAACGCTCACCGATCAGTCTGACCCAGTCATGCTCCCGACCTGCCCCCTCGAACGGCGAGAGTCCCTCGGCCTCAATGCTGGCCTTGATGCGGGAGGGGGACTTCAGCCCGAAACGCAGCAGCCCGCGAAATTTCTCAGCGTAGCTGACGTGTGTGGGCAGCACAAACATTAACCCGCTGGCGACCAGCACGGTGGGCAGACTCTCTTCGCCATGCGAATCTGACGCCCACAGCAGGCCGCCCGGCTTGAGCGCCTTGTGAATCTGCGCGATCACGTGATCCATACGGACGAGGTGGTGCAGCGTGCCCTTCACAGCAACCACGTCGTAGGTTTCCGCCGGGAGTTCGAGCATGTTCAGGTCGGCAACCTGGTATGTCGCCGCCCCACTGACGGAATCCTTAATCGACTCGTAATAACGGCGGGCGACATTCAACGCCTTATCGCTGATGTCCATGCCCATCGCGTTCGCCCCACGCTGCGCCATCGCCAGCGTCAGCCAACCGGACGCACAGCCGAGTTCCAGTACGGTCATGCCCGGCTGAATATGTTCCAGAAAGGCATCAATATCGGCCCGATGATAGATGATGTTATGGCGCAGGCTGCGGTGATGGCGCCAATCCGGCGGGGTGGATTGAGACTGGCGTTCGGCGTCCCTGCCCCACAGTTCCGCCTCGCCCGCTAACTGTTGTTCGTAATCCGTAGCTGGCGTCATGGTGCTGTTGGCGTACCCGTTGGCAGCGGGGCATTGGCCGTCGCCGTCAGAATGGCTTCCACAGTGGGCTGCAAAGGCGCGTAGAGCGTCGCCCCGGCGGCAGCAGTCTGGGTCATCTGAGCCAGTCCAAGCGGCGTGGCGAGGTTGCTATCCGGCGATGGTGTGCTGGGGTCAGCATATATTACCTGTGCCGAAACCATGAGTGAACGCCTGGCGGAGTCGCACATTTGCACGTAGATGGTCTTCAAGCCACTCCCTTCGCTCAGGATATACGGCAAAAAGACACGGTAAGTCTGCCAACCGGAGTCGAGCGTAATCCCAAGCGGGCAGTCCTGCACGCTCTCCGTCTCCGATATGCGGATAGCCTGGATACGCCCAACCACATCGCGACCATTCACCCTGTCCCCGGTAATGTGCGTGTTTTCATTGTGAGGGCGGATATAAACATTGCGGTCACTGACCCGCTCGGCGATCACATCGAGCGCGTTCCGGTCGGTAATCACCACCGGCAGCACACCCGGACGAGCGGCAAATAACAGCATATAGTAGTACCGGTCCGAGTCCGGGTCATCTACAAAGCCAATACCTACTTCGCGATACTTCGGATCACCCAGTGGCAAGACATTTTGCCGGCCTTGTGCCATAGCCCGGCTGAAAACCGTGCGCGAATCAGGGTTACGCGAATCTTCAATCAAATAAGAAATCGCGTTCTCCGGCCCAACCCGACCTAACCGCGCCGGGATGAAGTCCACTACAAAACCATCGGAATAGCGCTCATAAGCCGTCTCTGCCAGCAGTTGGTCAATGTTTTTACCATCACTGTTGAGGTAGACATCCACCACCGTTAGATTGGCATTATCGTAGCGCACCTTGAGGTCGGCAGCATAAGCGCGGGCAATCTGGTTAAGCTCGGCATTAGGAACTACCGGCACGACATTCTTTGTGCGGCGGAAGGCATTGATCGCTTCCAGGATGGTCGTTTCTTCCGGAGTAAGCGCCCCGGACTGTGCCCACAACTGCGTCCCACTGAACAGCAGCAGTACCAGCAGCAGTGGAAAGATCAGATACAGTGGCCGAATACGCATAGATTAATTCTCTGCCCCCATAATCAACACAAAATAGAGTTTGCCAATATCTACCGAACGTTCCTGGGCAAAGCCATATTCATGGGCGCGGGACTGTAATTCAGAGCTGCCCTGGATTTCCAGTTGAAGCAGCAAATCGCCCAGCGGGAAGTCACCATCACGCACTTCAACAAACATTTCGACGTTTTCCGGCATAGGATACCCGGCCTCGGCTGCGACTGCCTGAATATCGCGTCCGGGTTCATCCACATTGAGGTCAGTCGAGGGTAAGTCATCGCGCGGAATCGAGATAAGGTAGCTCAGGTGGCGCTGCGCCAGGGCATTCAGGGTCGCGTTAACCGTCAGTGGCGCATAGCCATTCGCCTCTCGCCAGGCGTTGAGTGATTCAATACTGGCCGGCTCGGAGTTGAAATCCAGCGTCGGGGTGATAGTTTCATCCGGCACAGGCGCGTCTGTGACATCGGGCGTTTCCGTCGTCACCACGACGGGCGCAGGCGGATTGAGGATAAAAGCCAGCACCAGAATGAGCACAATAACAGCGCCTGCCGCCAACCCTAACCGCCACCGTCCGGGTTTTACCGGAGGCGGTACGTCTGGCGGGACTGCTTCATCCGTTGGGTCGAACACATCCGATAAAGTGGGCGCGGGCGGGTTGGCAATCGCTTGCTGGAATACCTCATCCTCATCGTCCAGGACAACTTTTTCAACCTTGTGCGTTTTGGTGACATTCTCACCTCGGCGCGAACGGCGTGATGCCGCTTCGCTCAAAGTCGTAAAAAATTGTTCTTCAGGCATCTTGTCCGCACGCACGTCGGTGTACTGGGTGCGGACGAACAATTCCCAGTTGGGTGTATCCAGGCTGCCACTCAACCACAGCGGGAATATCGGCTTATCATACTTCATCGCCAGGGTAATTTCGCGCTGCACCCAGTCGGAGTTATCGGATTCCGGCGTCATGATGACGATAAACGCGCCGCACGCCCGCAGCGCCAGCACAATCGACTGCCACCAATCCACGCTGGCCCGCAGTTCGCGGTCATCAATCCACACATCAAAGCCTTCATCGCGCAGCTTGCTGACTAACTGGCGGGCGTAATCCTTGTTTTGTTTGCTGTAGCTGATAAAAACGTGCGACATAGATGCTTTTCCCCGTAGATGCTGCCCCATGCGCTTGTACACATTCGCACCATCAGTCTACCTTATTCCAGGTATCGGGGGCAACCATAGAATAGCTGAGGTTCAAAGAGAGAAAAGAACACAGGGACGGGCGTGCAGGGGGATACCACATGCGAGAAAGAGGATGAGCAGAAATGCCAGGGACTGCAGAGCTTGCTGTGCTGCTAACTATCTGCCTTTTCGATAATCGTCAGCGCCTCTTCCATTGACCCGGCAAAAGCATAGTCCGCCAGCAAATCACGCAACTTATAGACCCGCCCGATCATCGAAAATAAAGTTTCGATCAGTCTGGGCGCGCCAACCAGGATTTTGAGACCCTCATTACGATGCACCACGCCAATAATTTTCTGGAGGTGAAACAGGGCGTCGGCAGGCACGGGGATATAGCCTTCAGGGGCGATCAGGATCACATGCGCCTTATGTTCAATTGTGTCCATCATGGCGAACTGCCTCTGGATCATCTCGTAGATGTCTTCCCATTTCCATTGGCCTGTCACCTGTTCAAGAATGATCGTTTTCTCGTCGTTGTGCCAGCTAATTTCATAAGTGCCCATTACGAACCTCGGCAATAAGTGTCCCTGAATATTCTCTGTATTTTAGCTCCAAAACACGCCATTCAAAAAAACAGTCCATTCTGACCGGGTCATCAGCTTTCAACTTCTGCCACTACGCCAGGGACGATGTTCTCATAGACCACCACCGGCAGCGGACACCTGGCTAACCAGTGGATCACGATGGGCTTTATGGCCGGCCAGTCCAGAGGATCTGCCAGGGCAGCGACGGCGATACTCTTCAGCCCATAAAGCCGGTAGTCACGGGCAATCGTCAGCAAAGCGGTTTCTATGTGACGCGGGCGCGTGCTGCTTCCGGCGGACTCGCGCACGGGGAGAAACAGGAGATTGGGCTGCATTTCTGACCACAGCCATAACCCACCTGCCCGTATTTGCCCCGAACGGCACTGCTTGGCATAGGTGGCAAAGGCCGCCGGTGCACGGTCAAGTAGCCGGGTGATGAAAAACGTGGTTTCGCTTTTACCTTTCGCATTGTAGCCAAACGCCAGGGTTTGTGCCCGTGTGAGTAAAGGGTCGCCAGTGACAAAGGTGATAGGCATGAAGGTCTGCTCTTTCTTACATTCGTTATGTGGAATAACCTCGGACAGCCCAGACCCGTGCCGTGAGATGGATCGATCCATCGTCTGCAATCGGAACACGTGTACCTAAGTGTTCCCGAAGTCTGCTGCGGAGCGCCGGCGCTAAGGCTGCGACATACTGGGGCGCTGGGAAATTGCCCAACGTGAAAGACCGCCAGTAACTCCCAAAACTGTCGAATATCGTGGAAATATCAATCGCAATCACTGACACGTCGTGAAAACCCGCTCCATGCCAGAGTTGGAGAAGGGACTCTGGTCGGCAGATCGGGAAACGATGGCCTTCATGTGACGAAACAGCACTGGCATCCAGCTCCAACGCGGCATCCCAGAAATACCGTAAGAATTCCATTTTCCCCGCATAGTCCCAGACATAGGCAGCCACCAATCCCGCGGTTTTGACAATCCGGCGCATTTCTGCCAGAGCGCGCTCCGGTTGATCAATAAAGTTCAGCGCAAGACCACTGACAACCACATCAAAAGCCTTATCCCGAACCGGCAGCGATTGACCGTCTGCAACCATGAAGCAGGCCTGTATGGATTGCTGATCGGCATACCGCGCAAAATCAAAGGAGGGATCAAGTCCCACAACAGACTGCGGTTGAGTAAATGCCGCGATGGCCTTTGTAAGTGCGCCAGTTCCGCAGCCCATATCCATCCATTGTTGATATGGAGCGGGCCGCAGCCAATCAAGAAAATGTCCGGCAACCTCCAGACTCCAACGCCCCATGAAATGCTCATAAGTATCACCTTCGCCCCAGCGTTCGCGCGGCGTATTCATCATAGTGACCTTGTACAATCTATATGATCAGACATCTCGCTCATACTATCATACAATGAAAAGACGGCCCTGAAGGCCGCCTTGACAATGAATGCTCTACTGCGAGGAAACTAGACGCCGCCGCCAACGATTTCCAGGCGCAGCCCCGGCCCCATCGTGGAGGTGAGTACGATGCGGCGGATATACTGCCCTTTGACTGCGGAGGGGCGCTGCCGGGTCACGGCATCAATGATCGCCTGGGCGTTCTCTAATATACGTTGTTCGTCAAAGCTGGCCTTGCCCACCGGCACATGCAGATTGCCCGTCTTATCGTTACGGAATTCCACACGCCCGGCCTTCATTTCGGTAATCGCGCGGCCCAGGTCATCCGCCGGGACAACCGTGCCAGCTTTCGGATTGGGCATCAACCCACGCGGGCCGAGAACACGCGCCACCCGGCTGACCTTCTGCATCATGGAAGGGACGGCAATGGCCGTATCGAATTCCAGCCAGCCTTCTTTCTGGATCTTCTCCAGGACTTTGTCATCAGCGATAATATCAGCCCCGGCGGCTTCAGCGGCGTGAGCATCTTCGCCTTCAGCGAATACCAGCACACGAACCGTCTTGCCCAGACCGTGCGGCAGCATCACCGTACTGCGTACCTGCTGGTCACTGTGGCGCGGGTCAATCCCCAGGCGAAAGTGCAGTTCAATTGTTTCATCAAACTTGGTATTTGCCAGTTTCTTGGTCAGCGCAACGGCTTCTTCCAATGAGTAGTTTTTATCGCGGTCAACCTGTTTGAGGGCTTCTGTAAAGCGTTTACCATGTGTTGCCATGTTGTTTTTCTCCTGTGGTTTGCGGGCGTGGCTCGCCCTCCCACACAATTAGAATCGATTGATTATATATCCGCACTAGTGCGGATTACGCGCAGGTCTGTTAGCCTTCGATGTCGACGCCCATCTGCCGGGCTGTGCCTTCGATCTGGCGCATAGCCCCTTCAATATCGTTGGCATTCATGTCTTTGAGCTTGATTTCTGCGATTTCCTGCACCTGCTTACGGGTGAGTTTGCCAACCTTTTCGAGATGCGGAATGCTTGACCCACGCTCCAACCCGGCGGCCTTCTTAATCAGGAAAGCCGTGGGGGGGCTTTTCAGGGTGAACTTGAAGGAGCTATCGCTGAAGATCGTGATCTCAGCCGGGATAATCTCCCCCATACGGTTGCTGGTACGGGCATTGTACTCTTTGCAGAACTGCATCAGATTGATGCCGTGCTGCGCCAATGCCGGGCCAATGGGCGGTGCCGGGTTGGCCTTGCCAGCCTGGATTTGCAGCTTGACAATTGCTTTGATTTTCTTCGCCATGATTTTCCTCGTTTGGTTCTGCTTGTGGCTAAGTGGATACCACACAGCCGTTTTGTTTTTGAGTCAGGAACAATCCACTATTTTAGGGCTACAGGCTTTTCAGCAACAGGGGCAAGCTGTTCTTGCCCCACATGAGCATTCCGTATTGCAGCAGGTGGCTCCATAGCTACCGAAAGCAGATCACCGCTTAGACCTTTTCCACTTCCAGGAAGTCCAGTTCCACCGGAGTGTCGCGCCCGAAGAAATTCACCATGACGCGCACCTTTTGTTTATCCGGCTCAATGAGTGCCACGGTGCCGATGAAATCATTGAACGGGCCATCAATAATCCGTACTTTTTCACCCACCTTGAACTTGGGTTTCACTTTCGGGCCACCTTCAGCGAGCATCCGATCCATGATCGCCTTAACCTCTTCAGGCCGCAGCGGGGTGGGATCGTTGCCCATGCCGACAAAACCAGTCACCCCAGGCGTGTTTCGTACCACATACCAGGAGTCTTCATCCATCTTCATCTCAACCAGGATATAGCCGGGGAAGACACGCTTTTCGATATTGCGCCGCTTCCCATCTTTGATCTCGATTTCTTCTTCAGTGGGGACGATGACATCAAAGATTTTATCGCGCATCCCCATTGTTTCGATGCGCTGTTCGATGGCATGGCGCACTTTGTTCTCGTAACCGGAGTAGCAGTGAACTACGTACCACAACTTCTGACCGATGGTTTCATCCATGATCTGGTCCAGGATACCCGGCACTGCGTCATCAAGCAAGGCGTCACTATCTGTTTGCTGGTTATCCAGATACACCGGTTCCGGGTCGTAGTCGTTTTCCTCCCGAAAGTCCGCGTCATTTGCCATAAAATATCTCACTCAACTCTTACACATCATTAGTAGCCGGAGGCACTGCGATTGCTGCGCCGCAGATAAACCGCCAGGATAACCACCACCGCGACAGTGATTACAATGAAGATCGCGGGTTGGTTCAGCCCGGCCACAAACAGTTCAGAGAAGACCAACGCGATGATACCCAATGCAATAGCAGCGGCAATCGTCGCCGCCAGAACGATCCAGGTCAGGCGGATGACCTCCTCACGGGTCGGCCAGGCAACTTTGGCGATTTCCGAGCGCACTCCGTCCAGATAATCGCCTAGGGCCATGAAAGGACGGGTGACGATGTTTCCGCGTTCCTTCGTTTCGACCTCGACCAGGGCACGCCGGCTCGGTGTCGGACGGCCTTTACCCTCGGTAATACCCCGGCTTTCGGCCATCAGTTCATCATCTTGCGCATCAACTGATTCAACCGGCTCGGCTTCCGGTTTACGCTTCCCGCGGCGTTTGGATTTTTCTTCCAGTGTCTTATTAACAGACATCCCCGTACTCCTGGCTAGTGACTCATAGTTTAAAAACACCGTCTCCTACGGGGGACGGTGCTTTGAAGAACATGGCAGGGGAGCCAGGAATCGAACCCGGAACCTACGGTTTTGGAGACCGCCACTCTGCCAGTTGAGCTACTCCCCTGTGTTGTGAAGCGTTATTTCGCTTCCTTGTAGATCACATGGCGGCGCACATAGGGGTCATACTTCCGCAGTTCCAGCCGCTGCGTATCATTGCGGCGGTTCTTCTGCGTATAATAAATGTGGCCGCTTTCCGTGCTACGCATTTTAACTAGAATCCGGTTGCCCTTCTTCGCCACGTTATTCCTCGCTTAACTTCCTACTGGCAAAAATACACCAGAGCCTTTGACGGGATTCGAACCCGTGACCTCACCCTTACCAAGGGTGTGCTCTGCCGACTGAGCTACAAAGGCATCTCGAATAATAGTGGGCCCGGTTGGACTCGAACCAACGAAGCGCGTCGCGCAAGGGATTTACAGTCCCTCCCCTTTGCCACTCGGGACACGGACCCATTAATTGTACAACGGCAAGCCACCAGTGAGATTCGAACTCACGACATTTCGCTTACAAGGCGAACGCTCTGCCAGCTGAGCTATGGTGGCGCTCTTGAAGTGCATTATACCATGCAGGGGAAACACGCTTCAAGACGCATTTTCGCTCAACCGGTAAAGCGCATTCTAGCGAATAGGCCAGGGCTTGTCAATGGCGGTAAATGCAAGCCGGGCCCGCCTTTCGGCTATATGCTGCCGGGATTTGAACCAAAAACCTATAGCGCAATTTTCAAATCCGTATATAGAATCGATTGGAAATATTTCGCCCTGTCTGTACACTCACGAAGGAGAGGCAAATTGAAAAAACGGCGTTTCTTATTTGCAGGTTTATGTGTGTTGAGTATGCTGGGCTTTGTAGCGGGGATCCTGGCGCAGGATGATGCCAACTGCCCGGACGCCCCACAACCGCGTCTGGTGGTTGAAGGTCAGGGACGAGTCTCCCCAGGAGACCCGAATAATGTACGGGATGCAGCGGCACGGGGCGGCACAAAAGTGGGTGAAATACCCGGCGGTGAAGTGTTTTCCGTACTGGAAGGCCCGGTTTGCGCCGATGGTTTGAACTGGTGGCGCGTGACGTATGGCGACCTCACCGGTTGGACAGTTGAAGGAGCTAGTGGCGAATACTGGGTCGAACCGTTTGATCCCAACCAGCCAACAGATACGCCACCCCCACCTACTGAAGCGCCAACGGTGACGCCCCTACCAGCACCCGCTCACGTCTTTGAACCCTTGCGCCTGGTGGTCAATGTGCTGGCAAGCGGCGTGCAAGCTCGTGTGATTAGCGATGACCCATCGAGCGCGGAAATACGTCTTACGGTTCGCAGCGAAGCTGGAGTCAATGGCGAAGTTATCACCCGATTGAACGCCGGAGATCATGTCACGATTCTGGATGGAGTACAGGAAGCAGATGGCCTGATCTGGCGAGAGATTGCGCTGGCCGATGGCCGCCAGGGGTGGACAATCGAGGGAATGTGGTTCGATAGCTCAGGTCGTTATGAGCGCACTTTACTTCCTGCCTGCCCTGCTACTGAGAACCGTATCGCCTTCTTCTTATCCCGTTACATCTACACCGCAAATCCCGATGGTTCCCAGGCGTGTGTGATGGATAAGTTGATTCTGCCGGAGGCCTACACGTTTTACAACTACTATGTGTATCTGCCAAACAAGATGATCTGGTCGCCGGATCACACCGCTTTCGCCTATATTGACTTCCCCGATACAACCAACACCAACCAGGAATTATTCACCCTGAGCGCCGACGGTATGGAACGGCGGCAGATCACGAATAACGGTGACGGGGGCGACGTGTACTGGGTAGATTGGTCACCGGATGGGCAACGCCTGGCAATCGCGCAGCAAATTGCAGTTCCGGGCACGCCACAAATCTGGACGATGCGTACTGACGGCAGCGCTTACGGGGCGCTCACTTCCGGGAGTAACCGCAAGCTGTGGGCGGCGTGGTTAGCAGACAGTGCCACCCTGGTTTACGTTGAAAACATCGGCGAGTCGCGCAATCAAATCGGGCCGACTCCCCAGGAATTCATCTTCTACACGATCAATGTTGAGCATGGCGGTTTGAGCGAATTGTTTCGGACGAATCTCGACCTGATCACCACCAGTCTGTCACCGGATCGCAGCCAGCTTCTGATCCAGGGCTGGGAGACAGAGGCGCTCCCAGATACAACGAGATACGTCGAATATACGGGCATCCAGACGATCCTCATTGATATGGAAACCCGTGATGAGGCGACAGTGTTGCCGGGCAATTCAGCGTATGATCTGATGTGGCTGCCGGATGGTTCAGGGTTAGTCGGCGTGAGGGATAATCATATAATCGTGGCTTCTCTGCCGGATGCCGAGCCAGTGGTCATCCCACTGTCACCGCCCATCGCAACGAACTCCTATAAATTCCCGATTGACTGGCTACCGAACGGCCAATTAGCGGTCATTAATGGCGGCGAGAGCTTTATCTCTGATGATGATAATGAACTGCTTGCGGTGAATATTGAAGACGGTACAGTACAAACACTGATCGGCGCGGTACAACCGAAGTAGTCGTTACTGCTGAGCAGGTCGCCATAATCAAAAACCGCGCCTCAATTGGGACGCGGTGTGATGAGATGATTATCTGTTTACATGCCCGGCGATTTCGCCGCTTGGAGCGCCCGTTGCAATGCGCCCAGGTTGGCGAACACATGGTCAGGCTGAAACGGGCTGGCGGAGATGTCCTCGGCTTTCGTCTCGCCACTGAGTACCAGGATGGTTTGCAGCGGCGCAGTCGCCCCCATCGCAATATCGGTATACAGCCGGTCACCAACCATACCGACTACATCCAGTGAAAGGCCTAACCGCAGCGCCGCCATATCCAGGATGTGACGGTTCGGTTTGCCGATAATCACGTCCGCCTTGCGCCCGGTTGAAGCCTGAACAAACGCCATCATCGCGCCAATATCGGGGATGAATCCCCCTTTGATCGGGCAGTTGTAGTCGGGGTGTGTAGCAATATACGGCAGACCCGCCCGCACCAGGTCGCAGAGCCGGGTGAGCTTGGCATAATCCAGCGTCATATCGAACCCCAGCACCACAACATCCGGCGCATCCGTCGTCAGCGTGAAACCATAACCGGCGAATTCCTGTTCGAGTTCCGGCGTGCCGAAGAGCGCCACTTGCGCACCAGGGGACTGTTCGCGCAGGTAGAGCGCCGTCGCTTCCCCGGATGTCAGAATCTGCTCGGCGGGAATGTCGAGTCCCATCCCCGCTATTTTCCGAACATAGGCATCCCGGTTCTTGGATGAGTTGTTAGTCAGGAACAGTACCGGGAGTCCAGCCTGCGCCGCATAGTCGAGAAAGTCCCGTGCGCCGGGCAGCAGATGGTCACTCAGATAGAGTGTGCCATCCATATCGAGCAGGAAGCCGCGTATCTCGGCCAGACTCCGCGTCATCGAATCCCCTCGTCACCGGCACTTAGCCCGGCCATCAGGCTGCGTTGCAGCACCAATAGCACCACCAGCGGCGGAATAATCACCATCACCGTCCCGGCCATCAGCACGCCCCAGTCAATCACGGCATCGGTAGCGATCAACTGCTTGATGCCGATTTGCACCTGGCGCGTATCTACTGAATTGGCGACCAGCAGCGGCCACAAATACTGGTTCCACATGTAGATGAATTCAATCAGGAACAGCGCCCCGATATTGGTGCGTGAAATCGGAATCAGAATGCGGAACAGAAAGTGAAGCGGCCCTGCCCCATCCACCCGCGCAGCATCCGCCAGATCAGGGGAAAGCGTGCGGAAGAACTGGAGGAATAACAGAATTCCGGTTGCGCTGGCGAAGAATGGCACGGTCAACCCCTGGAAAGTATCAATCCAGCGCAGGTCGGCCAACAACTGATAGGTGGGGACAATACGGACAGGCAGCGGCAGGAAGTGAGTCAGCATAATCAGGCCGATAATCAAGGCACTGCCACGTACTTTAAAGTAGATCAGCGCGAAAGATGCGCTCATACTCAATATGATTTTGCCACCGGCCACCAGCACGGCGACAATCGTGGTGTTCACCATGAGCCGCCCGATGCTCGCCCGTTCCCAGGCCGTCGTGTAATTATGTGCCGCTGAAGTTCCTGGTACCAGGTTGCCAATCTGGAACCAGTCCGCAGAGGATTGTGTGCTGAGAATGATCGCGAATAACAGCGGGAACAGCACAACAAACACGCCAAGAATCATCAGCCCGTGCATGAATACCGGGTACACCACACGACGCCGGAAAGCCTGCCGTGCGGCGTGATTGGAAAAAGCAGTTGCCGGTGAAGTCGTCGCGTGGTTCATCGGTAAAACGTCCTCTTCCCGGCGGTACGGAACTGAATGACTGTCAGAACAGCCACAAAGATCAGCAGCAGCACCGACTGCGCCGCCGCCGAACCGAGCAGGGTGGTATTCTTGAACCCGTCATTATAGAGCTTGTAGATGAGCAGGTTGGTCGCCCGCCCCGGCCCGCCCTGGGTAGTGATGTCAATCAGGCCGAAGGTTTCAAAACTGGCATAGAGTGTGTTCATCACCAGCAGGAAAAATGTGGTGGGCGATAGCAGCGGGAATGTCATCCGCCAGAAGCGGGTCCAGGCGTTCGCGCCATCCAGCGCGGAGGCTTCCATCACATCCTGGGGAATGTTCCTCAGCCCGGCCAGAAAAAACACGACGTTATACCCCAGGATTTTCCAGATTGCCGCGATACAGATAAAGATAATGGCATGGGTACTGTTAGTCTGCCGGTTGAAGTGAATCCCCAGGCGCTCGAGGTTATAGGTCAGCACACCAATACTAGGGTCGGCCAGCAGCGCCCAGATCGTCCCGGCAATTGCAGGGGAAAGCGCGTACGGCCAGACCAACAGCGTGCGGTAGATACCAAACCCCTTGATTGGTTGGCTGGCGCCCACCGCCAGCAGCAGGCTGATCGCCAGCGCAAAGACGACCACCACCAGGATAAATATCCCGGTTGTCGTGAGCGAGTTGATGTATTCCCTAGAATTGAACAGGCGGGTGAAGTTCTCGAACTCGACATAAATCTGCCGCCCGGTAGAAGTATTGACGCGGTAAAAACTGAGCTGCAAGCTCTGGAGAGCAGGAATGATGAAAAACACTACCACCAGAATCGCACTCGGCGCGATCAGCAAGTACGGTAATATCCGATTTGGAAAAACAAAAGAGCGCATAAGCCTACCCAAAAATGTCTGGCACGGATGGTTGCACCCGTGCCAGATAGCATATTACTCAATCATATGTGTCTAAAATCAGTCTGATTCAACCAGACTCGCATAGTCGGCCAGAAGCTGGTTAATCTCTTCATTGGCCGCGTCCAGCGCCTCGCGGGGATCCATACCGTTGACGACGGCTTCTTCAATAGCCGCCCCAATAATATCGCGGATCGTCACGAAATCACCGAGGATCACGCCGCTGGCCGCTACCGTGTTTTCGCCCTTGAGAATCTGGTCGAAGGCGGTGAGAAAGTTCGGGTTTTCGGTGAACCAGCCCTCAGCATCCAGCGCGTCAAAGGCGGCATTCGTGACCGGGAAGTAGCCCGTGCCTTTGTGCCAGATGATCGCCTGCTCATCTTGCGCCAGGAATTGATAGAAACGCCAGATTGCGTTGTACTCTTCTGCACTGAACCCGGCCATTGTCCACAGGCATCCGCCACCGATCACATTGTTGCCGATAGCGTCTTCGTAGCCTTCCAGGCGCGGCAGGAAGGCTGTGCCGAGGTTGAAAGCCGCGTTATTCTGAATACCGCCCAGGCTGGAGGTGCTCTGTGCCAGCATGGCAAATTCACCGGCCAGGAACGGGTCGTTGGCGCTGTATTCACGCCCGCCGTAGATGAGGACACCGTCCTGTGCCCATTTTTGCCACTCGGTCAGCACCTGCACGCCGAATTCACTGTTGAAGTAGGTTTCAGTCGCCAGTGCATCACGGCCATTGCCTTCATTCGCCAGCATCTGGTCGTGCTTGGCAAACATCTGCTCCATAATCCAGGCCGGCCAGCCAAAGGAAATCCCTCCGGGAGCAGCGCCGGATTCAACAATTTGCTTGCCCATTTCATACACTTCGTTGAAGGTGGTGGGCGGCACTTCGGGGTCTAACCCGGCAGCAGCAAAGACGTCCTTATTGTAGTACAGCATGGCGGTAGAGCTGTTGAACGGCATACAGGACAGCTGGTTCCCTACCGAGTAGTAATTCACGATAGGCGCGACAAACAGTGAGGGGTCAAATTCACCGCCGCTGACTTCCGCAATTGGCACAATCGCGCCGGAGTCAAGCATGGAGCGCGTCCCCACTTCGTAAACCTGGACCATGTGCGGGGGTTCGCCAGCGCGGACAGCCGCGAGTGCTTTCGTCAATGTGTCAGCATAGCTCCCGGTGAATTCAGCCACGATCTGCACGTCCGGGTTGGCGGCGTTGAAGGAGTCGACTAACCCCTGCACGACATCACCCCGGCCACCGCTCATCGCGTGCCAGAAGCTGATTTGCACCGGATCCTGGGCACCGACCAGCGAAAAACTGGTGAACGACAATACTGCAACGAACACCAATAAAGTAAAATATTGTTTACGCATCGTAACCTCCAAATAGAATATTTCAGGTTCCCCACAGGGCAAAACAGCAGCATCATGCCGGGAACTTTAAGAAAAGATTATCCAATCTTTAATTTTATAACAAACGATTCGTGCAACTTGCCCGTGCGCCTAGAATCCCCCCGGCACGACCCGCCATGTGCCACTTATGCCGCTCGGATCGGACATGAGGATCAGGATTTCGCCACGCTGCGGCAGCGCAATCATCCAGCCACGCTCAAACTGCTGGACGGTGGACTGTCCCCCGGCTTCGGCGTTCGCTGCCCATCCCAGGCCATTCCGCACATTCGGATTAGTCCGCCACACTTTACCAAAGCCGCGCACTGGCTCAAGGAGTCCCGCTGGTGGCAACTCGCCCCCGCTGGCCGGGTCTACGCCTTCGGTGTAGGTATCGGGGAACTGCTGGTACGTGGTTGTATTGAACAGGGCATAAATTGTCCCCGGAGTGCCGGCAACCCAGATCATCGTCCCGCGTTCATACCCCTGAACGGCGCTGGCGAGCGAGGCGGTCACGGGCGGCGACCCCAGCGGGCAGCCCAACTGCTGCATGAGAGCCGCGTCAGTCGTGAAGATCAGGCCGAATCCACCGGGCGGCAAAAATGTGCAGCCTGTGGCTGGTGGAACCGTCACAGCCGGGTTGACTCCGGTGACAGGCGGAGCGACAACCTGCTGCGGCAGCACAGTAGCCTGCTTCGCCAGGTCAACCAGCGACAGCACGGCTTCGTTATCGGCGGTAGGGAGCGGCGTGGGCGTAATCGTGGGCGTATTGGTGGGCGTGGATGTCGGCGTATCGGTGATCGTCAGGCTTGGTGTGACACTTAGCGTCGGCGTCAGAGTATCGGTGGGCGTGAAGGTTGCTGAGGGCGTGAAAGTCGCAGTCGCTGGCGGCGGCGTGACCGTGCTGGTGAGTGTGGGAAGCTGCGCCAATGTGGGCAGGCCAGAAACATCAGCGGGCGTGTTGGTATCACAGCCGGTCAGCAGGAGCAGAGTCAGCAGGATGAATAAACAGGACAGCAATTTGCCCGTCTTACTCTGTCCAATTGCAATAAACGCACGAAGAAACGTGAAAAAATGCTTCATGATGCACCACCCCGCCACGCCTATCGGTATCTCACGTTCATTATACCCATACACGAGGGATTGACAGTAACCCCTTTGTCCTGGAACAAAAGCCTGTTAGATTTATAGGAGTCCGTTCACCCACCACAAAAGGAGTCCGATTATATGCAACCGCTGCTCCGCTTCGTCCATATCAGCGATACGCACATCAGCCCCGACCCGGACTACCATCGTAAATGGAGCGCCCATTCAGCGCAGGAAGGGGCGCGGGCGCTGGTGCGGGAACTCAATGGCCTGCCCTTCACGCCGGATTTTGTGCTGCATACCGGCGATGTGGCCTACGACCCCGTGCCGAATGCTTACGAAACCTGCCGTGACATCCTGGGCGAAATTCGCTATCCGGTGTACTATCTGGCGGGCAACCATGATGATCCCGCCGCTTTACAACGGGTGTTGCTACAGCGCGAGGATGACGTGCTGCCATTTCACTATAGGTTTGAGGTCAACGGGGTGGTATTTGCCTGTGTGGACAGCAACGGCCCGGTAGAACCGCCGCGCGGCTATGTGAGCGACGCACAGTTAACGTGGCTGGAGGGCATTTGCAAGGCAAACGATAAGCGTCCGATAGTGGTAGCGGTACATCATAACGCCCTGCCAGTAGATGTTCCCTGGCTGGATGAATACATGCCAATGACCAACGCTGAGGACTTTCATGCCGCGCTGCTGCCCGCCAAAGACCGGCTGCGCGGGGTGTTTCATGGGCATATCCATCAGAATACCGAGACGCTGCGCAACGGCATTCTCTACAGCAGCGTGTTAAGCAGTTGGTGCCAGTTCCACGCCTGGCCGGGAATGACGCATACCACCGCTGACACGGGCGCAGAGCCGGGCTACAATATCGTGACGCTCACACCAGACCAGACGTTCATCCGCCGCTGCCGGTTTAGGGTCTAGGCGGGATGTTTGAACGCGGCTGAGTGCGAAAAGCCGTGATTTATTTTGTATATCTTATTGGGACACTATGACCGAGACATCTACAACACGCTCACTGGTTGAAATCCGGTCACTGGTCAAAGCATTCGGCGTGCTGCCGGTGCTGCGCCAGCTTGACCTGACTATCGAAAAAGGTGAATTCGTCGCCCTGCTCGGCCCGAATGGCAGCGGCAAGTCCACGCTCATCCGTCTGCTTTCCGGCCTGAGTAAACCCACTGCCGGGACGATCCACATCGGCGGGTGGGAACTCCCTCAGGAAGCCGCCGCCGTCCGTGCCCAGATTGGGCTGGTGAGCCACAGGCCGCTGCTCTACGAAAACCTGAGCGCCCGCGAAAACCTGGTGTTTTTCAGCCGCCTCTACAATTTGCCCAAAGACGCCGCCAATGCCCGGATTGACGACCTGTTGGTACGAGTGGGGCTGGGGCGGCGCACGGGTGACATGGTACGCACCTTCTCACGGGGGATGCAGCAGCGGTTAAGCATCGCCCGCGCTCTGCTGCACAGCCCGGCAGTGCTGCTCTTTGATGAACCCTATACCGGGCTGGATCAGGACGCCGCCGCAATTCTGGATGACCTGCTGACGGACACCCATGCCGCCGGGCAGACGATTATTATGGTGACACACCAGTTGAACCAGGCAGCAAAACTCGCCAGCCGCGTCGTTATCCTGTCACGGGGCAAAATCGGCTATGACGCACCGACCAACGGCCTGGACACACTGCAACTCGCTTCGATTTATACCCAAACGACCAGTATGGCAACGGCAAAACAATGAAAACACCTTTCTTCAAAGCTGTCCTCTCGATTGTCCGTAAAGACCTGCGTACCGAACTCCGCAGCCGGGAACTCATCAGTTCAATGGGGTTGTTCGCCCTGCTAAGCATCCTGGTTTTCAGCTTCGCGCTGGAACTGGATCGCATCGCCCGCCAAGAAGCCATCAGCGGCGTGTTATGGGTAACGGTGGTTTTCGCCAGTTTCCTGGGACTGAACCGCAGCCTGGCGATGGAACGCGACCAGGGCAACCTGGACGCTATGCTAATTGCCCCCATCGCCCGCACGACGATTTTCTTCGGTAAGCTGGTGGGCAACTTCCTGTTCACCATCACCGTCGGGCTGCTGCTGCTGCCGATCATGACGGTGCTGTATAACGTCTCTCTGGTGCAACCGCTGGTGCTGGCGGTACTGTTCATGGGGACATTCGGGTTTACCACCGTGGGGACACTGCTGGCAACCATGACAGTGCAAACCCGCGCCCGCGAAAACCTGCTGCCTATCGTCATGATGCCGCTGGCACTGCCGCTGCTGCTGGCCGCCGTGAAAGCCTCCACCAATCTGCTCACCGATTCGGCCACTGAAGACTGGGTCGCCTGGGTGCAGATTCTGGCAATGGTGGATGTCGTCTACCTCGTGATGTGTTACCTGCTGTTTGAGTATGTAATAGAAGAGTAACCGAGGAGGCTGCACCAGTGGCAAATGATCCCTATCGCCAATTCGCTCCGATCTATGATCCGATTGTCGGGCGCTTCAACACCGGGCTGCGGGAACTGAGTCTCAAGCTGCACCCACCCACGCCGGGCATGAAAGTGCTGGACGTGGCCTGCGGCTCCGGGCTGCACCTGCAAACCTACCGCGAGGCCGGGTGCGCCATCACCGGGATTGACAAGTCCCCTTCCATGCTGGGTGTCGCCCGGAAAAACCTGGGCGAGGATGCCGACCTGCACCTGGGAGACGCCACCAATATGCCGTTCGGGGATGATTCGTTCGACCTTGTGACGATTTCCCTGGCAATTCACGAAATGCGCCAGGCGATGCGAGAGGGCGTCACCCGCGAGATGAAGCGTGTCCTCAAACCGGATGGTCGCATCCTGGTCATTGATTTCCACACCGGGCCGTATCAGTTCCCGCAGGGGTGGCTTCAAAAAGGCGTCCTAATAATGGCGGAGATTGTGGCGGGCCGTGAACACTTCACGAATTACCGGGATTTTATGGCGCGGCGGGGTGTACCGCCATTTGCCGAGGCGAATGGGCTGGTGGTAGACCAGCAGCGGATAGTCGGCGGGGGGACAATGGGTTTATTCCTGCTGAGTGTGGAGTAAACCGGTTGCTAATCACTGTGCCAGTTCTCAAGTCGAACCGGCAAGGCTCTAAAGTCGTCATCGCTGCTGACGACAATACCATTAATCCGGTGTGCCAGCGCCGCTACCAGTAAATCCACATCGGAAAGCTGCTTCCCCGCATTGCGAGCGTCTGCCCAAAACTGCGCCGCCTGTAGCCAATCAGAATCGTTGAGAGGTAACCAATACAACAGGGGCATGATTGCATTCTGAAAAAGTTGCAGCTTACAGGTTGCGTTTACTTTGATTAAGCCACGCCTCACTTCATAATACACGGGCTGGCATAGATAAACTTGGTGTCCGGCGGTGATGGTGTTGGCAAGCCGCTTGGAAACAGTGTCATACGCTTTAATACGATCCCCAATGATGCTGGTATCGAGGATATACGCTAATCTCTCCATTCGGATTCATCCCACGATTCAACATACTCCTCGTTCATCGCAGCGACCATCTCTTCAATCTGAACGGGTAACAGGCCTTCACGAAATTGCGCGAAAGCTTCGTCAAGTTTTCTGGCGCGTTCTTCAGGTGAAGGCTCAGTCCGCGTCGCTATTTCCGTTTCGCGTTTTTCGAGATGTACGCGCAACTCCCGCAGTTCCTCTGGCGAAAGATAATCAATAGCCAGTTTTACCTCTTGCAAGGTCATCATAGATGCACCTCCGTTTCTCTTTATTGTACATCCTTTAATAGTGTGTAAAACACTCACACATTGATCGCCGCAAACGGAAAACAGCGTTACTGTATGACCTGTTGTTGTACCTTGAACGGCGCTATAATGAGCCTGGTAGTGCGCTTTACGCTACAAATCGGGCTGTGCGTGTACAATAAAAAAACCACACGGCAGCAGCCATGTGATGAAGCGATCATGATCGAGGGTGGTTGTGGTTCAGCGGTAGCGTGGGTCGCGTGGGGCGCGTACCGGCACGGGTATCCGCACTGGCTTCGGTTGTTCTGGGTTGAGCAGGCGCTTCAAATCATCCAGAAGTTCGCGCAAGCGATTTTCCAGATTGTCTTTGCGGTTTGGATCGGCCACGGCATTACCTTTCCCAGAAAACAAAAACCCCAAACACAGTGGATTGGGGCTAGTGGACCTAAAGGGATTCGAACCCTTGACCTCTACAATGCCATTGTAGCGCTCTCCCAGCTGAGCTATAGGCCCGCAGTGGAGAGCATTTTAGCCCCGGCGTATGGGATTGTCAATAGCTACTCATCACAGGATACAACGCTTTTTTGCTCCTGACTATAGGGTGCAACATAATTCTAACTCAATTTTTATGTCCTGTTTAGATATGGGGCAGTTTCCCACGACTGTTCGCCCCCCTTCGCTCGCTATACGCTCACATTTTTCGGTGGAAAACCCTTATTCTTGGTGGTAAAATGCCCGTTCACCAAGTAATGGAAGGTTACAGGCCATGCGAAAAACGTTCGACTGGGGCAGCCAGAAGATCATTGTTACCGGTGGGGCGGGGTTTCTGGGGAGTCACCTCGTAATGCATCTCGAAAGCCTGGGCGCTGGGCGTGTTATCGTCCCACGCAGCCAGGATTACGACCTGCGCGAAAAAGAGGCGGTTGTCCAGTTGTATGGGGATAACCCGGGAACAACACTGGTAATTCATCTGGCGGCAGTCGTGGGGGGGATTGGCGCGAATCGAGAACACCCAGGGGTGTTCTTTTACGACAACCTGATGATGGGGACACTGTTGCTGGAGTATGCGCGACGTGCGGCTGTGCCGAAATTCGTCGGTGTCGGCACAATTTGCAGCTATCCAAAGTACACCCCGATCCCCTTCAAAGAGGATGACCTGTGGAATGGCTATCCAGAGGAAACCAACGCGCCCTACGGACTGGCAAAGAAGATGCTGCTCGTGCAAAGCCAGGCGTACCGTCAGGAGTTCGGCTATAATGCCATCCACCTGCTGCCGGTGAACCTGTACGGGCCGGGCGACAACTTCGACCCCAAAACGGCGCATGTTATCCCCGATATGATTCGCAAAATGCTGGAAGCAAAAGAAGCGAACGTCCCATATGTGACGTTATTTGGCGACGGAACCCCAACCCGCGAATTCCTGTATGTGAAGGATGCAGCAGAAGGTATCGCGCTGGCAACCGCCTATTATGATGACCCCGAGCCGGTGAATATCGGCAGCGCTTTCGAGATCAGTATCAAGGACCTGGCGGAAACGATTGCCCGTGTGGTGGGCTTTCGGGGTGAGCTGCGCTGGGATACCAGCAAGCCCAACGGCCAGCCACGCCGCAAGCTGGATGTGAGCCGGGCGGAGGAGGCTTTTGGCTTCCGCTCGCATGTGACTTTTTCCGACGGCCTGCGCGAAACAGTTGATTGGTACCTGGGTCAGCGCATAGTCACTGGGTCGTAAACGGTCATAACGGACATATTTGAACGCATGTGACAGGCTGTGTGTACCCTTTTTAGCACCAGCCTGTTAAAATTTTGCAATTCGGGCTTAATTAAGGCACAATAACCCTGCTTCACATGGTTAGGCGTATCATCTTGGAAAGATATTTATAAAAACACGAAACGCAAATAGCCTAGCTATATAGATTGCGAATTTCTTGTAAAGTAAACCTGATTGCAGGTTCCAGTTGTAGGAGGATAAGGCTTTTGGCATCCGTTCTTATGGAGGTGAAAAACCTCGTCACTCGCTTTTATACGCAGGAAGGCACAGTTTATGCAGTAAACGGTGTCAGCTATGTGCTTAACGAAGGCGAAACGTTGGGCGTTGTCGGCGAGTCCGGCAGCGGTAAAAGCGTTCACGCGCTCTCAATCATGGGGCTTATTCCCAGCCCACCCGGCAAGGTGGAAAGTGGCGAAGTCCTGTTTCGTGGGCGCGATTTGTTAAAACTGTCCTCGGAAGAAATGCGGGCTGTCCGGGGCGCCGAAATCGCAATGGTCTTCCAGGACCCCATGACTTCCCTTAACCCGGTTCTGACGATTGGCACGCAGATCACCGAGGCGCTGAAACTGCATCTGGGTATGAGCGACAAAGAGGCTCGCAACCGTGCCGCCGATCTGCTGGCAATGGTGGGTATCCCCGACTCGGCAAAACGCCTGGATAGCTACCCGCACCAGTTTTCCGGCGGGATGCGCCAGCGTGCTATGATCGCGATGGCGCTGTCTTGCAACCCCAAACTGCTGATCGCCGACGAGCCAACAACCGCACTGGATGTCACCATTCAGGCTCAGATTCTTGACCTGGTGCGCCGCCTGCGGGATGAAATCGGTATGGCGATGATCTGGATCACGCATGACCTGGGGATTGTGGCAGGGTTAGCCGATACGATCCAGGTTATGTATGGCGGTATCATTGTCGAGCGCGGGCCGGTCAAGCCGGTTTTTGGCAATACCCGCCACCCGTATACATTGGGGCTGCTGAGTTCACTGCCACGCCTGGACGAAGAAAGTCACCGACGGAAGCTAACCCAGATCGAAGGCTCACCACCCGATATGCGTATCCTGCCACCGGGCTGCCCATTTGCACAGCGTTGTCCCTATCGTGTGGATAAGTGCTGGGAAGAAATGCCGATCTTAGTGCAGGCCGAAGACAGTGTGGAAGGTCACATGAAAGCGTGTTGGGTTGATGTGAGAAGTGCTGTACCTCAGGAGGTTGAGAAACATGGTTAATGCTGCCCCGGCTGCAACAAAGAAGACCAGTACCGGCGACAAAGAGGTTCTGGTCAGTGTGCGCGGTCTGAAGAAACACTTCCCGATTACGGCTGGTGTTATTGTACAGCGTCAGGTCGGTGCGGTGAAAGCCGTTGATGGTGTGAGTTTTGATATTCTCAAAGGGGAAACCCTGGGGTTGGTCGGCGAGTCGGGCTGTGGCAAAAGCACAACCGGGCGCACGCTGCTCCAGCTTTACAAACCAACCGAAGGCTCGGTGGTGTTTGAAGGCCGGGAACTGACCACCATGCAATCCGAAGAACTGCGCAAGATGCGCCGCCGGATGCAGATGATTTTCCAGGACCCCTTTGCCTCGCTCAACCCGCGTATGTCGGTGGGCCGCATCGTGAGCGAACCCCTGCGTATCCACAAGACGATTACTGGGAAGAGAGAGCAGCAGGAATATGTGGAGCATCTGCTGGAAAAAGTCGGATTGAACCCATACTTCGTGAATCGCTACCCGCACGAGTTTTCCGGTGGACAGCGCCAGCGTATCGGTGTTGCCCGTGCCCTGGCACTGGAACCTAGTTTCATCGTGGCGGACGAACCGATTTCGGCACTGGATGTGTCCATTCAAGCGCAGGTTGTCAACTTGCTGGAAGAACTGCAAGATGAGCTAAACCTGACCTACCTGTTTATCGCCCACGACTTGAGCATGGTGCGCCATATCTGTGACCGCGTGGCGGTGATGTACCTGGGTAAAATCGTGGAACTGGCAGGTTCGGACGAACTCTACGAAAACCCGCTGCATCCCTATACCCAGGCGCTTCTTTCAGCAGTTCCCGTCCCCGATCCGACGGTTGAAGAGAGACGTCAGCGCGTGATTTTGACGGGCGATGTACCCAGTCCGGCGAATCCCCCTACGGGCTGCAACTTCAATACCCGCTGTCCGGTACGGTTCGACCTGTGCTACGAAGAACCCGACCCCGAACTGATTGAGTATTCGCCGGGACATTGGGTTGCCTGTCACCGGACATAACCGGCCTCTCCTGCCCTGAACCCTGTAAATCAAACGGGGGCGAGTTTTGTATTCGCCCCCGTTTTGGGTTGTCTGAATATTCCGTCAGATTGTAGTACTACTGCATCCGATAGCGATTGCGCCGGATAGCGTCGCTGTGCCCATTACGAATTGGTGTTTTGGAATGCCCGTTGGCACTCGGCATCATCGTTGTTGATGAAGGCATGGAAGGCTCACTGGTTGGGGCTTTCGGCTCTACCGGCCAGTTTAATCGGATCTGGATTTCCCAGAACGCCGCCACCAGGACAAACACGACCAGCACCATACCACTCGCGTCACGCATCGCGTAGACCATTTCCCGGATGCCGCCATCATAACGACCCATCGTGAGGTCAAAGGCCATTGACAGGGTATTGAAGACAAGAACGATGACGATCAATAAGGCGACAATGATTAAAGTGGGAAATCGCTTTGGGTTGTGTTTCATACGATCTACTCCCCATTTTCAGATAAATTATTAACTTCATTTATAAAGTAGCATCTATCAAGGCGTTTGTGTCCCCCTTTTTTGTGGGGTAATGAAAAGTATGCGTGAAAAACGGGCATGATATTGGTACCATGCCCGTGTGAGCAGAAAAACACAAACTGAATCCAGGTCGCTCGTCAGGATTGATGCCGCTACCTGAAACAGCAAGGGACTGGTGGAGTCCCTTGCTCATGTGGTTGTCAGCAGTTATTTTGAGACGGACGCGCGTACACGGCGTGACACGACGATGACACCAACCAGTCCCAGCCCCAGCAGCGCAATCAGCCCCATACCGCCGCTCCCGCCGAGGTCATCAAAGAGACCGGTATCGGGCAGTGCCGTTGGGATTGCGCCACCGCTGGGTGTAAACTGCTCTGGTACAGGGGTCGCAAAACCACCACCCTGCCCCGGTGTTTCCTGGGGTGGCCGCAGCGTTTCCACCAGGGCTGTCGCGGTTAAAGCGACTGCGTTCTGGTCAGGCTGTTCCATCGTTGGCGAAACCAACAGGAACGCAGCCGTCTGGGTAAGGCCGACTGCCACCTGGGTATTCTGTGCATTGAACGCCTGCTGAGTCTGGTCAGGCGTTGGCGGGGGTGGGTTCGTCGGTGTCGGCGTGAAAGTTGGTTCACGGGTGAAGGTCGCCGTAACCTGCGCCGTGAGCGTCATCTGGGCATTAATTGTCGGCTGGGCAGTCTGGGTTTCCGCCAGAGCAACACCTACTGCATTATTGGTCGCCACAATTGAAGTCGCCGTCAATTGGGTGGGCGTAACCTCAGTTGGGCGCAGCGCCAGGAAGACCACAAAGATAAGGCCAACGACGAACAGGGCAATCATCACAGCGGCCAGGACGATGAAGTTGCGGTTGAAGCCGCCCCCCTCGCCTTCCTCACCGATGTCGTCGGGCATATCTTCGCTTCCCCCAAAGGTGAAGCCGCCGGCGTCATCGTCACCCAGTTCCTCAGGCTCGTCACCAAAATCGAAGTCGGAATCGGCAGCATCAAAGCCGAAATCGCCCTCATCGCCAGTGAAACCGACATCGCCTTCATCATCAGTAAAGCTGAAATTGTCGTCGTCAAAATCGTCGAAGTCAAAATCGTTTCTATCAAAAGTCATGAATGTGCCCCTCCTACATATTGGCGGCGCCGGGTTGTGCCTGGATCACCAGCTTGATAACAGCAGATTATAACGCATAGTCAGATGTTTTTATGCTGACACAAGTTGAATATTTGTGCAAACATCAAATTTTATCATTGTCCGAACGATTCCAGATTTGCCAGTGGAATCATTACGCGTTCACCGGAAACCAACTCGATCTGAGCGCATAGCACTCGTAATCCATTGTCTAACAGAGTAGGGGATTTTGGCAAGTTGATAACGGTACCAACTTTCCCGGCGTGCGGCAAGCGGGTCAACCGTACTTGCATCCCCACTTTGAGCGCGAGGTTGATTTTAGGCGCAGCGGTCTTTTCCCCGGCCCGTGATGAAGGATTCACAATCGCTTCCGGGCGGCGCGATTCCCACCGGGACGGCGTGTAAGCATCCAGAGTCGTTGGGCGATCAGCGAATTTAGTCAACAGGTTAAAGGTCAAGGCGCTCATAGCGATATCGCCAAATCCCTCGGTGAGCATCACTGCGCTGGTATGGGCTTGCACTTGTGGGATCAACGCCGCGTCCATACTGGGTGCAATCACACCAATAATCCCCTGCTCAACCATCGTCACGAGGCCGGTTTCCTTCAAAGCCCGGCGAGTCACGACAATTGTGCCACGATACTTCATTGACAGCGCATCACCAAAAATATGATCCAGACCTACTTCCGGCTCCATTTTAAGCTGGCCGATTACCAACGTGCCGTTGCCCCATACTCCCTGCACCAGCGTACCATATGTTTCGAGCGTGACACCCCGCCCGGTCTGGACAGCAATCACCTTACCTTCGACCCCCGCTTCCAGTTGAATCTCTTCGGAAGTCTCTTGCATGATGATTCGACTGCCGGAAGCATACACGACTTTGCCCCGGATCGGCGCTAAAAGCGGCTTGCGCTGCTTGGGGCGGGCGGCCAAGGGCGTGCCAGCGTCTACGATCTGGTTGAGATCAATCAATAGAAACTCGGAAATATCCTCATTCTTTTTGAGTCTGACCGACTGTCCGGCTTCAATGATATGGTAAGCCGAAGCGATACTGCCCCGTGCGACAATCTCACGGATATTGACAGACACATTCTGGGCAACGGTCACCTTGCCTGCGGTGAATTCCGGCAAGTGCCGTTCCCGCCGGATAGTCGTCGCTTCGAGTAGATGGCGCTGGTCAGGGTAAAAAGGCATGGCTCATCTCCGCAGCTCGTCCAGCTCGCTCATGATACTATCGCGCTGGTCATCGTCTTCAATGTCGCTGATGTCAAACCGATCCTCATCCGCGATGTCAATAACTGGCCCACTGCCGCGCCGACCGCGTCGTGGCTTGGCTTCTTTGGGCTTCTTCTCTTTCGGTTGGCGCTGCTTCTTTTCCTGCTTTTTCCTGGAGGCAACCACTGGCGTTTCTTCCGCGGTAGCTGATGCGACCAACCACTGCGGGTCTATCTCGCTAACCGGCAATCCCATCAGTTCGGAGAACCACAGGGGCATCTGAACAGCACGTTCCGCCGGGGTGAGCGCCAGCGGCAGCGGGCGTCCCCGCCCATCGAACACCAGCCCGGCTGCCCCACCTTCAACCGTCATCCTGACTCGTGTTTTGCCATCAATATGCACATCACGCCCGGTGACGCGCACATCAAGCTCTGCCTGTTGACCAGCAGGCAGGGGGTAAACCCACAGGTGTCCGCCCGCAACATTCTGCTTGATAACCTCGCCACTTTCCAGCGTGATTTTCACTTTCAATACGGTGCGTTCCGGTGTGGGGTGGCCGGACACACTGATACAGGTGCCAATCGGCTCCAAGCCGCTGCTGTCGAGAACCTGTACCGCAATGGTAGGGTTGACACGCGCTACCGCCCCCAGCGCCACCAGCAGACCATATGGGTCGGCCAGCAGGCGGGTGATGCCGGTAGGCTGCGCCGCATCCAACAGCAGCATGGCGGCAAAACCGGCACTGCCGGTTCGGGTGAAGCCAGAACCGGCCACCGCGATGAGATTAAAGGGCGGCATATCCCCTTCGGCAATGACCGTTTTCCGCCAGATGGGCATGGCCGCAGCGATCATGGCAGTTGTGCCAGCACGCAGCAGCGCGTGTTCCAGGTAGAGTTCGCGCAGCGTCTCCGGTATGGTGGCCGGGCGCAGAGTCTTATTCAGGACATATTCCAGTATTTCGTCACGCGACGGGTAAAACGGCAGCCAACGAGCGATGGCCGCTTCGCCAATCTGGTTAAGCGTATTCATCGCACTGTGGCCGAGGCCAATGTCAGTTCGAATGGTCGTGGTTACGCTGCCATCCAACCAGGCAGACATGGTACTCACAGCGCTGCCTACATCCAGCAGCAGCACGCCTTTGCCCTGGATAGTCTCCCCCAGATAGTTTGCCAGCAGGGTATAGCTCTGGGCAGTAGGCTGGATGCCCGTGTGACTGACTTCCCCAATGTGCTCAAACCCACCACCTCGCAGTGAACGCTGGGCGTCGAATGCCTGCGCCAACCGCCGCTGGGCGGTTTGAATTACCTCAACGGCTATCGAAGGGCGCACGTTGGGTGCAACAAATAACTGCGCGAAATCGTCAAACAGCGCCTCTATTTTGGGTTGCACGCTGGTGTTCCCGGCGAACAGGATTGCGGGGCGCTGGTCGCGGTCCAACAGCGAAAGCGCCAACCGAACACCCTGCGCGAGTTCCAGCACAGGTGCTTCAGCGCCGTCTTCAGTCCCGCCGACAATGAAGATCAGATCAGGACGGTTGAGCAAGGTGGCATTGAGCCGCCCCTGGTCATCGCGGCCATCAGCCAGGGTAATCACATCGACCACATCAACGTATGTCCCGGCAGTCGCCCGTATCGCGCTGGCGACACTGACATCCGGCACGAGGCCGACGAGAATCGTTCGCAAACTACGCCCGCTGCTGGCGGTTGTCACCAGGAAATCCACACCGGAACGATCATCCTTTTCCGGCTTAATCAGTTTGCCCTGCTCATCCAACAAGCGGCGGGCAGTGACTTCAGTAATCGCCTGTAACGCCCGATTCATGCCCACCCGGATGTCGTGAGCCGGATAATCGTTGGTGGTACGATTTTCGCTGCGGGCGACCAACCGGTACACCCCGTCCACCACGTCAATCAGGACGGTGCGCGTCATGACACTGCCGAAATCAACGGCCAGGATGGAACCAGAACGGTTGACCGACATGCACTACCCTCCCGTAATCCGCGCCAGGATAAAACTGATTCGTTCGCTAAAAATCGTCAAACTGGTGAGAATCGCACCAGCATAGATCGCGCCAAGCGCGACAACGATGAACCCCTGCCCAACGACACCAACTACTCTGGCGGCTAAACCCCGGTGAACTTCCCCAATAGGGGTACGCCGGCCCAGATACCAGAAATAGATCAACGTACTGCTCACGCCCAGGAAGATGAGGAAACCATTGACCACATCGACGCGCACACCACTGCTGGTTGTGGCAATCAGTGGCAGCAGCGTGCCAGTAATCGCGCCGACCAACGCTACGGCTGTGCCGACACCAATGATGAAGGCGATGGCGATATTACCCAGGCGTCCCAGGCGAGGCGAGGCTTTTAACAGCAGCAGTGCCCCCAGGATAAATGGTACAAGGCCGACGGCTCGCGTACCGATGTCGGTATTGGCTGCCAATAATGTGCCATTAATCCAGGGCAGCAGCAGGCTTTCAACGGTGACAACGGTAATAAACCCTGCCGTCAACCCCACAAATACATATACGGCAATCCGGTACAGGAAATTGTCGCCCAGCATGTAGCTGAAAATCATCAGGGTTAAGACAAACCCCGCCCATAGGCCGATTTGTTCCGTGCTCACGAACGGCCCCTCCTTGTCAGCAGGCTGCGGAGAATGTTCACCACCGCGCCCAGGGTAATTACGGCAACAATCACAATAATGCCGAAGGTCATACTGTACCAGCGCTCATCCCGGTAAGCCATCGTAACCGGCAGCACCGCCGTGTTATCCACCGGAACGGTTGGCACTGCCACAGTGGCAGCCTCCATGACTTCAGCGGTAGTTTCTTCGGTGGCTTCCGATACGACAGCGCCGCCTTCCGGTGTTGGGGTAACCCCTTGTAGCCGCATCCCGGCGGGAAGCCGTTTACCTGCCGATTCCGGCGTCGGCGAGGCCGGGGATTGAACCGTCACGAGACTGGCAGAAATCCAGCCCTCAGTACCATCCTCCAGCAATATCTTGTACCAGCTTTCATCACCATTCCGTCCAATAATCTGCACAGTGGAGCGCCCTGCCAAAATCGCTACGACGGCAAACTCGCGCCCCGGATTTTCCCGGACATTCACTCCCTGGCTGGTGTTGATGACGCCGGTAATCACCGGCAGGCCGCCCCCGCCAGCCGCATCCGGCGTTAAGGAAGGGGTCGGCGTGAAAGTAGCCGGGAAGAGTGGTGTTTCGGTAGCGGTAGGCGTGGAAGTTTGCGTCTCCGTCGGTATCAGGGTAGGCATTTCCGTCGGCAGTATGGGCGGCTCCGAGGGCAGCGGGGTCGCGCTGGGTATCTCGGTCGGCGGCAGCGGAGTCGCCGATTCCGCCGGTTCGGTGACTTCCGGTGTAACTTCTACCAGCGGCATGGTGGCAACAGGCGGCAGAAGTTGTGGTGGCCGCCCGGCAGCACCTAATATCGCATTGTAGGTGTAAGCATCCCGGTAGCCAACCAGCATCCCGGCCAGGCCGGATAACGCTGAGTCGGAACCAGACAGCACGTAAGGCTCGGCCATTGGCGCAGCGGCATAGCTCACCGCCGCGATGAAGGGGACACCGCTGGCTGAGGGCGCAACCTGCTCGGCCCAGGCACGCACCTCTTCGGCGCGTTCGGCTACGACGACGATTAACGCAAAATCGCCGATATTGCTCAATGACAGATTGGTGGCCTGCCCATTCATGTCGGTGGTGACATAGCTCACCACATTGCGGGCAAAGGCACGTGTGCCGATCACCCCCGCAGCCAGGTAGCGGGTCACATAGTAATCCCGGTTGGCTTCAAGCGCCTGCTCGCCCCCCACATTTTCGATCAGGTTATTGACATGCGCCAGACCAATGGCGTTGCCGCTGATAATCACCGGGCGTGCGCCACGCTCGATAATGTGACGCAGCAGCGCGTCAGTGAGACTGTCGAGTTCAGCCGCAGCCGTCGGGCCATATTCGGCTGCAAACAGCACATAATCGCCTACACGCAATCCTTCCACCTGTTGGAAGGCGCGATTAGCGGCGCTGGAGACGACAAACGCGCTGGGAGGCAAGTCGCCAATCCGCAACGCACCCACAAAGAATGGGAGTAGAACCGCTGCGGCAACCACCAGGGTCACCAGCAAGCGATCAATCTTGATACGACGCACACGTGTGCGCGATGCAGCCGGAACTTCTGGCCGGCGTTCTTCCTCGCCAGCCGCTCCCGCATCATCATCAAAGACGTTTTGCATAAAGGGCGAATCGTAGGTGCGGTCAATCGCTGACATGCCCTGTGCCGTCTGACCCGGCGCTCTTCCGGCGGCGACCATCTTTTCAAGCTGGTCAATTTTGCTCCGCTGACTATCCGTGAGGATCAAGTCACCGGCAATTCCGGAGTCGGCGGCACGCACAATTGGGACAGGCGGCAGCGCTTCATTCACACCCGGCAGCAGGTTCTTAAACAGGTCAGAAACACCCTCATCCTGAGCGGGATTCAGATTAAGCCCGGCATCGTGCAGCGCCTGCAAGCGTTCGTCCAGTTCTTCCATCGGACGATCTTTTTGTCCCTGACGCAGCAGCGCCGCCGCCGAGAGTTCATCTACTGACGCACCCATTTCACTGAGCCAATCAGGCAGCTCCGCGACCAGGCCTTCCGGCAGGTCATCATCGGCCTCATCGTCGGCAAAACCGAAACTGTCGTCGTCGGCCAGCAGGCGTTCAATATCCGGGTTGAGGTCAAGCAGGCGCTCGCTGGTATCGGGCACGCCGGACTCAACACTGTCATAGCTCGCCAGCAGGCTGTCAATATCCTGGAGCGGCTCGTCATCCGACATACTGGCACGCAGATCGTCCAGATTCTCCAATTCCGCGAAGAAATCTTCGTTGGCTGGCAGTGCCACATCGTCCGGCTCGGCGTCTTCGGGGCCAAAGTCTTCAATCTCTGTTAGCCAGGCAGGTAGTTCCGGGGCGGGTTCGGCAGGTTCTTCGTCAGCAAACCAGGATTCGTCTACTTCCTCCACGGCTTCTGCAAGCGGTTCGGCGGGCGTGCCTAACCCAATATCACGCAGGATTTCAGAGATTTCATCTTCCTGTTCCAGTTCATCCGTGCCAAACAGATTCAGGAAGTCATCACTATCCACGTCAGGCAGAGCTGTTCCGGGGTCAGGGGGTGCGGACTCGCCAATCCCGGCCAGCCACTCCTCGGCATCGGGCGGGGTTTCAGCAGTGACTTGGAACTCTTCCTGCCAATCCTGGCGTTCAGGATGGGTTGCATCGGATATCTCATCATCTGGTCGCAGCCAATCCGGGAAATCGGGTTCTGCTGGCTGGTTATTACTATCGCCCGCGGCCAACCAGTCAGGCATATCGTCCCATACAGCCTGTGGGTCGGGTACGGCAAGCTCGTCGGCTTCGGCAAACTCCTGCATCCAGTCATCTACGTCTTCGGTAAAGGCCGGTTCATGACCGCTGGTTTTTTGCCAATCTAACTGCCCGGTGACGCCTAAACCACTGCTCGACGCTGCAGCGTCCGGCTCGTCACCACCCGGCTGCTGCCAGTCTAGCTGCCCCAGCCGCCCAGAAAGCTCGCCAGTATCCAGGCGCGGCGCATCCTCGTCAGAGACATCACTGGTATCCGGCAGGTTATCGGCAGCCGGATGGCCTTCTTCGTCTTCTTCGTCGTCAAATAATGATCGCAGATCGTCAAACTCGTCGCTCATACGTTAGCCCGTATCTATTCCCGGTAAGAACGGTCCTGGCCGATGAGGATACGCACACCGGCTACCACCGTTGCCAGTGCGATCCCCAACAGAATGCCCCGCGCCCCGGCACTGACCGGGACGGCCAGCAGCCAGTTCCGTATGCTTGCCAGCCCATTCACTGCCGGTAATGGCAGTGCGCCGAGCAGCAGAATAATCAATATCAACGTAAACAGCATCGCCCACCAGGTGACACGGCGACGCATCAAGCGGAATGCGCCATATACCAGGGCAAAGAGTACCAGCCCGGCCAGCGCGGATTCAATCGAAACCTGCACCGTTTCCAGCAAAATCGCACTGAGCGATGGCCGCCCAGTCAGGATACCGGCGCGTTCCAACAGGGTAATCACAATCACGGCGAGGGCACTCACCACGAGGATCACGCTGTAGACCCAGCCACCTTTGCGCTGCGTAATGCGTGATACATGCACACTCAACAGGTTGATAATACCGATAATGATCGTCGAGGCGATAGTGATAACGACCACCTGTAAAAACAGGTCGGTGATGACCGGAAGCCCCTGCGTCTGCACGATGAAGGACAAGTTGCCGAGGCCCTCGCCTACAGCTAACCCCAGGACGGTCATTATACCAACGACGATGACCAGTGCGGTTGTAAATGCTGCACCCAGACGACTCACGTTATCCGCCCCTTATCGTGTCAATTACGGCCAGTGCCGTTGGAATGAGTATCACCAGAATGAGCAAGAAGCGCAAGACATCCTGCGTGACCAGACTGGCAACCTGAGCCGGCGTCCCTTCCAGGTATGCTCCGGCAGTGAAGATTTCCTCACCGATGAGCCAATGGTCAGACATCGCAAGCGCTACCGCCTGGCCTTCCAACTGGTCGCTGGCGGCGATTATCGGTTGGTCATGGCGGACAGCCGCCTCAGCCACGAGTGCTAGTTCAGCGCCAAAGCTGCCAACAAACACATTCATGCCTACATGGTCATCACCCAGTGTAGCAGTCAGAGCGGCGGCAAAAGCCAGTGAACGAGGCCCTGAAGGATACCAGCGCACACTGCTGCCACGGTACTGCTTGAGCAATCCGCGTGAACGGTAAGCCCGGCGCAGGGTATCCTGGCCGAGCGGTAGGGCTGTCGGGTCACTCACCGTGAGGATAGGCGGCACCGCGCCAATACTGGCACGCTCTGCGACCTGGTAGAACAGTTCGGCGCTCGCCAGCGTCAGCAGCGTATTGGCACCACCTAGCCCGGCACTGCCCCAAGAGACATGCGCCGGACGGTTGGCTTCAATCGTCTGCCCCACCATCATCGGCAAGGCGGTATAAGCTGGAATCTCGCGCAGCAAAAACAGGTCACGGCGGCGACGGATAAACTGTGTGACGACGATGCTCGTTACCATCGTGAATAAGATGATGAGGATCGTTAATCCCTGGGTTGTGCTGTCCACAATGCCTCCTGAGTGTAAGATCAGGGGTTAGTCTTCGTCTTCTAACTGCTGTCGCAGACGGGCAACCCCGCCAGGAGTCTCCAGGCAGTGCGCCAGACCACCCAATGCAGCGCGGTTGACCACCAGCCCTAGAACCGGTTGTGTCACCCAGAGCATCTGTGCGCCTAGCGGCCCGAACGGTTCTAAGATATCCAGCGCAAGCGTAAGCGCATGGCTCCACCCTCGTGCTTTTACCGCGTCTATCCACTGCTGCGACTCGTTTTCATATTCCATACTGGCGAGTATAGCACACGACGCGAGACGGCGAAACAAACCTATCGTAAGAGAATTGAAGTGTAAGCCCAAATGAACCGGAATGGCGCTCCTCCCGGCACATGCTGTACACAAATACCTATTTCTTGGATGGCAACCGAGGTGTATAATCATTGGGGAAATTCAGTGGGGGACATTGTGCCAATCCTAAAAGCGGGCGAACTGGATATTATCAGCCACAGCATCGAACAGACACAGCGTTTTGGGATACGCCTGGGGGCGCTGCTCAATGCGGGTGATGTTGTCTGCCTTTCGGGGGATATGGGCGCGGGCAAGACGGTTTTCGCCGCCGGAGTTGGGGTTGGATGGGGCGCGACTTCTCCCTTAACCAGCCCGACATTCAATCTGGTACACGAACACCGACGCGACAAAGACCACCAGCGTCTGTTCCACCTCGATTGTTACCGGCTGGAACAGGCCGGTGAAGCCGATACGATTGGGATTGATGACGTGCTGAATGGGCGCGGGCCAGTGGTGGTGGAATGGCCGGAGCATATTGACTATGCCCTGCCCAGGCAGCGGCTGTGGGTTGAGCTGCGTATTCTGGACTCCACGCGCCGCAACCTGACTTTCGAGGGGCATGGCGTGCACTACGAAAAACTGATTGAGCAGTTCCGCGAAACGACATTTGGTGTTTGATAGAGACTTATGTTACTGGCACTCGACACGGCAACCCGTTTAATCAGCCTGGCGCTGCACGACGGGCAAAACCTCCTGGCGGAAACGACCTGGAACAGTGATAACAACCATACGGTTGAGCTGTCGCCGGCCATACAACGTATGCTGGCGCAGTGTGGCGCAGACTTCGGCGACCTGACCGGATTGGCGGTATCGGTGGGGCCGGGTTCGTATTCCGGGCTGCGCATCGGCATGGCCCTGGCAAAGGGCCTCGCCTCCGTTCATCATCTGCCCCTTGTGGGGATTTCCACGCTGGATGTCATCGCCGCCGGTCAGCCACATATCCAGGGACAGTCAGCCCTGGTTGCGGTGGTACAGGCCGGACGCGGGCGGGTGATTGCCGGACGCTACCGCTGGAGCAAAGGGCTGTGGCAACCGCGCGGTGAACCCCATCTGATGGATTGGGACACTCTGTTTGCCAGTATTGACGGCGCTGCACTGCTAACAGGTGAGATTAATGAAACTGGTTTTGCGGCACTGGAAACCGCGCAAACCCATGATGTGCCGGTGAAATTGATGCCCCCGGTTTACCGACTGCGCCGGGCGGGTTTCCTGGCGGAAGTTGCCTGGGAACGATTACAAGCGGATCCTACCGGGTTTGACCCGGCATTCGTGCTGCCCTTCTACGTCAAGACTAAAGACATCCCCTCCTAATGTTATGTCACTCACTTTACGCTATATGAACAGCGCCGATGTCAAGCGCGTGGTCGCTATAGACCGCCTCTCGTTCGATCTTCCCTGGTCGGAAGAATCGTATACGTATGAAGTTCACGAATCCACTCACACCTATATGGTGGTGCTGGAACATCAGGCTGAATCGGCGACTTCGCCCGGCTGGTGGCGTCGTTTGTTGGCGTTCAGGAACGGGCACGGGACGCATGGTGAGGTTGTGGGCTACGGCGGCCTGTGGAAAATCCAGGATGAAGCGCACGTTAGTACTATCGCGACTCACCCGCTATATCGAGGGCGCGGATGGGGGGAGATTCTGCTGGCGGCGATGGTGCGCCGGGCGATTATGCTCCAGGCGGGCTATGTGGTGCTGGAAGTGCGGGCGAGCAATTCCGTCGCGCAGAACCTCTACAGGAAGTATGGCTTTGCGACCCGGCGCATAGTCGAAAAGTACTACCGTAATAACAATGAAGACGCGTATGAAATGGAACTAGTGCTGACAGCGGACAATATCGCCGAGTTTGAAGCACGTTTCGCGGCGGTACAGGCGCGGCATCCGTTTACAGACACCTATACCACAACGCTGCATCCGCGTTCGCAGCGGTTCCTATCCTGAAAACCTCCACACTCCGTTTCGCCATTGTGTTTATAATAGAAACGATAATGCGTTATTGATCCATCGCGGCGGAAGCAGATTGCTATGCATATTCTTCTTGTGACCACCTACTATGAGCCGGACGAGGGCGCGGCGGCGATTATTCTCACGCGGCTGGCAAAGAAGCTGCATGAGCGGGGACACCAGATTACGGTCCTGACTGCGCTGCCCAACTACCCTCAAGGACGGATTCATGATGGATACCGGGGAAAACTGGTGGTCACGGAAAACCGCGATGGTATCCGTGTCATTCAAACCTGGTTATGGGCGACGTCCAGCCCGAAGATCAGCCGCAAATTCATCAGCCAGATATCGTTTATGCTAACCGCCAGTCTGCGCGGTTTAGCCATTACCCGACCGGACGTGATGCTTGTTGAAGCGCAGCCGATTTTTGCCAATTTGGCCGGGGTCTTTCTAAGCAAGGTGAAGCGCGTGCCGTATGTGTTGGATGTGCATGACCTGTGGCCGGATCATATCCTCACGGTGGGCGCGATGACTGAAACACATCCGATCTACCGCATCGCCCGCCGTGTCGTAGATGCCACGTATCGCGGTGCGGCGCGAATCATTACACTAACGCCGTACCTGGAACGCGTGATTCAGGGATATATTGGTCCTACAGATAAAACACAAACCGTTTACAGTGGCGTAGAACTAAGCCGTTTTCGCCCGGATATTGATGATATGGTCTTTCGCCAGCAGCACAAGCTGGGCGACAAAAAAATCGTGGCCTATATCGGCACACTAGGCACGGCTTATGATTTCACGACGATGCTGGCTACAGCCAAACACCTGGTCAACCGACCTGATATCCTGTTTGTGATTGTCGGCACTGGAACGCAACATCACGCTGTTCGTGAACGGTTGGCACAAGGCGACTTGCCTAATGTGCGTTGGATCGAATGGGTCAACTATGATGAAATCCCCCAGGTATGGGCGGCGGCGGACATCACATACTGGGCGCTTCACAACCATGAGCTGCATCGCGGGGCATTGGCGACTAAACTCTACGAAGCGTTTGCCACTGGTGTACCGGTTGTTGTGGCCTTAGAAGGTGTTGTTGCCGATATTCTGCACGATAGTGCCGGCGGTTTCGCCGTGCCGTTTGGGGACTCGGCTGGTCTGGCGCAGACTATCAGACGTTTAGTAGATGATGAGGCGCTCTACCGGCAGTGCAGCCAGTCCGCTCGCGCTTACGCTGAACAGCATTTTGACGCGAGCAAAGCAGCCGAGGAATATGAGACGCTGCTCACCTGCGCGATGGGACTCTGATTGTATGCGCGTCTTACATCTCCCGGTGAATACTGCTTCCAGAGTATCGTATACGGTTCGCGCCATGCGTGAACTCGGCATAGATGCTTATGGCATCGTGTTTGCGACTAACATTATCCAGTCGTTTGACGGATTACAAACCATTCCACTGGGGAACAAACGGCAGCCTCAGCAGGCGCTGTGGGGTGTGATGCGCTTTGCGTACCAGGTATGGCGCTATGTGCGGCAAGAGCGCCCAGACATCATTCACTGGTACTACAGCGGTTCAGCTTCAGTGCTGAATAGCGACCTTTGGCTGCTCAAAGCGTTAGGCATTCCGGGTGTCATTGAGTGGGTGGGGGCAGATATTCGTATTCCTGAAGTGGAATTTGCTGAAAATCCGTACTATACAGCCATCTACGAGAATGGTTATGAGTATCGAACCGTCGAAAGTCTTCAAGGTTCGCGGCAACGCCAGCAGCGTTTTGCTGATCTGGGATTTGCTGCGCTCGTTGAACCGGGCATGGAACAGTATTTGCAACCGGACATTTTTCCACAGTTCTATTCTGTTCAAAAACGTGTGGTGCTATTGGACTTTGAAACCACATTTCCTGATCCTGAGCAACGCCGACCTTTGATAGTGCATTCGCCAACCGCACCGGTGACAAAAGGAACAACCGCCGTTCTGCGGGCAGTTGAAGCGTTGAAATCGACATTCGACTTTGATTTTCAACTCATCCAGGGGATGCCACGTGTGGATGCTTTGCGGTTAGTGCAAAAAGCCGATATAGTGCTGGATCAGTTTGTGCTGGGCGATCGTGGCATGGCATCTATTGAAGCCCTGGCATTTGGCAAGCCAGTCGTCTGTTACATCAAGCCATCATTAGTTGCCAAGCACCCCGCAGATATGCCTATCGTGAATGCTAACCAGAATAATCTGGTTGACGTGTTGGCAACATTGCTGCAAGACGGTCAACGGCGAAATGAATTGGGCCGTCTGGGGAGAGCGTATGTCGAAAAGTATCATGATGCCCATGAGGTGAGCCGCCAGTTGCTCACAATCTATCAGGATGTGCTTGAGAAATATCTGGAAACAAACATGCCAACAGACCGCACCGAACAGATTATGTTATAAAGTTTGGAGATAAAGACTGTTATGACATCAACTGGGCCACTTGTGAGTATCGGTCTTCCTATCTTCAATGCTGGCGACCAGACTCGTCGGATTATTGAGAATGTTTTGGCCCAAGAGTACGTCAATTTTGAGTTAATTATTTCTGATAATGCCTCAACAGATAATACCTGGAATATTTGTCTTGAATATGCCGCTCAGGACAAGCGTATCCGTTTGTTTCAGAATGATTTTAATATGGGATCGCTCTATAATTTCCAGCATGTATTTGAGCTTGCAACCGGGGAATATTTCGCATGGGTTGCCCATGACGATTCCTGGGAAACAACTTATATTGAGGCGTGTGTGCGAAAAATGGAAATAGAACCACAGGCGGTCTTATGTTATACCAATCAAATTCATATTCATACCGATACAGGTATCCACGAACAGGTCATTTATACTTTTGATGGGACTCAAGCGACATTTGGTAAACGTGTTAAGGCACTTCTATCCCCTAGACTAACGCCATACTCCATTATATATGGTGTTTTCCGGCGTGAGCCTATTGGACATGCTTTTCCTATTCCTTCGAGTTCGGTACCAGATATTCACTTCTTGATTAAAGCTTCTCGTCTGGGAACATTTGTTCATGTACCTCAACTATTGCTAACTCGAACCATTACTGTCAAAAATTTCCGGCAACAGATGAAACGTGTACTAGATCGTGACTTTATCCTCCCTCAGCCAATTGTTTATATAGGTTTCTGGTTACGTCTCACTGTCTTTGCATGGACTGAGGGGCAGGGCATAGTAGAGAAAATCCGAATTGCTACAGCAGTTTCGCGTTATATCGGATACGTGATAATAATCGTAGCCATTCCCAACCGGATACGCCCCTGGGTGCGTTCGTTGGTTCGACGAAATACCACAGTATGATATTCCCATCTGTGAAGTATCCATATTCAACACCCAAAGCCTTTACTATAATACCATTTTAAAAACCTCGTCCAGATACCTGTTAAAGTATAATGAGTCACTTTCTCGTCCTGCGGCGTTTGCATTCCTGGATAACCCATGTACATACTCTTCAAAGACAGCGCTTTATCACTGGTTAGCCGGTTCTTTGTGCTGGGCGCTGCCGTGCTCACAAGTGTGTTAATTTCCCGTACTCTAGGGGCATCCCTACAAGGCACCTACAATGTCTTCGTTTTAATTGCTAACACCGCAACGGTTATTTTTTCGCTCAGCGCCTCTGTTGCCAGCATTATCCTGGGTGCTCGCGAACCAGAACATCTCCCTCAGTTATTAGGGAACGCGTTGCTGATGGCACTGGCAGCATCGGCGATATCGGTTGTAACACTTCTACTGCTGTTACAGATACCGGCAGTTCAGATATATTTACTTGATAATGGGGTTGAAGAACTACTAATGGTGGGCATTCTGTTAATGGTGCCAATTATCATGTTGTCTTCTTTTTTGCGTGAAATCATCCGCGCCGCCGGACAAATTACCCTATATAACATCATCATGGCGTTGCCTTATTTGCTGAATTTTGTGTTCTTACTGGCGGCCATTTTTCTCCAGCCTGGCATGTTGAACGCAGTAGTTGTCGGGTGGATGGCAACCCAGATAATCACCACATTGCTAACAATCACTCTTGCCTGGAGATCGGCTGGCTTCCGACTAGGGGTGGATATTAAATTGCTGCGCTTTTCGTTAGGATACGGGGCGCGCAGTCATCTTGGCATTGTGACCCACCTGTTAAATTATCGGTTGGATGTATTTTTGATCGGTGTATTCTTACCTACCGACTTTATTGGTTACTACACAATCGCCACTCTTTATGCCGAGCGAATCTGGGAATTCCCGAGCGCTATCCGCACCGCGCTGCTTTACCACGCTTCGGCTAATATTACAGATGCCCCCCAAATTACCGCACAAACCACTCGGATCTCTATGCTCTTTGTTACCCTGGCAACCGTCGGTCTGGTGTTAATCAGTTACCCGTTTATCACCCTGGTTCATGGCGAAGCATTCCAACCAGCAGTCTTGCCCTTGATTATCTTAATGCCGGGTGTGTGGATGCTGAGTTTAGGAAAATTACTAGGAGTATATATCGCCAGCGTCAATCGTCCGGAAATCGGGACTTATGCTGGCGTGATTTCACTTTTTTTCACACTCATCTTAGACCTCTGGCTAATTCCGTTAATAGGAATTCCAGGGGCAGCGCTGGCATCAAGCGTTGCTTACAGCATTTCAACTTTAATCATCGCCAGTTATTTCTTGCGAATGACACACTTATCCTGGATAGATGTCAGCTTAATTCGCCGATCGGATATTGATCTGCTCCGGCGTGCGCTTATAAGAATCGTGCGTCCGCCCGTGCATCCCTCGAAGGGATAGATTTGTTCTACAGCAAGTGTGCAGCAGAATCGGTAAACGAGAAGTTAGGGCGCATAGTTACTATCCCCCGGCGGCGGTTCGGGTAGCCGAGAGCGACTCAGCGGTCATGGCGGCGAAGGTCAGAGTCGGCGCGAAGGGGTCTTCCGTTTTTTCCGGTGATGGCGTGACCGTGAAGGTGGGCGGGCGCGTTGGCCGGGATGTCGGCGTGCTGGTCGGGGATATGTCAACGGTTGGCGATGCGCCGGGGTCAATCGCGGCGGTCAGATCGTTGATAAATGCCTCGGTCATCTGCTCCGGGGTTTCGCCGGCGGGTGATTGCACCTCGGTAACGGCCACCACGATCAACACCAGGATAACCAGAATAATCAGGAATGTGATATATAGCCGTCGTCGTAACATAAGCCACCTATCTCTGGGATGTGTTCGCTGCCGCCAGTAGTGCCGCGCCACGCTGTCCATCCTGGTATGCTGCCAGCAAGTTAATCACCGGTACTCCCCAGTACACGACCTGCGTCCGGCCATCGGAAAACACCAGGTTTAACGTATCCTGGGGCGTGTACGGATCATTGACCAGCGCCGCCAGCAGCGTCTCCAACTTGCCCCCTAATGCCGCCTCATCCGTGACACTGTCCACCCGCAGCGTGATGTGCAAAGCCGTCACCACCGGCAGTCCCGCACCGGTTCGCCCGCACGGGTATTCCTCCACCACCGTAACGCCGGCCAGGTCTACCGCCTGCAACCGCCCCAGCAGCGCCGGGTTCGCGCCGGAGACGGATGACTGCCAGGCGCATGATCCAGGCGCGGACTGTGCGATGAAAGCCGCCGCCGCTTCTGCCGTTGCCGTGCGTTCCATGTCCAACAGAGAGACTGTCGCGTCTCCGCTGCTTAGTGTGGGCGCACCCTGGGGATTAGCGGTGGCCTGTTCAATCAGCGCCGTCGCCGTCAGCGGGTAGTTGGGTGTCTCGGTGGCCTGCTCTAGCAGCAGTCCATCGGAACTCCCGCCCGGCAGCCCATTCACAACGACGAACAGCACCAGCGCACTGACCACCAGGGTAATCAGGATGAGAGAAATCCACAGCAATGCGCGGCCTATGTGGTTGGTCGGGTTGGTGACGTTCTCCGAGGGGTACATGAGGTTTGCTCTTTGCGACTCGGATGCCTGGCAGATAGGCCGGATAGAATCATTCGCCTATACGCAAATTGTAACGAATCGGCTGGGAGATGGCAAAGTGAATTGCCGAGGGCCCCAGCGCTATTGTGTCGCCGCCTCGCTTTTTTCCAAGGTCGTTCATAGCCGCATTGAATCTTCGGGCCACATCTGCTCCATTGATTCCGACCATAATCCTAGAAGTTTCAGCTGCTCAACTATTTCACTGAAATACTTCGACCAACCGGCCTGAATCATAGCTTGCCCTTTAGATTGTTCCTCAAGGAATTCTGCGATCTCCTCAACGTCTGATACTCCAACTCTCTCTAATTCATGGCGACAGTTTTCACTGACATTGAATTGGTCTATGTTCATTAGATTAGCTCCAGACTCATTCTTGTTATATATGGACCTGGTTATTGGTCATTATTTGCTGTAACCCTCAAAATGTTGGACACCAAAGCAGTTTTCCTATGCTAAAGTGAGTTCTGAGGCCATTCCCCTCACCTCCCACCAGCCACCCACACACAAGCCAGCAACCAACGGCTAACAGCCAGCAGCCAAACTGAACAAATGTTTGAACAAAAACTCACCCCCTCGCGCCCGTTTTGTGCTATTGTGGAACTGGAATAATGATTCAGCGCGTCGCCTCGACGTGACTATCTCGGCTAATCAGCTAACGAGCTATGGAGCTAACCGGCTATGAAGCTAAAATGCTATAGAGCTAATCAGCTAACCGCCTCGCCCCGGCCTTTCCTGACCACCGAAAACTGACGGCTGATAACCCGGTTTGCAGCAATCGCGGCAGTCGCAGCAAGAAACCGAAATGCGGCAAAAACACGCCGTTTCTTCCCTTACGTGCATAGCCTGAACCCCGTTTTATCCGGCAATCAGCGGCAAAACCGACCCCCTGTGCAACAAAACTCCCGGACATGGTAAAGGATTGGCCTATACCCCAGCGTGGTTGCCAACAGTATAATCAGCATAGTCTATCAAAAGAGAGTCCGTACCAAGTTCAGGCATAATCCACCCATATTGCGGTAGATTACAGGGATACTTCATCAGATTAGGCCGTCTGCCGGGCATTGAAATTGCCGGCAAGGTGTTCCAATCCTGCTAAAGAGGTTCGGAATGCTGTGCCAAAACAGCCCCTTCAGTGGGCTTGGTTTTGCCTTAGCCGGTGGATTTATCCCTCGGCGTGCTTGCTGACCATCGGACCTTATTTTCAGAGGAGATTATGCACATGACCATAGATTATGCTCAACGACGCGCGCGCCTGCTGGAAATCGGCGGTGCCGACGCGATTGTTATTGTCCCCGGCTCAAATATGATTTATTTTACCGGCTTGCAGTTTCACTTGTCCGAGCGCCCCACCATCGCCTTGTTCACCCGTGACGGCGAACTCTCGCTGATTATTCCCCAACTCGAAGTCTCCAAACTCGACCAACGCCCCGACCTGGAAGCGCGGCCCTTCGCCTGGTCGGATACCGACGGCTATACGGCGGCCTTTGCCGAGGCCGTGCAAGAACTCGGCCTGACCGGCAAAACATTGGGCGTGGACGGCCTGACGATGCGCGTCACTGAGTGGCTGGCCTTCCTCGAAGCTGACCCCACTCTGCAAGTCCGCGCCGTCGAGCGAGACATCACCCTGATTCGCGCCATCAAAAACCCCGACGAAGTGGCGGCTATGCGCCGGGCGATTCACATCAGCGAGCAGGCATTGGAAAAGATGCTGGCATGGGTCAAACCCGGTATGACGGAGCGTGAAATCGCCACGTTCTTATCTGACGAATTGAGCGCCCTCGGCAGTCAGGGCAACGCCTTTGAGCCGCTGGTACAGACCGGCCCGAACAGCGCCCTGCCACACGGAATGCTGACCGATCGCAAACTCGGCACGGACGAATTTTTCCTGGTGGACTTCGGCGGGCGTTTCGGTGGCTACCCCGCAGACATCACCCGCACCTTCTGCATCGGCACACCCAGCACCGAAATGCAGAAAATCTACGACACGGTGCTGGCCGCCAACGAAGCGGCGAAAGCCGTCGCCGGGCCGGGTGTCACAATGGGCGCGGTGGATAAAGCCGCCCGTGACGTGATCGAAGCCGCCGGGTATGGGGTGTACTTCACGCATCGCACCGGGCATGGCCTGGGGATGGACGGCCACGAACTGATTCCACAGATCGCCTCCGGTGTCGAGGACACCTTACAACCGGGTATGGCCTTCACCATTGAGCCGGGCATCTATGTCCCCGGCCTGGGCGGCGTACGGATTGAGGATGATGTCGTGATTACGGAAAATGGCGCGGAGATTCTGACGACCTTCCCCCGTAAATTGCAGTTGTAGGGCGTGAATTTTCAAACGAAACGCCCCTCACAGGCGAGGGGCATTTTTTGTTCAGGATGCTTTGTATTTCTACCCCGCACGGAACAGGACGATGGTCGAGCCGAGGGTCAGGATGTCACCATCGCGCAGGGGACGGCCTTTGTCGGTGATCGCCGTGTTATTCACCAGGGTTCCATTGGCGCTCCCGAGGTCGTAGATAACCCAGTTACTATCCACCAGTTCCAGGCGGGCGTGCGGACGCGACACCGCCGGGTCCTGCAATCCGACCTCCCAATCAGCTTTGCTGGTCGCCCGTCCAATCGTGATTTTGTTCAGCAGCAGCGGAATGACATTCCCCTCCTGCGGCCCGGTCGTGATAATCAATTTACCTTTGCCGGTGTTGATCGTCGCTGTAATCAGTGTGCCGTGTTCTTCCGCGTTGCGCTGGTCTTCTTCGGTAACTGTCGCGGAAAACTTGAGGATTGGCACATACAGACGGATTTCATCGCCCGATGCCAGTGGAAAAGGCTCAGTCAACTGCCGATCATTGACAAATGTGCCGTTAGCACTGCCGAGATCGGTAATCATAAAAATGCCGTCCCGGTAATTGATGACCGCGTGCTGGCGAGAAACATGCTGCTCCGGGATGCAGACATCGCTCCCGGCCTGACGACCAATCGTGGCGGTAGCGCCCTCGGTTAAGACAAACTCTTGAATAACGCCAGATTGCGGGTGACGCCAGGTGATTTTTGCGAGACTCAGGGTATAGTCACTCATGCAGAACACGCTCCGGGCATTTACAAATCAGTGCTGCACAAAGTATAGCACAATCTGAACTAATCATCCGTCAACGGTTGGCTGTTTTTGAGCGGGATACGAATCACAAAGCAACTCCCCTGCTCCGCCTGGCTTTCAACCGTCAACGTGCCGCCATGCCGCTCGACAATCTCTTTCGATATGCTGAGTCCCAGCCCGGAACCATCGCCAGAAATGCCATGCACCCGGAAGAACGGGGTAAAGATCAACTCCAGATTTTCAGGCGCAATACCAATGCCGGTATCCCGTACCCGGATTACAGCCACCGGCCCCTGATCGCCATCAGAGACCGTTTCCAGGCGGACCCGAATTTCCCCACCGCCAGGTGTGTAGTGGATCGCGTTGACAACCAGGTTGGTCACAACCTGGTTCATGCGTGCCGAGTCAATGGCCGCGATAACAGGGTTTTCTGGCAGTTCCAGCTTTAAGGTGATATTCTGTCGCTCCGCTTCGGCCTGCTGGAGTTCGGCCACATCCGTCACCAACAGGCGCAAATCGGAATCCTGCACAATCACCGGAATCACGCCATGCTCAAAGCGCGTATATTCCAGCATGTCTTCCACCAACTGTTTCATGCGTGTCGCCACTCGCTCCAGAATCCGGAGATGCTCTTCATTCTGATCTGGGTGCCTGCGCATCAAATACAGACGGGTCATCAGATTCGTGATCGGCGTGCGCAGTTCGTGGGAAGCGTTGGCGACAAAACGGGCTTTCTTCTTATCAAGCTCTTTTTCCTGGCTGATGTCGCGTACCATCATGACCAGCCCCAGGGCATTCGATGGCGTACTGCCAATACGCACCATCGTGACGGCAGCATCAAAAGAATGACCATCGCCGCGCCGGATAAACCGTTCACCTTGCCAGATTCCGCCCTGCATCACGGACTCATGAACCCGCTGGATGTATTCTTCCGATTCACCCTGCCAGAGTACGACACTGTTCCAGTCTAAGGTAGCAGAATCAAGCATGGTGTACAGCGCGGTATTCACATATTGAACCGGGGGGTCGCCAAAAATGATCCCAGCAACACCTTCTTTCATCGAATTGAGGATTGCGTGGAGTTGGGCACGTTCGGTCTCAACCTCGGCAGTACGCTCCGCAACCCGCTGTTCGAGTTCCCCGGCATACTGTTCGGTTTTCTCATTCAGGCGCACATTGTCCAGACTCAGGGCTAACTCTTCGGCCAGCTCAATCATCGCTTCCAGGTCCATCTCATCAAAGCCAGATTTTTCCGTGCGGGATACCGCCAGCACACCAATAGTCTTACCGTACTGGCGGATAGGCACAGCGACCTGGCTGCCATAAGCAATATCCACTTCCAGATAGTCCTCGGCAAAACTGGTATCCTGTACTAATCGGGGCAGGCCGTGACGCATGACCCAACCGTAAATGCCCGCATCATACGATTGGCGGAAGCCACTATTGTCAATATCCTGAGGGCGAGTGGAACCATAGACCAACGCGCCAACGCGCATTTCGCGGCGTTCGTCGTCACCCAGCATAATGACTGCCCCAGCATAATGAAATTCGTCTACCAGGGCTTGCACAACGGCCTGCATAAAATTCGCCGGGTCACGCTCCGGGACACTACGTCGGCTCACGCGGCGCAAAGTCGCCAGGTATTGCTGGCGGCGGCGGGTAGCATAGTACAGGCGCGCATTACGGATGGCGATAGCGGCCTGGTCAGCAAAGGCCTGGATAATGCGCGTGTCGGCCTGGGTAAAGGCGTGTGGCTCGGCACTATCCATATTGAGGATGCCGATCACCTCATCCTCAATCTCGATTGGAACACCCAGATAAGAAGTAACCCATTTGATCGGCTCAATCTGAACCCATTCAGGGTGGGTGCGTGTATCACCGATGAGATATGGCTCCCCTGTTGCAGCCATGTAACGAAGATTAGGTGTATCTTTGATCGAAAAGCGCAAATCAATGATGTCCGCTTCAACGCCAAAGTCCTCATAACCACGCCCGCGCACGATCTGCGCCTCTCCATCCTTGACAAGCATGATACTGCACGTATCGTAAGCGACAACCGACTCTATTGAGGCCATAATCGCATCCAGTACCTGGTCAAGCTCCAGGGTACTATTGATGACGGAGGCAGTGGACGCTAAGGTTTGCGCTAGAATACGCTGGCGGCGTTCGGAATACTCAGCCTGTTCGCGTACCTGTATTTCAGCCTTGATCTGTTCGACATAACGGGCATTGGTGACTGCCAGCGCAATGGTATTACCGATTGCCAGCAGGGTTTCGCGTTCGCTGGGCGGCAGATCATGCGGTTTATCGAAGATCAGGTTGAGCGTGCCAACAACTTTTTCCTGAAACAGCAGTGGCACAATTACCGCGAATGTTAAGTCCTGTTTTTCCAATTGTTCACGCACGATAGGGACGGCGCGATCATCCTGTAGCAGCTCAGTGGAGATGACAATTTCCCGCCGTCTGACCGCAATCCCGCTCAAGCTACCTTCCACCGGAAGTACGGAACCGACGCGCAAGGTATCCGGCGCAAACCCACGTGGCGACATGATCTCCAATACCTGCCGCGCTTCATCCAGTGAGAGGATGGCCGCAGCCGGCACGTGAGTATAGGCCACAATCGAATCCAGCGATTTTTCAATGATCGTCTGGACATCCAGTGAGCGGTAAATACTATCCGCGATGGTATTGATGACGGTCAGCGATTCGGTTTTAGCCTGGAGTTCGGCCCGTGATTGTTCCAGTGAGAGGGCGATTTGTTTACGCTCGGTGATATGATGCACCGTGCAGACAGCGGAAGTGATTTGCCCCTGGTCATCGCGCAGCGGGCTGAAGGTATACTCATAATACCGCCTGCCTGCAGGCGTTTTCAGTGACCACTCGCCCGTGACTACTTTTCCATGCTGGAACAGGTCTTCGCGGGCAGCTTCAAAACTCGACACCGTGTGACTGAGGGTATTCACGGCACTCCATGTCGCACCGACCAGCTCATTCGTCTCCAGTAATTTAATCCCGGTCAGCGACTGAGTGGCGCCTGGACTGACATACAGGAAGCGCCCTTCCTCATCTATCACGTAGAAATGATCGGGAGTATTGGCGAGAATCGCATCCAGCAGGCGCGACTGCTGTTGAAGCTCGGCGGTACGGGCTTCGACCCGGGCTTCCAGCTTGTCATGAGCCTGTTGAAGGGCAGTTTCCCACTGTTTGCGCTCCGTCATATCCCGGCTGATACCGACCACGCCGGCAATCTCATTGGTGGCGCTGCGCAGCGGCACCTTGAAAGTCGCAAACCAGCGCGAGTCGCCTTCTCGCGTCGTGCTGATATGTTCCTCGTAGAATGGCTGCCCGGATTGAATCACGCGCTGATCGTCAGCCTGAAAACGCGCCGCAATCTCTGGCGGGAGCAGGTCAGCATTCGTTTTGCCAATGACATCCTTAAATGAAGCGGCAGCAAGATACTGGCGATGTGCCTCGTTACTCACAATAATGCGCTCATCCAGGTTTTTGACATAAATCATATCGGGAATACTGTCAATAATGGTACGCAACAACGTGCGCTCTTCGGTCAGGGCTGTCTCGACCTGTTCACGTTCCTGGATTTGGTCGCGTAGTTTCTGGTTGGCTTGTGAAAGTTCGTGTGTGCGCTCGGTAATGCGCTGTTCCAGCATGGCATACGCCCGTTGCAGGCTGGCATCCCTGCTATGCAAAACCGCCTGTCGTTCAGCCTCTAATTGGTTGCGATGATAGATATACAGCAGAATGGTGGGGGATGTGATGACGTAGGCGATGAAAGGCACAAGCCGCTGGGATGACCAGGGTATCCCCAGGTCAACGACATGTGGCAACACCAGTGAGGCCAGCGCGCAAAAGCTCATGAACAGGGCACTTGCCCGCCTTGTCATCACGATACTCACGGCCAGAGTGGGGGGAATTAAAAAAATCAAGAAAGAATAATCGGCCTGGAAGCTGTCGGCACGAATAATGAAAAACGCCAATATACTAACGGTACCGGATATAACGGCTACCAGCGTGGCGGTGTAGTAATGCGGGGTGCGGCTTAACCGATAACTGACGATGAAAAGCAGGCTGCTGAGGGCGGTCAGAATGATTTGTCTGTTATCTGTGTCACCCTGTATCGTACCCACGAGTGCCAGAATCAAGCCGAACGGCACTGCTGTGAGCAAAATCACCACTATCATCGCGGCGATATATTGTGCCTTGTGGCGCTCTTCTGCATCCTGAATCGCAGCATCCGGCTCAGTCAACCACTGCCATAGTTTCCCTAAACGTGATTTTGGTCGGGGCGATTGCGCTGCATTGTGATAATCTGGAACTACGGGTTGTTTTTGCTGCATATGACGTCAAGCCTACTGCTGCCTGTGTCCTTATGGTTTAAGGATACTGTATTTTTGGACTCAAGGTGTGTTAAAGGAGAGCGGCGATCCGATCCTTGGCCGCGTTTTATTGGAACACCACGCGTTGCTGTTTTCAAACGCAACAAAAGATCGCCATTATACTCTCATGGCAATCTTTACTCATAGACCCTATCAAATGCCTATATTGTGGCTACCCTTGAGGTGTATCGAGGTCAGGACAAACCGAGGATATCTGTGAATGCATTTGTTTATAGCTTGCCCGGCGTCTCTCACAGCAATTGGCGAACCGCTCGTGACCGCCAGAGAATCGTCATGCTGATGCTCCCGCCCACCAGTGTGAACAGCGCCATCGCATCGGCTGTGCCGACGAGTCCGGCGATGAAGCCTAAGGCCAGCGCCCCGAACGGCGCAAATCCGAACCATGCCAGGGTATACAGGCTCATCACCCGACCCCTGAATTCATCCGGCACCTGATCCTGGATGAGGGTATTCACCGTGACAAACTGGAGAATGATACCGAAGCCGAAGAGCGACATTAGCCCAACTGCCGGTGTAATCTGAGTCATACGGGTGACGATCAGCCCGATAGTGGTGACGAAGCCACTCATCGTCATGACCACCCGCCCGCGTCCATAGCGGCGCCCCAGTGGCGTGACCGATATGGCAGCGACCAAAGCCCCCGCTCCCAGGGCGGTACTCATGGCGGCAAAACCATCCACAGGGGAATTCAGCACCAGATCGGCAAAAGCCGGGAGCATGGTCGAAATATTTGAGATGAAAATCGCAGCAGTGACGGCCAACAGCAGCAGCGGTGCTATCGTAGGATGTCGGCGGGAAAACTGCAACCCCTCCTGCAATCGGCGCAGCGGGGAAAGCATGTTAGTTCGCGGGGTAAATTCCACGCGCATGATAATCAGCATGGCGATGACCGCCAGGAAACTGGCACCATTAAAAGCGAAGCACCATGCCGGCCCCACTTGATTGAGCATGATTCCAGCAACAGCAGGGCCGACAATGCGCGAGGCATTGAACATGATGGCGTTCAACGCGATACCACTGCTCAGGTCTTTGTGTCCCACCAGATCAACAATAATCGATTGGCGCGACGGGGCATCAATGGCATTGGTAACACCCAGCAAAAAGGCCAGCACGACGATATGATAGGGCTGTACGATATTGGCAAAAGTGAGCGCCGCCAATGTGAACGCCAGCAGCATCTGGGCAGTCTGCGAAACAATCAGAATACGACGGCGAGGGTAGCGGTCTACGACGACCCCGGCAAAGGGCGAGAGCAGTAGCGAAGGCAGTCCAGCGGCACATGCTACAATGCCCAACCAGAGTTCTGATTGAGTCAGATGAAACACTAACCAGCCCTGAGCAATCACTTGCATCCAGGTGCCGGAAAGGGAAATGACTTGTCCGAAGAAATACAACCGGAAGTTGTGATAATGCAACGCGGCCAGAGTGCCGGTTTCTACGCGGCGCGTTTGCGGGTGTGCCAGTGTGGTCATAGGGTAGGGTAGCTCGGTTAATTTGGGTAATCTTTCCCATTATAGGACTCGGTTGGTAACCGCAATAGCACCGCTTTTCGGGCAATGGACTCATTGAATAAACCCGAAATGAGTATATCGTTTCAGATCATGTCTTAACGAGAAAGGGTAATCGCATGTCGCAACTCCCAGCGCACACCTACCTTGATAAACGTCAGATTCCCTACCAGCGAATGGAATTTCCTACCGACACGCCCAAAGGCGCGGCAAATGTGGCGCACGCCCTCGGCTTTTCCGAGCGGCAGATGATTAAGACCCTGATATTTACGGTGGTGGATACCGGGGAAAATGTACTGGTGATGGTTGGCGGCGACCAGTCAGCCAAGTCCGGGTTGTTGAAAAAGGCGATTGGCTCGCGCAATATCAGGATGGCCGACCCGGAGACCGTCAAGGCGGTAACGGGTTACATCATCGGCTCGATTCCACCATTTTGCTGGCAACCAGAGGGATTCCGCACCTTCCTCGAAGAGTCGCTGGTCAAAGAGCAGGCATTAGGAGTCGGTACCGGGCAATGGGGGCAGGAAATCATCATGACGCCCGATGATCTCGTTCGAGCGTCAAATGCCCAGGTCGTGCCGCTTATAGGTTGACTCATCCGCCCTGCTGCGCGTGGATAAACGCGCTGACAAATTGGAATACCGTATCACGTTCGTGGTCTTGAATCAGGATGTGGTCGCTGTTGGGAATTGTGTGCCGCTCAATGACCGCGCTGCGGACTCCGGTGGCGATGATATCCGCGTTTGCGAGTGGCACAACCGTATCCGCCTCCGAGTAAACCAGTAGCAAGGGTGCGGTCACCTGGGGCAGCATATCTCTGGCGGTGTTGACCAGCGCGTAAAGCTGCGCGACCGCCGCCGTTGACCAGATATTATAGCGCACCCGCCCGATAACCGGCTCGCCTCGCTGTGCCTGTTCCGCCCGAATCGTCTCAGTGAGGGCCGAGTCGCCGCTCTGGTCAGTGTACGGCATAACATATTTCAGCAAACGCGCAGACGCCATCGTGCGATTATTGAACTGCGCCGGAGAAGCCAGCACCGCCACACCCCCTAGCGGCACCTGCGCGGCCAGCAGCAGCGCCAGCAGTCCCCCCATCGAATGCCCTGCCACAAAGACCTGTTCACACTGCTGTCGCAGTACATGGTAGCCATCCAGGGCAGAAAAATACCAGTCGTGCCAGTGCAGCCGGGCGATGTCACGCTGGTCTGTACCGTGTCCGGCGATCCGGGGGGTATACACTGTCATACCCTGCCCGGCCAGGTGTGTTCCCAACCAGTGTGGCTCGGCGGGGGACGCGGTAAAGCCGTGCAGCACCAATACCCCCACCGGGCCGCCGCGGTGGAAATAAGGTTCTGCACCTTTCATAATCATCGGGAACAGTGTCGCCATCCTTAGTATCCTGAAATATGCAAGACAGTGAAAAATGAACTATAACAGCAGTTGGATACCCAGTACTAGCAGGAGCACGAGAACCATTTTTTGAAAGACACGGGCAGGGATACGCGGCGCGAGCAGCAAACCGCCCGCCGTACCAATGAGTAGCGCGGGCAGTGTATAGACAAAATAGCCCCATACCAGGGGAGTCAAGTTGTGGCTGAGCGCATGTGTTGTAACCACAATCGCACTATTGAGCAGCGAAATTCCCCGCAAATTGCCCCGAAACTCATCCGGCTCCCACCGGTTCGTGGTCGCATAGATCACTGCTGGCGGCCCACCCGTATTGTAAGCCCCACTCAAAACGCCGGTAAGCAGGCCAAAAGTATACGCCCAGATATAACCTTTAAGATGTGGCAGGCGAAGATTCAACAGGCTGTACAGACTGTAGCCAATTACCACAACGGCCAGGGCCGTCATGCCGGTTTTCTCGTCTATAAAGTCCAGCAGATACACACCCAGGGGAATCCCGATTGCGGAAGCTAACGCGTAACGCCACACCGTACGCAAACGGATATGTTGGTAGTAGTGCACCAGAAGTGTCAACGTGCCGACAAGCGAGCATAACGCAACCAGTGGAGCGGCATTAGAGAGACCTATCAGGGGGATGAGGAGCGGCATGGCAATGAGCGCATGACCGAACCCGGTCAGACTGAGAATAAGAAAGGCGAAGAAAATAATGATGCTAAGCGAGAGGAACATGGGATTTGTCATTCGACTAAGGTAAACAGCCAGACTGCCCCACCACCCATGTGCCTGTCTGATCGAATGGATACACTGGGGCAGGAGCGCGAAACACAGACTAGATTATTTCAAAACGCAGATATGATTGCAACAAAATGGTTATGCCCTTGTTTCATAAACATAAAGCAGGGGCATCATTCAGCCCCTTGCTTTAGCACACTATCTTCTGAGTTTTCCCCTCATGCACTGAAAAGGATCACCCTTTAACCGCCCCGGCAGTCAGGCCGGCCACAATACGCTTCTGGAACACGACCACCAGAATGATTAACGGCAGTGTCACCACCATCGCCGCCGCCATGACCTCAGCAATCGGTTCCTGACGCGCAATCGTGCCATTAAACTGGGCGATTGCAACGGGTACGGTTTGCGATGAGGGCGTGGTCAGCGTGAACGTGAGCGCATACAGGTACTCGTTCCAGGCCGAGATAAAGGCCAGCAGCCCGGTTGTCACCAGGGCGGGCGCTGTCAGCGGCAGCATAATCATGTAGAACGTCTGGAAGCTGGTCGCACCATCTACCAGCGCGGCTTGCTCAATTTCGTCCGGCAGTCCTTTAAAGAAGGATGTCAGCACCCACACGGTAAACGGCAGCGTGAAAATCGGATACGAGAGGATCAGGGATAATGGCGATCCATATACACCCACTTCTCTCACAATCGTGAATAAGCCCGATAGAATTGAGATTTGTGGGAACATCGTCATCGCCAGCACGATATACATCATGGCTGTACGGCCCCGAAATTGCAGCCTTCCCAGCGCATAAGCGGCGAACGCCCCCACCACCAGCGACAATAGCACCACCGCTGCCGATACCCAGGCGGAATTGAACAGCGCCTGCATGAAGTTGCCATTGCTGAACACACTCTGATAATTGACTGGTGTGAAGTTACGCGGCAGGTATGACGCCGGTTCGAATAACTCCTGTTCGCCCTTAAATGATGAGTTCAGCGCCCAATAGAAGGGAAACAGCGAGAAGAGAATAATCGCCACAATTAACAGGTAGAAGCCGACTCGCCCTAGGATTTTGCTTAAGCTTCTTTTTTCTGGGGTCATTGGGCTTCAATCCTTACTGAACGGATATACAGGAACGTGAAGATGGAAATCAGAATGAAGATGATGACCGAGACCGCCGAAGCATATCCCCCCTGCTGATTTTGGATGAGCACTTCATAGTTGTAGGTCGCCATCGAGAGCTTCTGTCGCCCTAGCAAAACGTTGAAGACGTCAAAAACACGCAGCGCATCCAGCGTCCGGAAGATGAGTGCGATACCGATAACCGGGCGCAGCAGCGGCAGTGTGATGGACTTGAATTGCACCCAACGGTTCGCGCCATCTACCGATGCCGCTTCGTACAGATCAGACGGGATTAACTGCAGACCGGCCAGCAGCAGCAGCGCCATAAATGAGGTCGTTTTCCACACATCTACCATAATCAGCGCATTAAGCTGCAAGTTCGTATTGGTGAGCCATGCTTGCGACTGGTCAATGACATGCAGGTCAACCAGAAGCTTGTTAATAATGCCCGACTGATTATCGCGCAGCATCAGTTCCCACAGGCGGGCTGAAACCACGGTCGGGATCGCCCAGGGAATGAGCATCACCGCCCGCATGAGGCCGCGGCCCTTAAATTCCGAATTGACAACCAGCGCGATAAATAACCCTAGAAGGAGTTCCAGCGAGACCGAAAAGAAAGTGAAGTACAGGGTATTGCCGATACTCGTGAGGAAATCACTATCCGTACCACTGAGCGTGAGGGCGCGATCCCCACCGAGGGGAATATTGCTGATGGGACGGTAGCCCGCCCGCAGCACTTCACGATCCACCAGTTCCCACCGAATCCCGCCACTGGCATCCAGCAAACATGTCCCATCGTCATTCAGACGGCAGGAGACGGTATCGAGCCTGAAGCCCAGCAACCGCGTGTAATTGTCCAGCCCAACAAAACTGACTGGGTCGGCGCTGCCAAAACGTTTATCCGTGAGGCTGGTGATGAAAGTTTTTTCAAGGGGGCGTGCCGCCACAATAATCAGAATGGCAATCGTTGGGATCAGCAGATTCCAGGCCATGCGTGCATTACGGTTGGTGATGGTCTGGTTACGCCCGATCAGGTCACTGTTGCGCGACATCCACCAACTCGCCAGGCCCGTCGGAATACCCAGGATCAGCAACGGCAGCGCGGCACTCACACCTCGTCCCCAGTCGGTTTTGATGCCCAGCAGATCGTTTCCAGCGGACTGCTGGAAGAGTGTAAAAACCCCCAGGACAAGCGCAAACACGGTCATCCAGAAGAGAATAATGCCCGCCCAACGCACTGCTTCCGCATTACCCCGGAGCATCTGGAAAGCGGTGACAATCATCCACAGGCTCACACCAATAACCAGCGCAGGCAATATGATGCCGGTGTTGTTCAGCAGCGCCAGAATCAGGCTGACCTCACCATTCAAGCCCATTTGGACTTCCTGAATACTGGTGACAGACACCCAGTAAAACACAGTGGCACCCAGAGCCAGTACCAGCAACAGGAACGCAATAAGCGTAAGCCCCAGGTTGTAACTGGCGGGTATAGCCGTTGATTGCGAGTTTGTCTTAATCACGTTTATTTTCAACTCCTAATAATATTAGAAATTGCACAGTTCCGGTCGTTTTTTCCCGTATCTGGTCAACTGCGTAAAATCTAACTATATAAAAAAAGAGGGAGGTAGTCTCCCTAACAAATACAGACTACCTCCATCACATTTGATTACTGACCGAGAATGTCCTGCAGGTCGAGTTCCAGCAGTTCCATCGCAGTTGCCCCATCCTGCTCACCGATCAGGACGCTGTGGGCGGCAGTGAAGAACGCGGTCGAAACCTCGTTGTAGCGGGTAGCTGTAACCGTTGACGGACGAGTCACGGTGTTGGAAAGCACCGGGAACAGGTCAGCGAAGAACGGGTTCAGTTCCAGCAGTTCGGGGTCGGAGTACAGCGACATAGCAGTCGGCAGGTACGATTCAACCGCACGATATTTCTGGACGTAAGGGCTAGTGTAGTAAATTGCAACCGCAGCAGCCGCAGCGGGATTTTCAGCATAGCGGGAAACGCCAAGCTGCCACCCACCCTGGGTCGCCGCACGCAGACCAGCAGCACCCGTCGGGAGCAGCGCAACGCCGAACTTACCGGCAACTGCACTGTCTTCGCCATTGCCCAGAGCATAGGCATACGGCCAGTTGCGCATGAAGGCAGCATTGCCTGCCTGCCAGGTCGCACGCGCATCTTCTTCCTGATAGCCGGTCACGCCTTCGGGGCTGATGGTGCCAACCCAGGTGGCCGCACGGTCAAGCGCAAACGCGACACCAGGATCGTTGACAGTGATGGTGCCATCGGGGCTAACAACTGTGCTGCCAGCTTCCGAGTAAATCCATTCGAGTGCGTCGCAGGTCAGGCCTTCGTAGGCATTACCTTGCCAGACATAGCCCCAGAATTCAGTGTTGCCCTTGGCGCGTTCGCCATCCTGGATCGTCTGGGCGGCAACTGCGAGTTCTTCCCATGTCTGCGGCACTTCCACGCCATATTCTTCGAGCAGGTCGGTGCGATAGTACAGCATCGGCGCGTCGTTGAAGTACGGGATACCGGTCAGGCTGCCGTCAACGGTGTTGTTGGCGACGATGGCCGGGAAGTAGTCCGCCAGCGCTTCTTCGCTGATGTAATCATACATATTCACCATGTGTTCAGCGAGGATACCGGGCCAGATCACGTCGAACTGGAACACATCAATCTCGGAGCTTTGCGCTTCAAACTGCTGCAGGAAAAAGCCGAGGATGTCGGTTGCCGATTCGGGCAGCGGGCGCACCTCAACTGTGATATTCGGGCAGGCAGCCATGAATTCATCCGCTGCACGCTGTGCAAGTTCGACTTCGATACCGACCGAACCTGTTGACAGGATCACCGTTGCTGTGTCTTCGGTGATACAGTCAATGGCGGGCATCATATCATCCTGCGCCGCAACCGGCAGAGCAGCTACGACTAACACCAATACGAGAATGAGAAATAACGCTTTTTTCATCTTGAACCTTTCTAAATATCTGGCTATCAGCAGGATCATTTAATTTTCAAATGTCCCATATGACTATACTATACTGAGATAGTGTTTGCAAAATCGGAGAAGAGGGATATTCGGGTGTTTTGGTAATTTTGCACAAAACAGGCTCAACTAATCCTGTTATCCCAACATCCCGGAATACCCTGACTGCCTGACTAAACTGTTGGTAACGCAGCCAGAAGTGCCTTTGCATTTGTGCAACACCACCTACCGGCCCCACCCTACCACAGCCGATACACCCGCGCCTCATATGGACGTAGTTTGACCTCGTTGATTCCCGCGCCGGACTCCACCGCATAATTGGCGATGAGCAGCTCCTGGTGGGCGAAAGCAATCTCCTCCGGCAGCACAAACAGCGGCTCTCCCGCGGTGAAATTCAGTATTACGAGCAGTTGTTCATCCCCCAGTGTGCGGGTGAAAGCATAAATATGCGGATGCTCGTCCAGGATGAGATCATAGATACCATAGACAAAGATCGGGTATTGTTTGCGTAATCGGATGAGTTTTTGAAAGTAGTAGAAAACCGAGTCCGGGTCTGCCAGGGCTTGCTGCACATTAATCGCACGATAGTTAGGATTGACCTTAATCCAGGGCGTGCCGGTGGTGAATCCAGCATGTGGGCTATCGTCCCACTGTACCGGGGTACGGGCATTGTCGCGGCTCTTTGCGTGCAGAATCGCCAGTACAGATGCCACGTCCATCCCTTGTTCGGCTACCAGCTCGTGATAGAGGTTAAGTGTTTCGATGTCACGGTAGTCGTCAATCGCCTCAAACGCGATATTCGTCATGCCAATTTCATCGCCCTGGTAGATGTAGGGCGTACCCTGCTGCAAATGGGTGAAGGTAACAAGCAGCTTGGCCGATTCAATCCGGTAGGCACTGTCGTTGCCAAAGCGCGATACAGTACGCGGTTGGTCGTGATTCGTCAGGTAAATACTGTTCCAGCCCTGGTTTTCAAGGTCTTTCTGCCAGTGTGTCATCACACGTTTCAGATCAGCGAGCTTCCAGGGAGACACACTGCGACGGGATGAACCCGGCGCCGCGGCATCAATATCCATGTGTTCAAACTGAAATACCATATTGAGTGCGCCATCGGTTTCATTCGTGAGGTCAATAGCATCCTGGGTGGTCACATCCGGAGTCTCGCCAACTGTGAGGATGTCGTATTTCGACAGGACTTCCCGTTTCATTTCATCCATGAATTCGAGTAAACGCGGCCCACAGATGAAATGCTGCCCGCCATACTGGTAACGGCTTTTACTCGTGACATCAGCATCCGGCAGACCAGGGGTTTTCGAGATCATATTGATGACATCCATGCGGAAGCCGTCAATGCCCTTCTGCAACCACCAGTGCATCATGTCGTAGATTTCGGCACGCACTTTGGGATTTTCCCAGTTGAGATCGGGCTGCTTCTTAGAAAACAGGTGCAGATAGTATTCGCCAGTTACCTTGTCGTACTGCCAGACCGACCCGCTGAAATATGATACCCAGTTGTTCGGTTCATGGCCGTCTCTACCGGGATGCCAGACATAGTAGTCCCGGTACGGGTTATCCTTGGATTTGCGCGACTCAACAAACCAGGGGTGTTCGTCGGAGGTATGGTTGACGACAAGATCCATCACCAGTTTGATGCCGCGCTGGTGCATCCCATCGAGTAATTCTTCCCAGTCAGCCAGCGTGCCAAACTCGTTCATGATGTCGCGGTAATCGCTGATGTCATAGCCATTGTCGTCATTAGGGGATTTATACACCGGGGAAAGCCAGACCACATCCACCCCCAGTTCCTTGAGATAATCGAGCTTCTGGATGATGCCGCGCAGGTCGCCAATACCGTCGCCGTTACTATCATAAAAACTGCGTGGATAGATTTGGTAGACGACGCTTTCTTTCCACCAGGATGTCTTGGTTTGCATAGTCATGCTGCTGTCCTTATTATGAGGCCGCACCTAAAATGTATGGCTTAACCCGTGTTCAATGCAGGGAATTAGAACAGTGGAGCGCAACAGTGTCAAGGCACATGATGCCAGCGGAGGTTTGGCAGTGAAATGGTCTGAAAAACAGGAGAAATTACGGCAACTATTTCGAAAGATGCCAGATATAACATCCACTGAATAGCACAATAGTACCGCCCGACAAATAACCCCTAAAAATACGGGGCCGCTTTTACAGGTTTTTTGCTACTATGACAATAGTACATTCAGAAAATAGTGTAGGGCGGCTCTTTATCACTTAATACACCTGGGGAGGTTATCATGTTCCTGTCAGTTGAAGGTTTCGTCATCCTGGCGCTCATCGTATTCATTGTAGGGATGATTTTCGGAATTTCGCTGGTGAACTCCGGCGCATAACGATCCCAGGACGGTTACGTTGCTCAGCGGGGGTGCCGGTCTGTGCTCCCTACTTACGGCGGCGAATTTTTCCATCAGTGTAAACATGTGTTTCATGGTTTTTGGCATCATTCTTAGCGATAACCCGGTAGACCTGGTCAACAAGCTGTTCAATGTCCACCCCGGACGCCCAGCAGACGCCAATGGCCGTTACAAATACATCTCCCGCCTCTTCCGCGATATGCTGCTTATCCATCCCATCCTGCGCAGCCTCGACTAACTCACCGACTTCTTCTCGAAAATTCTGAATCATATCCGCAACATCCGGCTGTAACCCGAAACGCTCGTAAAACGCCAGCGTCGAATGCGTCAGGTCGCGCAAAGGGTCGTTGGTGTGGTGATTATCATGGGCCATGCTGTCTCTCCTGTCGTTTTACGATACCTGTCCAGTATGGCGGCAGCCGGGGAAAAAGGAAAGTGCGTAAAAGCGAAGCGTGGGGGATGTACCAGACATCCCTCCACGCTGGGTTTGCCCAGGTTATCTTTCTTACCCCTTGATGACCGGGAACTGGATTTCTGTCATGGCATTATCGCCGGGGGGGGCCAGGTAGATTTCCCGCGATGGCCCGGCGATGGTGTATCCGCTGCTGGCGATCCACTGGCCGATAATAGCGTAGGTTTCTTCAAACTTGCTGTAATCACCAACATGAATGATGCACGCGGCCTGTGGCACGGCAGGCAGTTCTCGTTTAGTGGCTAGCCGTCCATCACCCAGTGCAAGGGTATCAGGTGCATTAGCAACGGGGAAAGCAACTTCCACATCCAGATTTTCCGGTTTGAATTCCGTGTCGTGGAACAACGCGATAGGTGGCCCGGCTGGGATGAGGTTATGGCGGGCCATCGCCTGGTACACCTCCCCGATCAATGCCCCGACCATTGCGGGCTGGGGAATAATCTCCCGAATAGCGATCACCATCTGTTGTTCAATGGCTTTGTGTACGACTTCTTGCTGTGGCATCTGTCCCTCCTGTTCAATTTGTCTAAGACGCGCTTCGACCCGTGCCAGCCGCGCCGCCTCCGTATCCAACTGCTGCTGAATTTCCGCCTGCTTGAGCCGGAGCATCCCGCGAATTTCGGAAGAGGCTATATCTTCATCCAACAACTGCCTGATCTGCTCAAGCGATAATCCCAGGTCTTTGAACGCCAGAATACGGTTGAGCCGGGGGAACTGGTCGAGCGTGTAGTAACGGTAGCTGGTGAAACGATCTACCTGCGCCGGCTCCAGCAGACCGATATCGGCGTAATAACGCAGTGTGGATACCGGAACGCGGCATAGTCTGGAAAAATCTCCGATTCTGAACATTTCCACTCCAATGCAAAAGGCCTTTGTCTTTAGTTTGTGGTCTCAAGCGACTTGAGAGTCAAGGGGTCCACAGGCGGTATCAATACGGGTTTTCGCCAATCCGATTCCTGATATATACTGAGAATAAGGATTACATTTTCATGATGATCTGAACTGGGTACACTCGTGGCCGAAGAAGAGAAATTTCGCACATTGCGCGAAAAAATGGTGGAAAAACAGTTAGTGGCGCGCGGTATTGAAAACCCGCGTGTGCTGGATGCTATGCGCCGGATCCCCCGCCACGAGTTTGTTGCGCCAGATTTAAGCCACCTCGCATACCGCGATTCACCGCTGCCGATTGGTGAAGACCAGACGATTTCACAGCCGTATATAGTCGCCGTGATGACCCAGCTGCTGTATTTAAGCGGGCATGAGCGGGTGCTGGAAATCGGCACGGGGTCGGGCTACCAAACGGCGGTACTATGTGAACTGGCGGCCCAGGTCTACAGTCTGGAACGGTATCCCCGGTTGGCGGAACGAGCCGCGAATATCCTCAGCCGATTGGGATACAATAACCTTGAAATTCATGTGGGAGATGGCAGCCAGGGCTTGCCGGACATGGCACCATTTGATGCCATCATCGTCACCGCTGCCGCACCCGCACTGCCCGGCCCACTGCGTTCACAGCTTCGCCCCGATGGTGGCCGGATGATCTTGCCGATTGGCGACGAGAAGAACCAGTATCTTGAATTCGTCACCCGGCAAAATAACCGTTGGGAGATCGAACAGATGGTTCCGGTCAGGTTCGTCCCGCTGGTAGGGCGTTATGGGTTCCAGGAACACGAGCCACATACCAAACCCGATGACGACAGCACGGCTTTTGTGTAGTCAGTGCTTCATCTGGCCGGCTAAGGGTATCGTTTTTCCGAGTGTGACTGGTATTCCAGGTATTGCCGAATAAAATCGCCCTTATCAGTGGCGATTAACACACCATTGAGTTTATTAATCACCAGTTCCCCGAAGTGTTCCAGCAGACGATCCGCCTGTTCGCGGACAATCATCAGCACGTCTTTCCAGTACACACCGGGCGGAAGTTGCGACTCATTGACGCTGCGGGCGCTATCCAGATAATCCACGATCGGATCAGCGGAAGGGAATACAAACAGGCTGGGCAGGTCGTGACGAACGACTGCGAAAAAGTGACGGGATAACTGCTGCGTGCCATTTTCCAGGGTAAAGCGCGTACTGACCGGCTGTGGGGGCTGCACATGGGGCGTACCTGGCGGCGCCAACAGCGTGATCGCCCGCCGCATCAGTACCTGGAGTTCGGGTAGATTATGCGCACTGTTGGTGGTGGTCATCAGTACGCCTTCCGGCTTCAGCACCCGCCGAAACTCATCAATGGTGGTCTCAATATCCTGCACATGAAACAACATATGATTTGCCATGACCACGTCAAACATATCGTCTGGATAAGGGAGGTCATGAGCATCCCCAATCGCCAGTAACGGCTGTGCCGGGTGGTTCACCAGCATATTGAAATGCAGGTCAAGGCCGTAATAATCAATGCTAGGATACTGATGCAGCAGGGTACTATGCCACCGCCCTGGCCCGCAGCCCACATCCAGCACCCGTTCATCACCACGCCACTGCACACAACTCAAGGCCCAGGCGGCAAAATCGATTCGTGGAACACTGAAACGGTCATGGGTATCTTGTCGAATGCGGAGCGCTTCGTCATTCAGGAATAAATTGTGTATGATATCAGGGTCGTTTGGAGTAAACATCGCACATCCATAAGTTTGTTGGGCGCAACCGTTTCAATTATAACCACTATAAGGCAATTTGGCTGTTATGCAACAGGATAAAATCTGATGATTCATGTTTCAAACATTGTGCAGGCCCGGCATCGCCTGATTCAATACCTCGCCCCGACCCCCCTGGAACATGCGCCGGAAATCAGTGAAGCGGTCTGGCTGAAGCTGGAAAATGCCAATCTAACCCATTCTTTCAAGATTCGGGGGGCGCTGAACGCGGTCCTTTCATTGGATGAACCGGCACGCAAGAAAGGGTTGGTCGCCGCATCATCGGGCAACCATGCCGGGGCGTTGGCGTATGCGGCGCACCTGGCCGGGGTGCGGGCGCGTATCGTCATGCCCACCCACACACCCCAGCGCAAAGTTAAGCACGTGACGAGCTATGGCGCGGAAGCCATCCTGTTTGGCGAAACCTACGATGAGGCTGAAGCGGAAGGGCGGCGGTTGGAAAAAGCGGCACGGGCGACATTTGTTTCGGCCTATAATGATCCGCAGGTGGTTGCCGGGGCAGGCACAATCGGGCTGGAAATACTGGATACACTGACCGGTGTTGAGCGGGTGCTGGTGCCGGTCAGCGGTGGCGGCCTGATTTCCGGCGTGGCGCTGGCGATCAAGGTGACTAATCCGGCTGTTGAAGTGATTGGCGTCTGCGCCGAATCCGCCCCGGCGATGTACAACGTGTTCTATAAGCTGGAACTGCCGCAGGTACGGGATACACTGGCCGAGGCGCTCTCCGGGGATGTGGAAGCGGGTTCGATCACGCTGGAACTGGCACAGCGCTACGTAGACCGCATTGTGCTGGTATCCGAAGCGCAGATTGCCGAGGCGATGCGCTGGATGATCTTCCAGCAGGGCTGGGTGGTGGAAGGCGGCGGCGCGGTCGGTGTGGCGGCGCTGATGAGCGGCGTTGTTCCCCCCGACAAGCGGCCTACGGCGGTGGTTGTCTCCGGCGGCAACGTGGACGAAAGCACGCTGCGCGACGTGCTGCTGTGATAGAGGGTTAGGTTAGCGCCGCCGGATACGCCGGACGAACTCAAAACTCGCATACGCCAGCACGCCCACTTGTAGCACCAGCCCAGCAATCAACCAGGGTGACGTCCCTTCCGTTGTAATAATAACTGAGGGTGTGGAGGCGGATACCGGAGCGGTCAGCACGCTGGCAACGGCTGTCTCTGCTGGAAGCGCCTCGGTGGGGAACGGTGTTGGCGTTTCCAGGGCGGTAGGCACAGCCAGTGCCACCGCTGCCGGGAGCGCGTTGGCCGTGACAATCGCCCGCGGGTAGGGCGTGGGCGTCGGCATGAGGGTGGGCAGAATGCCCTGGTCGCCCGGATTGCTCGTTGACTGGTCAACCGAATTGGCTTCCAGTGTCATGGTGGGAGTCGGGGTCTTGGTAAAGGTGGCTGGTAGTTCGTATGTCACCGTCGCTGTCGGTTCGCCGGGCGTGGGCGTATACGTGCCGGACTGCGGTGGGATGAGCAAAATAGTCTCAATTTCCAGGTTGCGGAAGTCTTCTTCGGTCAGGTTGTTGAGCGCCAGAATCGCCGGGATGTCATCCCAGGTGTAGCCGTAAATCAGCGCGATGTCGCCCATTGTGTCGCCGGGCTGGATTTCGTGCATGATATTGCCGTATTCATCGGTGCCGACCACATAGACAGGCTGCTCCGGGATTGCCGGAGCGCTGTTGGCGGTGCTGCCGCCATTGTTATTTCCACTGCTGCGGGGTTGGGCAGATTGCCCGCCGGGATTGCCGAATACCAGCACGTAGGCCGCACCCCAACCACCGTGCGCCGCGCCGATGCCGATTTCACTGCTGTTGGCGCTGGTAATTCCAGCATAGTGAATGCTCGAATTCATCCAGAAACTCCAGGCATCGTTGGCCGTCGCATTCGACCCGCCATAGATATTCTCGCTTACCCAGGTTGAGGGATACCCGGCGGCGGCGGCCCGGCGGCGCGGGTTCGACCCGTCAGGCCGGGTATGGGAGACGCTGCCCGTATCCACCATCCACTGGGCCTGATCCTGGGCAGCAGCGGCCAACGAGCCATTGTAACCGTAGGCCGGTAAGCCTAAGGAAACCCGCAGGTTGTTGACGCGCCCCAGGAGGTCGTTAATTTCGTCCTGGGCGACTGCCGGGAAGCCTTGTGCGAACAGCAGAAGGAGTATGAAAAGCCATGCACGTGATTTCATGAGACCGATTCTACCACCCCGCGCCTTGTGTGCCAGCCTACGATTTCCCGCCGTTGGTTCAGAAGTTCACCGCCACATTGCGTTTCCAGTAGCGATGGATGAATGCCCCGCCGGGCAGCGCCGCCGTCAAGCGGTACAGCAGGTCGAGGTCGTCGGGCGCGAGAATCCGCAGGCCGAGTATCCCGCCCGTATAGGCTGCCAACCCGAATACCATACCAAGCACCGGATGCACGCCACGCAGCGCCAGCATCAACAGGAAGACACCGCCGCCCAGCAGCGCCAGCCGCAGCAACCGGGGTGCCAACCGCACCCAATCCCATCCCTCGGCACGAAACGCCACCACCAGCAAGACCAGCGCCAGCGCCTCAGCACACACTGAGGACACCGCCGCGCCGGGGACTCCCAGGGTTGGCAGCAGGACAATCAGCAGAGTGATATTCACGACCAGCCCCACTGCCCGGATGCCTAGTGTGCGCCGCTGGCGGTTCTGCACTGTCAGCCCCTGGCTCAACACGGCCACCAGCATCGTCGCCAGCGCATACCACGCCAGGATTTGCAGCACCTCCCCTGCCGGACGGTACTTCTCCAGGAAGGCGAACCAGCCAATCACATCCCCGGTAAAAATCGTGAGTGTGAGCGTGATGGGCAGAACGATAATCACCGTAAAAAAGGTGAGTTTCTGCACGATGAAGCCAAATAATTCCCGGTTGCTATCGCCGTGCGCCCGTGACATCAACGGAAATGTAGCGGTCAGGACGGTGGTATTGAGCAATTCGACCAGCGCGAACACGATGAAAAAAGCGAAGGAGAGGTAGCCCGTGTCGGCGTCCCCCAGGATAAGGTTCGTCAGCAGCTTATCAATCTGCTGGTAGGCCAGGTAAAGGAAGGCAGCCAGCGCCAGCGGTGCGCCATTGACCAGCAGCGGCCAGGCCGTTCCCCGGTCAAACGGCCATACCGGGCGCGTGCCGCCGCGCAGCACCAGCACCCAGGCCGCGACTGCCCGCAGCAAACTGGAGGTCAATGCCCCGGCATACACGCCGAACAGGCCATACCCCGCCGCCAGCCCGATTCCCGCCAGCAGCACCATGACGACGATGTGGGCAATCGTCAGGGCAGACGAGGCGACCATGCGCTCCTGTGCCAGCAGCAGGTCATTACACATGTTGCCCAGGACATCCAGGATCAGACTGATCGCGGCGATAGCGAGGAACACCCGCACCGCTTCACCATATCCTCCTAACGTTGCAGCGGCGTTCACCCCCAGGTAGGCCAGCAGCGCCAGAACCGTCTGCATAAACAGCGTGGCGGTGAGGTACTTCCCGGCCTTATGCGGGTAACGGGCAACATCGCGGATGACGACAGGCCCCATGCCAAAGTTCGTGACGGATGTACCAATCAGGGTGAAGGCGATGACTGTGCCATAAATGCCGAAGGAATCTGGGGAGAGTGCGGAAACCAGCACAAGCTGCCAGACGACCTGCACACCGCTGCTGACGATGCGGGCGGCGGCAATCGCCCCGGCATTGCGGGCTACGCGGCGGGCTTCCTGCCCGGAGATGGAGAACTGTGAATTATCCAAAGTTAGGTTATTGTCGTGGGTGACGTTTGTTTTGATATTTATGGCCGTTTATTCAATTCTTCAGTAGTATTCCCGATTACGGTAAAGAAATTGTACAAACTGATGCCGAAGACGGGCAAATTCCGAGAAGCACACCATTATTGGTAACTGCAATGTCTCGTGTTCGGTTTCCGGTTACGTCAAACCAAAATACATCTGATAGCGCAATACTACGATCATATATTAAACTGGGTATGTTACAGACAGATGGCAAAGGTGAAGCAGTTCCAATTTCAGCTAAGATGAAACATGAGTCCGGCTCTGCAATACCATTAGTAAAACTCAAAATATCATAGACATCTGCAATCCGTATACTTGTCGCACCGATTGATCCCACCACCTGAAATTCGATTCCTATTAAGGATACAGGCATAGAAGAATCGACTCGGATGACAAGTAGATCACGGTCAGTATATATCTGCAAGTAATTATCTGATGCGAATTGTGTAGGAGATGGTGTGATGCTAGGTTCTATCGTTTGCGCTGTAAGTGTAAGTTGAGGCGACAGAGTCTGTGCTGCAACTGTAGCAGACTGATTCAGGGAGACGCTGGTTGAAGTAGAGAGCGCCTCAAAAGTTCTGGCAATACTTGTTTCGTAGAGGCTGAAAGCTGTTTGTTGTGCCGCTTGAGTTTGGGCAGATGCAATGGTAACGGTGCTTTCAACATCAAGTGGAAAAAAAAATGTTGGTACCAGCTGAACCAATGCAACAAGAATTGTCGCAAAACTCGTCATAATAGCTACTATGAGTAGACCCGCCCGAGATGGTTTGTTATCTTTCATAATATAGCCCTTCCAAAGGCTAATAAAGAAATGAACAAGGCAAACAACCCCATGAAGTTAGATAGCCAGATTAAGGCATTTCGTGTGAAGCAGGTTTCTTGTTTGTAGCACTCTTGAAGAATAATGATAATAGTAATAGTTAGGAATAAATCTATAGCGAGGATTATTGGTGAATTGTTCTGCAATATCGCTTTATTGGGATTTGGCTGGAAATGCAAAATAAAAATGCTGACCACGATGGATGATATTGCATTTACTACCAAATCAACCGCAAAATTGATCTCCAAACACGCCTTAATTGGTTGATTTGTGGAAAGAGAATTTTGAATTACTCTATTTATCGCTGATTCAGAAAAGACAAAAACAAGTGGAAAAACAATTCCTACTATAACCACTTCAGGTGCAAATGCTTCTGGGTTGAGGAGTGGTGCAAGCACCACAAAAACCAAGATTAACGAAATAATGATGGTATGAAGTATTGTTAATAGTATATCAATGAGTTTTACACCCAGGAACATATTTACTTTTCTCTATAGTAAAACGATAGGCGCAATCAACATGCTGAGAGTATTCTAGCATCGAACGACGCACAATTCTATGACACACTGTCTGGCGGGCGGGTGCATCACCCCACTATCAGGTTGCCGTTGTAATCTATGTGAAGCCGGACATCTGGCGGCGCAGTCGCATCAGGGCTAAATGCCACCGTCCAGCGATCTCCCAACAACGTGACTCCCAAACCGAATTCCGGGTGTCCACGTGCATATTCTTCGCCCTCAGCTTCAAAGGCAACCTGCATGATCTCATCAATACTCAGGGGCAGTTCTTCCCACGACACAAGATTGCGTCTGTGATCGTCCCGTAGATGGGTGACTGCACTGAACTCATCACGGGTCATGTCAAAGCTGAAGTTGGTTACGGAACTTGCAAATGGGTCGTCAGGAGAAAATGAGGAACCGCCTAAGTAACACCCCATCCTGCGCCGGACAAAGACTCTCACATGGGCTTCGAGCAGTGAGCATTCGCCGTTCTGGCACGTGTAGGATGCGGACACAAACTCGCTATCTGCCTCATCAAGGAAGCTGAGTTGTTCCTGTACCTGCCTTCGAGAGGTCATTACAAGGTCGGTGATGGTGTAGTCAGTAGCGCCAACAAACGCGCTGATACTCGGTGGCACGGAAAATTCATCAAGAACCGGGGTTTGGCAGAGCATAAGCTGCATACTACACATAAACACGCAGCCAAAAGTCAGGCCCAGCGCGCCCAGTACCAGAAGCACGGTCTGTTTACGGTTTCTCATCATGACCTCGCACCCCCAAGAGCTAACCGAGTCCTGTAGAGGCGAACCGCCCTGGTCGCCCGACGGGAGCGCACAGCGGCGCTCCCCTTACAGCAACCCGTCATTCTCATCTTATCATAGGTACTGGACTAGGCTACCTCGCTCATCATCGTGTCCTCAAACTGGCTGTTATACAGTTCGGCGTAGAAACCGTTACGCGCCAGCAGGTCAACGTGATTCCCCTGCTCCACAATGTCGCCATCTTTCATCACCAGGATCATATCGGCGTTGCGGATGGTGGAGAGACGATGGGCGATAATGAAGCTCGTGCGGTTCTGCATCAGATTGTCCATCGCCCGCTGGATGAGGATCTCGGTACGGGTGTCTACCGAACTAGTGGCCTCATCCAGAATGAGCACACTCGGATCAGCCAGGATCGCCCGCGCAATGGTCAACAACTGCTTTTGCCCCTGCGAGACATTCGAGGCCTCCTCGTCCAGGACCATGTTGTAACCATCGGGCAGCGTGCGGACGAAGTGATCCACATGAGCCGCCTTCGCCGCCGCGATGACTTCCTCATCCGTCGCGTCCAGCCGCCCATAACGGATGTTTTCCATAATGGTGTCGTTATACAGCCACGCGTCTTGCAGCACCATACCGAAGATCGTCCGCAAGTCGCCCCGGCTGAACTCACGAATGTCGTGGTTATCCACCAGGATTGCGCCATCATTGACATCGTAGAAACGCATGAGCAGCTTGACCATTGTCGTCTTGCCCGCGCCGGTTGGCCCGACAATTGCGATCTTCTGGCCGGGGTTCACCGTGGCCGAAAAGTCGTTGATGATGATCTTATCCGGGTTGTAGCCGAAGTGAACGTTCCTGAATTCCACCCTGCCTTCCACCTTTTCCAGCTTGACAGGGTTGGCCGTTTCTTCGATTTCTTCCGGGTAGTCCAGGAACTCGAAAACGCGCTCGGCGGCTGCCACCGTCTGCTGGAGGACATTCATCACGTTCGCAATCTGCGCGATAGGCTGGGTGAACAGCCGCGTATACTGGATGAAAGCCTGAATATCGCCCACGGTGATCGCCCCGTTAATCGTGAGCAGACCGCCCACAATGGACACCACGACATAGTTCAGGTTGCCGACGAACATCAGAACAGGCATCAGCAGACCGGAGATGAACTGGGATTTCCAGGCCGAGCCATAGAGCATGTTGTTGTACTCATCGAACTGCTCCACGCTCTTCTGCTCGCCATTGAACGCTTTCATCACCAGGTGGCTGCCATACATTTCCTCAACATGCCCGTTCACATGCCCCAGGTAGTCTTGCTGCTCCTTGAAGTACCGTTGGGAACGTTTGATAACCTGCATCAAGATGATAAAGGACACGGGGAGAATCACCAGCGAGATGACCGTCATCACGACGCTGATAGACAGCATCATCACCAGCACACCGATCAGTGTCGTGGCCGAGGTCACAATCTGCGAGAGACTCTGGTTGAGGGTCTGGCTGACGGTATCCACATCATTCGTAATGCGTGACAACACTTCACCGTGATTGGTGGTGTCAAAATACTTGAGCGGCATCCGGTTGATTTTTTCGGCAATATCCTTGCGAAAGGTATACGTCACTTTCATGGAGATGCCCGACATAATCCAGCCCTGTGCATAGCTGAAAAACGTCGAAAACAGGTATAGCGCGACCATAATCAGCATAATGTTGCCGATGTATTCAAAGTCAATGCCCTGCCCGCTGCCGGCGATCTGACCCATGATACCTTCAAACAGCTTGGTCGTGGCCTGACCCAGAATCTTTGGGCCCACAATAGAGAAGACGGTTGACGCCATCGCTAGGACCAGCACGAAGACGATAGCCAGTCGGTAGACGCGCAGATACTCGATGAGTTTCGCCATCGTACCTTTGAAGTCGCGGGCTTTTTCACCACCCATCGCCATCCCCATCGGGCCGTGGCCTGGCCCACCCATGCCGGGACGATTACGTTGATTTGAGCGATTTCCTGGTCCAAACATTATGCTAATTCCTTCATGCTCAACTGCGACAGAGCGATTTCACGATACGTTTCACAGGTGTCCATCAATTCCTCGTGCGTGCCTTTGCCAACGATTTTTCCCTCATCCAGCACGATAATCTGTTCGGCGGTCATAATTGTCGCGATACGCTGCGCCACAATAAGGATGGTGCTGTCGCCGGTGTGCTGCTTGAGTGTCTTCCGCAGATTCACATCCGTCTTGAAGTCCAGCGCTGAAAAACTGTCATCAAAGACGTAAATCGGCGGGGTTTTAACCAGAGCGCGGGCGATTGCCAACCGCTGCCGCTGCCCACCAGAGACGCTGGTGCCACCCTGAGAAACGGCTGTCTCCAGTCCTTCCGGCATTTCGCTGATAAAGTCGCTCGCCTGGGCAATCGTTAGCGAGTCCATAATCCTGGCATTGTCGGCATTTTCATCGGCATACAGCAGGTTGCTCTGAATTGTGCCGGAGAACAGATTACCCTTCTGTGGGATATAGCCGATTTTCTCGCGCAGGTCATGCTGTGTCACGTCACGGATGTCTACCCCGTCCAGCAGGATAGCGCCCTGAGTGACATCGTAGAAACGCGGCAGCAGGTTGATGAGTGTGGACTTGCCGGAGCCAGTCGAACCAATGAACGCGGTAGTTTGTCCGGGCTGCGCGATGAAGCTGATGTCTTCCAGCACATCCGCCTCCGCGCCGGGGTAGCGAAACGACACGTTACGAAATTCGACCATGCCTTTAAAGGACGATTCAAAGCGTTTGGGCTTTTTCGGATCGTGAATGACTGGGGTGATATCCAGCACATCAGCGATACGATCCGCAGAAACGGAGGCACGCGGCAGGATGATGAACATGATCGAGAGCATCAGAAAAGCGGTCACGACCTGGATTGCATATTGCATGAACGCGATCATACTGCCGACTTGCATCTGCGATTCGGCCACCTGGTGCGCCCCGACCCAGATAATCAGCACGCTGACGCCATTCATAATCAACATCATGGCCGGCATCATGACAACCATCACACGAGCGACGAACAGGTTGGTCGCAGTCAGGTCACGGTTGGCTTTGTCGAAGCGTGCCTCTTCAAATTTCTGGGTATTGAAAGCGCGTACCACCATCATGCCGGTCAGGTTCTCACGGCTGACGAGGTTCAGGCGGTCAATGAGTTTCTGGATAATTCTGAACTTCGGCAGCGCGATGGTGAAAACCGTAACGATCAGGCTCAACAGGACGACAACCGCCAGCGCGATTGTCCACCACATTGAAGAGTCCGTACTGGTTGCTTTGATAATGCCGCCGACAGCCAGAATGGGTGCATAAACCACCATACGAATCATAATCACGACCAGCATCTGTAACTGCGTGACATCATTGGTCGAACGGGTAATCAGCGACGCCACTGAGAATTTATCGAACTCGGTATTGGAAAAGCTCTCAACCCGCGTGAACACATCGCGCCGCAGGTTTCGCGCCATCCCTGCCGCGGCCCTGGCCGAGAGGTAACTCACAATAATCGTCGCCGTAATGGAAACCAGCGACAGCAGCAGCATGACAAATCCGGTACTGATAATATAGTTATTCTGCATGGCGGTGGTATCTATACCCAGCGCCGCATATTCGGCTTTTACCGCGCCAACCGCCGACTGCTCAATCATGCTCTGTCCCATCACGTCAAAACGCTCATTCATACTGCTGAGCAGGGGCGCACGCAGCGCGGCGGGAAGCGCAGAAAGCATGGCAAACGGGTCAGTTCCCTGGGGCAGGCTGGACATGTCAAATCCACCCACCGTACCGCCATCGGCGGCCTGGTCGGGATTTGCCACCGCCTGTTCAATGACCCCCACGATCAGGAAAGCCTTGCTCAGAATGGGTCTTAGCTGGTCGAATTCCTCACCAGTAAGCGGGTTGAGTACGTAAATCGGTTCGCTGGCAAGCGTGGGGTACGTGCCAACATACTGATCGTATTCGGCTGAGGATGTGTCAACCAGGGTATAGTGACTGAGGACAGTGGCGGCATCTGTATCACTCATGAACAAGATAAGCTTATCCATGGTGCTCTTGCGGACGGCCTGAGCGACGGTACTATCTACGCCGCTCTGCTGCACCCCATTGTTAACGATCCGTGCCATATAGTCTGGCAGAGTGAGATCAGCCATCGCCTGGACGAATAACAGAACGACGACGACCAGTAACAGGAGGGTAAATGGCTTGAGATATCTTGCTAACCGAATCATAGGGCTGTTTATTCCTCTAGAATAGACTCTTGCTTCTCTTGGGTTACTTTACCGGTTTCCATTTGCTCCATGAGAAGCCGATAGAGCGACGGTAGAAAAACTTTTGCGGCGACGACTTCTTCGGCAGACAATGCTTCTAAAAAGCCTGCCAGGAAGGTGGTTATACGTTCGCGGACTGCTTGTGCATGTTCCAGTCCTTGCGGAGTGACTTGCAGCAGGAACTGTCGTCTATCATTCGGATCAGGAATACGAACTACCCACCCACGCTCCACCAATCCCTGAACAAAAGCACTGGCGGCCTGCAAGCTAACCCGGCGCTTCTTTGCCAGGTCACTGGCAGTTATCTGATGCTCCATGATATGAAACAACACGCGCACTTGCATGTGGGTGGTCTCTTCCTCGCCGGACTCACGGATATAAAGATCCATCAACCTGCCCATTGAAGGAATGACCTTTAATAACTCCTCAGCCAGGTCATAGGCTGTCCAGGGTTCATTGGTCACATTTATCAACCTTATTGATAATCAAATGCATTGATAATCAATGTAATTGACTATTTACGCGCAGTCAAGGGATATGAATCCGATGGTCGGGAAATTTATGAAATTCATGCAGTGCGTCAGGCCCTTGACAGGGGGTGACGAGGTATTTGACAAGAAATTTGAAGTAGGGTATTATGGAATCGTTTCCACAATAAATCACTTCGCGTTCTTTTCGTCCCCACTGTGGAATCGTTTCCACATCTTCATTGTCTTAAGAAGGGAGATACCTATCGGCCCATCCACAATGATCGCAGCACACCAAGATTTTCATACCCAATAATTTCACTATTTTGGAGGATTTTCCAGTGAAACGTTTCATGCTCATTCTGTTCGTCGCCAGCATTATGCTGAGCGGCCTGTCTGTCATGGCCCAGGACGGCCCGACTGCCCTGAGTCTGTGGTATCACGGCGCAGGCAACGAAGTTGAACGCTCCATCATCGTCCAGATCATTGACGACTTTAACGCCTCGCAGAGTACCTGGGCAATCGAACTTGAAGAATTCCCGCAGGAATCCTACAACGAATCTATCGTTGCGGCGGCGCTGTCCGGCAGCTTGCCCGACATCATTGACGTAGACGGTCCGGTGATGCCGAACTGGGCGTGGGCAGGCTATCTGCAACCCCTGAACCTGTCCGAAGGCGCTCTGGATGGCTTCCTGCCCGGCACGATTGGTGTATGGGACGGGCAGATTTACTCAGTCGGTCTGTGGGACGCAGCGGTAGCGATCTATGCGCGCCGTTCAGTCCTGGAAGCCAACGGCATCCGCATCCCCACCCTGGAAGAACCCTGGACGGGCGAAGAATTCGACGCCATCCTGGAAACACTACAGGCGACGGGCGAATTCGAATACGCTTTTGACCTCGGTATGGCCTGGACGGGCGAATGGTATCCGTATGCCTTCTCGCCCCTACTGCAGAGCTTCGGTGGCGACATCATTGACCGCAGCACCTACCTGGCTTCCGAAGACGTCCTGAACGGCGAAGCTGCGCTGGCATTCGGCGAATGGTGGCAGAGCCTGTTTGATCGCGGCCTGGCCCCTGGTACCTCCCAGGACGGCGCAGACCGTGACACCGGCTTCATTGACGGACGTTACGCCCTGCAATGGAACGGCAACTGGGCAGCGATTGGCGCCCTGGATGCCTTCGGCGACGATATGCTGTTCCTGCCTGCCCCCGATTTCGGTCATGGCGGCATTATCGGAGCGGCCTCCTGGCAGTTCGGTGTCTCTGCCAACAGCGAAAACCCTGAGGGCGCAAACGCCTTCATCGAGTTCGCGCTCCAGGATAAGTACCTGGCGGCCTTCTCCGATGGCATCGGGTTGATCCCGTCCACACCGAGCGCGGCAGCACTGACCAAGAATTACGCCCCGGGTGGCCCATTGGAGGTCTTCTTCGCACTCAGCAACGAGCAGGCGTTAGTACGCCCTGTCACCCCTGGTTACGTCGTCATGGCACTCGAATTTGAGAAAGCACTGGCTGACATCGCCAACGGCGCAGACGTTCAAGATGCCCTGGATGCGGCTGTAGACGCGATTGAAGCCGACATCCAGAACAACAACGGCTACGGTTTCGAATAAATCAGCACAATAATTAGATCAGGCTGTGGGCGGACGGTTCGCCGGCTTGCCCACAGCCTTCCATTTAATTTACGCCTATTAAGGGATTCTTTTTATGGCAACTGATACTGCGCGTAAATCAGTACCGCTTTGGAGCCGGCTTTTAGCCCCGGCGAACGCCCCCACTTACCAGCGAAAAGAAGCGATTATCGGCTGGCTGATGGCTGCCCCGGCCATCATACTCATATTCACGTTTCTCATACTGCCGTTTTTTATGGCGTTTGGCTTCGCCTTTACCAACCAACGCCTCATCTCCCCTAATCCAACCGAATTTGTCGGCTGGCGCAACTTCCAGAACCTGCTCACAGTGCGAACCTTCACACTCGACCCGCTTCTGGATGAGGAAACCGGTCTGCCCGTCCTGGATGAGGATGGCAACCCGACTTACCCGCGCCTGCGCGACTACACACGCGGCAACCCGGATTACCCGGAACTTGATGGGCTGCGGGAGTGGTTCTCCTGGAATATCGGGGAAACACGGGTGTATATGCTCGCCAGTGACGTTCTGTTTATGAAAGCGTTGTTCAACACAACACTGTTTGTGCTGTTCGTCGCGCCCATCCAGGGCGGGCTGGCGCTGCTGCTGGCCTTGCTGATTAACCAGAAGCTGCGAGGGATTAACATCTTCCGCACGGTATATTTCATGCCGGTGGTCACTTCGCTGATCGTTGTCTCGTTCCTGTGGCGCTTCATCTACGACGGCCAGAACGGGATGCTGAATACCATCCTCAGCGCGATTACCTTTGGCGCATTCCAGCCACATGACTGGCTGGGCGACCCCTCTACCGCATTATGGTCAATCCTCATCATGTCGGTATGGCAAGGTGTGGGTTTCCACATGGTCATCTGGCTGGCGGGGCTGCAGAACATCCCAGGGACACTCTATGAAGCAGCGTCCATTGATGGCGCGGGGCGCTGGCAGAAGTTCCGCTTTGTCACCTGGCCGGGGCTGCGCAGCACCGCTGTCTTCGTGCTGGTGGTTATCACCATGCAGGCTTTCAGTTTGTATGCCCAAATTCAAGCCATGACACGCGGTGGCCCGCTTGATTCAACCCAATCCATCGTTTTCCAGACCGTCATTCGTGGCTATGAAAAACAAGATATCGCGGGCGGTTCGACTATCTCGGTTGTCCTCTTTTTCTTCGTCCTGATTATCACGCTGGTTCAGCGTTACCTGACGCGGGAGAAAACCGCATGACGACCCAGGCACAACCTATAACACGTTCCCGTTTATTCCTTCCAAGCGGTTTCTCCATCTCGCTGGCCGGCAAGTACACACTCTTGATCCTGGTGGCGTTGATCTTCGTCCTGCCGATTCTGTTCATGATCTTCTCGTCGCTCAAGCCAGAGGAACAACTGCTGCGCGACACCGCGTCTTTCCGCGCCTTCCTGCCGGTGGGGAATCTCTCATTACAGAACTATGAAGACGCCTTCCGCCGTGTCCCGATGACGACATTTGTGGGAAATTCGATCCTGGTAACGGCGACGACAGTCGCTCTCGGCCTGGTTGTCAATTCGATGGCAGCCTTCTCGTTTGCACTGCTGCGCTGGCGGGCGAAAAACACTATATTCTCGGTAATCCTGGCAACTTTTATTGTGCCGTTCGAGACCTTCGCTATCCCCCTGCTGTTGATCGTCAACACGCTGCCCTGGCTGCACATCGGCCTGGACGGTATTTACATCACGCAGGGGTGGCTCAATAGTCACCACGTCCAGATTATCCCGTTCATCGCATCAGCATTCCAGATATTCCTGTTTTATTCGTTCTTCAAGGATTTACCGCAGGAGATCGTGGAAGCGGCGCGAATTGACGGGGCAAATTCCTTCCAGATTTACTGGCGTATCATCATCCCGATTTCCGGGCCGGTCATCGCCACCGCCACGATTCTGCGTATCCTGGATATGTGGAATCAATTCCTGTGGCCGCTGATCGTGGTACAGCAGGAAGAATATCGCCCGGTTATGGTGGGGTTGCAATACTTCTTCCAACTCGACATCGCCTGGGGTGAGATTATGGCTTATCTATCCACTTTGACCATCCCGGTGCTGATCGTCTACCTGCTCTTGCAGCGGACCTTTATCGAAAGTATCGCCTCAACAGGTGTAAAGGGTTAGTTCATGCTAAAACTGGCAAATAAATGGATCTGGGATTTCTGGTTCGCGCGGGATGACGCCGGAACCCACATCTTCTATCTGCAAGCGGATAAGTCACTCAAAGTCGAGCAGTTCCGGCACTGGAATGTCTCGGTAGGTCACGCGGTGTCGCAGGACCTACGCCACTGGGAGATTTTGCCGGACGCGATTTCTCCCGCACAAACCGTCTCATGGGATGACTTCACGACCTGGACGGGCAGCATCATCAAACATGATGGGCTGTGGTATCTGTTTTACACGGGCAGCACCCGACGGGAACGGGGCTACATTCAGCGCATCGGGTACGCCACGTCAAAAGACCTGCTCAACTGGGAGCGCATTGGCAGCAAACCACTGATGGAAGCTGATCCGCAGTGGTATGAAAAACTCGATTTTGCCGCCTGGCATGATGAAGCCTGGCGTGACCCATACCTCTTCCGTGACCCGGAGACCGGCTTGTTCCACGCCTACATCACGGCGCGGGTGAAGGACGGCCCTGCTGACGGACGGGGCGTCATCGCCCACGTAACCTCCCCCGACCTGCACCAATGGAACATTCTGGGTCCAGTAACACAGCCGGGCGAGTTTGGCGATATGGAAGTGCCGCAGTTAGTTCTCATTCAAGGTCGCTATTACCTGCTGTTTTCCACATCCGCGAGTCATCACTCCCAGGCGCGGTGGGCACGCACTGGAATCACACCGGAAACAGGGACACATTACCTGGTGAGCGACACCCCGGATGGGCCGTTTCGTTATCTGACTGATGAATTCCTGGTGGGGGATGAGGTCGGCACTCTATATTCTGGTAAGCTGATCCAGGGTGCGGACGGCAGCTGGAATTTCATGGCGTTCCTGAATTTCGACACATCTGGTGAATTTGTGGGTGAAATCAGCGACCCGATACCAGTTACCCTTGCTGAAGACGGGCGGTTGCTGGTAAAAAAGGGGTGAAATCGTATTAAAGGACGGCGCATGGCGAAACGGGCAACACTACAGGACATTGCAGATAAAGCGGGTGTAGGGGCTGGTACAGTTTCCCGTGTGCTGAATAACCATCCTTATGTGAAGGAAGATACTCGCCAGCGTGTCCTCCAGGCAATGGAAGAACTGGACTACTATCCAAGTTTTTCCGCCCGGCACATGCGGACTCAGCGTTCGCGGCTGATCGGCTTTCTGACCGATGAAGTTGCCACTTCACCTTTCGCCGGCGATATTATCAAAGGCGCCCAGGATGCCGTGTGGGATCAGGACTATATCCTCCTGGTGATAGACATGGGGGATAACCCGGCCCGTGCTGAAAAAGCGATCAAGACCCTGGTTGAGCGCGAGGTCGAAGGCATTATCTATGCCGCAATGTACCACCAGCCGGTGACCCTGCCCGAATCGATCACTCAGGTGCCAACGGTGCTGGCGAACTGCTATATTGAAGATCGTTCGCTGTCCTCCGTTGTCCCGGACGAATTCCAGGGGGGCTACGAGGCTACTCAGGTGCTGCTTGCAGCCGGGCACCGGCGGGTGGCCTTCATCAATATTCACCCGACCGAACCCGGTACGGCGGCCTCAAAAGGACGGCTGGCGGGCTACCGGCAGGCATTGGCGGATTACGGTGTACCCTATGATGAGGCGCTGGTCGGCAAAGGCGGCGGCCATGCCGATTCAGGATATGCGCTTGGCTACGAATTAATGCGCCAGTCCAAACCGCCCACCGCGATCTTTTGCGGGACAGACCGGACAGCGATGGGGACATACGACGCCCTGAAAGAGCAAGGGCTGCGCATCCCCGGCGATGTGGCGATTGTCGGTTTCGATAATCAGCAAAGTATTGCGGAAGCCCTCCGCCCCGGATTGTCCACGATGCAACTCCCCCATTATGAGATGGGTCAATGGGCGATTACCTATCTGATCGAACAACTCGAATCAGACTCCCCCATGCAGACGCCAATCCAACACCAACAACCTTGCCCTTATATCCGGCGCGATTCGGTCTGATGAGTGGTCGCACACTTATCTGTTGTCCCTGCACAGACACAGTTCTCCGGTAAGCCTGTATTTCCCCTGACAATTTGATGACAGTATCGGGCACTTTGCCAGCCACATCTGGCGGGGATCGCTGCTATGATGGGGATATATGACCCTTTAGTGTTGAGCTGAACCATGTTTCGTATACTGGCAGGCGGGGCGCTGCTGCTGTCATTTGTTTTTGCTGTCCTGGGTATAGCTATTGTTGCGGGGCCGCCGGACACCGAAGCGCGGGGAGCGATGCTGCCTGCAGCGGACTGCCCCGCGCCGTGTCTGCTTGGCCTGCGCCCTGGCGTGACCACTGCTGAAAAAGCCGCCGCGATTCTCGCTAATCATCCCTGGATTAGGGAGTCATCGCCACCGATTACCGGAAGCGGCACGCTGCGCTGGGCCTGGAACGGCCAGCAGCCGTCTCTGTTCGGGCGTGGCGGGGGCTATGGCGAGGTGGAGATACGGGACGGCATGGTCTACCTGATTCGCATCCTGACGCCGACGCCGTTTGCCGAGTTCTGGCTGCTGATGGGCGCGCCGGAAAAGGGGACGATTGGCCGTTCGCGGGTGATGCCGGACACCTTCCAGACGCACCGCGCAGTCTATCCAGCTTACGGGCTGGAACTCAAGACGGTGATTCTGCAAAACGGCGATATGAAGAACTTCTGGGAGGCCCCTGTCGAAATCCTGGTCACGGCGGATACGGATATAGCCTACAACTATACGCTGCCCTGCTGGGTGGCCTGCGGATAGCCTACAACTGCACCTCACCTGCTCCCGAAAAACGAGTGATACAGTACAATGTCTGCTAACGAGGCTGCCCATCCTCATCACAGGGTCAGTGCGGTTCTGAGAAATTTCGTGATCATACCCTTTGAAAGGCTAGCGTGCATGAATGGCAAACGAACAAAAACAGTCCTACCCGGTTTCAGCGTCTTCTTGAGTGTGCTGCTGGCATGGGCTTTCATGACTCCGGGTATGGCGGGTGCATCCGGGGATTTCCAGGTGAGCGATACCCCCATCAGCAACGGCCTGATCGTCTTTAGCGCGTATTATGAGTCCCTGTATACGACTTACGTGATGAATGCCGACGGCATGAGTCTCCGGCGTCTTCTGGAAACCGAGAACAGCTTTGGCGCGGTCTGGTCGCCCGATGGCCGCCAACTGGCTTTCATCATGGATGAAGGCAACAGCCATAATGTTTACGTAATGGATGCTGATGGGAGCAATCAACGCCGTCTGACCGATGGACCCAGTATCAGCCTTTCCCTGGCCTGGTCGCCGGATAGTCAACACATTGCTTTTGTCTCCTACCGGGATCGCAACCCGCTGTTCAACTATGACATTTACGTGGTGGACGTGGATACCGCTGAATTGCACCGTCTGACCCAGGAACCTGTCCTTGAGCAGTATCCCGCCTGGTCGCCGGATGGCAAATCTATTGTATTCACCCAACAAGGTGTCCATTACGGTAATGACATCTACATCATGAATGCGGACGGCTCCGACCTGCACCTCCTGGTGGAGGATGCCTGGGGCTATGGCCCGGTCTGGTCGCACGATGGTCAACGCATTGCCTTTTATAACACCCTGGGAAGTAATGCCGGAATCTATGTCATGGACGCCGATGGGACGAATGTGCACCATCTGGTGACGAATCTGGCGGTTGATCCGGTCTGGTCGCCGGATGACCAGACTCTTGCGTATGTCTCAAACGATGGCATCTGGACGATGAATGCGGATGGCACAAACCAGCACCGCCTGACGGATCGTTCGACTTTCGACTATGCCCCGGAGTGGTCGCCGGATGGCAGCCAGATCGCCTTCGTCTCACTTGATCATGAAGATGACAGCGATAATGTCTATGTGATGGACGCGGATGGCAGCAACCGCCGCCGCCTGAGTTATGGCATCAACTCCGAAGGCGGCTTAATGGGGCATGTATCATGGCAGCCCGTTATGAGCCGTCCATAGGTACTCTGCCTTAAGTATGGGCAGTACTTACGTGCTGCCCTGTTGGGTCGGGTGCGGGGGTGAATCCCTAGTGCGGGATTTCTGTCGAAACGCTGAAACGATCAACCTGTAGCACGGCCTTATCTACGTCCGCTGACACCAAATAGATGCCGACCCCGCCTGATGAAAACATATCATCAGAAACAGTGGTCAGTTCATGATCGTTGATAAACACGGTGAATTCATGGCCTTGCGCTGAAACCCGAAGGTTTATGGGTTCACCTTCATGCGGGCGGCTTTCTTCCGGGATAGTCTGGAAACTTTCTTCTAAAAGCGCCTCCCATGTGCCATTTACCAACCTCCAGATTCCATAATGGTTGTCCGTGAACACTTCAAAAAGATAGAAGTTTTCCGCTGTTTGCCTGCGGAAGATGACGCCATAACTGCGTACCGTCGCCCGCATTTCCTCCGCGTTGACGATTTCCATGTCAATGACAGCATCCGTAAAAGACAGGCCATTGTGGGCAAACCCGAAAAGTGCGGTGTTAGGTTCCAAGGCTTTCAGTTCGTAGAGTCCATTGGTGATGTGGGACTGGCGAACCGTATCCTCTGTATCCTGCGTCCACAGGTCATTGTTGGGATCATCAGCCTCAAAAGTGGAAATGAACCCATCAGACTCGGTAGGTGCTGTTGCGACCTGTAACGATTCAGCGATTCCGAAAATAGCCTCCTGGAAGCGTTCTAGCTCGCCGGGGGACGAGATAGCTACGAGGAGCACGGTGTGATCTTCGAGGGAGAGCATAATGATCTGTATATCTATTGAAAAATCGTTGTCTACCGGAAAATTGTCCTGGGAAATGATGGTAGCCGTTCTGCCTCCCAGAAATGTATCCCGAACAATCGCGGCTGGGAACTTTGTCAGAATTTCCGATTGAAAGGATTCGCCTATCTCGATTAGCGTATCGTTTCCAATAATGATTTCAATAAACACGTCTCCCTTGTCTATTCTGGAATCTTTGGCACGGGCTAACGATTCCTGACTGTTTGCCAGCAAAAATAAGGCTAGGTCTTCTTCTGGATATTCTTCAACAATCCATCCTATTGGATAGCGGAAATAAGTGGATTTATCCAAAGAGTAGAATGGTTGGCCTATATCGGTAATCTGTGCCTGAACAGGAAAATGCAGATGACTGGCAAAGAAAAGGGGTATGAGTAGGCTGAGAAATCGAATTGTTTTCATAAAGACCATTTTAACGTGAAATAGTGAGTACGCCGAGTGGGTGACAAATATTAAATTCCACACCAGCAGATATGACAAACGTTGTTAGAATAGAAGTATTACCCAATTCACTATAGGCGATTGCAATGGCGGAATCCCAACAAAATAAGATGGCTGATCTGAAACAGCGGTTAGCCAATCTCACCGCTAACGAAATAACGAGTCTTCAAAATACGCATTTATACAAGGTTCGGACAAACTGGTTGCGGACAAACGGGTGGGTCAATATCATTCTAGGGTTGCTCACAATCTGGTTGGGGGCATTACCTGCGCCGAGCAGTTATCAGGTGTTAAAAACGGTGCAGATCATTATCGGTATTGCCCTTGCCCTGCATAGTTTCATGACCATTATACAGCCCGACAATCCGGCAATTTTCAGATTTGTTGTTCTGTTTCTAGCGGCGGGTATCTGGAATATCGCTCTGATTTTTTTCGCCTATGCGTCCCTGCCGCTAGGTATTTTGGGGTTTTTCCAACTCCAATGGGCCTATCAGTTCCGTACAGCCTATACCCGTTACACCCGACTGAATATCGTCAAGCCGTCCGACGCAGATGCCAATCTTTACCAGGATACCTGGAAAACATTCATGAAGACCGATTTAAAGAAGGATGCTGATGTAATTCGTATATGGGTCGGGGCTGGATTCGGTGTGTGGTCCGGCCTGCTGGCTGGCGATTACGTCTTTCTGAGTTACAGGCGTCCTCGATTGTTGCTTGTGCAGCACCTGTCCGAATTTACCTTCACGACCAACAGCCCTCGAGCATTTTTAAAAAAGCGGGTCTATGGCCGGTTAAAAATAGGAATGCCTTTTGACATATCTGATCGCGCCATGATGAAGGGTTCTTATTACCACAAGTATGCTCACTGGAAAGGTGAGACGGAACCCACTGAAATTGCACCTACGTGGTTTCAGCGCCTTCCTGCCGTAATTCGTTTCATCATCATGGGAATTGTGGGGTTGGTTGCCGCGTATATCATATTCATCATCATTGCTATGATTGATGTAATTATCCGTTACAGCTAATTGGCGGCGATGAGCACAATTGCCAGCAGTGCGAAAACCACGCCAAGCCACTGCTGCCGGCTGATGCGCTCTCTCAGAACCACCCATGCCAGCAGCACCGTCATGGCGGGATACAACGACGCCACTACCGCCGCAATATCCAACCGCCCGGCCTGGGCTGCCAGCGCGAAAAAGGCATTACCGCCTGAATCCAGGATTCCCGCTACCGCAATGAGCGTAAGCTGGCTTTTCCCCGGAATGTAGGGCTGCCGGGTGATCGTGGCGATGCTGAACAGCAGGCTGATAGACGCGACACGGACAGCAACCAGCGGCCATAAGACCGAAGTTGCTCCGGCATGATCCAGGAACACCATAAACAGGCCAAATCCCAATCCGGCGGCGACCGGCATTTTCAGATCGCCCCACTGGGTTTTCCCGTGATTGATTTGCGATACGAACCATACCGCGCCGAGCGCAAAGGCAAATCCAATGAGCGCCTGAATTCCGGGCAGACCTTCAATCACGATCCCCACGATGACGGCCACAACCACCGTCACCACGGCGGCAACCGGCGCGACCACACTCATGTTACCCTGCGACAAGCCCCGGTAGAGCGCCAGCAAACCCGCGCCACCGAACATCCCGGCCAGCCCGCCCCATAGGATATGATCGGGAGTCAGCATTTCCTTATCGAGCGCCAGCGCCAGGAGCGCCAGGATGACCAGACCGATCACCTGCGAGACGATAACCACACTGAACACACTGCCGCGCCGGGATGCAAGGCCGCCGCTGAAATCCCCCGCCCCCCAGCAGGCTGCCGAGAGCAGCCCGTAAATCACCGCCATCAAATCCGCATTTATCATAGTGTCTGCCTGGTATATGTCGCAACAATGGTCTCTATGGTACGCTAACTGGGGCAATTGTGTCTAGCACACCGGGACGCTACTATAAAAATCTTTTATACCACACCCCGACAGACACACTACTGACCGGCTCAAAAAATTCCGGTAGAATGGGTACAGGATAGTGTACAGCGTTGTACCAGCACATTCTATACAACGGTTATCGGGTATCTTGGTATCATTTTTCATCTTGCAACCCAATCTCACTTTCTATGGGTGATACATCTATCACGTTCCTGTTATCCACAAGCGAAGGGATAAGACATGAGTAAAATTTTGGACACTTTTGGCGCGCGCGGCACGTTCAACACCGGCAGCGGCTCCGCCACCATCTACCGCCTGAGCAAGCTGGCGGAACGCGGAGTCGGCCATGTCGAGAAACTGCCATTCAGCATCAAAATTCTGCTGGAAAACGCGCTCCGCAACCTGGATAACTTCCAGGTGAACGAAGAAGCCGTCTATAATATTGCCAGTTGGGACGATAAACACCCCAACGCCGTAGAAATCCCGTTCAAGCCTGCCCGCGTCATTTTGCAGGACTTTACAGGCGTCCCGGCGGTGGTAGACCTGGCGGCGCTGCGCAGCGCAATGGCGCGGATGGGCGGCGACCCGAAGAAGATCAACCCGATTATCCCGGTTGACCTCGTGATTGACCACTCGGTACAGGTGGATGTATTCGGTAATTCGGATGCCATCGCCCTCAACTCGAGTTTTGAGTTCGAACGCAACCGCGAACGCTATGAGTTCCTGCACTGGGGGCAGAAAGCCTTCGATAACTTCAAAGTCGTCCCCCCGGCTACCGGCATTGTCCACCAGGTCAACCTGGAATACCTGGCGAAAGTCGTCCAACTGTTTGACGATGGCGAAGGGGGCAAGGTCGCGCTGCCGGATACGCTGCTCGGTACGGACAGCCACACCACCATGATTAACGGCCTGGGCGTGCTCGGTTGGGGCGTGGGCGGGATCGAAGCCGAAGCGGCCATGCTGGGACAGCCGGTGTACATGCTCATGCCGGAAGTCATCGGTTTCAAGATGACCGGCAGCCTGCCGGAAGGCGCGACGGCCACCGACCTCGTGCTGGTCGTCACCCAGATACTCCGTAAGAAGGGTGTCGTCGGCAAATTTGTCGAATTCTATGGCAGCGGCCTGAGCAGTATGTCCCTTCCAGATCGGGCGACGATTGCCAACATGGCACCGGAGTACGGCGCGACGATGGGCTTCTTCCCGGTGGATGATGAAACACTGAGCTTCCTGCACCGCACCGGGCGCGACGAGGCGCTCATACAACTGGTGGAGCGCTACAGCAAAGAACAGGGACTGTTCCGCACCGATGCCACGCCTGATCCCGAATTTAACGACACGCTGGAACTCGACTTGGGCACTGTTGAGCCGAGTTTGGCCGGGCCGATGCGCCCACAGGACCGCGTCACATTGCGCGATATGCAGCCCGCTTTCCAGAAGGCGCTGCGTGCGCCGGTTGGCCCGCAGGGTTACCAGCTCTCCGATGAGAAACTCGGCGCTAAGGCGGTTGTGAAAGACAACGGCCACAGCACCCAGATTCAGCATGGTTCAGTGGTGATTGCCGCCATTACAAGCTGCACCAACACCAGCAACCCATCAGTGATGGTGGCTGCCGGGCTGGTGGCGAAGAAAGCCGCCGAAAAAGGCCTGACCCGCAAGCCGTATGTCAAGACCAGCCTCGCCCCCGGCTCAAAGGTCGTCACCGAATACCTGAACGCCGCCGGGCTGACCCCCTACCTGGAACAAATCGGTTTCTACACAGTGGGCTATGGCTGCACGACCTGCATTGGCAACAGCGGGCCGCTGCCCGAACCTGTCTCGAAAGCCATCACACAGGGCGACATCATCGCTGCCGGCGTCCTCAGCGGCAACCGCAACTTCTCCGGGCGGGTTCATGCCCAGGTGCGGGCGAACTATCTGGCGTCGCCACCGCTGGTCGTGGCCTATGCCCTGGCAGGCACGGTGGACATTGACCTGCAGAACGATCCCATCGGACAGGACACCAACGGGAATGATGTGTACCTCAAGGACATCTGGCCGACCCAGGCCGAAGTCATGGACGTGGTGCAGAGCAGCCTGACGCCGGAAATGTTCAAGACACAGTACGGCAATGTCTATAAAGGCAACGAAGCCTGGAACGCTATTCCCAGTGCCAGCGGGGATGTCTACACCTGGGACGAGTACAGTACCTACATTCAAGAACCGCCCTTCTTCGTGGGCCTGTCGCCGCAAGCCGAGGGCATCCAGCCGATTCAAGGAGCGCGAGTGATGGGACTATTCGCGGACTCGGTAACAACCGACCACATCTCCCCAGCGGGCAGTATCGTCGCCAAAAGCCCGGCGGGACTTTACCTGCAAGACCATGATGTAGCCCCATTGGACTTCAATAGTTATGGGGCGCGGCGTGGCAATGACCAGGTGATGACACGCGGGACGTTCGCCAATATCCGGCTGCGGAATCTGCTGGTACCTGGCAGCGAGGGCGGTGTCACCTACTATCTGCCCACCGGCGAGGAAATGCCCATCTACGACGCGGCCATGAAGTATGCTGCCGACAAAACGCCGCTGGTCATCCTGGCTGGGAACGACTACGGCATGGGTTCCAGCCGCGACTGGGCGGCCAAAGGCACGCTGCTGCTGGGCGTGAAGGCTGTCATCGCGGCCAGCTACGAGCGCATCCACCGCAGTAACCTGGTGATGATGGGCGTACTGCCGCTGCAATTCAAGGCGGGTGAAAGCTGGCAGTCATTGGGGCTGACCGGGCAGGAAACCTTCGATTTCGTCGGGCTGGATGATACCTTGCAGCCCGGACAGAAACTCACGGTCAAGGCTACCGCCGCGGATGGCACGGTGAAAACCTTCCAGGCGATCGTCCGTATTGATACCCCGGTGGAGATTGATTACTACAAGAACGGCGGCATTCTCCAGACCGTGCTGCGGGGCTTCCTGCAATAGGGAACAGTTGTCGGTTGTCAGTATGCAGCGCCCGGCTTCTCGTATGGGAGGCCGGGCGTTCTTGTTGTCAGCAATTCACATCAACCGGTAGCTGCTCAATACGGCCCGAAGGCGCGGCCATCCACCAGCAGGACGAACACCTGCCCGGCGGCGCTATCCAGGTGCAATAAGCCCCCCTCAAAACGCTGCGACTGCATGGAGATTTCCTGCTCATCAATACGGGCATAGCCAAGCGAATCACGCACACCCGTCACACTGCGCCACATCATGCCGAAGCCGCGCACCGGCACGCGCAGACCTTCCGGCGCGGTCAAATCATCGTTGCTGCCTTCCGGTAGATTTGCCGCGTACCAGAAGCGCCCGGCAGCCGCGCCGCTGGTAGCAATCGCCCAGATTTCATTGGTATCGCCCCGCCAGTACATCACGCCGCGCTCGAAAACCTGCATCACGCCCCGGAATGGTACTGTCGGTTGCAGCGCGCAGCCCAGCACACTCGTTACTGTAGGGTTCGCCTCCCAGCCATTCCCGTAAATCGGGTCGGCCACCAGCAAGCAGTTACTTGGCTCTACGACACCCGGCGCCGTGGGCTGCACCGGATTCGGGAGGTTGATAACCGGCCTCTCGTTCTCATCCACCGCCTCCCCCAGGAACACCCCGATATAGGCAGTTGGCGCGACGGCGGGCACTACAGGAACGGACGTTACCAGCGGGGGAACGGCGGCCTGGGTAGCCTGCCGCTGGATTTCATTTGGCGTGGGGGAGATATACACGGTGGCAAGCTGTTTGGGCTGCGCGGCCAGATCAACCATAGTCGGCGGCACAGCACCTTCCTGCTCACAGGCGGCGAGCAGGAACAGCAGCGGGATCAGATTCCGTAGGATGCGATTCATCGTGCGCCTGGCAATATGCAACTCGATACCGGCATGGGCGAAAAAAGGGAGCAAAGGGACGGATTTACAGTTTCATCCAGTAAGACAGTCTGCGTCCTGGACAGGGGCACGATAATGCAGTTTTACAACTCAACACGGAGATAAACCGGGCGGTCACGTGCCTAGAGAATCGCCCTAAATTGAGGGACAGGTAGGGGCGCAATATATTGCGCCCGCCCCCAAACCATAACACCGTGCCAATTTCTTAAAACGCATAATCATGCCCCTACAATAGTTTCCAATGAGTCCCTTGTTCCTGCTAAAACCGGGCTAAACCTCCAGGATTTCCTGTTCTTTGGCTTTGCCCAATTCCTCAAGTTTGGCAATATACTCGTCGGTGAGCTTTTGCACTTCGGCCTCACCCCGCTCCTGTTCATCTTCGGATATCAGCTTTTCGCGCTCGAACTCTTTCAGGTCATCATTGGCACTGCGCCGGATGTTGCGGATTGTGACCCGCCCTTCTTCAAGGCGTTTGTGCAGGAACTTCACCAATTCCTGACGGCGTTCTTTCGTCAACGGCGGCATATTCAGCCGGATGACATCACCATCAATGTTGGGGTTCACACCAATATTGGCCGCGTGAATTGCCCGCTCAATAGCCTGCACTGCGGTTTTATCATAGGGGCGGATGAGGATTTGCAGCGCTTCCGGGGTCGAAATATTAGCAAGCTGGCGCAGTTCAGTCTCCTGGTCATAGTAAGTGACGACCAGGCGATCCACCAGCGCCGTGCTGGCACGCCCACTGCGAATGCCATGCAGGTCCTCCTCAAACACCGACAAACTGGCTTTCATTTTGTGTTTGGTTTCGTTTAGAATGTCATTTATCATGATATCTACCTCAGTCGGGTTTGTACCCGGCACAGCGCATATATCACCCATACCGGGTATAAAAAAAGAATGCTTTAATGATGCTTGTCTTTTGACGTATCCCACTTTTCGATTGGACTGTACTGTACCTGGCAAGGATGCTGTCGCGGCCCGAAAAGTGTTTATCCTTTCCAACCCTGCCAACCGCGTGCCTGCCAGGCGGTATACAGAGCAATCGAACCGGCAGTCGCCACATTCAGGCTGGCAACATGCCCGCGCATCGGTAGCGTCAGTGTCATATCACACGTATCGCGCACCAGACGACGCATCCCCTCGCCTTCGCTCCCCAATACAATCGCGAGCGCAATATCCAGGTCAGTGCGGTCAACCGGCGGCACTTCCGGTCCTGCCTCGAAACCGATCATCCAGATATTCTCCTCTTTGAGCAGCTTCATGGTATTAACCAGGTTACTCACCTGGATCACATTCAGGTATTCCACCGCACCGGACGAAGCATTCACGACAGCCGGCGTCACGCCCACGCTCCGTCGTTCCTGAATAATGACACCATGCACACCCACCGCCTCGGCCACCCGCAGCAACACACCTACATTTTGTGGATCTTTGAGGAGATCGAGGATGAGCAGGAAGGGTTTTTCCCCACGTTCTCGTGCCAGCGATAGCGCATCCTCGACATCGGCATACGGGTAATTGCCAACTCGTGCGACCACGCTCTGGTGATTCGCGCCGCCCGCCATATCATCCAAAATACGGCGCGGCGAACGTTGAATTTTCACGCTGCGCTTGCGAGCCTCGGTCAGGATGTCTTTGAGCATCCCCTTCTCTTCAGCAGCCTCAGCTACCAGAAGATGATCTACCCGCCGCCGCCCGGCACGTAAGCTTTCGATCACAGCCCAATGGCCGTAGACAAATTCGGTCATGTCAGTTCACCCGCCACACGGTCCCATCAGGACGGTCTTCCAGCACCACGCCCAGGCTTAAGAGTTCATCGCGGATGCGGTCACTGGTCGCAAAATCCTTGCCCTTGCGCGCCGCTGCCCGCAAATTCACCAGCAGTTCAATCAACCCAGCTTCGCGCTGGCCGTCACTGCTGGCGCTCTCCGCCGCCGGGATAATCCCCAGCACGTCACCGCCCAGAGTACTATAAGTCGTGTTAATCGCCTCTAAAACCGGCTTGCCCACCACCGCCCCACTGTTGAGGAGCGTGTTCACATCGCGGGTGAGGTCTTGCAGTACGGCAATCGCTTTCGGCGTGTTGAAGTCATCATCCATCACGGTACTGAAGTCGGCTTTCGCCTGTTCCAGCCGTGCCAGGAAACTGTTGCTATCATCACTATCGGGCGCATTGTTCATCACCTGCCGCACCAACCGCGCCGCGCCATACAATCGTTCCCAGCCACCCACCGAACCGCGCAGGCCGTCCTCACTATAATCTACCGGGCTGGCGTAGTGGGCACTTAACATGAACATACGGATCACTTCAGGACGGTAAGTTTTCAGTGCGTCCTTGATGGTGACGAAGTTCCCTAAGCTCTTTGACATCTTGATGCCGTCCACCGTTAGGCTTCCGACCAGCATCCAGTAGCGGGCGAAGTCGGCGTCGTTGGCACATTCACTCTGAACGATCTCTGACTCGTTATGTGGAAAGATGTTATCTACCCCACCACCGTGAATGTCGAAAGTCGGCCCCAGGTATTTCTTCGCCATAGCAGAGCATTCGATATGCCAGCCGGGGAATCCTTCACCCCAGGGACTCTCCCAACGCAATATATGCTCCGGTTCGGCCTTTTTCCACAACGCAAAATCCTCGGGGTTGTGTTTTTCATCGCGCACTGCTTCCCGCGAACCGGCTTCCTGAGACTCGATCTTACGATTGGAGAGTTTGCCATATTCCGGCGCGCTGGTCACATCGAAGTACACGCTGCCGTTGGATACATAGGCGTTCTCTTTTTCCAGCAGGGTTTCAATCATCTTGATCTGTTCGGGGATATGTGCGCTGGCACGCGGGGAAATATCCGGGCGGATGACACCCAGGGCATCCATATCCTCGAAGTAGTTACGAGTATAAAATTCCACAATCTGCATCGGCCTGGCCTGAAGTTGTGAGGCCTTCTTCAAAATCCGGTCTTCTCCGCTTTCAAGCAGATGGCCGACATCGGTGATATTCTGCACGTACAGCACATCATAGCCACTGTAGCGCAGGTAGCGCGTCACAACATCAAAGGCCACATAGGTTTTCGCATGGCCGATGTGGGAATAGTCCTGCACGGTAGGGCCGCAAACGTAGATATTCACCCGACCTTTGTATAACGGTGTGAAATCCTGTTTTTCGCGTCCCAGCACATTATAAATCTTCAATGCCATTGCCTGTTATTCCTTTATTGCCACCCGAAACGGGGTTTATTGTAGCGTATCGCGCGGCATTCGTCACTGGTCACTGATTACATTACGGGAAGATCGGGTAAGCTAATCTGGGTAACAAAAAATGAGGCCAGGGTATTCGCCTGACCTCACCTTTGGAGAGGAGATTGCTACACTGCTTAGTTGCTCGGCGGCAGCAGCACACTGTCAATGACGTGGATCACACCGTTCGAGGCTTCAATATCGGTGATGATAATCTTCACCGTGTCGTTCAGGAACACACCGTCATCGGTTACAGTGATGGTGACATCTGAACCCTGCACGGTGGTAGCGGAAGTCAGGTTCACCACATCAGCGGCCATGACTTTACCGGCAACCACATGGTACAACAGGATGTCAGTCAGGGTCGGTATGTCATTCAGCAGCGCCTCGACCGTGCCGGCGGGTAACGCGGCGAAGGCATCGTCGGTGGGGGCGAAGACCGTGAACGGCCCTTCACTTGCTAGTGTGTCGGCCAGGCCAGCGGCGGTGACAGCAGCGACCAGTGTATTGAAACGCCCGTCAGCTACGGCGATGTCCACAATCGTCCCCATGCTCATGCTGTCTTCGGAGGTTTCTTCGGCCATCATGTCGCCCATCATGTCCATGCTGGTCGCGGCCAGCGCAACCTGCGGCGCAGCGAGGCTGCCAACGGCCGCGACAAAGTAGTTAGTGTTGGACTCCAGCGTGGTGCCGGCCAGGTCAATCACAACCGGGCTGGTCGCGCCACTGGGGACAACGGCCAGGTCATAGGTGCCAGCCGGGACATCAAGGATGAACAGGCCGTCATTATTGCCATAAGTGCCGGGGAAGGCCAGTTGGCGAATAACCGGGGCGCCGCCAGCCAGAACATCTACCACCGGGGCATCTTCAATCCCATGGAAGACAGCAACACGGGCGTCACCTTCAGCGATTTCACTATAATCTTCGATCAGAATTGCCGGTTTCAACGTGCCATCACTCAGCGAACCCACTGCAGCAATTGTGATCCAGGCACCTGCGGGCAGGTCGAAATCAGCTGGGCCAATCGCCGCGTCTGTCAGGGACGTACCCGCCGGGGAGACCGCGATGTTATATGTGCTTGCTGGGAGTTCAATCCAGTCAGTGATTGTCGGGAAAGCCAGACCCTGGATGGCGCTCAGTTCGCCGTTTACATAGACATCCACCGCCGGAGTATCGGGCGAGAAGTGGGCGACACGGATATGCACGCTGTCCTGCTCCATCATGTCCTCTGACATCGCGGCTTCAGCCGGGGGCAGCAGCACGCTGTCAATGACATGGATCACACCGTTGGAGGCTTCGAGATCGGTGATGATGACCTTCACGGTGTCGTTCAGGAACACACCGTCATCGGTTACACTGATGGTGATATCCGAACCCTGCACGGTGGTGGCAGAAGTCAGGTTCACTACGTCGGCGGCCATGACTTTGCCGGCGACCACATGGTACAGCAGGATGTCAGTCAGCGCTGGTATGTCGTTCAGCAGCGCCTCGACCGTACCGGCAGGCAGCGCGGCGAAGGCATCGTCGGTAGGAGCGAAGACCGTGAACGGCCCTTCACTTGCCAGCGTGTCGGCCAGGCCAGCAGCGGTGACGGCGGCGACCAGTGTATTGAAACGCCCGTCGGCTACGGCCAGATCAACAATTGTGCTGCCCTGTGCAGCCACCGGAATGACTGCCGGAATGAGCAATGCCAGAACCAGCAAAAGCCCTAATACTTTACGCATCTGTATTCTCCTTATTGTGTTTGAACAGGTTGTTTGTGAGTTCAGTGTTTATGACTGTGACCTATGTATAAGAATACAGGACAAATATTAGTCAAAACATAGCCAATGATGAGTACGTCATAAGTGTGTATATATTTTGACCATATTTTGAATAGTTTATATGAGAATGGCAGAGTGCCTGTGTTGTGTGAAGGAATAAACTGGAGACTGCATAGAGGGAGCGCGGCATTTTGTAGCCAGCCACGGTTAGCGCGGCGGACAAGATACAAGTAGTATCGGTTCAGCGCGGATGACTATTTCGCGAAATCGTATCAAATGAGAGACTCAAAGTTCCCTTCAATAATGGAAGAAGGTTGAGAGGCTTTTCAAGAACCTGGGGTGAACAAAACAGATCATTCCTCAGTGTCATGTTCTACGTCGGGTTCGCCCGGTTCTTCGGATTGATAGGTGCGTTTGCGTTCTACCGGCCTGCCGCGACGGATAATATAATGTTCCAGGTCGCGGGCGACATACGTATTGGGGAAGACCGACCGCGCTTCGGCTTTGATGTCACGCTCCCGGTAGCGCCGGGAAATATGCGTCAGAATCAGCGTTTTGACCCCGGTTTCACGCGCCAAAGTCGCCGCCTGCCGGGCGGTCACATGGCCGAAGTGGGCAGCGGCCTCTGCGTCAGCATCCAGAAAGGTTGCTTCCATCACCAACGCGTCAGCATCCGCCACTACGTCGCGTACTTCATCGGCCCGACCTATGTCACCGATATACACCAGTTTCACACCCTGGATTTCATCACCCAATACCATGTCCGGCGTAATCAGGCGACCATCCGGCAAAGTAATCGCCTCGCCCTTCACCAATCGTCCGCGATCCGGCCCTACCGGAACACCCAGCGCCTCCGCCTTTTCCACCAGGAATGGACGGCGGTTGTTTTCCTGAAAAACGAACCCAAAATTGCCCGGCCCCCGGTGCGTAACCGGGAAGGCGCTCACTGTGAAGTCTTTACCGGATAACATGCGGCCCGGCTTAAGTTCATAAAACTTTATATCAACTTCCAGACGTTCGTAATCCAGCACCACGCCAAATAAAAGCGCCTGCACCCGGCTGATCGTCGCTTTGCCGCCCCATAGTGCCAGCGAATCAATATTCTCCCAACGGGTGAAAGTGGAAATCAAGCCGCCCAGCCCCAGAATATGGTCGAGGTGGGCGTGCGTGAGCAGGATGTTACTCAGCCGCTTGAAACCCACACCGCTGCGGAGAATCTGGCGCTGCGTGCCTTCGCCGCAATCTACCAGGAAGCGATGTTCCCCTGCCAGCACCACCTGGGCAGGCAGCCCCCGATGAATCGAAGGGGCAGATGCCGATGTACCAAGAAAGACGATTTCAAACATTAGCTATCCTGTTCCTGTGCCACTTGAATACTGCCCAGGAACAGACGGTCTCCTCTGGGCTGGCCGTCCTGCAGAACCGGCATTCGTCCCTCTCCGCCAGTCTGGTATGCGCCAATCGAGACGCGGTACTCACCTGCCGGCAGCGATTCAGGCAGCGGGATAAAGGTGACCTGAATGAACACATCCCGGTCTTGCAGGCTGGGAACGGACACACTCACTGTATCCGTCTGGGCCACAGGCGCAGCCCCAGGGTCAGCCAGAATGTGCGTAAAAAACTGTAAATCCGGCGGCGTTTCACCATCCACCCGCCAATATGTCACTGCGGTAACGATGCCACCCGGCGGATAAGCACCTTTCTCCAGCAGTTCATAACCCAAAAAGGCAACATTACCGCCAAAGGCAACCGGGGGCAGTACCATCGAGTTTTCGCCGGCCACCTCCGGCGCAAATTGGGCGGGCGCGGTGGTCGTGAATGCTCCTACCCGGTCAGCCAGTACCTGTTCAACATTGAGGCGCACAACTGCATCTCTAGGGATGCCAGGCTGGTTGACGATTTCGCCCTGGGCCAGCCAGGTTTGCAGGTAAGGATGCACTTTATCCAGCGCGTCCGGCTCTAAAAAAATTACCTGCTCAACAGCGCCACCATTAGCAAGCACCAACCCTGTGCCGCAATCGGCAAACCGGAAGGGGATATTCTGGCGATTGAGCATCAGATACAGCAAAACGAGATTATCGGGCATCGCCCCGGTTTCCGGCTCACGTAAACCCGGCACACAAACGACTGTCGGTATATCACCGGCGGTCTGGTCAAGGTAATGGGCGATTTGCCCAATACGGCTGTGGTAAGTCGTTTGCACAGCTTCCAGCTCCGGCCAGACAGTAAAAAGGTCGCGCCCTGTCCAGACCAGGTTGAAAGCCACGCCTACCAGCAGTGCCAGCCACACCAACCGCAGCCCACTCTTGCGGAAACTGACCACCAACGTACTCAAACCCAATCCGAAAAATAACGCCAGCAGGGGCAGGAGCGCCAGGTAGCCCTGAAAATTCGGGATGTCAGCCTTGAGGAATGCGGGCGGAAGGAGGGCGGTCAGCATGAGTAAAGGCAGCAGGTGGCGCGGTTTGCGCCATTCACGCAGCGCCACCAGGATGCCGGTCAGCAAAATCAGGCCGCTCACCAGATCGAGCAGCGGGCGGCCGGGCAGGTTTCGCACCGGGCTGGTATCGCCCCGGAACAGGATTCCGTTCAGCCCGCGCACCAATGCTTCGAGCGGGGGTGTTTGCGCCGCCTGATACCCCTCGAAAACCCGGCCTGATCCGGCCAATTCCGGCAACCTCAGACTGGAGATGACATAGGGCATGGCGATGATAATCATGATGAGGAGGGAAAACGTGAGGTAATTACGGTGCGGCACGGGCTTGCGCGTAAGGATCATATAGGCGATGAGGATCATGCTCGCCAGCACGATCATGAAGTGTGTGGGATGGATATAGAAACCCAGGCCGAGCAGCAGCCCCAGAGCAGCAAATGGTGTGGTCAGAGGCAGCCGGGCATGGTGTTCCCGGTAGAGCGACAAGCCCCGCGCCAGCATGAGCATCACGGCTGTGACCAGGGCGGGGAGCAACGCCTCACGCGAGATTTCACGCCCACCCAGAATATGCCACATATTCACGCTGAGCAGCCCCAGCGCCGCCACACCCGCCAGCGGCGAATACAAGCGGGACACCAGGGCATAAACCAACGCCAATGCAAGAAGGTTCAGCCATACTGAGAAGAGATGCGAACCGAGAATGCCGCCGCTGCCAACTATACTGGTGACAGCAGCCAGGACAACGGGATATAAGCCCTCACGCGGTGTAGTATCAATCCCCAGCCGGGTCGGGTCGTATAACACTTCAATACGTCCCTGCCGCGCTACCTCGGTAATCAGCAGGTCGTTGATCTCTTCTTGATGCAGCCCTTCGGGCAGTGTTGTGATTTGCCACAGCCGCAGCCCCGCCGCCAGCAGCAGCAGCAGCGCCGCCGCCGCAAATCCCACTCGACTTGACAACATATCCCCCCTGGTTAAATCGCCGTCGCCCAGGCCGTAAACGCCAGCACCAACACCCCCAGCATGACGTTCGCCCAGGTCAGACGCACTTCACTGCGGCGCAGTCGCGCCCACTCCACCGGGTCGCTCTTACCCCGCTCTGCCAGGAGAGTCGCCCGTTCCAGCGCCGGGTTCACACCAAATTGCAGCACCGAGCCGCACACAAGCATCCCGGCGATGGCGATATGCTTGAGCAGAATCACCCGGCTCCAATCATTGTTGAATTGTAACACGCCGTCATAATTTGGGTCGCCTGTCATCTGTATGAGTCCTGTTACAACCAGCAGGACAAGGCTGAAATTCGTCAGCGGCATGAAGCGTTTACGCAGCCGTGTCAGAAAAGTCAGCAGCGCCGGGCTTTCGGCCAGAACGCGCCCGGCTTCCGGCCATACCAGCACGGTCATGATGACCAGCCCGCCAATCCACACAACGGTGGCAATCAGGTGGAAAAAGTAGCTAATCGCAAGGAGTGACTGTGACAAGACCTAATGCCTCCGGGCTATCGGGGGCGCGGGCAGGAATCACCCGGCTCCCACAATACTTTGCCATATTTGCCAGTTCGATATATGCCGGGCGCACCCGTCCCTCGGCGGTGGTAATGCCCCACCAGTATTCCTCGTTTTCGGGCGTCCAGGCCGGGTCAGCAATGTAAATCACACTCATCAACCCTACCCAGGGACGCCAGTGGTCGGCGGCATACTGGTAAGCCTCGACCATGTACTCCGCCTGAGTCGCCTCATCAACCGCGTACCAAGCGTAATCGGGGTTATTCCCCTCAATATCGGTTGTCCAGCCAAATTCCAGGATAGCCACCTGATGCACAGCATCGCCATTTCTGACCATGATTTCCCGCAGGTCTTCCACCCGGCGGAAACTGAAGAATCGCTGGCTGCCGCTGGCCTCAGCTTCATCCGGGCCAATGTGCGGCGCGGCGTATCCCGGCGCGTGCAGCCCGACAACATCTACATAGTGCTGAAAACCAGCGTCATACATGGCCTGGAAGTAGATGTCATCCGGTTTAGCCTCGGCGGTATAGGTGCCGGTGGGCGCTAAACCGGCGGAAATAATGATCGCCTCCGGGTCGGCGGCACGTATGGCGGTGCTGCATACCTTGAGCAGTTCGACATAGGCCACAGCATCCGGCGGACGCCCACCCCACTCGCGTGCCAGGTTCGGCTCGTTCCACACCTCGTAAGCGGCGATACGCCCGGCATAACGTCCGGCCAGCGTGCCACAGTAGTCCCCGAAGTCATCCAGGTTGTCGGGCGGCGCATCAATATAGGTCAGTTCTTTATCCCCCGCCACACTGGGATGTGACCAGACTGGAGAATCTGTCAGGCGGATCACCAGCTTCAAGCCACGCCGTTCGACTTCCCCCACGATTTCATCCGCCCGGCTGAAATCCCACTCACCGGGGCGCGGCTCCAATGCCTCCCAGGGGAAAATCTGTTTGACATGACTGAATACCATCAGCCGCACCCAATCCAGGTGAATCGCGGCCCAGGTTTTATCCCACCACAGGGCAGTATGTACGCCATAGGTGAGCGAGGCAAACGGCGGGTCTGCCACTGCGTCCCCTCGGAAAGGGTCATCCGGCGGGCGGGTGATGGCGATAACCAGGATAAAAAACAAGGTCAGCGCCAGCAGCGCCGCGCTAACCTTGATTCGTCTCGACATATTCCGCAGCCGCCTTTACTGGCCGGTACGCGCCTGGTAGTCGAGCTGCCACTGACCAATGGCGTCGTATACCGGGCGGAACTGCCAGTCCTTACCGATAATGGAGTATGGCACGTTGTCATTATTCGGGTCCCAACCGGCCTGCGGCCCATAGTTGAGATTCCACAGGAAGGCTAACCAGACGATGCCCCACTGCTCCATATTGTTCACCGCGTCAATCGTCCACTGTTTCTGCTCGTCCAGCGTGTTATCGTTAGCGAACTCAAAACCGGGCGGCGTGCCGTCCAGGTCTTCGGTGGAGGCCCAACCAAATTCGGTTACGCACAGTCTGAGATCACTGCCCGCCACCTGAATTTTGTTGGCGTAGGTTTGCAGCGTACTGCGGAAGCTCCAGCTATGATGTTTATTATCGAACGGCCCCCGGAAAGAGGCAGTCGGGTCGTTGGTCACGGTGTCCCAGGTTTCATTAGGATTCATATTGATGCCATTATGGTGTGCGCCCACACAGTCGGCGTAACTCAGCATCCCGCCAGCGATCAGCCCATCGAAGTAGCTGAAATCGTCAATCGCGCTTACCCGGCCATCCGGCTCTGTCCAGCCACCAGTTGGCGAGAGTGCCCCGCTGATAACAATCACACCGGGATCTATCGCTTTCACGGCCTGATAGGTCGTGCGCAGCAGCGTGACATAATCGTTGGCATTCAGCCCGTTGATGGACGTCCACTCTCGATCCAGATTCATCTCATTCCAGATCTCAACAGCATGAACCATGCCCGGATACCGTTTGAGGATTTCGCTCACAAAAGTAGCGTAATCCTGCGGGTTGGCCGGGGGGCCATGCTTGCTGGTATCCACGCCCGGCTCACGCGCCCACTCTGGCGCAGTGACAATCGAGAGCATGACATGGATACCCCGTTCAGCGGCAATCGGCAGCGAGAAGTCGAGCTGCGCCCAATCGTAATTGCCGCGTTCACGCTCAATATCTTCCCAGCGAACCTGCTGCTTGATCCACTTCATGTGCAACTGATCGGCTACCGCACCCATCCACAAATCCTGATTGTCCGGGTTGAAGTCCGGGCTGACTTGCACCTGAATCCCCACCTGGTAAAGCTTATCATTCACCGGCAGGATGGTTGGCGCGGGGGTCGGCGGCGGCGCATCCGTTGCGGTGGCAGCGCCCACAACCGTCGCGGCCTGGGCAACGACCACAGGGGTCGGCGGTGGAGTATTCGTGGGCGGGTTGGCTATCTGGCGGGTCGGGATAGGCGTTGCATTCACGACTGCCGCCTGAGGGATAGCCGTCACGGTGGGTGGCAGCACATTGACCTGCTGCGCCCGATCATTCAGCGCGCCGTAAGCGGTATAGATGGCGATGAACGTACACGCCCCCATAATGAGTGTCACCACAACCCAGATGATGACGAAATTACGGACTTGCCTGCGGCTATTAGATGGCATAGATTGTGTCGTCATACAGTCTTGTTCTCATCTCTTAATCGTTGGTTTGACCTTCCCCATCCCGGTCTCTCTTTCGGTTACCGAGCGGGAGAGCAACCCCTCCCCAATCCTTCCCGCAAACGGGGAGGGAGTCGATCATCCGAGACCGACAAGTCTCCCCTGCTATCGGGGGAGATTTAGAGGGGGTTAAAGCAATTGCGAAAAACACACCGAATCTGCGTTTTGATGCAATCGCCCTGTATATTCTACCGGGCGTTCGCCAGCGCGTTACACGCCGGGCAGGTGCCGTCCGGGCGAATCATGGCGTAACCGGCCTGTGGATCAGCTCCGTATTGCGTAAAATCCACGTTCCATACAATCATCAACCGGACTTTACCGCTTTGCGATGACAGCGCCGCCGCTTCCGCTAGCCAGGCGGCCTGCTGCGCGACAGACACACTCTGCGCCCAGGCGAAGAAGTCCGGCAGCGGCGGGAAGCCTTCCGGCGAAAGGAAGCCCAATTCAGTGAAGCAGATAGGCTTTTGTCCGCCGATGATATTCCAATAGGTATCCAACTGAGTCTGGAAATAGCGCGTGTAGTAGTTATCGCGCGGGTCACCGCTGGTCTGAAGTGGTGAGATGATACCTTCGTTATAGTGTGCCCCAACACAGTCCACGTATTGCAGCGCCCCGGCATTTACCATATCACGCACAAAGCGATCGTCATTGACCACCTGGCCGGGGTACGCGCCTTCAGCCCCGGTGGGTGCGGGCGCGCCGCTGATAACCATTACGCCGCCATTCGCCCCCTTGATCGCCTGATAAGACTGACGCAGCAGGTCAGCGAAGGCCGCCCCGCTGATCTGACCAGTCGGCCATTCACGATCGAGATTCGGCTCGTTCCACACTTCGATAGCGTCCGGCCCGTAACCGGCCACGCCCCCCAGGAAGGACGTATACTGCCCGATATAGCCCTGGCCGCCCACTGCCAACTCGCCCGGCACGCCGGGAATCGCCAGCAGCACTTTGAAGCCGCGAGAATGGGCATTCTGAATGTCGGCACTAACGACATCGGGTGACATCCCCGCCGTATAGCGTATCTGAATTTTCATCCAATTCATGCCCGCGCCGCGCATAGCATTGGTCGCCCGGTCGCTGGCGGTATTGGTGACATGCCCGCCGTACTCAAAGCTGCCGGCTGCGATACTGCCAGCTCCTGGTGCTGAAACCGGCGCGGAGCTAATCGCTGCAACAGTGGGAACCACTGGCGCGAGAGTCGGTGTGGCTGTTGGAATCGGCGTGGGTGTGGCTGTCGGCAGTGGTGTGGGCGTAGCCGTCGGTGCGAAGAGCGCCACCGCTGCCCCACTACGCGGGCTTTCGCCATTACCGCCTACCACCACGACATTCACCGCATAGTTGCCGTCTGGCGCTTCAATTGTCACTGCCAGGTCTTCACCCAGCGACGTATTGACCTCGCCAATCACGCCGTTCACGCCTTCGATTCGCCAGCGCAGAGCCAGTTCAACCGGTGTCGGCGCGGCAGGAAGCTGGAGCTTGTAGTTAAGGATGGACTGGTAAACGTCGCCCACCACCCCTTGCGCCAGCAGGTCTTCAAAAGCGACACCGCCCAACCCAAACGGCAGGGTGCGATTCATGCGGAAACGCAGCGCGTCGGCGGTTGTCAACCACATACGGGCGGCCTGAGAGCCATCCGTATTCATGTAGTCTACAAAGGGTGTTTCGACCAGTGTATCCTGGCCGGAAACAGCGGAGAACCCATCCAGCGAGGCTGTGATTGCTGTACCGGGATTTACTGTACCAGCGTCACTCGTTTCAGCCGAGATCGTGACATCGCCCAATGCCGAGAGCGCCTCGTCATACCCAATTGAGGTAAATGTGCCGTTCGACTCCCGTACCGAAAGCGCCGAAAGCCCCAGCAGCAGCTTATAACGACTGACCTCGCCAACCGCCCAGCGCAGCATGGCTTCTACCGGACGATCAACACCGGGCGCATAGCTCGCCGGGTCAAGCGTCAGGTCAATCTGGAGATAATCTACCGCCGCGCCCAACGCCTGCCAGTCATACGCGCCGGTTTCCCAGGCACCTGCCACATTTTCCGCTGACGGAACCACCACGCCGAGCAGTTTCTGCTGGCTGTGCAGCAGGGTCGCCAGTTCGCGCACAAAGGCGCTGAAGTTGGGGCGCAAGTCAGTGGGGAGATCACGATAGTCAATCATCACACCGTTGAAGTTGTTGCTCACGACAAAGGTAGCAACCTGATTGGCGTGTTCATTACGAACCGTACTGTTATTGAGAATCGCGGCCACCGTATCCGGGTCTAGGGCGCGGGGGTCGGCATAATTCCGCAGCACGGGCATGATCCAGTAGCCCTGGCCGGGGTCAATTCCCGCAGCCAGACTGCCGGTCAAGCGCCCATCCAGCATTGGCTGCAAACCGCCCGGCGCGACAATCGTCGCCACCTGCGCCGCTTCGTTAGAGAGCACATGGGCTGCATCCAGCGCGACCACTACCGTAGACTGCCCGGACGGGGCGGCCTGGAACAAAGCAAGGGTATCCGGGATGTTCGTCACTGTCGCCACCCGCGCCCCTGGCACACTCGCCTGGGACGGCATAAAACGCCACTGGCCGGAAGCCGCATCCCAACCATACAGGTCGAGAATATCAGCATCCCCGGCGGTAGGCGGCACATTGACCGTAAATGTCACCGTGCCGGGTTCAGTGCCGGTGGTCTGCACCTGGTAGACAGCGCTTTGCAGGGCCAATGAGGGGGGCAGCGATGCCAGCGCCGCCGGAACCCACTCGCCCGCTGCACTGTTGCCGGACGTGAAATCGTTAAGCGGGACTTCGTTGAGCGCTACACCGAAATCCGTGCCGGGATTGGCAGGGTCAATCACAACTGTGAAGGCGGCATCCGGGCTGCGTACAGCGTTGCTTTCGGCACTGAGCATCGTGTATTGGATGCCGAACAGCCGGTCATACAGGTTGACCGGAGGCAGAAACAAGCCGACCAGCACCAGCACGGCGGCCAGAAACAACGTCAACAGCGCCGGGAGCCAACAGCCACACCCACCACTCTGACGCGGACGCTGGGTGCGCGATGGTTCGTCTTGTACCGGGCGGACGGGCTGGGTATCTTCTTTTTCGGGGGTATATTCAGCGAAATCGGACATTCAAATTCCTCTATACAATCGTAGGTCACACTCCCGCATAAAACCTGCGATAGAAGCGTGTGGACAAACGACTCAGGACGCACGTCTATAACCATAACCCGCCCGCCGTAAATTGTCGAGGGGCGGGTTATCTTGCCTCATGGGAGCAGGATGAACGCGCCCCGCTACCGCGCAAGCGCGTCACAGGCTGGACACGAACCGTCCGGGCGAATCATGGCGTAACCGGCCATTGGGTCGTCGCCATACTGGGTGAAGTCCACGTTCCAGATAATCAACAGTCGCACTTTGCCGCTGCGTGCCGCCAGTGATACAACCTGGTCAAGCCAACCCGCCTGCTGTGCCAGAGTAACACTCTGTGCCCAGGCAAAACCGCCCGGCAGCGGGGGGAAACCTTCCGGTGTCAGGTAGCCTAACTCGGTAAAACACAGGGACTTGCCGCCAAAAGCCCGGCTGTAGGTATTCAACATGCCGTAAAAATAGCGGGTATAGTGGCCGCTGTTGCCACGCGGATCGCCGCTGGTCTGAGACGGCCCGAGGATACCTTCGTTATAATGCAACCCCATGCAGTCAGCATAACGGGTCGCCCCAGCTACCGCCATCCCGGCGATATAGGCGTTATCGTCACACCCGTTCGGGCCGCACCCGCCGAAGTAGCCGGTAGGCGCAGGCGCACCGCTAATCACCAGCGTATTCGGGTTAGATGCCTTGATTGCGTTATAAGACTGGCGCAGCAGCTCGGTGTAGCGTCCGGGATCAATGCTCCCCGCAGGCCATTCCCGGTCAATATTCATCTCGTTCCACACTTCGATAGCGTCCGCGCCCAGGCCAGCCACGCCACCGACGAAGGCCGCGTACTGCTCGAAGTAGCCGCCGTTGTTCACCTCGCCCGGCAGCCCGACGATACCGATCAGAATGCGGAAGCCTTTGGCATGGGCATCATTGATGATCCCGGCCACATCGCCCGGATTTTGCCCGGCGAAGTAGCGCCACTGGCGTTTGACCCAGGTCATTCCGGCATAGTGCATCAGCCCAGCGGCATAGTCGCTGAAGCCTTCAACATGCCCGCCGAAGTTGAAGCCCCGCACCGGCGCGGTATTCGTCACCGGGGCAGCAGCGGCAGAGGCCACGCTGGTTTCAATCACCGGCAGCCCGGCAATTTCACCAGGAGAAATTGTCAGAAACGTGGCGAAAATCCAACCTGCCTGCCCGCCGGGGATCGCGCCATGTACCCAGCGGTTACTGGGGTCACGGCCATCGGCGCTGAAAGGCGTACCGGCATCCAGCGTTGCCAGAACTGTGCTGGCGGTGCTGGGCGCTGTGCGGAAGTTCACCCGCCGCGCTACGGAAGTCCCGGCACCACCTTCGGGCGGCGCAGGCTGCTGCGGTTGTTCCGGGTTTTGCGGCGCTGAGGGCGGCACGACGCCTCCCTCCGGCGCGGGCAATGTGAAGGGCACATCCACCCAGATAGACGGAAGTGCGAACACCTGCTCATCAGGGGCATCCACGTACCGGCGGGCGACCCAACCGACTTCCCCACCAGGGACGATACCCCGCACCCAAAGGCCGCTGGGGTCATGCCCATCCAGGCGTATTGGCGTGCCAGCTTCCACTGTGCCGAGAATCCGCCATTCGGTGCCTGGGCCGCTGCGCAGGTTGATTCGGGTGTTAATGCCAGTGAGCACGCCACCGTCCTGCTGCGGCGGTTCGGCCAGCGCCGGGATACTCCACACCAACAGTAGCAATAAAACTAATCCCAGTAATGATCGTCGCATCCTTTGTTATCCCTTTATTCGCTCTGGTTGGACGTGTCCGAGTCTGCACCCGGCACGTTCAACTATTCCCTGTTTCCAGACACTGCCCCCACACATAGCAGCGGCGCACCAACAAAACATGCCCCCCGTTTTGCCAATGCGCCCCAAATGAAACATTACGTCTATAACAATATTGGTGGGATTGTAACAAACGGGCGGGGATTTAGCAACCGTGCGCGGAAAGCGTAGGTGAAGGGTCAGGACTCGTCCTGGAAGTTGACACGTTGGTAAACGGCACTGAGGATGCAGTGAATAGCAGTATGACCTGGTTGGTGGGCTGGTTGAGCAATAGCACCACCCTATGGTGTGGGCGGCGTCAGCGTGAGGATGGTTGGGGGGCTTCCTCTTGACTGTTGTTGCTCATGGATTTCCCTTTCATGCGATAATTGGCACATCCGGTTGGTAATTACCGTGGGAGTCAGTATGGAAACGCGACTCTTGTATCGTCCGGTAGGTTTGTTTGAGCTGCTGTTGATTCGAGCCAGTAATTACACCATATTTCCTCCCCGGTTACCTGCGCAACCACTCTTTTATCCGGTGTTGAGTTTCGAGTATGCGGAGCAGATTGCTCGCGACTGGAACACTCGGGATGAAAAATCGGGTTACATGGGTGCAGTAACCCGCTTCAAAATGCCGGGGGGCTATCTTGAACAATTCCCAGAACAGATTGTCGGTGGTTTGATTCATCGCGAGTTATGGATACCAGCAGAGGAACTGGACAATTTCAACCGGCAGATCATCGGGATCATTGAAGTCGTAGCGGCATACTATGGCGAACAGTTCAATGGTAACCGGGAATGGTAAGTTCAACCTGAGCGAGTATCCCCACAATCCTCAGCGGCCAGCCCCCGGCATGGCACATATTTCCTTAATCGGGGCGAGTTTTTATCCTCGCCCCATTCAATTTACCCTACCCCGATTTCCGCCCCTTTACCCGGCGGTAGATGAACCAGGATGGCAGACCAAAGATGAGCGCAAGCGGCACGCCCAGAATCACCAGCGTAATCACCGCGTCCGCCACGAAGCGCAGCACATCCACCAACGCTGCCAGCGCCCGCCCGGCAGTTCCGCCCGGATTCCAACCGGCGATCTGCACCGGCGCGTCCACCGCCTGCGGGATGAGTTCAACCGTGATGGACGAGAACGCCGCCGCTTCATCATAGTATTGAATTTGCCCGCGCAGCCGCTCGATATTGCCGCGTGTGGTCGTGAGTTGGTTGAATATCTCCAGCACAGCAGTTGAGTCGGTGGCGGTGTTCATCAGTTCAAGGAGTTGTGCTTCGGCGGCTTCCAGATTGGTGAGCTGGCTGTTCACGTCAACATAATCACGGGTTACATCCTGCCCAGTAATCGTCTCTGATTCGACGGTAATCGCGCCGGATTTGATCTGAGCCAGCGCCGTGTCCAACCGTTCAGCAGGGACGCGCACGACTGCCGAACCGCGCACCACATCCTGCCCAGCGGCGGTCTGCGTCAGGCTGGTGCTGGAACTCACGACCCATCCACCCATTTCGCCGGTCATGGCAATAATGTGGTTAAGGGCATCTTCCGCATCCGCCACCACCAGCCGCAGTGTCGCATTCCGTAAGATGATGCGCTGCTGTGATGGTTGAGTCGCAGCAACAGACATAGCCGTCACAGCGGAGGCATTGCGAAACGACTCGTCGCTGTTGGAAGCATAGCCCGATGTAAGCGAGGACACTGTACCACTGAACACATTCCCCACCGGTGGGCCGAGCAATGACAATACAACGATCACCGCGATAAAGCCCAGCAGCATGACAAGTACCACTGTAGAAAAAGACCATTTCCTGACTAACATATTGCTCCTCCTCCTGGCTGCCCCGGATGATGTTATGAAAGTGGGGCAGCGCGAAAACAGGCGTATTCGCCTGTCTCCAGCATAAGGGAGTCGGTACTTTAGTCCTACCCCAATCATTAGGGGTTGCCCCGCTCCCGTTAGAACGAACGCAGCACCCGTCCGGTACCGGACAGCGTGTACACACCCAGGCTGGCGGGAATCAACGCCGTTTGCCCGGCAGCTAGTGGCACCATATTGTCCTCGACCGCAATTTTGATGTCACCGGTGAGCGAGGTCAGGATGTGAAAGTGAGTCCCGCAGGTATCCAGGGTGATGCGTGTCCCGTTGCGCGGGTTCAACTGGTACAGCAGCGTCGTGAAGAATGCGCTCTGCACGATGTCCACGACGGGCAGGGTATTCTGTCCGGTATGTTTGATGGGCGGCAGCGCATCCAGGTTGGATACCGTGACGCCTTTCTCAATGTGCAGCGGGCGCGGTTTGCCATCCAGCCCCATGCGCCCCCAGTCATACAGACGATAGGTCATATCGGATGACTGCTGAATTTCATAGAGCAGCAGCCCCGGCCCCAGCGCGTGAATGGTCCCGGCGGGGATAAACAGCACGTCTCCGGGGGATACATCGGCATAAACCAGCAGGTCTTCCAGTGTGTTGTCCTGGATCGCAGCCGCCACCACCTCCGGCTGTGTACCGGGCCGGATTCCAATCACCAACTGTGCCCCCGGCTGCGCTGCGACGATATACCAGGCTTCAGTTTTCCCGCGTGGGTCGCCTTCCAGTTCGCGCGCCTGTTCGTCGTCAGGATGCACCTGCACCGATAACCAATCGGCAGCATCAAGGAACTTTACCAGCAGAGGCAGCCCCGCCGCCGGGTCATGGTTCGGACCGATTAGTGCAGCACCATATTGTGCCAGCAGGCTGCCAAGTGACTGGCCGGACAGCGGGCCATTTACCACCGTCGCGGTGTCATGCATCTCCCACGATTCGCCATACGGCCTGTCATCTGGCAGAGGCTTCGCAAGCGCAGTAGCCAATCGCCGCCCACCCCATACCTTAACATGGAGCGCCGGCTGCAACACAAGAGGATAGAGAGTCATGTTAGGTTCATCCTTTATGAAGGCGAATACTGGATGACACATTATAGCGATTCGGGCAAGAAGGGGACAGATCATGACAAAAACCACCGTTGTGGTAGGAATTTGTTATAATAGAAAGGATTAGAAGTGCTGTAGAATAGATGTGAGGAACACTAACATGACTACACACTTAAACAAACTATTTATCAATGCATTATTAATGGAACATATCGGGCGGGTGACATACGCCGAATTAGCGCAAGCATACCGCCAAATCCTGGAGGAATCGCCCGCCTACCTGCTGGTGGATGGGATGCACATGATCTATAGCCCCCAGGTATTCCGGCATCCTGATCTCATGCCGCTTGTACAGGAATTCATGCAGCAAACGTCAACGCGCTGCCTGCTGTTGGTTATCCCGGAACGCCACGACCTGCGTAAAGAGATTGAACAGCATTACACCAACCTCGGCTTCCGGCACAAACTCACGATTGTCAGCAGCCGCGCAGAAGGAATCGCAACAATTGAGGCGACGCAGGCAACGGAGAACAGCCGCGTAACCATCCCGGAGGAGAAGAAGGAATAATTCACAACCCTGCCCCGCCAGACAACCTGCCACTGAACCTTATTGATACCGCCCCCTCTGTAGGAATTCTTGCAGCGTATCCCCCACCAGCAGGCTATAATAAATACCATCAAAGCATCCGAGAATCCCTATTAGGAGAAAAGAGCCATGACTCATCACCTGGTCACGCAGCTTCGTTTTACCCGCAGCGAATGGGTGCGCGGGCTGAACGGCGTTACCGACGACGAAGGAATGCGCCGCCTGCTCCCGATGAACAGCATCAGTTGGATGGTCGGCCATCTGGCATGGCAGGAACATAATTACTGGGTTCGCATGGCACAGGGGCTGGATATCGCGCCGGAACTCGATCACATGGTCGCAACTCGCCAACCCGCCGGGGAGCCGGAACTTGATGAGATGTGGGCAACATGGAGCGCCATCACCCGCGTCGCCGACGAGTACCTGGAAACGCTGACCGATGACATGCTGGTGAAGGCACTGCCGCATGATACCCAACCATTCGCAGAGACGCGCAATATTGGTACGATGCTGCTGCGAAATATCTACCACTACTGGTATCACCTGGGTGAGGCGCTGGCCGTGCGCCAACAGTTAGGCCATACCGGACTGCCACAGTTTGTCGGGGATATGTCGGCGGCGGTGTGGCGCTGATTAACGCGGTGGTAATTTTGGAGCAGCGGAGGGCAAGAATGTCAATATCCGCAAACCCACATGGAACCTTGAACCAGCACCATTAGTTAGCATATGGTTCTTCATTGCGAGATGTGATAACAGGATAGACTAAGATGAATGATCCAAAGTATTTGGTTCTGGCATTCTTGATTTTGACTGTGCTAGTGCTGACAGGACTTTCACGCTCTCGGAAGAAATATTTTGATGAGAGGGAGAAAGAAATAGAGTCCCAGATTATGGCAGCAGAGAAAGCCGGAGTCGAAGGCCTTATGGCGGATCATAGGCGGCGAAAAGCCCAAGCAGTAAAGGCCTTTCGGGTATTAGGGGGTGGTTTATTGCTGCTTGGGGCGGCGCTGGGAGTGGGTGGTACAGGTTTCGGAAGCGTTCTGGGAGGCGGTAGTGTTTTGTTAATTTGTGTTGGACTTGTACAGTTGTATGAAATGCGGAAGGGACTGGGAGATCAGAAACGCAGAATACGTCAAGCAATGGTAGCACACAAGATTGCTAAAGATGATTATAGCTGAAGAATTTAATTGCATAATGCGCCACCTGGTCAAGTTCCACTGAAAGGACTCCCGTACGACCCGACGCCTTCACGGATTCCTGCAATGTCGACACGATGCTGCTGCGAAATATCTACCACTACTGGTATCACCTGGGCGAGGCGCTGGCCGTGCGCCAACAGTTAGGCCATACCGGACTGCCGCAGTTTGTCGGGGATATGTCGGCGGCGGCCTACCGGGGATAACCCAGTCTATCGTGCAGGTATATTGTTGTCTGTCGCGTTTATCGGGTTTCATTTCGTGATACGGGTTTATACGTGATTTCGCTAGCCTTTATTGAATGTCGGCCAATTGTTAGGTATGATAAAGAAAGTAGCCAGATGTCTTGAAGGCATTCGGGAATGGTCGTTTTTATCAGTCATAGTTCTAAAGATGATACTTTTGTAGACAACCTGCGGCTTGACCTCCACCGACGTGGTTATGAAACCTGGGTGGATCATCATGATATTCCAGCGGGAAAAGTGTGGGATCAGGTCGTTGAGCAGCAGCTCAAGACCTGCGATATTATGATTCTTGTGCTATCCCCGGCAGCGACGGCTTCCGAAGAAGTCGGGGTTGAGTGGCGTGAGTTTCGTTCGATGAACAAGCTCATCCTGCCCGTCAAGGTGCAGGACTGTCCGATTCCCCTGCTGATTCGTCATGTGCAGCACCTCGATTTTTCGGATGACGCTGTCTATGACCGCAACCTGCGGCGGCTGCTCGACACTCTCCCGCCGCCCCCAGCTTCCGTCACAAAAGACCTGAAGCTAGATACCCGCGAAATGGAACTGGTGCGGCTGAAAAACCAGGTCATGAGCTTGCAACTTAAAATCGAAACGCTGGTCGGACAAAACCAGGTGCTGTTCGTGTTCCCGGATTTAGAGAAAACCAGCGTGTTTGACCTGGAACAAGAAAAAGTGTTCGTCGGCTGGCATGATAAACAGACCGGCGCGCTGCCCGGTATTGACCTGACAAAGTTCAGCGCTTTTGATTTTGGCGTATCGCGCCAGCACGCCATGATTAGCCGCCAGGTCTCTGGCTTGTATATCACCGATTTGAATTCCCACAACGGCACTTATATCAACCACCGCCGGCTGCCAGCAGATAAACCGATTCCCCTCCTCAATGAGGCGCTGGTCCATCTGGGGCAGATGGCAATCCAGGTGTTTTACCGGCAGGATGCCATCACCGGAAGCGCGTAACCTCACACGGATTATCCCGCCAGAACCTGCCTCACGAGGACGATTCCGCCTGCGCCCAGCAGCAGCCAGATTGCTATAATCCCAATCATCGCTACCCAGCGGGTGGGGGCCTGATATGACGTCGCTGCCTGTGAACGAGCGTCTGCCATTACCTCAGCTGGAATCAGCTTCAGCGCGACCCAGATACCCAGCGGCAGAAGCAGCAGGTCATCCAGATACCCCAACACCGGAATAAAATCAGGTATCAAATCAATCGGGCTGAAAGCATACCCGACCACCAGCGCCACCCATACCCGTGCGTACCAGGGTGTTCGCGGGTCACGGTAGGCCAGAGACAGTGCATACGTTTCGGTTTTCAGGCATCGGATTGTCCGAAGGAAGGGCATCTCAATCACGCTTTCCAGGATTGGTATTACAGGATTGCCCAATTCTACCCGGAATCGGGCCAAGAGGTGGTAGAATGGTGGCAACTATGGACATACCAGGGGATAGCCATGCAGCTTTACTTCTTTCGACATGCACAAGCTGAAGATGCACAGATGCCGGATTTTGACGATTTCGCACGCCAGTTAACCGACAAAGGCATACAGCGGACAAAATTGGCTGCCACCGCCTTACTCAATATGGGAATCGAGCCAGCGCGTTTGTACAGCAGCCCCCGGTTACGTGCCCGGCAGACCGCCGACGTTCTGGCAAAGGCGTTCAAGGTTGAGGTGCTCGTCCGTGAAGAGGTGGGCTTCAGTTTTAGCAATCAGGAGGTGGAAAACCTGATTGCCGACCTGGACAATGCCCATAGTGTTATTTTTGTCGGTCATGAACCCAGCCTGAGTTCAACCATCTCCATGCTAATCGGCGGCGGCGAACTCGTGATGAAAAAAGGCGGTATTGCGCGGGTGGACATTTTCTCGCGCAGTCCACTGAAAGGCACACTGGTATGGCTGATGCCACCCAGAGTACTCGATCAGCTTGGGAAAGAATAGACACCGACTGCCCGGTCATTCAAATCCCATCACAAACAAAAACAGTGGGAACCAGTCCCACTGCTGTCGGCTTTATCGCTTGATGTGCCTGCTTACCCCAGCGCGTTGGGGTTGACCACGTTCTGATAATCCTTCTGCTTGAGTGCCTGCACAACCAGTTCCGCCGCTTCTACAGCGACGGCGACCTGTGCTTGCCGGGTGCTGGCTGCCAGATGCGGGGTATGGATCACCCCCGACAAGCCAATCAGCGGGTTTCCGGCGGGTGGTGGTTCTTCGCTATAGACATCCAGCGCTGCACCAGCAATATGGCCGCTCTGAATCGCTGCCGCTAATGCCGCCTCGTCAATCAGCGCCCCACGCGCCGCATTGATGATGCGTACACCGTACTTCATCTGGGCGATGGTTTCGGCATTAATCATATTCCGGGTTTCGTCGGTAATCAGACTGTGCAGCGAGATATAGTCAGAAAGCCGGAACAGCACATCGAGGCTGACCAGTTCGACACCAAAATCCTGCGCGATGTCCAGCGGGATATACGGGTCATGGGCGAAGACCGTCATTTCAAAGGCCTGGGCGCGTTTGGCGACGGCCCGCCCAATACGCCCGAAGCCAACGATACCGAGAACCGCCCCCTTCAGTTCTTCCCCCATGAACGACTTACGGTCCCACTTGCCCGCTTGCATCGAGATATGCCCCTGCGGGATATGCCGCGCCAGCGCCAGCATCAGCCCGAAGGCATGTTCGGCGGTGGCAATCGTGTTGCCGGCGGGCGTGTTCATGACGACAATACCATGTCGCGTGGCGGTGTCCAGGTCAACGTTATCCACGCCCACACCAGCGCGTGCAATCACCTTGAGTTTACTGGCGGCATTTAGCAGTTCCGCATCGGCTTTGGTGGCGCTCCGGATGATGAGTGCGTCCGCATCAGCAATAGCGGCCAGTGTTTCCGGGCGTTTCATCTGTCCAGGGGCGGTCACGGTAATATCGCCAGCATGTTCCAGAATATCGAGCGCGGCCTGGTCTACGGTATCCGGTACAAGTACGTGATAGTTGGTCATGGCTGCCTCGCCCCTATATCCCCAGAAACTCGTCCAGCCCGGCCAGAACTTCTTCCAGGAAATCGGTTTGCATGTCCCCCATGTGGGCGATACGGAAGGTCTTCCCCTTGATCTTGCCGTAGCCCTTATCCATGCTGAAGCCTTTTTCCGCCATAAACGAAGCCATCGTATTCACATCAATATTGCGGGTATTGGCGACAGTCGTCACGGTGGGCGAGCGGTAACCATCCTGAGCGAACATCCCAAAGCCACGCTGGTTGACCCACTGCATCGTCATATCGCGCATCTGCATATGTCGCGCCCACCGATTTTCCAGGCCTTCCGCCATGATAGCATCCAGCTGTTTATCAGCGGCGAACATCAGTGCGACAGGCGGTGTCGCAGGGGTGTTGTTCTTTTGCAGGCTTTTGTCGAGTTCGATAAAGTCGAAGTAATAGCCTCGGTTCGTGACCTGCGCGGCACGCTCCAGCACGCGGTCACTCACGGCGGCGAAGGCGATTCCCGGCGGCAAGGCGAAGGCCTTCTGCGATGATGTAAGGGCGATATCTATGCCCCATTCATCTACCCGCAGTTCTGCCCCCAGGAAGCCGCTGACCGAATCCACCAGCAACAGCGTATCGTCATACTGGCGGACAACCTCGGCAATCGCCTGAATCGGGTTGGTCACGCCCGTGCTGGTTTCATTGTGTACCACACATACCGCATCATACTGGTCATTTTTCAGCGCCTCGGCCACCATTTCTGGCGTGTGCGCCTGTCCCCACTCGACTTCCAGGACATCCACTGTTTTGCCATTCAACTGGCTGACTTCCGCCCAGCGTTCGCTAAAGGATCCACCAACCAGGTGCAGCGCCTTACGGTCATCCCGAATGCAGTTACGAGACGCACCTTCCCATAAACCGGTACCGGACGAACCGCTGACCAGGACGCGGCTTTCGGTCAAAAACGCCTGCTTGAGTTTATCTTGCAGACGGGCAAAGAGGTCGGCAAAGGCTTTCGAGCGATGTCCGATCATCCATTCCGTCTGTGCTTCCAGGATTTCCCGGCGAACTTCCACCGGACCAGGTAAGACGAGCCGTTTGTGGTTGTCTGTTGGCATTTTTCCCTCACTGAGGATATTGTGACAAACAGCGCAATTGTATCGCATGTACCGGATGTTGTACAGCAGACACCAGCATTATTCCGCTCGAATCCCACTTTTGCGTCCGGCGATAATCAGGTGATGGTTGGCGAAACTGGCTTCCGGTGTACCCGCATGTTCGGATTGCAGCCATTCGGCGGCCAGCGGCGGCGGAACCTGGAGCAGTACCTGCAACTGTTCAATATCGAACGGCGTGCAGCCCTGCATGTGTGCCCAATGCAGCAGGTCGTGGCGCTTGACCAGCTGTTCGGTATGTTCCACTGTCAGCCCGGCAGCCTGAAACATAGTGACCCATTCCGCCTGTGTGAAAACCTGGTTGTGGCTGGGGTCGCGCAGTTGTTCAAAGGTATTGGTATAACACTTGGCGACATGATCTTCCGGCGCGACTTGATCCTGCACCAGAAGCAATGCTCCCGGTTTGAGTACGCGCGCCGCTTCCCCCACAAAACGAGCCGCATCCGGGAAGTGGTGCGGAGCGATGCGGCACGTCACAAGGTCGAAGCGGCCATCCTCAAAAGGAAGCTGCTCGGCGTCCGCCAGTTGAAAATCCACATTGGTCACGCCCTGTCCCGTGATGAATTCCCGCGCCGCCTCCAGCATATTTGGGGCGATGTCGCTGGCCGTGACATGCGCCACATGCGGGGCAAACCTGAGTGCTGTATGTCCGCCACCAGTGGCAATATCCAGTGCGACCCAGGCCGGTTGCGGGGCAGCAATAGCGACCAGCCGTTCGAGTTCACCCCCTTTGGCATGAGTCTTGCTGGTGACATATCCTTGCGCGTACTGGTTGAAGCGTTCCTGCGATTGCGCTTTACTGTTACGTGTCATTGTGTGCCTCCTGGTAGAAAATGCCATATTGTACGTTGATCTACTGGATAGCATACGCCCGATTCAGCCCGGCGAAACACGATAACAGATGGGGCAGGTATAAAGTGTTTTTATAGCAGGTGGCAACTCAATCCGGGGTGGCACGGAGCCCCAGGGCATATACCATTGTTGTAACCGGCGCGGTGGCCTCCGGGAGAAACACATCAAGCTCGACGGGGAGCGCGGCCCGTGCAGCCAGACTGCCTGGGATCTCCATAACGCGGTAGCTGGCGATACGCTGCGCCTCATCATACAAGATGATTACCACGCGCACAGCAGAAACGGGCCATAGCTCCGGGTTGACCACTGCAGCCCTGACCCGGTAGCGCAGGTCGCTCACAGCCCGTGTCGCCAATGTTTCGGTGGATAATGGAACAACCTGCTTTGTCGCATCCCCTAGCACGCTTGCGCTGACGATCACCGCCTGTGCCCCAGCATAGTCCTTCCAATCGGCAGCCAATTGGATATGATAGGGAGCGGGCATTCCCGGCAGCAGGAACGGTTGCTCCAACCCGGTTTCACCCTCGGCCAGAATCTCTCCGGTTTCATCAAACAGGTACAGGCGTACCGTCACTTGTTCCAGCATAACTGGAAGCGTATTTTCCACCAGGCCATAACAGATAACTGCACCAGTCGGCGTGGCGGAGCAGTTTGGGGGCGGCACGGACAACTCCGGCGGTGTAGCGGTAGGCAGAGCCGGACGGCCATCCTGGGTGAATAATGGAGATATAATCGTGATGCGCTGGCCGGGTAGCAGCGGTGTTTCCCCAATCGTGGGATTGGCGGCCTGGAGTTCCGTGCGGTCCACGCCGAAGCGCTGTGCAACCGTCTCCCAGCGATCACCTACTCCGGCAATATAGACGATAGTGGTGCGTACAGGCAACAAAGTGGGGGGGTGATACTCCTGCATTGTGAAAACAGGGGTGGTATCATGCAGTGAACGAACTGTAATGGTGACTGGGGGGTAGTTAGTGGGGGGAATATTGAGGGCATTGTCGTTGGTGGTGGTGCATCCGGTAACCCAGACGCTCAGGAAAAACACCAGCAACCGGCGCCAACCCCAGTAGCCCATCCGATAGATTATCCCTCGTTATCCAACATTTCTGACTATTTATCCCACATTATACACGGAACTCAAGCGAATAGGCATCAAAAAACTGACGAATTCTGTCGATTTTGGTAGGATAACGGTACTGTTTATCTGGGGGGATCATGATATGGAGCAGAAATCATTAGAACAACAGGTGGGCGAACTGTTACTCAGACGGGGCTGGACGATTTGCGCCGCAGAATCGTGCACCGGCGGCCTGGTGATGCACCGCCTCACGAATGTGCCGGGGAGTTCAGCTTATGTTCTGGGAGGGTTTGTCGCTTATTCCAATGCCGCCAAGCAGTCACTGCTGCATGTCCGCCAGGGGACGCTCATCGCTCACGGCGCAGTCAGCGAACAGACGGCTGCTGAAATGGCAAGCGGCGCTCGGGCGCTCTTAGGGTCGGATGTCGCACTGAGTATCACCGGGATTGCCGGACCAGGTGGCGGGACAGCAGAAAAACCGGTTGGACTTACCTATATTGGATTGGCAGGGCCGGATGGACTTCTGATAGTAAATCGCCATATCTGGGATGGAGACCGGCTGGCAGTAAAAACCGCCAGCGCCAGTGCTGCCTTGCAACTTGTACTGGATACCTTTCGCTAGAGGCGGTTATGAACTTTTTTCGGCTAAGCTGAGTGGATGCCAGGAATTCTGTCTTTATTCAGTGACTCATGAAAGATTGTATCCTAATCCATGTGGAATCGCACTTTATTTAGGAAAGTTAGTGTATAATTAGGGCACAGTAAGTGAAGCCTGGGGCACTCTGCTATGTGCTTTCGGGCTGGAAAGATCGTAGAGTATGCCATATCTGCACACGGTTGAAGACTTAGACGAATGCCCTATCGCACGAGCAGCGGCTTTAGTTGGTGATTTGTGGGTGCTACTCATCATACGTGACTTGATGGATGGCGCCAAACGATTTAAGAATCTGCAAGAATCTTTGGGTAGTATCAGTCCCAAAACACTTTCACAGCGCCTTAAAATGCTGGAGGAGACCGGGCTGCTGAACCGGGAAGCCTTCGCTGAAATCCCGCCACGCGTTGAATACAGCCTGACAGAAAAGGGGTTGGCGCTGGCGGATGTGATTGAAGCGATGCGGCGCTATGGGGAACAGCATCTGCCCGCCCCTGTGCCTCAAGGCTAGTTGCCGTGCTGATCGCATTCGAGATGCGCGATGCTGCTGACTAAAATATCCAGAAGATGGGAATCGTCCAGCATGTAATACACATGCCGTCCTTTTTTCTCCCATTTGACCAAGCCCATTTTCCGTAAATACTTGAGTTGGTGCGAGACCGCCGGTTGGTCCATACCCAGGGCGTGAGTCAGTTCAGAAACACACCAGGCTTTATCTGCCAATGCCTTGACGATTCGGACTCGCGTAGGATCGGCTAACACCTGGAAAAAGCGGGCGATTAAACCGGCTTCCAGGGGCGATAACAGGTCACTCTCCACTGCCATTGGGGCATCATCCAACTTGGTCATCAGGGCCGTCCGTTCGTACAATCTGTTTCAACACCCTACCAAAAATCAAGGTGCTCTGTCAATAACAGCTCCGGGCAACCGCTTGCATCCCACATTATTCACCAGGTGGCAACCTGCCGCCCCAAATTCTGATATGATTTTGCTGATGGTGGTTGGACTTTTCGTGAAAACCGCGTGTGGACACGGTGTAATTTGGGTTTAGGAACGTGTAAGGCACTCTATTTAGCATCAAAGTATCAGATCAAATAACTTCCTACGTATGGTCTATAATGATTACATACACAGGAATGGAGGGCTGTTTTCTTTGGTGCTACTGCAAGACATGTAGTGTTTATTTCATTAGATGGCGGTGCATCTCCATAATGGTTACCCTTACCCCAGAACGAACGGAAGCAGACTACCTGACTCATACTCGTATGAGTAAAGGGTATCTCGTCACAAAGCGCCTGGGTGATCTTGCTGCTTCCGGGCTGCTGCTGCTCTTGCTCTCTCCCCTGCTATTTATCATCACGATATGGATCTGGTTGGATTCGCACGGTCCGATTCTGGTGAACGACCCCTATATTAAACAACTTCCCTGGTCATCAGAGACAACCCAACCGAGCCAGTTGCCCACCTTCAGACTGTACCGGTTTCGAACCACGCTCATGCCCCACCTGGTTCTGTTTCGCCTATCCGATGATCCGCAAGTCACAAGGGTTGGACAGTTCTTGCGCCGGACAAGCCTGGATGAACTGCCACAGCTCATCAACGTATTCAAAGGGGATATGTCCCTCGTTGGGCCGCGTCCTCTGCAAATCAACACATTAAACCAGGATTTTCGAGAATGGCACACCTACCGGCTGCAAGTCAAACCGGGTTTGTTGGGGTGGTGGCAGGTCTCCCGGCGCAACCTGGGGACATTGAATGAGATGGTTGCAGCTGACCTGGAGTACATCAACCGCCGTTCATTCTGGTTCGACCTCCAGATTATCTTGATGACACCCCGCGCGCTGCTGCGGCGCACCACCTACCAGCACTGGCTAACCCCATCGCTGCAATATCATGTTCGCGAAGACGCGATTTATGAGACGTTGAAACGGGTGATGGACGTCAGCATTGGCATCACTGCCCTCATCCTGGGGGCGCCTCTGCTGCTGCTGATCGCGCTGGCAATCCGACTGGATTCCGAGGGGCCAATCATTTATACCCAACTGCGAACCGGCAAGCGCGTCCCCGTCATTACGTCGAATGGCACGGAACTGCGCGGCACGTCTTTCAAAATCTACAAGTTTCGCACAATGTACAACCGCCAGTTGGAGAATGATGCGATCCACCAGCAGTGGGTCAAGGATTGGAAAAACGGTAAGTTCAAGAGTGGAAATCTTAATGGTGAGATCAAGCCCGCCCATGATCCCCGTGTAACCGGGGTCGGACGGTTTTTACGAGAAACCAGCCTGGATGAGCTGCCGCAGTTATTGAATATTCTCAAAGGGAATATGAGTGTTGTGGGGCCGCGCCCGGTGCCGATTTACGAAGTCAAAGAGTATAACGAATGGCACTATCATCGCCTGGACGTGCTGCCAGGCTTAACCGGGTGGTGGCAGGTGAAATTGCGCGGGTTTGGCACGCTGGAGCAGATGGTCGAACTTGACCTGGAATATATCCGACGGCGTTCGATCTGGTTTGACATTCGCATTATCCTGCAAACCATCCCGACAATACTTTCGCGGCGCGGAGCCAGGTAAGCGGGATATTGCACAGTTGCAATGCATAGCACAAGGGGCGGTGTGATGCCCCTTTTCATTTACTGAACAGATTGTCTCGATTTATCAACCATGCTTACCGGTTTACAAAACGATAGCCGACACCGCGCAAAGTCATGATATATTCCGGGTGGTCAGCATCGGCTTCGAGCTTCTGGCGCAGATAGTGCACATACAGTTTGAGACTATCAATCGCGTCGGCGTATTCTTCCCCCCAGGCTTCCGTCACCAGTTCGGTACGCGTCACCACTCGCCCGGCGTTCCGAACCAGAACCCCAAGAAGGTTAAATTCCTTAGGAGTCAGGTGCTTGAGTTCGTTACGCACCCACACCTCGCGGTTCATAAAGTTGATGCGAAAGTCTCCGCCGTTGAACACCAGTTCCTCGCTGATATTGGGCCGGGGAGAACGGCGCAGGTGCGCCCGCACCCTGGCGACCAACTCATCATTTTCATAGGGTTTGACGATGTAATCATCAGCGCCCATCTCCAGGCCGCGCACCACATCGCGCACCTCGCCCCGCGCCGTCAAAAAGATAATCGGCACATCCGACATTTCACGCAAGCGGCGGCATACTTCCCAGCCGTCCATATCTGGCATCATAATATCCAGGAGTACCAGGTCAGGTTGGTGCCGGTAGGCTTTGCGCAGCCCATCCTCGGCACGAAACGCCTTAATAACTTCATAGCCCCGGCGCTCTAACAAAAGCCCAATAAGCTGCACGGTGGTTTCTTCGTCATCAATGACGAGAATCTTCTCTGTCATCCGCTTTATCCTTTTGTGGTTATTTCGGCGGTTTAAACCATCCCTAACCCGCACGTTACAAATCTCAAACTTAATGTATCACGCCGTGATATAGTGCGCAAGTGGGGTACGGCGGAAATCCGCAAATGAAGAGCGTATTCCAGCGTTAGAATGAGCAAATGTGTAGCCGACTGAAATAAGTGAAACGTTGATGATCGCTTGTATATACTTGGTTTACCATAGAACAGTGGGCTTATGTGGATTAAAATTAAATGCGGATCTGCTGTTAGAAACGTGCTATGTCGCGTCCTGGGCGCTGCCTGCCCGGTGAACTGTGTAACATCTATAAGAATATGATGACCTGAAATCAGGGTTCTATATTCGCAGCATTGACCTGAGAGGGCAAAAATTCTACAATGAGCATGATTCAGGGCGTATAACTCAATGGCAGAGTATCCGGCTCATAACCGGCCAGTTGTAGGTTCGACTCCTACTACGCCCACCAACACAACAAAGGGGCTTGTATGCCCCTTTGTGTTTTCTGAGAGATAATGATGATTGGTTACAGGACAATCTTCTGCTTTTCAGGCCGGGCAATCACGACGTAGGTGCGCGCAATCTTGTCATGGAAGCCCTGATGTTTGCTATCCCATAGCGCCCATAACCAGCCCAGCATCAGGAAAAGACTGTTGATGTGGTAGCCCACCGCCCGCAAAATCGCGTCGATATCGGTCAATTTGCTGCCATCGGCCTTGATGACCCGCAGGTTCATGAGCATCTTGCCCGGTGTCTGGCCGTTATTGTGTATCAGGAATGCCCACTGGTAGAGGATTGTCCCCATCAGCCCTACTGCGCCGCCCGTCCAGCTTGCACCAGCGAATAGTAGCCCCGTGATGGTGCCCAGAATCACGCTGTCAATGATGAGTGCAATCAACCGTTTGCCAGTATCGGCCAGTTCATACGTGGTTGTGTCGTAACTGTAGTCCATGCTTTTAACCCTCGTGGTCTGACTTGATGTTGATATTCATGGTTCTATACGCAGTCGGTTTAAAAAGGTTGCAGCATAGGGGGACAAATCGAAGCAACTCTACAAGCCGGTAGAGGAAAAGACGGAAAATGCCGATGGCGTTCAGAGTGAACGGCTGTCTTTACGCTTTTTCAGGTGTGCGTCGCTCAATATCCGCCAACGCCTCACCCCAGAAGCGGCAGAGCAGACTCAGTAGCCCGATGTCGTTTTCGGAAAACGGCTCATCACCGGGTTGGTTCAAAAGTTCAACCACACCAAACACACGCTGGTCGCCAATCAAAGGGGCAGCGGCGATAGATTGGGTACGAAACGTGAATTGTTCATCCACCATGTGGGAAAAACGCGTATCCCGCCGGACATCCCGCACAAGGGCCGGTTGGGAATGTTTGATGACCCACCCGGCAATTCCCTCTTCTGCCGAAATCCGGTAACCAGTGAGGTTTTCCTTGAGTGCGCCCCGCACCACGACAAACGCTAACTCATTTGTTTCTTCATCCAGAATGAGCAATGAGCCATCGGGTGCATTCAACAGCTTGAGTGCCTGCTCAAATAGGTCTTCCAGAAGCGGCTTGAGTTCGGTATCTTTCTGAATTTTACGAGTCAGCGCTTCCAGGTGCGTTAAAATGCGGACAAACTCACGCAGATTGCCGAGTTCTTCCTTTATTTGGTCGTTTTCGGTTTGTAAGCGGGCGTTTTCGCGCCGCAGTACAACCATCGGATTCGTCACCATCGCGCCCTCTTTCCTGAGATTGTCTAAACAACCTATCGTTAAGATATTGTAATGCATTTTGCAAATCACCGAAATGGGCGCAAAGTACCCGCCGGGGAAACGGAGGGTTGCGGGGGTCACAGCGACAGTGCCCAATGTTCGCACTATTCCCTCATGTGCATTAGAATACAAGCGCGAACCAATGAAAAGAATCCGTGATTTCAGATTGTTCGTTTGAAAAGTAAAGTTTATACTGAACCGGGTGGCAGTCCATTGCACGCTAGGTGGACTTGAAACTTTTACCCTTAGGACGCTATTCTGGGGATATGATAAGATTGGTGTTATTCTTCATCTTGTGCCAAGTAACATTGACAACAAAGGGGCTGCATGTCCACCCTGCTTGTTCAAACAATCCTGTATATAGAAGATGACCCGGCGAGCCGATCATTAGTAGAACGCACATTACGCCATGCCGGATACCGGGTGCTGATCGCAGAACGCGGGTTGGAAGGGATTGATATTGCCCGTCGAGAAACCCCCGACTTGATTCTGACGGATATTAATCTGCCGGATTTGAGTGGTCGTGAATTGACGACAACCCTGCGCAGCGATGTGCGTTTTAAAAAGACGCCGATTGTGGCGCTCACCGCTCAGGCCTACGACGAAGCCCGCAATATGGCGATGGCCGCCGGGGCAAATGGTTATCTGACCAAGCCCGTTGATGTTGAGACGCTGCCGGCCAAGCTGGAGTTTTATCTAAAAGGCGGACAGGATTTTATTGAAGCTGCCAACCTTTCTCAGGCACAGACACGCTATGTACAAGAGGTTGTCGGGCGTCTGGAAAAGCAAATTCGCGAGCTGGAATCCAGCAACAATGCGCTGCGGCGGTTGGATAAGATGAAAGATACCTTCATCCAGCTTACCGCTCATGAACTGCGGACTCCCCTGACACTGGTATACGGCTACAGCCGCCTGCTGGAAGATTCGTCTCCCGTTAAAACCTTAATCCAGACCGACCCCGGAACACAAACCCTGATGGTGGGCTTGCAGGAAGCCATCACTCGTATGCAGCGGATCATCAACGAGATTCTGACGATCAGCCGGATTATGACCCACCAGATTGATCTCTCTATCGGCCCGGTCAACCCCGGCATGGTGATGGAAAAGACCATTAAAGATCGCGAGAGCATCCTGTATGCTCGGCCTGTCAAAATTCACTTTGACCGCACAACCTGGCCGGATCGGATGCGAGCTGATAGCGACCTGCTGCTACTGGTGTTCGGAAATTTACTGGAAAATGCGATCAAATACACGCCCGACGGCGGTGACATTTACCTGACGGCCAGCGCCACTGAACACTCAATTCGCATCAGCGTGCGGGATACGGGCATCGGCATTGCTCTTGACGAGCAAACCCGCATTTTTGAACGGTTTCACACTGCCGGGGATACCCAACTCCATTCCACCAGCAAAGTTCAATTTCGCGGAGGGGGCTTGGGACTGGGCTTGGCGATCTGCCAGGGCATCGTTGAGGCACACGGCGGGCGTATCTGGGTGGAAAGCCCCGGGCTTGACCCGGAAGCATGTCCGGGCAGTGAATTTATTGTCGTGCTGCCGACAGTGGAAACGGCGGCAAAGGCGACAACAACAGCGAGCCAGGCATAGGGGCTTTCGCCGCTGCCTGTTACCCGTGAAGTGGTCATCTGTACAGGGAGTGCTGCTTGTGCCCTTCCTAAATACCTGGCTTGAGATGAAACGGTAGTAAACGAATGCGCCAAAAACAATACGCACGGGCTGTTCTGACGGCCTTTCTCACCCCACTCTTTCTGGGGGTTGCTCCGGTTTTCGGGAAAATGGCGATTAACGAAGGGGCAGACCCCTTCACCGTCGCTGCCTGGCGCACCGTTATCTCCGTACTGCTCCTCTGGATACTGTTCGCATTATTCGCCCGCCGGTTCATTTTCATCTACCCGGCAGGAATGCTGGGCTGTATGGTGATCGGTACCGTCAACGGTATCGGTTCGCTATTCTATTACAGTGGGCTGGGCCGCCTGGATGCATCACTGGTGCAGCTTCTGAACGGCATGTACCTGATTTTCGCGGTGCTGCTGTCACTGCTCGGTGGTGAGCGTTTGAGTTGGCGGGTAGTGCTGCGAATCACGCTGGCGACAATCGCTCTGCTGATTCTCACGGGTTTTGGTGACAGCCCCGTAGATTGGTTGGGCGTCGGGTTGATGCTGGGCAGCGCCCTGATGTTTGCGGGGACGGTGATTTTAAGCCAATACGTACTCTACGAGATGCCAGCGCCGACAGTGACACTTTACACCCTGACTACGATGGCGGTTGTCGTAACGATGGTATGGTTAGGGGTTGGCACACCACATCTACCCGAACAGCTTGAGTTGATCGGCGCGATTTTGCCGCCAATTTTCGCGCTGGGGATTAGCACTGCCTTATCACGGTTGGCCTTGTTTGCGGGTGTCAAGTTTCTGGGCGGACTGGAAACTGCAGTACTGTCGCTGACCGAGATCGGCGTCGCGCTCGTGCTTTCGTTCGCCATCCTGGGTGATCGCCTGAACCAGATGCAGGTTTTCGGCGTCGTGTTGATGTTCGCCAGTATTTTGCTCACCCGCCCACGAGATATGCTGCCGCGTGGTATCAACCCCAATATGCTGCTGTACAACATGACGAACCTGCAATACCAGTGGATTGCCTTCCACAAAGCCTTCGGCACAGAACCCCAGGACCCGGCAGAGGCGGCATTGGCCGATCTCTCGCCGGAAGAATTGGAGCAAATCCGCCGGATGATGGGCGCGGAAGAAGGGATTATCAGCCCTTACACCGTGAACAACAAGCAACCGGGACAGGATTAACCCCCTGTCCGCTTCAGGTTAAGTTCCAGAAGACACCATTACATCAGCGCGGTGGTTTCCGGCAAACCGAACATCAGGTTGAAGCACTGCACCGCCTGCCCGGACGCCCCTTTACGCAGGTTGTCGGTCACGCTTGTGATGTGCAGATACCGCTCCGTGACCGGTGTCAGACTGATCACGCAGCCGTTCGTCCGCACCACATGGCGCAGCGTCGCCTGCTGTTTGGGCGGCAGCACCGTAACCAGCGGCTCATGCTGGTAAGTTTCCTCGTAAAGCCCCTGAGCCTCGTCACTGGTAAACCCATCTTTGAGCGTCACATAGATGCTCGCCATCAGACCCCGGTCAACCGGCAGCAGATGCGGCGTGAAGATCAGCGGCCCGACTGCCCCGTTCAGCTTGTTGATCTCCTGCTCAATTTCACCGACATGCCGGTGCGAACGTCCCGGATTATACGGTGAAAAATTGCTAAAGACTTCAACAAAATGGGTGTTGGGCTTCGGTTCACGCCCCGCGCCAGAAACGCCGGACTTGGCATCCACGATGATCGGCGCTCCATCCAGCAGAACATGGGCTTGCAGCAGGGGGTAAAGCCCCAGAATTGTAGTCGTGGGGTAGCAGCCCGGCGCGGCAATGACCGGGCTGTCTGGAATTTGCGCCCGGTTGATCTCCGGCAAACCATAGGGGACAGGCAACAGCTCTGGGTTAGGATGCGGCGTTTGATACCAGCGCTCGTAGGCTTCCGGCGTGTTCAGGCGTAAATCCGCCGACAAATCTACCACCTTCACGCCTGCTTGCAGCGCCGCCGCCGCTACCGGTGCCGAGGCTTTATGCGGTAGCGCCAGGAACACCACATCCACATCAGAGAGGTTTGCCTGTGTGTGCGGGATGTAGGCCAGCGGCGTTCCCGGCACAGTCTCCCCGGCATAAGTATTGGAGGTCGCAAAAACAATTGTCACCCGGGGATGGCGTACCAGAATATCTACCAGTTCAATGCCCGCGTACCCCGACGCGCCGTAAATCCCAACTCGAATATATCCATTCATCATGCACTTCCCCTCTCAAAACAGTTCAGCCGCCTAATTGAACTACCCGGCGGCTAAAAAAACAAGGCGGATTTTGCGGGCTGAGATTACGTACTCAGGAAATCGAACAACACAACATACAGGATACTGGCAACAACGGTTGAGGCCACGACCACCGGCACCCCGTGTACCAACCATTGCCGAGTCGTAATCGGGTGTTCGGTACGCTCGCTCAATGAAATAACCAGCACATTAGCGGTTGAACCGATTGGCGTGGCGTTACCACCTAAGCCCGCGCCCAGCGCAATCGCCCACCACAGTGGCGTGGTGTTCATCCCCCTTGCGCCTAATGATAGAATAATGGGGATCACCGCAATCGTTATAGGGATGTTATCCACCAGCGCCGATAAAATGACCATCGCCCACAGGATAATTAGCCCCAGGAGAACGGGCGACGTGTCCTGAAACTCAAAAATAATCTCAGTGATCTTTTCCAAGACCCCGGCGCCTTCCAATCCGCCCACCAGGACAAAGAGCGCCGTAAAGAACAGCAGCACATCCCACTCAATATCCGCCAGGGTCTCATGAATGTCGAATTGAGTCCAGGCCAGGGCAATCGCCGCCCCGGTGAAAGCGGCGAAAGCCGGTGCCAGGTGGAGCGTGTTTTCCACAAAAAACAGGGCAATGACGCCTGTCAGAACGATAAATAACCGGAGGGCATTGGTCGGGTCGGTCAGGGCTTCTGGGGCACTCAGATGTGTCAAGGCATGGCGGTTTTCGCCCCCGGCAGATACACGATACCCGCGAAACAGATAACGAAACACCAGGTAGGCGGCAGCCCATACAGCCAGGGTGATTGGCCCCATTTTGACCAGGAAATCACTAAAAGTCAGGTGCGAGGCCGAGCCGATCAGAATGTTGGGCGGGTCACCCACCAGGGTCGCCATGCCGCCAATGTTAGAAAAAATCGCCTGAGAGATGAGGAGTGGAATGGGCGAGACACCCATCAGTTCCGCAATCAACACAATCATCGGGGACATCAGCACAATGGTCGTGACGTTATCCAGGAACATGGATAGCAGCGAAGTCGTCACACCGAGCATCAGCATCAACCGGACGAGACTGCCGCCACTGTACTGCGCGACTTTGATTGCCAGGTATTCAAAAAAGCCAGTCCTGCGGAACAGGGAGATGATAATCATCATACTTAGCAGCAAGGCAATGGTTTCAAACTCAACCGCTTCAATCGCCGTTTCTTCGTTGAAAAACCCCCAGATGTGCCCCGCCAGCACCATGGCAGACGCGCCCAACGCCGAAACAACGACACGGTGCCATTTTTCCAGAAAGATCGAAACTAATGTAACTGCAAAAATGCCTACAGCGATGGCTTCATTCATGTGGTGCGTCTGTTGTCCTTTCCTCAAAGTGCTCAAGCCAATCGCGCAGGAACAGGCTGCCAACCCGCCCGCGTGAAACCAGCCCGACTACCTGTTTTTCGGCATTGACCACCGGGATATCAGAGACATGGTGCTTATGCATGAGAACCATCGCCGGCATCAAGCCGCCGCTTTCTTCAACACAATACGGTTGGCGCATGACTTCCCGGCACTGCCGCTTGGCGAGATGAGGTCGCTTGCGCCCGGTCTCCAGAATTCCGTAATCGTGGATAAAATCTGCTGAACGCAAGAGTTTGACGAAATGGGGCATAAAAAACGAGAGAATATCATCTAAAACCAGTATCCCCACCAGTTGATGTTGGCCGTTCACTACTGGCAAGATGGCAATCAAATGATCGGCGATAATCTGCATTGCCTCTCCGAGCAGGGCTTCTTCATGAATCGTATAGACAGTCGTAATCATGCAATCTGATATGCGCACGGCTTCACCTTCCGACTGTTAAATGGATCATAAGAGGAGTTTAACATATCGCGCAGCACATGGTCTAATACCGCGCCACTGGGCGGAAAAACGAAAACCCCCGCAAAACGCGAGGGTCTTCAGACTAAAACGGATGAACCTGAGATGATTAGAGGGTGTTGACGATGTTGGAGAAGATGTTACCGATAGCCGGGCCAAGCAGAGCCAGAATAACGATGACGACGACTGCGACCAGCACGAGGATGAGCGCGTACTCAACCAGACCCTGGCCTTCTTCACGCGGTTGATACATCATGATGATTAGTTTCCCCTATTGAATAGAGTAACGAATTGATGAAAGTGAACTGATAAGCTCACCTAATTGCACAATAGCAGAAACTTAATGGAATGTCAATTAAGATAGCAAAACCTTTACTCTTTTCACGAAAAGTTCATACTTGAGAACTCTGCTTATTAGTTTGGCTATTTCTGAAGAAGAAGGAGGATTTGTCGCGGCTATTCTGCGGAAAACGAAAACCCCCGCAAAACGCGAGGGTCTTCAGACTAAAACGGATGAACCTGAGATGATTAGAGGGTGTTGACGATGTTGGAGAAGATGTTACCGATAGCCGGGCCAAGCAGAGCCAGAATAACGATGACGACGACTGCGACCAGCACGAGGATGAGCGCGTACTCAACCAGACCCTGGCCTTCTTCACGAGGCATATAAAGCATGGCTTCATAACTCCTTGATCTCATACGATGTTGTCATCTTAGCACAATTTCCCAAAATTGGTCAATCTTTTTAATCTCAACTCTTTTGAAAATAGTCCCTATTTCCTATATCTCTGTCGTGAGCAGAAAACGCACCACAGCAAACGCCTGATTACCTGTTTTGAACCTGTGGAGCGGGAGATTTTCCGTCAGGTTTGGGAATGGTTTTGGGAGTTTGCTTTCCGTTATTTCTGCCCGATAACTGAATTGGTACTTCATTCCCAAATCTATCCATTTTGGTACTATGAGGCTAGATTGCCACCTTGTTTTCCGAAAATTGTAAATGGTATCTTAAGGAGAGATTTGAACGCAGGCGCCGCGCGATCCTGAATAGCTGAGCAAATGGCGACACTGGGGCGATCATAAAGTCCCATATTATGGGCGGTTTAGTGGGTATACGCTGTACACGGGCAGATGCCCCCACCGCTCTCGTATCTAGGCACAATAAGGAAATGGCACCCATGAAGAAGCAAATCCTACCGATTCTGATCCTCATAATCACAATCCTGGTGCTTACCAGCGGTGCGGCCAGCGCCCAGAATACAACCCACATCGGTCTGGAATCGCAAATCCATGACGTGCAGGCCGGAGATGAGTTTACCGTCAATGTTCAGATAGTCGGCGCGGAGAGCGTGTATGGTGTCAGTTTCAAGCTTAGTTATGACCCGGCTATCCTGGAAGTTGTTCCAACCAATAATCAGGTCGTGACTCCGGCGGAGTTCTTCAGCGGTGGTCCGAATTTCACCCTGAAAAACACGGCGGATGCTGGTGTGATTGAATACGCGCTGACCTTAACCCAGCCTGCCGATCCGGTCAGCGGGGATGGTGTGCTGGGGATGATTACATTTCGCGCCCTGGCGGGTGGAACGGTGGAGATTGCACCCATAGAAGCCAGTCTGGTTGCGCCGCAGTTTGAAGAAGTTGACGGCCTCCGAGTAGCCCGCAGCATCCAGCAGGTCGCAACCGATTTTGAGGGCATGACCGTACAGGTCAATGGCGGCGGGAATGCCGTTGTATCGGCTCCGGTCTCATCGGCTTCGGTTTCCGTTGCCACCGCCAGTCTCGCCAATCGCCAGGTGAGCCAGGCAAACCAGACAGAGGCGACGACAGTTGCGTCTTCGTCTGCCCCGGATAGCCAGTCGCTGCTTACCCTGGCAGGCTTCTTCCTGCTTGGCGGCATTATGTTGTTGGTTGTGAGCATCGGACTGTATTCCAGAATGCGGACACAGCTTGAATTGGCCGGGTAACGCGATGAAAATAAGTTCACCTCTGGCGGTACTCCTCACATTCGCTGTGGTGGTGCTTGTGCTGGCGCTCTTCGCCGGCACAGCAGCCCCTGCGCAAGCACAATCCAATAATGGATTGCCCTGGGACTCGGTCAAGGCCACACTGGTGGTTTGGGCAACCCAAATGCCGTTGAATCAAGTGGCAACCCAGGCCGCCATGCAGGGTTTGCAGATGCCACGACCACTATACGCAACTGCCTATGCGATGCTGACACAAATGCCCGCCGCCGATGTTTTCGGAACACTGATCGCACCCAATTTTATGCCACCACAGCCAACCGCTGGACCTATCCAACCCACTGCTGTACCGGCTCAACCGACAGCCGTGCCGCCGGGTGGTGGGCAGCCCGGCCAACCTACCGCCATACCGCCACAGCCAGCAACCAACATCCCCATGACTGCGACGCCGGTTATGCCAACCTTGACACCGATTCCCCCCACACCAACCATTGGCATGGGACAGTTTTCCGGCCAGGTACTATACCCGCCACAAACCGGCAAAGAGTCTGCCGGGATTCAGATTACCCTCACGCGGCCTGACGGCTCATCCATCACGCTGCCAACTGGTGGAAACGGTGTGTTCGCGTTCTCGAACATGACTGCCGGGCCGTATACATTGGTGGCGCAGGCACAGGGTTATCTCACGACCCAGACTTCATTCGTGCTGAACGCCGGGGAAGAGCGCCAACTGCCAACAGCCGTGCTGGTCGTGGGCGACACCAATGGGGATAACCGGGTTGACCTGAGTGATGCCGCATTGGTCGCATCGAACTTTAATGGCCCGGCCATCGTGACCGAAGTTGACCTCAATGAGGACGGTTGGATTGATGTACGCGACCTGACGCTGATCGGCGCAGCTTTCGGTCTTTCCGGCCCGACTCCCTGGCAGGATAGCTAAGCAGCGATTGAGTATGTGAAAAGGGGCGTGATGCTCCTTTTTGATTCTCCCGCTAATAATCAGGTGTGCTTCTTTAGGAAAAGAGTTGCAGCGTTCTACATTAGGCTACCCTGCCTAGTAAGGTTTTCTCTTGTACCTAGAGCCATCAACCTATTTTGCAAGAGGAAACTTTGCGTGATAGTGTAATGTCAGTTAATATATTTCACGTTGGCTATTAGAATGGTCTTAGTATTTATCGGAGTGACTAGCAGTGGCCTCTTTGACATACGCCTTTGAAGTTCCCGACACTATTTTGCATGGCTTGAATACAGGCATCTTTGAACGAGTCGGCGGCGTTATCCGCAGTACGGCTAATAAACAGATTGTGACCTGGTTGCGAGATTCATCTCAAACCAACATTGGATCCAATAGTTTTCCCGCGCCGTTAAACCAGATTGTGAATGCTGCCAGGGCGACAGGCGCTATTGCAGGTGTCAACCAACAAGCTGCCAGTATATCCAACCATCTCATAGCAATAACCGCTCTCAACAACTTTATAGCTGCTGGACAGGTATTGAACTTTGGCCTCACCGCAGTATCGCTCTATATCATGCTCCAGAAACTGAACCAGCTTTCAGATCAGATCAACCAATTGGAGCAAAGTATACAAAATGAGTTCAAACGTGAGCGGGATATGCGCTTTAAGATTGCGCTCCAGGCTGCGCGTGATGTATTTGAAAGCGATCAATCCGCTTACCGTGACCATGCTGCGCGCAGCGCCATTGATGGGCTATACGAGGCCACTGAGAATTTCCTCACTGACTTTGATGCCATGTTGAAAACAAATAGTCCCAATCGGATACTGTTTGCCAGGCACTATCTCCTACGTGCTTTGTACGCTGAAACCAGCCGTATCCGTTGTTACTTGATTGCCAATGAAATTAAGACCGCCAGAAAACGACTGACCGAAGACATGCCCCGTTTTCAAGAGGCAGCGTCTCGACTCGTGACGGAATTGCTGGGCGCACACCCAGCCTTGTTCTTTTACAAGGACGTTCCTGATGAAATCCTGTATCGCTTCTTTCAGCTTCAGCACTGGATACTATCTCCTAATGAAATGGGGGCAGTAAGCCGGGAAGCCGCCATGTTCACAGCGGTGAATCAGGTTCGTCCTGACTTCTGGGTACCGGACGTTATTCAGAACGTTTATGGAAACCCGCTGAACCAGATCGCCCGCCGCCCTGATAAGACACTGGCAGATAAGCTTGCTGAACTGCCAGATGCAGTAGCCGAAGCTGAAATGATCGTTGAGAACTATCAACGTCTGCTTGGTTTTGAACTCGAGCTAGCTGGTATGCGTCTTTCGTTTGATGAATGGCAAAATCTGATTCCCGAAGCTGAGATTCAAGAGCATGGTTTCGGCCTCATCATTGATGAAGAGGCGGTCAACATGGCGATAGCCAGGTTAGATTCTTAAGATTGTCACATCCTAACACTGCCGGAAATCACTAAATCCCTCGTGCCAGTCCTCACATGACACGCGGGATTCGTTATTTATCGGGCGATTCCCTTTGACAATCAGTTAATGCCGTCTTAAAATCCCTTGTAATCGGTGATCTGCACCGGGATACCCTCGGTGCGCTCCGGTTTAAGGCAGATTGCTATCCGTAAATCCCGAAAGAAGGGGAAGAAGGTGCTGTGTCTTTCGCCCTGGCTGCAAGACAATCTTATGGATATGCCTAATTAATGGAGACCTTAAATTATGAGAGAATATACAACTGATAAATTGAGGAATGTCGCTCTGGTGGGGCATCAGGGCGCCGGTAAGACCTCATTAGTAGAAGCCCTGCTCTACAATACCGGCGCCATTAACCGATTAGGCAGGGTCGAAGATAAAAACACGGTTTCTGACTGGGATGAAGACGAAAAAGAGCGTGTCAGTTCCTTATCTACCTCCCTTATCCCCCTTGAATTCAACGACTATAAGATTAATGTGCTGGATGCGCCAGGGTTCACCGATTTTCAAGGCGAAATCAAGAACGCCATCCGCGTCGCCGATTCGGTGGTCGTGGTGGTGGATGCCGTCTCTGGTGTTGAGGTCGGCACGGAACTTGCCTGGGAGTACGCTCAGGTCTACCAGCAGCCGATTATCGTCACCATCAACAAGCTGGATCGTGAAAACGCCAATTTTGAGCGCACCCTGGAGCAACTTCAGGAGAGTTTCCCGGAATACAAATTTATCCCGGTTATGCTGCCCATCGGCGCGGAAGACAATTTTAAGGGCGTCGTCAATCTCCTGACGATGAAAGCCTACTACAAAGAAGGCAAAGACCGCTCTGATATGCCGGCTGAAATGGCAGAAGCCGCGGAAGAAGCGCACACGGTGCTGGTAGAAGCCGCCGCTGAATCCGATAATGCGCTGATCGAAAAGTACTTTGATGAAGGCACCCTGACGAATGATGAAATCCGCGAAGGGATGCGCAAAGCCGCCCGTGACCACCTTCTGAAGACCGTGCCGGTCTTCGTGACCTCCGGCACCAAGAATATTGGCACAGTGCCGCTGCTTGAAGCGCTCATCGCCTATGTGGGTTCGCCCTCGGTTCGTCGGTTACAGGTAGTGAAGCCTGACGGTGAACATGACTTCCTCATGCCGCCGCAGACAGACGACGGCCCGCTGGCCGCTTACGTCTTCAAAACCACCACAGACCGCTTTGTGGGGACGCTCAACTATTTTCGCATTTTCTCCGGTACGATCAGCGCCGACAACCGCTGTTACAACACCACCCATGATGTTGAGGAACGTTTCGGCTCGTTGATGCTGCTGCGCGGTAAAGAGCAGCTCCCGGTTTCGATCTTACATGCCGGCGACATTGGTGTGGTTGCCAAGTTAAGCAACACCATTACCGGGGATACCTTCAGCAGCAAGGCGAATCCCTTCACCATCGTCAAACCGGACTTCCCCGACCCGCTGTACGCCGTTGCTGTAACACCGCGTACCCAAGCCGACGGCACCAAGATGGGTTCGGTATTGACCAGCCTGTGCCAGGCCGACCCGACACTGCGCTGGCGTCAAGATGCGGACGTCAAACAGACTATCGTGGAAGGCATGGGCGAGGCGCATGTCAACCTGGCAATCAACCGGGCCGAGCGCCTGGGTGTTGGCATGGACACGATGATGCCCAAAGTACCGTACAAAGAGACCATCATGGTTGAAAAATCGGACTTCTACCGCCATAAGAAACAGTCGGGTGGCGCGGGGCAGTTTGCTGAAGTGCACATGCGCCTGGAACCCAACCCGGGCGGTGGCTTTGTCTATGAAACCAAGATTGTCGGTGGTTCGATTTCCGGCAGTTTCTTACCTTCCATCGAAAAGGGTATCAACTCGGTGCTGGGTGAAGGCGTGATCGCCGGTTTCCCGGTCGTAGATGTACGGGCGGTAGTCTTCGACGGCAAAGAACACCCGGTAGATTCGAAAGACATCGCCTTCCAGATCGCCGGGCGGGAAGTTTTCAAGAAGGTCTTCCAGATGGCGAACCCGGTACTGCTGGAGCCGATCATGAATGTCAGGGTCGTTGTGCCCGAATCGATGATGGGTGACATCATGGGAGACTTCAATACGCGGCGAGGCCGGGTGCAGGGTATGGACACTGAAGGCTCAAAGAGCACCGTCAATGCCCAGGTGCCAATGGCCGAGATGATGCGCTACGGGAACGATCTGCGCTCCATGACCGGCGGGCGGGGCGTTTACACCATGAGTTTTAGCCACTACGAGCATGTGCCGGCGCACCTGACCGAAAAGGTGATCGCCGCCAACAAGAAGAGCGAAGAATAACCGCTCGTACCTTGATCTTTCCGGGGAAGGGATTATACCCTTCCCCTTTTTATTATTCCTCCACTTGTATCCGTTAAATATCCACTTCTGAGTAGAAAAAACTGCCCTGACTGCTGTAAAATAATGGAAACACCCCATTCCCCAGATAGTGGACTTTTCCCCATGCCCACTACCTTCAGCGAAATGGCGTCAACAGCTTTATCACACAAACGGGATAAACGCACACTGAATGCGTTTTTCCTATGTGAATGGTGGCTGAGTCCATGAATCTGGATGGAGATCGCATTTTTGCCGGATGGTGCATTTCACACTCACAGGTTATAGGTCGAATCAATCACGTTTGAAGGAGGATCAAACAGATTATGCGAGTTTTGCGTTTCCGGCCTGAGTATTTCGAGATGTGGCATAGTGAATTCAAAGGTTATAACGCGCAGGTATTTCGGCGTGACCTGCTGGCAGGCATTACCGTCGCTGCGGTGGCGCTGCCGCTGGCATTGGCATTCGGTGTCGCGTCCGGGGTGACCGCCGCCGCCGGTCTGGTCACCGCCATCCTGGCCGGTTTCATCATCGGCGGGCTGGGCGGAGCCGGCTACCAGATTTCCGGGCCAACCGGGGCGATGTCAGCAGTACTCATTGTGCTGGCGAGCCGGTATGGGTTAGAAGGCGTATGGGTTGCCGGTGTGATGGCCGGTATTCTCATTCTCCTGCTGGGTCTCTTTAATCTGGGGCAGATCGTAAACTTTATCCCCTCTGCCGTCATCGCCGGGTTCACCAGCGGTATTGCCGTCATTATCTTTATCGGACAGATTGACAACTTGTTAGGAGTTCAGACCGAAGGCGCCGAAAATGCGCTGGTTAAGCTCGCCCACTATTTTCGCTTCGACTATGCACCCAATCTGGCGGCCATCGGATTGAGCGTGCTGGTCATTCTCGTCATGATTCTGTGGCCGCAGCGTTGGAACGCCCGTTTTCCTGGTTCACTCCTGGGGCTTATCGCCGCGACTCTCCTCGCCGCTCTGCTCAAGCTGGAAGTCCCGGTTATTGGCAGCATCCCGCAGACGATCCTGCTCGACCAGCGTTTGTTGCCCGCCAATATCCCCTGGGAACACATCACTGAACTGGTGATGCCTGCACTCTCAGTCGCGGCGCTGGGGTCCATCGAGAGCCTGTTGTGTGGCACGGTGGCCGGACGGATGACCGGAAGCAAACTCTATGCCAAACAAGAGTTAATCGCCCAGGGCGTGGGCAATATCGTCATTCCGTTCTTCGGCGGCGTCCCGGCCACTGCTGCCATCGCCCGCACTAGTGTCGCCATCAAGAGCGGCGGCGCAACCCGCATGACGAGCCTGATTCATTCCGCCACCCTGTTATTGGCGGCGCTGGTCTTAGCCCCGGTGATTTCGCAAGTCCCACTGGCAGCCCTGGCCGGGGTATTGGCTGTGACCGCATGGCGGATGAACGAGTGGGCCGAAATCAGGGAAATCTTTCACCGCCGCTTCAAAAGCGCGATGTTTGCATTCATCAGCACCTTAATCGCGACAGTTGCCCTTGACCTGACGCAGGCCATTATCCTCGGCATCGGTCTTTCTGCTCTGATCTTCGTATTCCAGAGCAGCCAGGCGAAGGTCTTATTTGCGCCGGTTTCCGCCGAAAAGATGCGTGCTGACGGATACGAAATGCAGTATGATGCGAATCGTATCCTCGTCGTCTATATCACAGGGCCGCTGTTCTTCGGCACGGTCAATACCTTTAACAGCGTTCTGGAGAAACTCAACGGCAATCAGGACATCATTCTGAGTCTGCGCACGGTACCCTTGCTGGATACAACCGGCATCGCCGCGATTGAGCATCTCATCCACCAACTCGAAAGTGAAGGTCGAAGGGTCTACCTCAGCGGCCTGACCGAACCGGTGCGTTCGTACCTGGAACGGGCTGGCGTGATTCAGAGTTTGGGCCAGGATCGGATATTCTGGAGCGCCTACGAGGCCATTATGGCCGCCGACCATTATCGCGCCAACGTCAAACGGCATACTGAGGAATTCGCCAGCTTGAAACCCACGCCATAAACAGCGTGTCACTGTGGGCATCGCCATGTGATTCTGACAGAGGAAGGATTTGCAGCCTTCCTCTTTCTGTTCTCAATCTTCCCTGATTACCTGCTGTACCGCGTCCAGCACGCGCTCATGAATCACACCGTTGGTCACCACCATTCCCTGGTTTGGCAGGATCGCGCCCATCGAAAAATCCAACGGCGAACCATCCAGATCGGTGACTTTGCCGCCTGCCGCCAGTACCAGCGCCGCGCCCGCCGCGTGATCCCAGGCCTTATGCTGGTAGGTGCTGCCCGCTTTCGGCAGTCTCAGGTATAGTTCTGCTTCGCCCGCCGCCACCAGCGCATATTTCTCCATACTGTCCAGGTAGGCGGTGTGGGTATCCGCAATACCCAGCCGTTCCCGCACCCGCGCCATGCGTCTCGATCCACCATGTGCTTTCTCCACACTTTGCAACATACGCAGGCTTCCCCTATCCACCCGCGACGAAACCCGCACCTCAACAGGCGATTCCCCGTTCAGGCCCTGCCGCGTTGTTTTGCCTGCCAGCGCCCAGAACACCGCGCCCACATCGTTATAGCCCGGCACAGCCACCACTGCCCCGGCAGGCCGGTCATCCTGCACTAACCCGGCGGCAATCGCGTAGTGGCGCCCCGCCAGGAAGCCTTTTGTGCCATCAATCGGGTCAATCATCCAGCGCCGGCCTGTACCACGCCCGCGCCCGAAGTCCAGCCAGCGTACCACGTCGTCTACCGTAACAGGAATTCCCAGTGTATCCGCCAGGAGTTGGCAGATGAGGACTCGTTGTGAGGTGGAAACAAGCGTCATAAACTGCTCGCCCTGCTCTTCGGCGACTACTCCGTCATCGGGGTATGTCTCGCAGATCGCCCGGCAGATAATCGCCTGTGCACCGTAGTCGGCAATCGTCACCGGGTCATTCACGCCTTTATCACTGCTTGCCAGGTGGTCACGCCGCACGACCTGACACAGGCTGACGGCATGGCGCACGGCTTCAAAAATCGGGGCTAAATCGGTCATCAAGCGGCCTTTCTGAACAAGATACAGAACTGCCGCAGTGTACCAGGGTTCAGCGGGATGGTCTACACTGGCCGCTCTTACCAGAATCAACAGCACCGTCATAGGATGAAGGTCAGTATCTATTCTGACAATAAGATATTTCATAAATTACGCCCTGGGCAAAAGAATCGTCAATTCTGGCATGGATAGCCAGGTCTCTATGAAAGAAACTGAGTATTGTCACTGTTTAAATGAAGTTTTATTCTTTTTCGGTGGATAATGATGAATATTCACTATAATTTAGGATAGATAGACAAAATATTCATTGGGTATCGGGCATTGGATGATTTCGATTTAACCATTCTTGAAAAATTGCAGGAAAATGGCCGGATCAGTAATGCTGAGCTTTCCCGGCAGTTGAACTTGTCCCAACCGGCAATCCACAATCGGATTAAACGACTTGAGCGCCAGGGCTACATTCAGAAGTATGTGGCCGTACTTGACCGCGAATTGATCGGGTATGACCTGTTGTGTTTTGTGCATATCAGCATTCAACTCCACCAGCTTCAACAGATAGAGGCATTCCGCGAGACAATCCACCAACTGCCACAGGTGTTGGAATGCCACCATGTCACGGGTGAGTTTGACTATCTGCTCAAGATCGTCACCCGCAATCGAAAGGACTTAGAACGGTTCGTCATTGATAAACTGACCCCGATTCCGGGGGTTGCCCGCATCCAGACCAGTCTGGTATTCCGCGAGGTGAAGTCCACGACGGCATACCCGTTGGAGTAGCGCATACCATGAAAGCAGTGGGTTTACGCCCAACCGCCATGCCTGAAAGAAGAAATCCACGAATAAACCACCTACTTAAGATCGTGTAAGGAAAGAAACCATGACCAATATACTCACACAAGACAGGTATTCCGAAGGGGTGCAGGAATACATCGCCAGAGGCGAAACGATGATGCAGGCCGAAGCCCGGCAGCGGGCAATTATGCGCCAGAAGAAGTTCGATACGATCGCCGTGCATGGCCTGTATAACATGGAAGCGGCGCTCGCCAACCAGGGCAGTATCATCGAACCGATTTATATGAACACCGCCCAGCACTTTGAAAACAGCGACCACCTGGAAGCCGCGCTGGCTTACCTGATGCCCGGCTGGGTGTATTCCCGTATCGCCAACCCGACCACCCACTACCTGGAAGAAACCTTAGCCCTGCTCGAAGGCTATGGCTATCCGGGTGAGGTGAGCGGGGCTATCGCGTCATCCGGCATGGCGGCGGTTTTTGTGGTGACAAACCCGTTTCTCACGGTGGAAACCGGGCAGAAGATGAATATTGTCGCCAGCGCCCGCTGTTACGGGGGCACGTTTATGCTGTTCAGCCAGCGGTACGCGGTAGAGCGCGGTATTGACGTGCGCTGGGTGCGCGACCCGCTGGACGTGGACGAGTGGGCAAGCCTGATTGACGAGGACACCCGCTTTGTTTATGGGGAAATGCCAAGCAATCCCGGCCTGAGCGTGTTTGATATTGAGGCGGTGGCCGATTTAGCGCATGATGCCGGAATCCCGCTCATCATAGATAGCACCGTCGCCACCCCGGCGTTGATGCGCCCGCTTTTGCACGGCGCGGACATTGTGATTCATTCGGTGAGCAAGAGCATTACCAGCAGTGGCATGGGCATCGGCGGGGCATATATCGCCCGCCATGACATCCCCAGCAAAGTCGGGACGGAGGAGATGCGCCAGAATTTCGCCATGTATGTCAAGCTGCTGCCCGCCCGTGACTTTGGCCCCGGACTCAGCCCGTTTAACGCGATGATGGCACTCAATGACCTGCGCACACTGCGGAGCAAGATGGATCTGGTGAGCCGTTCGACGATGAAGGTAGCCGAGTTCCTGGCACAACACCCGAAAGTCGAAGTGGTGGGGTATCCCGGCCTGCCCGGTACACCAGGGCATGACATCGCCGCGAAGTATATGTGGCTGGCCGATGGCGACGACGACTACGGCCAGGCGGTCAACCGTTACGGCCACCTGTTGAGTTTCAATGTGCGGGGCGGCGCGCTGGCAGCCCGCAAAGTATACGACGGCTTCCAGATGATCTGGCGGGCGACTGACCTGGGGCGTATCAAGAGCGTGGCGACCATCCCGGCGATTTCGACCCACCAGCAGCAGGGCGAGGAAGGCCGCGCCCTGGCCGATGTCCCCGGCAACCTGATCCGCCTGAATGTGGGCGGCGAACACCCCGACGACGTGATCGCCGACCTCGACCAGGCGCTGGCACTGGTGTAAGCACACTACAAAAGGCCAGGGGGCGCATCCCCTGGCCTTTATGCCGTAATGGTATTCTCAGTTTTCTTTCAAAACAAAGTGAACGTACCCCAAGACCTTTTTTGACGTTTCTTTGCCCATTAGATGGGTAAAACTTTCATGGCCCCTGTCCTTCATCTTTATGGGCCTGATAACCTGCAAAAATAATCGCTATTAGGCCAGCAGCCGTAAGCCACCACGCAATCTCGAAATTTAAGATGGAACTTGATATCCCCTGCTTTTCCAGATCACTGAGGTTGGATTGAATATCGAGGTATTTCAGAATTTGTGCGAGAAGACCAAGCCCGCCTGCCACAATATAAACGATTTTTGCTTGAGCCAACGAAAGCCGAAACGCGGCGACAACCGCGAGAATACCAGCCAATGGTATAAGGAAAAGCATAGGCTCCCCAATTGATTGGCCTGTGCTTCGAGATTGCGACTCAATTGATGATCTCAGGCTTTCATCTGAGATTGTACCGGAGGCAAGATCGTAACCACTTAAAGATATCGGTTGAGCGCCACATGAAATCGTGATCCATGGTAAGAAAAAAAGGATTACGATTAGAATACCGACTGGCCTTGAGATAAGCTGACTAGGTTTCATCCTGACCTCCTATTTAATTGGGAAACATCTAACGGTTATTATCCAGTGATGACAGTTCTGAAGGAATGCTAAAAATTTACATTTGAACACAGCAATTTATCACTATAGATAGTATAGCATTAGTGTTTTTTCAGGTGCAAATCAGCCAGCAGATAGATAACTGGTTTGAGAATCCCCATCGAATGGGGCTATTTTCGTGTTAGATGTGCCATCAGCCGGTTTCAACCGGGCGGCTAACAACCACCAACGTCTGTTCAATACCAGGTTTTCGCAATGGTGGAATTGCCGCAAAATATTCCTGTGCTGCAATTGCAGCGATTGCAGCAATCCTCCCGTAGAGCGTCGATTCTTTCTGATGGTTTTTGCAGCAAAGCCGCTGATTTTGCAGCATTGTGTCCTGATCAGCGTGGTTTTTGCTTGCTGGATGGGGGCTGTTCTGGGGGACATGGGGCGCGGCACGGCTCACTGTGATGGGAAGAAGGCTTTGAACATCATCACCATACCATAAAAACGGCTGTGAATGGTGAATCTTTGTTCAAACATTTGTTCAGGAATTATGCAGGTGAGCGGCAGGCATTGATGCGTTTTAGGAAAATGGCACGGCGTTGTGGTTTGGGGGCGGGTTCAACATATTGAACCCCTACATGCCCCTGATTTTAGGGCGATTCTATAGGACATGACCACACGATTTATCTCCGTGTTTAATTGTAACAACCCGGCAAGGTATTCCAAACCCGCTGGAGGGGTTCGATTCATACGGTGGCAGCCGTTCTTCCCTTAAAGAGTAGCCACACGCGGGCGCACGGCGGTGCGCCCCTACCGCAACACGATACCTTTCTCCCCTGGCATCCGTTACAGTTCCAGGATGGCCGGGCGGTGGATCACCTTGCCATTGATGGTGACGGCCAACATCGGCCAGCCATCGGGCGCGGCGGTCAGAATCTCCGTCCCGCTATCCATCACCAGAATTGTGTCCTCGGATTTGCAGCCGACAATGGAGGGATTCCAGGCGCAGGCATGGCCGTTTTCCAGCGGGGTTTTGTCACCGGGCGTGACTGTCACCTCGCGCCCCAGGTAGCCGATCAACCCACCCTGGTGATGCAGACGCCACGCTGCCCAGGATCGAACCATGATCCGCACCCTCAATGCTCCGTGTCAGGCTGTTCGATGAATATGTGGAGATTTCCGCACGAGCGGCAGGAGCCTCCTCCAGGACGGTATCGGCAGCAATCCAGCTTTCCGGTGCCCACAACACTACCATCGGAAGATCGCCCAGGTTCTCAGCAGTCGCCGAGGATTCCGTCAGCGCCCACATCCCATCTTTAAATTCCGCCACATCCGTGTCAAGAATCTGGTTACGCGATTGCAGTGCGCCCAGCTCAGCAGCAATATCAGGCGGATAGCCTGCATTCTGAAAGGGCGTTGCAGCGGTCAGGCGATACACACCCACACGTATCATTGCCCCAACAATTGCATCAAGCCCTCCAAAGCTTGATTTCCAGGTTTCAAACGCCGCCTGATCGGCAAAGTGCTTGGGGAGCAGAATCGAGCTATCGACCAGGACTATCCCTATTACATCTTCTGGATACTGTGTGGCATATATCCGGGTCAGCACCGCGCCATGAGAATGCCCCGCCATAACAAATGGCCCGGAAATCCCTGCCGCTTCCAGGAGGGTGTGCAATTCCCCGATCATGGTCAGCGCCTCTCGAGGCCCATCCGCCGGTTCGCTCCAGCCCATGCCTGGACGGTCAAAGGAACAGACCTGAGTTTGTTGCGCCAGTTGATTCTGCACCCGGTACCACCACAGCGAATCGGCCAGCCCACCAGCCTGCAAGATGACCGTAGGACTGCCGCTGCCGCTGCAGTAGATATGCATCTGGTGGCCGTTTACATCATAGAGTTGACCGGGCGGCGGGTAGTTCCGTTTGTCCAGTTCAACAGCGACGACCTGGTAGGCCATGCCTAACACCACCAGCGCCACCACGATGATTCCAAACCACATCAGGCCGCGTCTCACATAGAACAGGCAGCCCCGCTTGCGAGGTTGTCTGTCGGCCTGCTTGACTGTTTCACCGGGCACAGTCATTGCATACATGATCCCCCTCCTTGTTCGTCTCCCGTAAAACTATTGCTAGATATACTTTATACCATAAAAGAGACGATCAAGGGTATCCAGGCGGTGTATCCTGGGGATTGACTGTCGGATAGCACTCTTATGGCGTCCGCTGCAAAGAACCGGTTCTATCCTATCGCCGCGTTACAGTTCCAGGATGGCCGGGCGGTGGATCACCTTGCCATTGATGGTGACGGCCAACATCGGCCAGCCATCGGGCGCGGCGGTCAGAATCTCCGTCCCGCTATCCATCACCAGAATTGTGTCCTCGGATTTGCAGCCGACAATGGAGGGATTCCAGGCGCAGGCATGGCCGTTTTCCAGCGGGGTTTTGTCACCGGGCGTGACTGTCACCTCGCGCCCCAGGTAGCCGATCAACCCACCCTGGTGATGCAGCCTCCACTGCTCGGCTTCGCCCTGCGCCGCGTAGGCCGCCTGCAAATCGGCAAATACCGCGCCCAGTGTGCGACCAGGATAGCTGGCGGCAATCACTGCCGCGTCTATGGCGGCAATCCTGTGCATTTTTTCGGTCAGTTCAGCGGAGAGCGGCCCGAAGTGCGCCAACCGGGTCGCCGCCGCGATCAACCCGCCGCGCCGCATACACACGACGATCATCGCATATTTCTCCAGCCGTTTCCGGGTTGCCAGCGGGTGCCGGTAGCGGCTGATACGCTCGTCCGTGCCGACCAGATTAACGGTCGCCAGCCCTCCGCGCCGCTTGCAGGCCGCATCCAACCGCGCCGCCATCTCGAACTCGGTGTCGCCTGGCTGTACCGCCCGGATGGCCTCATCCAGCGCCGCCGCTGTATCAATGCCTAACGCCCGATAACGCGCCTGTTCACCCGCCGTCAGCTTGCGGCGCAGCCGGTTGAGTTCAGCCTCAACCTCGCCATCGTCGGTCAGGAGTCCGGGCATATCCGGGAATTTGCGGCTGTGCCAGGGCGACTCGGCATACTCGAAACCCAGTTCCGCGAATGGCTCTTCGCCCTGTAAGCGGGTCAATTCGATGTTGCTGGTATAAATGGCGCGTTTTTCACGGGTTATCAGCACGCTGTACATGCCGGATTCGTTTTCAACCGAGATACTGGCATCCCCGCCAGCGGTGATCCAGGCAATATTGCGGGTGCGCCGCAGCCACAGTCCACCGCTCTGGCGCTGATCCAGCAGCGCCCGCACCTGGTTATGTTTGAACTCAACTTCCTGCAAACGATTCATCTTTTTTACCTTCTCGGTGTTTTGCTCTCGCTAATCCATGCTATTATAACAAGTGAGAAGGATGACTTCTAAGGACAATACACTTCATGCCAGATTCTTCCGATCTGACCCATTCCGAATCCGTACAGAACTTCCTGAAAGCGGTTTATACCCTCCAGCAAAATGGCGGGCGTGTTTCGACGAATGCGCTGGCGGATATGCTCAATGTGAAAGCCCCTTCCATTACCGATATGGCGCAGCGATTGATGGTGGCTGATCTGGTGGACTATGAACGCTACAAAGGGGTAATGCTCACCAAAAGCGGTGAAAAAGTGGCGCTCAAGATTATCCGCCGCCACCGCCTGATTGAATTGTATCTCGTGGAAGAACTGGGCTATGCACTACTAGAGGTTCACCAGGAAGCCGAGGCGCTGGAACACGCAGTTTCAGATCGTTTCGTCCAGGCGATTGCCACCAAGTTAGGCGAACCGGAACTCGACCCGCATGGCGACCCGATTCCCGCCGCTGATGGCACGATCATCCGCCGCGATCTTTCGCCACTGACGGAGTGGCCGCTGGCGATACCGTCCCAGGTGTGCCGCATCAAGACTTCCGACCCGGAGATGCTCCAGCATATCCTGAACAAAGGGTTCAAACTCAATACGGTCGTGACCGTGCTTTCCCGCGATCCTTTTGATGGCCCGGTCATCGTGCAGATCGGCAGCGAAGAGCGTGTTGTCGGCCACCGCGCCGCGGTGTGTATCCTCGTCGCCTCGGTTGAGGAGTCGTGATCGGGCCTGGCTCATCACGAACGGCCTGATCGTATCAAGCAGCCCCGGCTAATTCACAAAACGGTATTTAACCAGTGTCCACAGGGCGATAGGCGCATCCGTCCACTTGATCTTCTTGCCTTCATGCCATTCACGTCCGTTATACGAAATCGGCACTTCGTAAATACGGATACCCTGTTTCAACACTTTGGCGGTAATCTCCGGCTCAAACTCAAATCCTCTGGCGCGGATCACCAGGTCGCGCACGACTTCGGCGCGGAAGGCTTTATAGCAGGTTTCCATATCGCTCAGGATAGCGTTATAAAGGATGTTGGTCGCCAGGGTGAGTATTTTGTTGGCGATCATGTTCCAGAAGTTCATCGCTTTGCGCGGCCCGCCCAGAAAGCGCGACCCATATACCACCGGGCTAATCCCTTCTTCCATCGGCTTGAGCAGTATCGGGTAATCACGCGGGTCGTATTCGAAGTCGGCATCCTGAATCAAAAATATATCACAGGAAGCCGCCGCGAACCCCGTCACCAGCGCCGCGCCTTTGCCCTTGTTTTTCTCATGATAGAGCACGCGCACATGAGGCCGGTTTTCCGCTTCAAGGCGTTTCAAGATTTCAGTAGTGCCGTCCGTTGAGCCATCATCCACCAGGATGATTTCATCGGCTAACCCGACAGCTTCGACACGCGCCAGCACTTTCTCAACCGTGTTGACTTCGTTATAACAGGGAATAACGACGGTCAGAGTCAGGGTGCGAGCGGTATCCAGAGATTGGGATGGGGGAGGAGTTTGTCTAAGCACTGTTTCCCTCAGTTCATTCAAATAGACAGTCTGTTGCGGTAATTCACCACGAGTCAATCACCAGCTAAAAACCCCGTTCCGGGTAGGCCGCGTATTATAGCATAGATGCGCAACGGCCAGACACCCGCAACTAACCGATGATATGCCTCTTGACTCCCAACGCCGCCCAGCTATAATTCGTTCTGGCAAATCAGCCAGCTTTGCCGCAGACAGCAGGTGCGTTCACCGCTTAATTTCCTGCCGAGGCGAGGGTTCACCACTACTCTGACACCAGTAGCGGCCTCGTTGTGTGCGGGGCCGCTTTTTTGCTTCGATAGGGTTTCAACCGATTCCCTGTCACCCCATCTTCACGGAAAGGAGGAAATGCGCTTGGCAATCACAAGAGAACGTAAAGAAGAGTTGGTCGCGTTATATGGTGACTTGTTGAATAACACCAATGGATTCGTCGTCACTGAGTATCGCGGCCTGACCGTTGCTAATGTCTCTGAACTGCGGGCGAAGCTGCGTGAAGTCTCTGGACAGTATGTTATCACCAAGAACACGCTGTTCATGCGAGCTTTACGCGAGGCCGGTTGGCCGGTTCCAGAAGAACTGCTGGTCGGCCCGGTGGGCGTGGCTTTTGGCGAGGGAAACTTCCCGGCAGTCGCTAAAGTCATGCTGGAATACCTGAAGACCAACGAGAAAATGGTCATCAAGGGTGGCGTCATGGCCGGGGATATTGTTAGTCCCAAGCAGGTTGAAGCTATCTCGAATCTGCCGTCACTGGACGAACTGCGGTCCCAACTTGCCGGCCTGGTGGTGCAGCCTGCGACAGGACTTGTCAGTGTCCTCAACGCGGCAACCGCCCAGGTGGTCAATGTCCTGCAAGCCTATGTCAAAGAACATGGCGAAGGCGAAGCAGCTTAAGTTTTACCCTGAATTTCACACACAAACCAAGTATTTCTGGAAGGATGTCAATCAATCATGGCTGACCTGAACAAAATTGTCGAAGAACTGAGCGGACTTACTATTCTGGAAGCCGCTGAACTCAAGACCCTGCTCGAAGAAAAGTGGGGCGTTAGCGCCGCTTCTGCCGCGCCGATGATGATGGCCGCCGCCCCTGGCGCTGCCGTCGCTGCCGAGCCGGAAGAAGAACAGACCGAATTTGACGTGATCCTGGCCGACGCCGGCCCTAAGAAGATCAACGTCATTAAGGTCGTCCGTACCCTGACGAGCCTGGGCCTGAAGGAAGCGAAGGACCTGGTTGAAGGCGCACCGCAGACACTGCTGGAGCAGGTCTCCAAAGATGCCGCCGCCGACGCCAAAGCCAAGCTGGAAGCCGAAGGCGCTAAGGTCGAAATCAAGTAGTTTCCCGGCACAACCGGACAAAACAACAGCCTGCTCATCATGTAGCAGGCTGTTTTCGTTTCCACCAGACATGGAGCTAAATACCCCCTGGCGGATTGTTTGTTAGTATGGGAACGCTTCCAGCATCTTCTCAAGTTGGTTCATATCCGGGGTGGAGATGGTATACACCCATCCATCATGCGCCCAGGTGATGGAATACAGATCAGGGGTGGAACTGTAGAAAAAGTCCACCGTTCCCACGCCGATGACATAATTACCCATCCGCCCTATACGCTCCGCCTGGGATTTTAGTGATTTCATCACATTACCGGTCAACACCTCTACAGGGTCAAACTGAGCCGCGACCAGGTGAATTGGCGACGCTCCACCTTCATACAACCCACTCGTGAGATACGCAACTGGGAAAGGCAGGCATCCGGTATTGGTTTCGGCCAAGGGGTCAAAATCGGCGGCGCTCAGGAGGCATTCGGCCAGCAGGTATTGCTCTGCCGGGGCAACTTCTGCGGCGCTCCCATCTGCGATTTCTGCGGCGGCCTCAACTACCGGGGTCACGCCGGGGATGAAGGTCTCTACTGTGAGCAGGTTCAGTATGTAGTCTTCTATCTCCATCGGGAGCATGGTGATCTGTGTGACATCAGCTGCCGGGACAGTGCGTTCCGTCATGCTGTAAGGTGCTTGGAGCGCATCCAACAGGAATGGGCCGCTGGTGGCCCGAATATGCTGCGCCAACCCTGATGCCAGACTGATAGTTACCCACAGCAGTATGAGTGTTGCGCTGGTAATGATAATCAACCACCGTGTGCGGAAATCCAAACGGTTGAAAACCGCTTTCAGATTGTCAGGGTGCAGCACGTCCAATATATCATAGACTGGTTGCAGGTCGCTCTGCGGGTGGATCACGGATTTACGTGAGCCATCGGTTGCCGGTTTGCGCCGCCGCGCCGTCGCTGGGCGACGATCTTCTAAGAGAGTCTGTCTGCGCTGCTGTGCCATAATTAGCAACCTTTCGAGCGATCAATCGTACCGTTATTGTTGTTATTGTTGTTCTGATTTTCCTCGTCGCCAATGAGACCAGTAGGGCCGTTAACAGTGCCGCTGCCAACCTGGTCACTGCCAGCTTTGGTCGTCACGTTGATTGCGCCAAACTGAAAATTACCGTCCAGCGTAATGGAGATTACCCGCGTTTCCAGACCAGCCTCGAAAAAGGCTGCAATTGTCGGGTTCATGGTTTTCGCATAGACCGGGCGCACAATACTGGCTGACTTCTTACCCCCTTTACCACCACCGTTGCCGCCGCCATTACCACCACCATTACCACCACCATCAGATGGGCTGCTTGATTCGTAACCGATATCGAACTTCATGCCAACTGCACCCGTAGTGGGATCATTGCTTGTCCATTCCCAGGCTTCACTGGTGCTGATGACATGGTTGGCAACTTCCTGTGAGACACCCAGTACCCAATGGCTGATGGAGGGTTGGCTTCCGGAGGTCACAGTGAAGGCGATCGTCGTGCGGTTCGTGTTTGAGTCATATACCCGTGCCGAAGATTCGATACGGTGGTTGTAAATTTCCGCGACAGTTTCGACTTCCACTTCAGTTTCCGGTTGGCAATAGCCTTCCAGCCCATTAGCTGTCTTCAGGAATGCCGTATTGACTGCACCGACCAGAATGGATGCGCCAATCATAATTGCGATAGCAACCGGAATAGTCGGCCAGTATTCAACCAGCGCTTGCCCGCTTTGCAGACGGTGAATGCGGCTTTGAAGTGACTTTGTATTCATAATTCAGACCTCCTGAATTGAGATAATATCGACTCAACATTGCATTAGATTATGGAATATTTCGAAGATTTACTTTAATTCAATCATTGAGCCATCCAATCTATCAATAAGATTACGTAAATTTTTTGTGAATCCTTGTGCATTTAATGTCTGGATACTCTATCTTCATGGAGCCTGTATCTGGCTGGTGAAAGCTCGGCTGAAGGACTACAATGAACGTTGATCCTGTCCGCAAGATGCTACGAGGTCACACTATGCTCAAGTGGATTCTGCTGCTCATCAGCCTCGCGCTGGTCTGCCCGGTACTGGCGCAGGATGATACCCCAACCGTTGCCGCCATAGACTATGATGCGGTGGTTGAGGAGACGATTTCGGATGCCGCTTTTTTCGATTGGTGGCGTTTACAGGCTGCCGAGGGTGATGTGCTGATGATTACCATGACAGCACGGGATGGCCTGCTGCCGCTCATCGGCCTGCTTGATCCGACGGGCGATCTGGTTGCAACCAGCGCGGACGGCCAGATCAATGGCACGGTGCAACTGGAATACACCACCCTGCAGGAAGGCCCGTATACGATTATCGCGTCACGGGTGGATAATGTAGACGGCACATCCACCGGGAGCTATGCGCTGGAAGTGCGCCGCGCCAATCCACCGGAGCAGCTACAAAATCTTCACCAGCCAGTCACATTTACCTGCGAAGAGGGCGAGGTCGTCACGGCGGCAACCCTCGAATTTGCCGAAGATATTCCTGTAGACGGGGCCGGTCTCACGCACCGCATCACGGTGTACGGGATTGACGGCTTCCAGCCGGTGATCTATGTCGAGTTTCACAGCGACCAGGATTTCCAGACCTGCAATACCGACGCCAACCAGACGCTGGATGATACCTTCACCCTGCCCGGTGAAGCACCGCGCACCGTGACAGCCGATAACCTGCACACTGTCTCACAGTTGACGCTTTCCGGCGCGGAACTCATGGGCGTTATTACGCTGCGGATCGGCAGCCTGGACGGCACGCCGGGGCGCTATATGGCATTGATTGAGGGATTCACGATTGACCCGGATGATGATTCGGACTTATTCGAGGTGCGGGTCGGGCCGCGTGCGGCGGCAGATACGGCGCTGCACATCTACATGGCAGCGGCAGAAAACAGCCGTCTGGACCCGTTTATGGAGATTCTCGATGATTCGAACATAACCTGTGACGATGCCGGGCGGCGCGGCTGCGAAATGGCAGCTTCCTTCGCGGGTGCCGGGGCAGTGCTGCATAACAGCGGCGGTATGACACTCACCGGGGATCGTTCCGACGCCGGGCTGCTGCTCGCGCCAGGGTCACCGGATGTCATCGTCCCGGTGCTGCTATCGAGCCGCCAAGCCGGTACACACGGCGGTTATGTGCTGGTGGTGATCGGAGAACTGCCGGAATAATGCGCGGCTATCTCTCCAGGCGCTTGATTTCGTGTCCGCTGTGTCCATTGGGGCTCACGATTACGGCTTCAGGATGGGCTAACAACCCGTTGGTGAGCGACTCAACGTAAATACACATCTGCCAGGGTATCGCTACATCCTGCGCACTCAGTTCGATGTCCACCAGTTCGACACCGGCATGACGAACAATTGCTATCGGGGTGGCCTCGGCGGTTTCGCCCATCACCATTTGAGCGCAGACACAGATTGAATCGGCGATACCGCGCTGGGTCACCTGCATCGGGTTGCCGAAGAGGTCGATCTTGCCGCGTTCATCCTGGATTGGACGAAAACCCGCCGTCGCCAGCGCCACGCCGGATGTCCCCAGACGGCCCGGCATCAGCCAGCTATCGGTCAGAATAACGCCAACATCCACCTGCAACCGTTCGCGCAGCACGCGCCGGATGTTCGCTGCCGATTGATACGGTTTCTCCGGAAACAACACAGCGAACCCGTTCGGGACATTCGAGCGATCTATCCCAGCGTTCGGGGAGAGAATCCCTTCTTTGTATGTCAGCAGGAAGCCAGGAATGCCGCCAAAAACATGGTCAGCTTCCTGCAACACCAGCTGCACGATTCGGGGGTTCATTTTGTAGCGTTCAGCCAGCTTTTCCGCCTCGTCGCCCACGACGATGCTATCGAGCATGATGACACGCCCTTCGCTGATGGCGGTGTACTTGCTGGAAACAGCCAGTACATCTCCATCTTGCAGCGTTTGCCCGCTGCGGTGGATGGCGTCAATCAGGGTTTCGTGAAGGTCAAAAGCAGTATGCTGTACCGGGGCTTCTACGGGAATAACCATGAGGGGTTTGCGGGACATGATGTTACGGTCTCTCAATTTTATGCTATGCTTGACTGGTATGCTGCTCGGACGAAATAAACGGGGGGCAAGAGGCTGCAAAAACCTCCTGCCAGCACCCCACTATTGCGTTACATGCTATCATCAGCCTGGGAGCATTGCCAGCCCAAAACGCGCCAACCCTAGGTGGGATTGGTGTTTCCATTGGGATTGGCGGTGATGTTTTCCTCTTCTTCTTCCCGGTGCACTGCCTTCATCACCTGCGAGCGGGTAGTGATGACGGAGTCATCGTCTTCGACCAGCAGTGATTTAGGAATGTCCACCCGGTTTTCCATCAGGAAATCAGTCAGCGCATGGCTGAAAGTACGGGTTTTCGCGTCTTCGCCGTATGTTTCCCGCATATCCCGCAGATGATCCACCAGCCACAGGTACAGGTCTGTTTCCGTCCGGTCCGGGAAACGTTCCAGTATTTCGTATTTGCGGATAAGTGTCACCGCCGGACGGTACACTTTGTCATACCAGTCAGCCGCCGCCTGCTCCAGGGTGACCTGCTCGCCCTGCTCATGCTCCAGGATAGCGGCGTGCAGGTAGATATGCCCCAAGAGGTCAGGATAGCGCGATGGTTCGGAGAGCTTGATGGCCTGACGATGCCGGCGACTGCGTCCCAGGCCAGTTTCTTCGAGAAACGCGGCGTGGGCAGTAGCAGCATCCAGTTCTTCCGGCGTCATGCCCGGCTCTAAATCTACCGGGGTGGGCAGTTCGGTGACATGCGCCTCAATGGTTTTCGCGCCCAACTCGCGGGCTACCGAAACACGGTGGTTGCCGTCGCGCACGAAATACACATCATCCACTTTGTACAATTCAATCGGCGGCACGCCTTCCATACTGTGAATTTTGGCGTAGACCCGGCTCCAGCGTTCCTGTATCTCGTTGCCTTTGGGCAGAAAGCTGCTGCTGAAATCACGATAGCGGCCTACACTGCCCACGATACGATCCAGCGGCACATCCTGAAGCCCTTTGTAGCTCTCCTGGCGCAGCCGCAGGCGAGTTTTGATGTCATCAAAGCTCAGCAGTTCAGGCGATTTGCCCCGCAGTAGATTCATAATATCTTCCCAGAAGACTTTGCGCCGTGCACTCTGGAAAGCCCTTTTACCTTCAGCGTAATCTCGGTTAAATGTCGAGTCATCGGACATACTGCGTCCCTTTCGACTAAAGCAGTCTACGATTCCTATGGTAGGGATTTTCCCTGAGAACACAATATCAAACTTGCACAGCATCCCATAGGAATTTTTATTAACATTGTGCCAAAAGGAAATTATTGAAGGTTAGTCAGGGGGTAGGTTGTGCGAATCCGCCAACGGTTTTGCATAAGCACCGACAGTTGATTAACATCTTAGCAGATGCGACAACAATATAGCAAGGAGTAAATTATGTCCACGAAGTTGACCTGGATTGAAGAAGAACTCGCCAGTTTGCGAGAGCAGGGTCTATTTACGAACATTCGCACCCTCTCCAGCGCCCAGGGGGCATGGCTGGAAGTGGATGGCAAGCGGGTGTTGAATTTCTGCGCCAATAACTACCTGGGATTAGCCAACCACCCCCAACTGCGTGATGCGGCCAAAAACGCGATTGACCGGATGGGCATCGGCCCGGCGGCCGTGCGGACGATTGCGGGAACAACCAGCCTGCACCTCCAGCTTGAGGAGCGGCTGGCACGGTTCAAAGGGGTTGAGGCGGCGCTCACGTTCCAGAGCGGCTTCAACGCCAATATCGCCACGATTCCAGCGCTGGTGGGCAAGGATGATGTGATTTTCAGCGACCAGCTCAACCATGCCAGCATCATTGACGGCTGCCGCCTGAGCCGTGCCCGGATCATCGCCTACGCCCATAACGATGTAGACGACCTGCGCCGCAAAATCGCGGAAACCACCGAATACGGGCGGCGCATCATCATCACGGACGGCGTCTTCAGCATGGACGGCGACATCGCCCCGCTGCCTGCACTCTATGAAGTGGCCGCCGAGCATGACATTCTGCTGATGGTGGATGACGCGCATGGCGAAGGGGTGCTGGGCAAAGGCGGGCGCGGCATCGTGGATCACTTTGATTTGCACGGCAAGGTGGATATTGAAGTCGGCACGATGTCGAAGGCCTTCGGCGTGGTGGGCGGCATCGTGGCCGGGCGCAAGGTGCTGGTGGACTGGCTCAAACAGCGGGCACGGCCTTTCCTCTTCAGCAGCGCGATGACCATCCCGGATGTGGCGGCGTGCCTGGCGGCGGTTGATCTGCTGGAAAGCTCGACGGAACTGGTAGACCGGCTGTGGTCGAATGCGAAAACATTCCGCGAAGGGCTGGCCGGGCTGGGCTTCGATACCGGACACTCGCAGACGCCGATTGTCCCGGTGATGCTGGGCGAAGCACCGCTGGCGCAGCAGTTCAGCAAGCGCCTGTTTGAAGAAGGCGTATTTGCGATGGCGATAGGCTTCCCCACTGTGCCAAAGGGCAAGGCGCGGATTCGGGTGATGAACTCCGCAGCGCATTCGCCGGAAGACCTGGAAACCGCCCTGGCCGCCTTTGAGCGCGTCGGCAAGGAACTGGGCATAGTATAAACCGCAATGTATGGGGGCGACACGACACGCCGCCCCCATACCTATGACAATTTTTCCTAGCGCAGCGTTGGTTCCAGCGTGAGGATAACACCGCCCCGTTTGTGCCCGTTTTCAACGTAACGATGCGCTTCAGCCGCCTGCTCCAGCCGGTAGCATTTATCAACGATGGCTTTGAGTTTCCCCGCTTCAATCAGTTCTTTGATGAACAGGAGGTCTTCGCGCTTTTCGCTGGAAAGCGCACAGACGACTTTTTTGCCGCCCCGCAGCGAAGTCCAGAGCATCTGCAAAAGCTGCTTCAGCTTGAAGCTGACCAGCAGATAACGTCCATCGGGTTTGAGCACGTTCTTACAGCGGGCAAACGAACTCTTGTTGAGTACGTCCACAATCAGGTCATAAGTTTTGCCGCTGCGGGTAAAATCCTCTTGGGTGTAGTCTATGACTTCCGTCGCGCCCAGGGATTTTACGAAGTCTACGCCTGCCGTGCTGCATACACCGGTCACTTCGGCACCGAAATAGCGGGCAAACTGGACGGCGTAAGACCCAATCGAGCCGGACGCGCCGTTAATCAGAACCTTCTGGCCGGGCTGAATATTCATTTTCCGCAGCAGGCTCAGCGCGGTCAATGCCCCATAAGGCACTGTCGCCGCCTCTGCGTCGGTCAGACTGGCGGGAGTTGGCGCGACCAGACCATCCTCCGGCATACACAGATACTCGACGTTTGCGCCCAGGTTCATCCCCCGGTAGCCAAACACGCGGTCGCCCGGCTGGAAGCGAGTCACGGCGTTGCCAACGGCGGCCACTTTCCCGGCAAATTCACTGCCCAGGATGGTCTTTTTGGGGCGGCGGAAACCGAATACCAGCCGGGATGGCAGCCAGAAGAATATTGGCATCGAAAACTGACTCAGCGTGATATTGCCAAAATTGCGGGCCATCAGGTCGCCAACATTGACGGATGTCGCCGCGACACGGATCAGGATTTCGTGGTCACCAGGAACCGGCTGCGTGACTTCTTTGAGATGCAGCACATCGGGCGAACCATACTGTGTGTAAACGATAGCTTTCATGATGATCTCCTCATTATATAACGTGAATTACGGATTTGTTGTGGTTATGTGCCTTACGATGATGCCCTGTTGTAGATGACGGGCATTTGCCCCTTCCACTGATTCCAGAGGGCATCGCCGGTCATCAGATCGGCCATAAAGTGACCGACATTGGTGCGGCTGGTTTTCCCCGCATTAAAGACGGCGCTGCGGATCGGTGACGGGTACACCTCATAGGCCGTAACCTCGCCCTCATCCGTCAGCGTGTCCGGGCGCACGACAACCCATTCGATCATCCGGTTGGATTGGCCGATGCGGGTTCGCAGGTAATCCGCCGCGTGTTCGTTATCCACATGCGGGGGGAGCAGCAGGCGCAGCAGCGCGACAGCGCATTGCTGAGCAAACGAAACTCTTTCGGGAATGTCGCGGTTGCTGTTGCCAGTCGTATTCATAAGCACAAACCGGACGGGCTTTTCTGGCCGGTTTGACTGGATGGCCGCGCACAAGCGGCGGGTAGCATCGGTCACCAGCCGGCGCGGATGGCCGTAAAGACCCGTCAGACTCATGTTATGCCCCAGACACGAGGCCACCGCAGTGCATCCGCTGACGTGCTGAGCCAGTTCCGTATCGCTTAAATCCAGAACGCTGGCCTGAATCAGAGACAGGTGATTGTGGTTTCTGATTTCCTGAGGCAGCCTGTCGGGTGATCTCACAATGGCCCTGACGGTCAGGCCGCGACTTAGGAGGTGCCCAACAAGCAGCCGACCTGTTGCACCGCTTGCTCCAACTACAAGGATTGTCATGATCTTTTGTCCTGAATACCGTTACTTTTGAGCGGGTAAGGAGGCGCACGAAGCTGAGGTGAGACAGCTTTCATTACGCCGCCTTTCCTTCTACGCTCTACTCTTGTTCTGATCTGAATTGAATGAAATTACGATTCGCCGAAGTCAGCGATTTTGAGATACCCGGTTTAGCTCAGGTCTCTGAGTCTTCAATGAAGAACACTTCTTCCAGTCGCACATTGAAAACCCGTGCGATCCGAAATGCCAGTTCCAGGGAAGGGGAATAGTCGCCTTTTTCAATAGCGCCGATTGTCTGGCGTGTCACACCGGCCTGTTGCGCCAAGTCCTGTTGCGTCATCTCGTTGCTGTCAAACCGTAACCTGCGCAGGTTGTTCTGAATGACAAATGGTTTTCCCATTTTAGACTCCCCGCCGATAAAAGTAGAATTGCAGCAGGCTGCTCAGCATCTCAGAAGCCAGGCCAGCACACAACAAAATTGCAAACATGGCAGCAGGCGGCAGACTCGCCACCAGCGCAATCATCGCCAGTATAAAACCGATCCCAAACACGTAGGCCGCGATCTGATTGCCTTTCAGCTCGATGAGCCGGTCGCGTTCATCCGTGATGTCCGGTTCCACTTCCCGCGTCGTGATGGCGTTGAGAATGGAAAAGACAATGTAAATGATGATGTAAGCCAGGATTGAAATGGGAATCAAGATCAGGAAGAAAGTCGCCCAGTAGTGAAAAATCTCCGGCGAATAGTCTCCTGCTGTCGGGTATCGCTGCATCATGTAGGCGGTATACAACACATTGACCAGAATTGTGCCAACCAAGTTGGCGAGCGTGCGTCTTTCCTGATAGGACATACAATCTCCTGTCCGCTGAATTTTACTTTATGTCAAATTTACTTTACATATCGTAGTACAAATATTGCATCATGTCAAGTATATTTTACAATCTCAGAGATGACTCTGTCAGCTTCCTGTCATCAGCGGATGAGCCGGAGGCCACACCGGTTGCTTTCACAGGCAGGTTGGTAAGGAAGCGGATATGGGGTAACCTCAATGTATGGGGCGGCATGGCGTCGCCCTATGTATCCATCCCTAACCCATTAACCATAAGGAGTCCCTCATGCCGGTTATCCGCACGCCTGACGAACGTTTCGCCAACCTTCTCGACTGGCCGTATGCGCCGCAGTATGTCGAAGTCAATGGATTGCGCCTGCATTATGTGGACGAGGGCGGGGGCGACGAGACGTTTCTCTGCCTGCATGGGGAGCCAAGCTGGTCGTTTCTCTACCGCAAGATGATCCCCGTCCTGGCGCAAAAAGGGCGGGTCATCGCGCCGGATTTAGTAGGTTTCGGGCGTTCGGACAAATATACGGAGTTAGAAGAGTACAGCTTTCACATGCACCATGCTGCGTTGGCGGGCTTTATCGCGGCGCTTGACCTGACGAACATCACGCTCATCTGCCAGGATTGGGGCGGCATCCTCGGCCTGACGATTGCGGCGGAACAGCCGGGACGTTTCTCGCGGCTGGTGATTATGAATACCGGGCTGCCGACGGGCGATATTCCTGCATCAGAAGGATTCATGCAGTGGCGAGCGTTTGCCCAGAGAGCCGGGCGTGGGCTGCCGGTTGGTCACTTGTTTGAATTGAGCGCGGGCAGCATCAAGCCTTCACCGGAGGTCGTGGTCGCGTATGAAGCGCCCTTCCCGGATGAATCGTATAAAGCAGGCGTGGCGACCTTCCCGCTGCTCGTTCCGGTGCAGCCGGATGACCCTGGCGCGGCGGAACTGCGGGCAGCGCGTGAGAAGCTCTCATCCTGGGATAAACCGGCATTGGTGATGTTTTCGGACAGTGACCCGGTGACACGCGGCGGCGATAAGTTCTTCCGCAAACTGATTCCCACCGCGAAGAATCAGCCGGAAATCACCATTGAGGGCGCGGGACACTTCCTACAGGAGGAACAGGGAGAGGCTATCGCCCGGCACATCCTGGCATTTGTGGAGCGCGAACCGCTGGCCTAAGATTGTGATGCCACACACACATCAAGCAGTTTCATAATCGTATTCCAGTTGCGGGCGGTGCCGGTGGTTTTCAGCCGTTTCTCGATGAACACATTGGTGAGTTTAGAGCGCCCAGCACCATCGGTATAGAACACAAATGCTTCTTGCCCGATCACGCGCAGGGTTTCCGGCCCCTGGTGGTCGTTCATGAGGATTTGTATGGTTTCGGCACTGGGTGTATCAGCCAGGAATGTCACCAGCGCCTTGCTCGGCTCAGCGAGCTGCGGGGCGGTATAGGGATTGTGTTCAACTACCGCCCGTAGTTGGGCGCATGTCCGCAGGATGATCTTCGACTCAAAGCCGAAGGTGGTTACAATGCCCGCCTCGATCTGCCCGGCCAGTTGAGCGGAGTCCGTGCACGTCTCAAACACCACATTCCCGCTCTGCAAGAGGGTCTGCACGTTGGTGAACCCCAGCGATTCGTAGAGCGTCCTGAGTTCCGCCATGCGGATTTTCTTGTTACCGCCGACATTAATGCCGCGCAGCAGGGAAATATACACCGGCATGTGTTCCCTCTCCTATAAACATAAATCCACCTGGCCGATCACAAGGCCAACCAGGTGGATGCGGAATACGTGTGCTGCTGATTAGCCGGGTTGCAAGGTCGCTGTGGGTGGCAGCGGCGGGAGTGTTGGCTGGCTGTTGGCGGTGGTTTCTTCGTTACTGCCACCCGGATTGGTGATGGCACCCCCTGCCGGGTTGATGCCTGTTCCGTTGGCGGCTGTCGAAACATCGGCCACGCAGCGGAAGCCTGCCCACAGCGATTGTTGATTGGGTGGTAAGTTCTGCCGGTGAACCGAACGCGCAAAAAACGGCACGGTATCCCAGGAACCGCCGCGCAGCACTTTGTCCGTCCCGGCGGGTGGGCCTAACGGGTTCAACGTGGCCGCGCCAGACTGTGCAAGCTGGGAATAATACACCGGCGAGTACCAATCACTCACCCATTCGGCCACATTGCCGGCCAGGTTGAGAATGCCGGACGCGCTCGCGCCAATGGCATAACTATCCACTGCACCCGCGCCGGGGTCTTCCGTAACCGGGCGATTGGTTTTGGCGTAGTCGGTAGAGAAGGTGTTGCCCCAGGGGTAGAGATACCCCAACTCGCCACGCGCCGCAAATTCCCATTCAGCCTCGGTGGGCAGGCGGCGACCAATGGCTTCACAGTAGGCCCGCGCACCGTACCAGGTCACATTCACCACCGGGAAATTCTTAATCACATCCACCACGCGGTAATTGGCGCTGTCAAAAATGATATTGCTGCCGGGGTCTTCCGCGCGGGTTGCCAGGCAGATCTGCCCAAAACACTGGTTGCGATGGCTGTTCGGCCCCATCAGGCTCGAGTTGAGGAATGTCAAATACTGCTCATACGTGACTTCGGTGACTTCCATCTCAAAATCATTCACCGTGATCTGATGTGGCGGCGACGAGTCTTCACCCATTGCCAGGGTACACACCCCGCCGTAGACATCCACGCATTCACGCACGGCCTCCGCGACTTCCTGCGGGGTCGTCCCCATGGTGAAGGTCGCCCCGGTTACCAGCCGCGTTTGTGTGCGGATCGCCAGGAGTTCAGCGGGAATTGCGGACGCAGCACTCACCGCCGAAGCCTGGGTGGGGATCAGTGCCGTTGTTGGCTCAGGCGTGGCGCTTGACTCGACCTGCACCGAAGCCGTATCCGACGTTGGCGGCAGTGTGGTCGCGGTTGGCGCGACAACCTGAACTTCTTGTGCGGTTGGCGATGGCTCAATCAGGACTTCGCTTGGGATGGGTGTCGGGGTTACCGGCGGCGGAGTCGCTGTGATAATGACCGGTGTGGTGGTCGCATTCATTGCGGATAGAAAGCCGGTGTTGAGCAGACCGGAAGTGCCGCCAATGACCAGTACCAGGCCGAAGACCGCCGCACAACCAACCCCAAAGATGAAGCCCATCACCAACCACTGCCAGGCGCCGCCACCGCGCCGCCCGCGTAAGTTGCCATAATTTCGTGACATAACAATCTGTCTCCTCAGACCGGAAGCATAACCTGCTGCCACAGCCCACAATCATACCGTGTTTTACCGTGCCAGACTCGCAGCACCGCCCCGGCATAGGGTGATCGTCAGGTTTGTAATGCTCCGGCTCAAAAGTGCCGCTTGTGTGACACAGGAAGGGCTTGCTGATGCCCTGGTTTGCCAATACCCTGTCACGGGTCTTTGCCGCCCAATATTACCACAAGGCGAAACGCCTTCAAGCCCTGAAGCCCGCCCGCAGACACAGGGCGCTTGACAGCCGCCCAGACTGGCGTTAGGCTTTGAGTAATTATTGACAGGGTTAGGTCAGCAAGATGAAGGCATCCTGCCCCTTTCGCGCCGGCCTGCCAGTAAGCGAAGGACATCCAGTCATGGTTAGTCTGAACGTTTCCCAGAATCCCTCCAGCGTATCCGATGGGCCGCGCCTGATTAATCTACGGACGGATTTATACCCGCTGGCTGACTTAATTGAGATGGCCTTTGCAGACAGTATGGATAGCAGTGGGCGGGCGGCAATCCGCGAAATGCGCGCCCTGAGCAGGCTGGGGCCAGGTTTGAATATCCTTGCCAGGGCCAACGAACTGGCACAGGGCGTCAGCATGGGGTATGTGTGGGTGGAAGATGGCCGGCTGGTGGGAAATGTATCGGTCTACCCGACCAGTTGGCCGAAAGACCTGGGAAAAACCTGGATTATCGCCAATGTCGCTGTTCACCCGGAGTATCGCCAGCGCGGCATTGCCACCCGATTGATGAACGCCAGCCTGGATATGATCCGCAAGGAAAAAGGCCGGCGGGCAGTGCTTCAAGTGGATTTCAACAATGCGGCTGCTATTCACCTCTACCACCGCTTAGGGTTTGTGGAAGAACGGACCTGGACGACCTGGCGGCGCGGTTGGACTGATCGGTCACCGGTGATGCCGCTGTATGAAAAAACGCTGCGTATCGCCCGCCGCACTCGCGACGAATGGGCAGCAGAGTACGACCTGGCGAAGCGGCTGCGTCCACCAGATCATGGCGGCCTGGGCTGGCTGCGCCCGCTCCACCCCCAGTTATTCCGAATACCCCTCCAAAAACGCCTGATGAGCTGGTTGAGCCTGCGCTCATTGGATCGGATGGTGATACACGATGACCGTGACGCGCTGGGCGCTATCCTGTGGATTGAACGCCAGCTCGGTGCGGGCGGTGTCCACCTGACCTTAATGGTTGAACCGCAGTACCAGGGCTACTATGATGAAGTGCTGTTGAATGCCGCTGTTCGCCGTTACGGAGGGGCAGAGAACCTGCTGATCGAACACCCCACCGACGACGAAGAGGCCGCGCTGCTGTTCCGCCGCTATCGGTTTGAGCCTCGCCGCACCCTGACCCACATGCATTGGGAAGTAACATAGCCACTGGTGCAATTCCCCCCCATTCAATACAGGAGGCCGCTCTCATTTTAGCCGCGTGACAGGTTTTAGGCGTACTCTGTTAATACCTTTTGCAATGCAATTTCGCCTTCTATTCAACTGCTCAAACGCATTGTGAAATCAGATTGACCAGGCCGAACACAAACTACCAGACTTTTCACAGTACAACAGCGGGCATAAACCCGCTGCCGAACAGATCGAAAAATTAAGGCACAGTTCCATAATCTTTTAGGATCATGAAAGCAGGTGGATAAAACCAACTATGTTCATTCATCCCAGCGCCAACGTTGAAGATGATGCAATTATCGGAGAAAACACCAAGGTGTGGCACCTGTGCCACATCCGCCGGGATGCCCGCATCGGGCGCGACTGCGTATTAGGGCGCGGCGTGTTTGTGGATGCCGGAGTACAGATCGGGAACGCGGTCAAAATTCAGAATTACGTCTCAGTATTTCATGGTGTCACCATTGAAGATGGTGTCTTCGTCGGGCCGCATGTGTGCTTCACGAATGACCTGTTCCCACGCGCAGTCAACCCGGATATGTCGCTCAAGGCGGCGGATGACTGGGTGCTGGCGGAAACACGCATCAAGGCCGGGGCGGCTATCGGCGCAAACAGTACCATTGTCTGCGGCATTACAATAGGACGCTGGGCGATGATCGGGTCAGGCAGCGTGGTCACGAAAGACGTTCCGGACTACGCGCTGGTGGTCGGCAATCCGGGGCGTATCATCGGTTACGTCACGGCTTCCGGCCAGCGTGTCGCCACCCAGGAAGAAGCGATTCAGACAGAATAACCGCCAGCCACGCACAATTAACCACTCCCTCAAAGAGACCACAAAGGACTCACACAATGCAAATTCCTATCGCAAAACCATTTATCGGAGAAGAAGAAAAACAGGCCGTCGTCCAGGTATTGAGCAGCGGTCAGCTATCGCAGGGGCCGAAGGTCGCCGAGTTCGAGGGCGCTTTTGCCGCCCAGCATGGCGCAAAGCATGGTATTGCCACCAGCAATGGCACGACGGCACTGATGGCCGCAATCATGGCACATGACATCGGGCCGGGCGATGAGGTGATTATTCCGTCGTTCAGCTTTTTCGCTACCGCGTCATGTGTTTTAAGCACCGGGGCGCGTCCCGTATTCGCTGATATTGACCCGGCAACTTTCAACCTCTCGCCGGAAGCTGCCGAAGCCGCTATTACGCCGAGAACGAAGGCTATCATGCCGGTGCATCTATACGGTCAACCGGCGGATATGCCCCGTTTCGAAGCGATCTGCCAGAAACACGGGCTGGTGCTGCTGGAAGATGCTGCCCAGGCACATCTCTCGCACATCAACGGCCGGCATGTCGGCACATGGGGGACAGCCGGGTTCAGCTTCTACCCCACCAAGAATATGACGACTACCGAAGGCGGTATGGTGCTGACGAACGATGACGAAACCGCCCGCAAGCTGCGTATGATCCGCGCCCAGGGCATGAACACCCAGTATTATCACGAGGTTATCGGTTATAACTTCCGGATGACCGATATGGCGGCGGCGGTGGGGTTGGTGCAGCTTGGCCGCCTGCCCGAATGGACGGCGAAACGCCAAACAAATGCCGCCTACTATAACCAGGCGCTAGAGAGCGTAACTGTGCCGCCGGTACAGGGTGGACATACCCATGTTTACCACCAGTACACGGTGCGTGTACCCGATGGAGTTGACCGGGACGCAGTTGCTAAACGACTGAACGAACGCGGTATCGGTGTGCGTGTCTACTACCCCCTGCCGATCCACCGCCAGCCGGTGTTCCAACAGATGGGCGGTTACGAGAAGCTGCACCTTCCGGAAACCGAGAAAGCGACAGCGCAGGTGTTCAGTTTGCCGGTTTATCCCGCACTGACCGAAGAGGAACGCAACTATGTAGTCCAGGAGATTAACGCCGCATGTTAAAAACAGCCGTTATTGGTGTGGGGAGTATGGGACGCAATCATGTGCGCGTGTACCGCGAACTTGATGGGGTCAAGCTGGTTGGCGTAAGCGACAACAACAAAGAGACTGCTGAGAAGATCGGCGCGACCTATTCCGCTCCGCATTATACCGATTATCTCCAGATGATTGACGAATGTAAGCCTGACCTTGTGACGCTGGCTGTGCCCACTTTGCTGCATTACGAGATGGGTATGGAACTGATCGAGCGCGGCGTGCATGTTTTGATCGAAAAACCGATTGCCAGCACGATTGAAGAGGGCGAAAAGTTGGTCGAAACGGCGCAGAAAAAAGGCGTGATTCTGGGCGTCGGCCATATCGAACGCTTTAACCCGGCGGTGATGGAACTGCGCCGCCGCCTGCGGGAAGGCATGGCCGGGCGGGTATACCAGCTTCATGCCTCGCGACTCAGTCCGTACCCTGCCCGCATCCGGGATGCCGGGGTCGTGATTGACCTCGCTTCGCACGATATTGACCTGATGCGCTACCTGATGGATGAGCCGATCACCCGCGTATTCGGGGAAACACTCCAAAGTATTAACTCCGACCGCGAGGATATGTTTAACGGTCTGATGCGCTTTCAGAGCGGCGTAGTCGGCGTGCTGAATGTCAACTGGATTACCCCCACGAAAATCCGCCGCCTGACTGTGACCGGGGCGCGGGGCATGTTCACCTGTGACCTGCTTTCACAGGAACTGTTCTTCTACGAGAACGAGACTGCCCCCAGCCAGTGGGATACCCTGAGTGTGCTGCGCGGCGTGAGTGAAGGCAATATTCTGGGGATTCGTATCCAGCGGCACGAACCGCTGGCGGCGGAACTGGCCGATTTTGTGAAGGCGGTACGCGACGGTGTTCAGCCCACAATCACCGGGCAGGACGGCCTGGAAACGCTGCGGATCGCGCTGGATTTCGTGCGCTCTGGCGAGGTCGTTGAGGCGATTGACGAAGTAGCAGCACGTTGAGTGCCGTTACAAAAGAACATCCATAATGACCGGGGGGGCGACAATGTGCGCTCCCCTACCATGTCAACCGGATACTGTCACTCGAAGCACCTTGTTATAAGCTGAGGCAATGAATAGTACGTTATCTTCATAAACTCAACTGACTGGTGATAGAAATTTTTCCACTTCCCGCCTATAATCAACCATCTTTATTAAACTCAGATTCAATTGTTCAAAAAAGGAGATTACCTCACGATGGGATTCCATAAAATTACCGTGCCGGAAAACGGTCAGAAAATTACCGTCACCAATGGCAAGCTGAATGTCCCCGATAACCCGATTCTGATGTTCATTGAGGGCGATGGTATCGGCTATGACATCATGACGGCCAGCAAGCGTATCTGGGATGCGGCGGTGGAAAAAGCCTACAAGGGCAAGCGCAAAATCGCCTGGATGGAGATTTATTCCGGTGAAAAGGCGGCGGGACTCTACGATGGCGACTACATGCCACAAGAAACCTTCGACGCGCTGCGCGAGTTCCTGGTGGGCATCAAAGGCCCGCTGACGACCCCGGTTGGCGGCGGCTTCCGCAGCCTGAACGTGACTCTGCGCCAGGTGCTCGACCTGTATAGCTGCGTGCGCCCGGTGCGCTGGTATCGCGGCGTCCCCAGCCCGCTTAAGAATCCCCAGGACGTGGACGTGGTGATCTTCCGCGAGAACACCGAAGACGTGTACGCTGGGATTGAGTACGAATCGGGTTCGGAAGAAAACAAGAAGCTGGCGAAGTTCCTGCGCGAAGAACTGGGCGCGAACTTCTTTGAGGATGCCGGCCTGGGCATCAAGCCGATCAGCCCGTTTGGCAGCAAGCGCCTCATCCGCGCCGCCATCCAGTACGCGATTGACCACAACCGCCGGAGTGTGACGCTGGTACACAAGGGTAACATTCAGAAGTTTACCGAAGGCGCGTTCCGCAAGTGGGGTTATGAAGTCGCCGCCGCAGAATTCCCCAACGAGGTGATTTCCTGGGATGATGTGGCCGCCAAGCATGATGGCAAAGTGCCGGAAGGCAAGATTCTGATTGAGGACACCATCGCCGACATCATGTTCCAGAAGATGCTGCTGCGCCCACGCGAACACGATGTGATCGCCACCCCCAACCTGAACGGCGACTACCTGAGCGACGCGCTGGCGGCGGAAGTCGGCGGCGTCGGCATCGCCCCAGGCGCGAACATTGGCGACGAAGTGGCGCTCTTCGAGGCCACACACGGCACCGCGCCCAAGTACACCAACCTGGACAAAGTGAACCCCGGTTCGCTTATGTTCAGCGGTGTGATGATGCTGGAGCACATCGGCTGGCAGGAAGCCGCCGACCTGGTGACCGTCGCTTACGAAAAGACGCTTGACCAGAAGATCGTAACCTACGACTTCGCCCGCCAGATGGACGGCGCGAAGGAAGTACCGACCAGCGAATTCGCCACCGCCCTGATTAAGAACATGGGGTAATTTCCCAAAATAGGTAACCCGTAGGCTAACCGCCAGACTGCGCGACTGCACACCTGGCGGTTTTGTTTTAGAATCAGGGTATGAGACGACTACTCCGATTCCTTCAAACCCGTTCCCGCCGGACGAAAATCGTTCTGGGGCTGTTGGCCGTGTTCTTTGGGCTGCTGCTGTTCATCTATGGCTGGCTGTTTGCCGATCTGCCATCCATTGACCAGCTTCAGGCCGGACTCGCCCTGCCCTCCACCCGCATCTATGACCGTAACGGCCAACTGCTCTACGAAATTCTGCCGCCGGAATGGGGGCGTAACACCGCGATTCCCCTGGAAGACATCCCGGCGCACTGTGTTGATGCCGTCATCGCCACCGAGGATGCCAACTTCTACTCGCATCCGGGCGTGGATGTGGTCGGGATTGCGCGGGCGCTGTGGATCAACCTGCGCGGCGGCGAGATTCTGGCCGGGGGCAGCACCATCACCCAGCAGGTGGCCCGCAACCTGCTGCTTGACCCGGAGCAGCGGGCCGAACGCAGCCTGCACCGTAAACTGAGGGAAGCGATTTTGGCGCTGCGTTTGCAGACGGCCTACAGCAAAGAGGATATTCTCGCGCTCTACCTCAACCAGAGTTACTTTGGCAACCTGGCGTATGGCATTGAGGGGGCGGCGCGGGCGTATTTCGGCAAAAACTCGCAGGAACTCTCATTAGCTGAGTGTGCGCTGCTGGCGGGGATCATCCAGTCGCCGGGCATCTACGACCCGCTGACCCGGTTGGAAATCACCCAGGAACGGCAGGCGCTTGTGCTGGGGCTGATGGCGCAGTATGGCTATATTACGCAGGAAGAGGCCGAAGTCGCGCAGGATGACGATCTTCAGTTTGCGTCTACTCCCTTCCCAATCAAAGCGCCGCATTTCGTCATGGCCGTGTGGCAACAGCTTCAGGAGCAGTACCCTGAGCAGCTTTACAACGGTGGTCTGGAGGTCACCACAACGGTTGATCTTGACTGGCAGGAACAGGCCGAGGCGATCGTGCAAAGCCAACTACTGCGCCTCAACGAACCGCGCCAGGCCGGGCAGATTCCGGCTAATGCCCATAACACGGCACTGGTCGCCCTCGACCCGTTCACCGGGCAGGTATTGACGATGCTCGGCAGCCCGGATTATTTCGATGAGACGATAGACGGGGCGTTGAACGCGGCGATGGCCCCGCGCCAACCGGGGAGCGCCCTCAAGCCGTTCACCTATGCCGCCGCGATGAACCCGGCGCTGCCCGAACCCTGGACAGCCGCCACACTGATTCTCGATGTTGAGACGCCATTCATCACGCGCCGTCTGCAAAGCTACACCCCGGCCAATTTCGGGCTGGTGGAACACGGCCCGGCGCTGCTGCGCGAGGCGCTGGCGTCATCCTTCAATATCCCGGCGGTAGTCGCACTGGAACATGTCGGCATCCCAACCTTTGTGCAGCTTCTGGCGGATGCAGGTGTCACCACGCTGGCGGAGAACCCGAATATTGACCTGGCGATTACCCTGGGTGGTGGCGAAGTGCGCCTGCTCGACCTGACCCAGGCCTACAGTATTTTCGCCAACGGCGGCTACCGGGTTGATCCGGCATTCATCCTGAAGGTGAGTGATCATGCTGGCAATACGCTCTATGAGTGGAGTCCACCCGTGTTATCCCGCCGGGTACTGGATGAGCGCGTCGCCTATCTCATTACCCATATTCTGAGCGACAACGAGGCGCGAATCCCCTCTTTCGGGCCGAACAGCGCCTTGAATATCGGGCGTCCGGCGGCGGCCAAGACCGGCACAACCACCGATTACCGCGATAATTGGGTGGTAGGTTATACGCCGAATCTGGTTGTCGGGGTATGGGTGGGGAACGCCGACAACACACCGATGCGCGACATCACCGGAGTCAGCGGCGCAGCGCCCATCTGGAATATGTTCCTGCGGCGGGTGCTGCTCGGCCAACCGGAACTCACTTTCGTGGAGCCGCCCGGACTGGTGCGGACGGAAGTCTGCGCCCTCTCCGGCCTGCGCCCGACACCGGCCTGCACGCTGCGGCGGACAGAGTTGTTCATTGACGGCACACAGCCCACACAGGACGATACGTTTTACCAGACATTCACCATAGACAGCGCCACCGGCTACCTGGCCGACGCAGACACGCCAGTAGAACGACGGACGCAGCAGGTATTCATCGTGCTGCCCCAGGAAGCACGAGATTGGGGCATCCGCAACGGGCTGCGCCAGCCGCCCCTGCAGGCACCCGTCGCCCGCCCTGACGCAGCGCAGGGGCTGAGGCTGCTCGAACCTGACCCGTATACCGTGTTCCAGATCAGCCCGGTCACACCAGCGGAAACACAGCGTCTGCGGCTGACCGTTGGCGCACCCGCCGGGACACAAGCTGTCACCTATTGGATGGATGGCGAATCGCTGGGAACAGTGACCGATGAACCCTGGGCGCTGTGGTGGCAGCTCGCGCCGGGGCAGCATGAACTGGTGGCAACGGCGGTTCTGGCCGATGGGAGCCAGCAAACGAGCGACGCCATCCTTTTCAGCGTAACGGTCTACGCCGGGCCGGAAAGCCGCGTTAATGGGGAAAACGGGGCGAATTGAGTCACAGAATCGCTCCCTGAAAACAGTAGGTTTGGAATGTGGGGCAAAAAAAGTCCCTTCAGTGGACTTGGTTTTGCCTTAGCCGGGGGATTCCTCGGCGCGAAGTGAAACGAGTCACGACCAAATTACCCCCTAATCCGATGCCGCATCCACACATTCGGCTCCAGGTAACGCCCCTGGTCGGCTTCGCGGTTGATGTCCACCGGGTTGAGTGCGCCGGGGACGACATACGCCCCACTCTGCGGGAAGCGCATCGCTGTCCATTCCTCCCACTCGGCCACCGTCCCGGTTATCAGCATGGACTCCGGTTCAACGCCCAGCATATCTGCGCCCAGGCGGGCATGAGTCCGCACCCAGGGGTCAAACGGTGTACCGTCGCTGTGCTGCCACTGCACATACTGTTCCATCGGTGTCAGCGGGTAGCGGCTCTTGAGGTTAGGACGCACCGGGGCTACCAGCGCATCCAGGCCGTTTTGCGCCCCTAATGATTTCATCGCCTGAATCGCTTCCCGGCTGATGCCCTTGCCCTGGTATGCCGGTGCAATCGTGATCGAAATCGCGCACTGCGTTGTGGGTTTAAGTTGTTTCTGGTGGTTCTGCAACCCTTGCATCAACGCGCCGTCCCAGCCCTTTTCGGGCAGGCCGCCCACCGTGCCATCCCAGATAATCGGAATGCTGTTGCCATAGACGACTATCTTTTCCCCGTCCATCAGGAAGAACTGGTACTGCGGGAATGTCCGAATCATCGGCATCCAGTGCGAGTCGGCGACATCATCTTCCAGCATGAAGCGCGGCCAGACTGCGTATACCAGATCGTCGGCCTGTTCAAACAAATCGGACTGCTCGGCCAGAGTCACCAGGGTGAAATTACCGTATTGTGTCATACAAAGCCTCGTACTGTTCAGCGACGCGCCACCAACTGTACTGCCCCTCAACCACGCAGCGCCCATTATGCGCCAGCGTCGTTTGCAGCGCCGGGTCGGTCAACAGCCGGATGATGGCGGCCACAATCTCGGAATCACTCTTGGCAATAAGCGCCTCATGCCCGTCACGCACGGCGATACCGTCCACACTGAGGGGTGAAGCGACAACCGGGCAGCCAACGGCCAACGCCTCCAGGATTTTGTTCTTTATCCCCGCGCCCAACCGCAGCGGGCTTACGAACGCCGCCGCCCGTGCCAGATAGGGGCGCACATCCGGCACACGCCCGGTCACTTTGACCGTCTCACTCGCCAGCGCCAGGAGTTCGGGCGGGGGATTGTTGCCCACCAGCCAGAGTTTCGCGCCGGGAAGATGCTGTCGCAGCGCCGGGAGAATCTGCCCGGCTAACCGCAGCGCCGCATCCAGGTTCGGGGCGTACTCGTAATTACCTACGAACAGCAGCGCAGGCGGACGGCGGCGCACAAACGGGCGGCGGAACGTGAAATAATGCAGGTCTACACCATTCGGGATGACCTCCACCGGCAGGCCGGGCCGGATGCCCAGCAGTTCATAGCGATCACGCTCGGAAAGCACAACAACCCGGCGATAGGGCTTGAACATCCAAGACTCAAAGCGCCGCGCCATCTGAAATTGAGCCAATGCCACCGCACGAGAAACAGCGTTCGGGGCGGAAGCTACGGCCCGCCGTAGATACAGGCTGTAACTCTCATAAGGGGTAATCAGCGCCGGGACATCCCCCAACGCATGAAAATACTCGTAAACCTGGACTCCGCCGAACAGATGAACCACATCATAATCATGCTGCGCCAGCCGCCGGCGAATCGCGTGCCACATGGCCGGCGACCACGATTGCTCCGCTGTGCGCGGCCAACGCGACCCCGGCAGCAGCGCCCTCCTGAGATAATCGGCCTGACTCCGATGCGGTTCGGGAATCAGCTCCACCGACTCAAAATACATATCGTAGCGCTGGATTTCGTGATGGTCTTCCGGGCGGTTAGCAAAGGCCAGCAGGTCTATCGTATGGCCGCGCCAATCCAGCTCGGCAGCCAGGTGATAAACGATCAGTCTATCACCCAGATGCAGGGGATAAGGGGGGCAGCGTGAGATGAGGAGGATGCGAGTCATAGTGGCAGAACTTTACCGCACATGCCCACAGCCTGGCAACAGGTTGGGGCAAGGGATATGACTCCCCTGCCCGGTAAAAATCAGAAAAATGATCAGCCCCGCGAGCGTTCCAACTGGATCATCATCATGAAGCTGAGCAGGAGAAGCTGTTCTTCATGCTGCGCGAGGTTATCATCCAGTTTCTGGACTTCATAGTAGCGTTCAAAGAAGGATGGTCTCTTTTCCAGACGCATCGCCGGAGTTTCGCTGCCTTCGTGGTAGGCAGTGTAAGCCGGATGAAACACGTAGCCGGTGAACATCCCCAGTACCGGCACTTCCCCCAACAAAGCATCGGCGACCTTTGCCCAGGGATTATCCTCATTGATGTGGAAGCCCTGCTGGTCTACCGCATCGGATACCAGGTAAGTCGCCTTCCAGATCGAACGGATGCCTTTGTGTTTAATCGAACCCAGGCGCTGCTCAGTCTTGCTATCGGTGAAGTGGTAATTGGCGGAAAAATCAATGATGCGATCCGCGTTGATCCGGTAGACTTCTTCCGTCTTGGAGGAATCGCGGAAAATCCGCACATCTTCGCGCAGATTGAGAATTTTCTGGCGCACAAACAGGACATCCTGGCCGTTGGCATCGGTCACATAAATCTGGGGAGCCAGCGCGATGAGCTTAAAACGCATGTGTAACGGATACTGGAACATGGACATGGGAGCCTCGTTTCTCTATGCAAGGTGAGTCACCATTCATCATACATGAATGGCGGAAAAAGCGGCGCGATTTTTTGCGGAGAATTTACATTTGTAAGGGCAATGAAAACCGGTTGGTAAAAAATGTAATCCCCCACCCGTCCGATTTCCTCAAGTTGATGGTCATACGCCTGTGGGTTTTCGAAGTAGTCGAGCCAATCCAGATACCAGACTCGTTCGTCACACGTCATAAACAGCTTGCCCTGCTGCCGCAGATACGGCAGCAGTTGCTTTGGCGAATTCCATAAGGTCGGCTCATCCAGGGAGGTCAATGTAAGCCGGTAGATGAGATGAAAATGGCTGTATGAGAACGACAACAGTCTCTGGCACAGGGTAAAAATCTCGGTATCCCGGAGGCCCTGACTCTTCAGCCAGGCATCTATGGCCTGGGCATCCTCTGCAATTTCATAATCCCAATAGTCAGCGAAATTGGCAACACGATCGCCGAATCGTTGCACCTGGATCATGCCCGGCAGCATGATAGCGACCATCGCCAGCGGAATTGCAGGCCACCCATGCCGCCAGCGCCGGTGGAACTGCCAGAGCGCCGCCGCGAAAAGCAGTGCGAAAAATGCCAGCGAATTATTCGCGTATCGTTCCGCCGGCCAGGTTGAGAGCAAAAAGAGATAGGCTATATGCAGCAGTGTCAGCCCGGCAAACAGCAGGCTGGCAGGCTGTAGACGCGGCGGACTCCAGATGACCCCGGCCACAGCGACAGCCCAGGCCCAGACCGGCCATTTCATCGCCATAAACTGGATCGTTTCCATCCAGCGGCGGGATACAGCATCCCAGAAGACAGCATTGGTGCGGAAGCTGGCTGTGAACCAGAATGCGCTGCCGCCGGAATCCGAATTACTGAACAGCACGACGGCATACGCGAGGAGGCCAGCGCCAACCATCACCGCACTGATCGCCCCCAGGCGCACGGCTAACCACCAATTGCGCGTATCCCTGTAAATCTGCCAGCCAGCAATGAAAATGAGCAGGCTGTACGCTCCCCCTTCCAGGCGAGTATACAGCGCCAGCACGAGAATCATGCCCAATCCCACGGCTGCCAGGGAAGTATGCCAGCGCGACAGTGCCCAGGCGGCCAGCACCGTCCACACCAGCAAGGCCTGCATGAACAGGAACGGGTGCAGCAGAAGCGCGGATTGATAAAGCCCCAGGTTGGTGCTGATTACCAGCACGGCCAGCCAGGCAATTCCACGATTGTAATAGACACGGCCCAGCAGATACGTGCCGGAAATCACACCGGCCAGCCCTATCCAGTTGACGATAATCGCAGCAAGGGGGAGTTCATGAACAACCTGGTTAATCGCGCCCATGAATGCCGGATGGAAGAAGTTATAAACAAAAGCGTCATCCAGAATGCCGCGCCAGATGAGGTCAGCCCGGTTCATATACCAGGCATTATCGGCGGTATGGGTGATGCGATACCCGTCATTAGGCACAGTCACCACCAGATAGCAAAGGGGCACACATAATGCTAAAACGACAAGCAAATCCAGCCACCGCTGTTGAGCAGTAAAGAGGCGAGCCAGCCGCATTTTAGACTATCCCCTAGAAATGAGAATATCTGCACGCTCAAACACCAAACAATAAGGGTAACATGAACAGGCAAAATCCACATGCGCCACAAATTGCATTCCCTGCTGACGGGGTGGTACTATTCTGGCGCATCATTACACTATGAGGACATGATTATGCAGCAGATCATCGCGATGGGCGGCGGCGGCTTTTCGATGGAGCCGGACAACCTGGCACTAGACCAGTACGTGATTGCGCAGACCGGGAAAACCAGCCCGGCAGTGTGTTTCCTGGGGCAAGCCAGCGGCGAATCGCTGGATTACACTGTGCGTTTTTACCGGGCGTTCACCGAGTTGGGCTGTCGAGCATCGCACCTGTCGTTGTTCCAGCCGCATACGGCTGATATAGAAGATTTTCTGATGGAGCAGGACATCATATACGTCGGTGGCGGCAACACCAAGTCTATGCTGGCACTGTGGCGCGAGTGGGGACTTGACCGGACTCTGAGACAGGCTGCGGACAGCGGTACTGTGCTGGCGGGGATCAGCGCCGGGGCGATTTGCTGGTTTGAGGCCGGCACGACTGACTCGATTCCCGGCAAACTGACGGCACTGCCCTGCCTGGGCTACCTCCAGGGTAGCTGTTCCCCGCACTATGATGGGGAAGCCGAACGCCGCCCGACGCTGCACCGGTTGGTTGCCAGTGGTGAGATTATGGCTGGTTATGCCTTTGATGATGGCGCTGCCGGGCATTTTGTAGATGGCGAACTCCGTCAGGTTGTCAGTTCGCGCCCAGCCGCGCAGGGCTACCGCGTGGAACAGAAAGACAGTGCAGCGGTGGAAACGCCACTGCCAACCCGCTATCTGCTGGAGAAGTAATCTGTCATACCATACGTGCCAGGACATGCCAGGCTAATGCCCCTGCCATAAGGGTAAACGCCTGTTCCAGGCTGGGGAGTTCCCGGTTGTGGGCGAAGCGCAGCAGGCGATCCCCTTCAACAGTGATGAGGATAGCGGCATACTTTTCGAGCTGCTTCACGCCCTGCTGGGCCAACCGCCGCCGCTGCATCCCTTCAAAGGTAAATGGCAGCGATACGACACCGATCACTTCCGCACCCAGGTCACTGGCGACACGGGCAATCACCGGCGCAGCGCCAGTCCCGGTGCCCCCGCCCATCCCGGCTACAATGAACACCCTGGAAGCGCCCCGCAGCGCGAAGTACAGATCGTCAATGCTGGCCTCTGCCGCTTGCCGCCCTACCTGGGGGATGCCGCCTGAACCCAGTCCATGTGTGCCGATCTGAATACAATGGTCGGCACGACACGTACTCAACGCCAGACTATAGGTATTGATAACGACGGAGGCGATCCCGTGTAATCCCTGGTCAAGAATGCGATGCAGCGCCACTCCGCCGCCATCCCCCACACCAACAATACATATCTCCGGGGATGTTTCCGGCATATCTGTCACCTGTATCTCAACTGCCTACACTCTGTTCGATTCTAACAGTTCGATACGGTTTGGCAACCCGTCATATGAAGCAAAACAGCTATGCTTCCCATCGTTCGGTGATATGGAAACCGCGCTGACGGACTTTTTCCAGGAAACGAGTCGCGCTGACGGCTTTCTCCACCGGCCAGACACCGGGCGCGATTTCGCCCCGCGCAACCAGTTCCGCCATGATGCCCGCGTGCCAACCGGTCAGGCGTTCCATCGCCGTGAAGCCGGTTTCCGGGTCGTAACGGTCAATCAAATCCACTTCCACCGCCACCGCGCGGCCATCCTGCACGCCATCGCCCCGCGCCCGCATGACGCAAATATCAATCACGCGCTCAACTTCCAACTGTGGCCCTAGCAGGTGGTGGTAAAACAGGCGGGGATTGACCGGCGGTTGGCCGGGGGCGAACGTCACCAGGGTTTCGCTGAACAGCCCCAGGTCTTTGAACGCCTTGAACTGGGCGTAATGCCCCGGATAACGACAGGTCTTGTTCTCATAGACCTGTAACCGGCCTTCAAAGGTGTAAGGCACGGTGGATGTGCCGCCGGACGTGACAAAGGCTTCCAGCTTGCCAACGCCTTCAAATTCCACGATTTCCATCTCGGTCAGGGTGTCTACCGGCGTGACCTTGCCACCGCGCAGGCAGAGCGCCTGCCCATCATACTCATTCGTCAGGCCATTGATGTTAAATGAACACTGGTAGCCCCAGGGTTCGGGCGGGTTCTGCGGCAGGCCGCCATCCCACAGGCGCACCTCGCGGGCTTCCGCGCCTCGTGCTTCCAGCAGTTCCACCGTGTAGACGCCCATTGTATTGTTCATGCCCGGCCCCATGCCGCAGTCGGGGACAATACGGATTCCGGCGGCCTGCGCTGCGGCGTGCTGGTCAAGCTGCGCCAATACCGTCGGGGTGTGCCCGCCCAGATCAATCATGCTCGCCCCGGCCTGTAGCGCCGCCTGGGTGCAACCGGGGATAAACACGAACGGCACGGCGCACAGAAATACATCTACACCTTTCAACCAGGCCGCAACCGCCGCCGTATCCCGCGCATCCAACGCGCCGCCGGTAGCCACCTCGCGCCCGATCAGCCGGTTAATCCGCGACGCCGCCGCTTCCGCCGCCGCGCCATCCACATCGCCAAGCCGGATACTGGCCGCGTCGCCCCATTTCGCCATATCGTAGGCCGCCGCCACGCCCTGCCTGCCCGCGCCAATCACTGCATAATAATAGGTTTTTGCCATGAAATTATCCTTCTGAAGTTTTCTGGTTTTAGTGTTTTGTTTTCAAAACAAGGGGTTTAAACCCCTCATTCACATTGATACCACACGATTACACATCGTCCATATCGCGCCAGTTCGGGCCGATCTGGGCGTTTGCCCGTAGCGGCGCGGCCAACGGGATCGGGCCATCCGGCGTCGGAATCCGTACTCCTTCCATAATCTCCACAACCAGGTCGCGGGCGGTAGTCGCTTCTTTCTCCGGCACTTCCAGCACCAACTCGTCGTGTACCTGGAGAATGATCTTCGCCCCCAGGCCGCGCCGCGCCAGTTCGTGATGCACATCAATCATGGCGCGTTTCATGATGTCGGCGGCTGTCCCTTGAATGGGCATGTTAATAGCGACACGTTCCTCGCCCTGTACGGAACGGGAATCGACCTTCGTCGTGGTGCTGCGGATCAGAGTCGGGAAGACCCGCCGCCGCCCGAACAGGGTCGTCAGGCCTTCGGGCAGCCGGGCTTGCTGCTTGGTATCGTCCAGGTAGCGCCGCACGCCGGGCAGCCGGGCGAAATAGGTTTCGATGAATTTTTCCGCCTGGTGCAGCGTCAGGTCACTGTCGCGTGCCAGCCGGAATGCTCCCATCCCGTAGATGAGGCCGAAGTTCACCCGTTTGGCGAAGCTACGCTGGTCATAAGTTACGTCTTCCAGCGGGATACCATAGACTGCCGCCGCCGTCGCCGCATGAATGTCGCGGTTATGGGCGAAAGCATCCAGCAGTGTCGCATCCTGGCTGTAATGCGCCAGCACTCGCAGTTCCACCTGGCTGTAGTCCACCGCCAACAGCAGCGAACCGGGTGGCGCGATGAAGGCTCGCCGTACCTCGCGCCCGATTTCCGTACGGATGGGGATATTTTGCAGGTTGGGATTGCTGCTGCTCAACCGTCCGGTGCTGGTGCCGGTCTGGTTGTAGCTGGTATGCACCCGCCCGGTATGGGGATTAATCAGCGCCGGCAGCGCATCCACATACGTCCCCTTGAGCTTGGTGAGTTCCCGGTAATTGAGAATTTCTTCGATAATCGGGTGTTCCCCCCGCAGATTGTCCAGCACGTCCGCCGCTGTCGAGCTGCCATGTGTCGTCTTGCGGATACCCGCCCGCGACAGGCCGAGTTTGTTAAACAGGATGTCATTCAACTGTTTCGGGCTGTTGATATTGAAATCGCCGGGTGCGCCGCTCAACGTATAGATATTCTGCGCGAGTTCCCCAAGTTGTGTTTCCAGGCTGGTGCTCATCGCCGCCAGATGGCCGGTATCCAGCATCACTCCGTTCTGCTCCACCGCCGCGATCACCGGGATCATGGTGAGTTCCAGCGAGGAATAGAGTTCCATCAGGCCGTTTTCTTCCAGGCGGGGGCGCAACTGCCGAACCAAACGGTGCGTCATAGCCGCGTCCGCCGCCGCGTAGGGTGCGGCCTGCTCCACCGGCACATGATCCATCGTGATCTGCCCCTTGCCGGTCCCCAGCAGTTTATTAATTTCGGTCATCCGAATCTCGAACTCGCGCTGCACCAGGTTCTTGAGTCCCAGGAAACGGCTCACCGGGTCGGTCACCCACTCGGCAATCATCGTATCGAACCCGACGGGCGCGACATCAATCCCATAGCGGCGCATCACCACCAGATCATACGAAGCATTGTGGGCAAATTTGGGGATATTCGGGTTGGTGAGCGGTTCGCGCAGCGCGTCCAGCACCGTTTGCAAGGGGAGCTGCTGCACACTGCCGCCGGGCGCGTTAAAGAGACTCATCTGCCCCGTCTCTGTCTGTGCCGGTCCCGCCTTGTGCCCAACCGGGATGTAGTAGCCGGTCTTACCATCTACCGCCAGCGCAATCCCGACAAGTTCCGCCGCCACCGGATCGGTGCTGGTGGTTTCCACATCCCAGGTAATGCCGGACGCCTGGTTCAAACGATTCACCAGCGCCGTCAGCGTGGCGGTATCGCGCACAATCACGGTCTTGATGTCGGGATCGGAGAGGTTGAAAGCGCCATACATTTCGACCAGGCGCTCCCGCAGCCCGCGAAACTCGAACTGAGCGAACAGTTCATCCACCGCCACCACATCGAAATCATGGGCGAGGCAGGCGTCCAGGTCGAGTTCTATCGGCACATCGCGCTGTATTGTCGCCAGTCGCTGGCTCAGATAGGCCATATCGCGGCCTTCCAGCAGCTTTTTCTGCGTTGCGCCCTTGATTTCGGCAATATGCTCGTAGACCCCTTCCAACGATTGATAGGCTTGCAGCAGTGTCGTGCCGGTTTTCTCGCCGATGCCACGCACGCCGGGGATGTTATCGGACGAGTCACCCATCAGCGCTTTGAGATCAACCAGTTGGCCCGGCTCTAAGCCGTACTGCTCACGGAACAACGCTATGTCAAACACAACATCTGACTCGCCGCGTTTGGGAAGCTGCACCACAACATGTTCGGTCAGCAGTTGCAGGATGTCCCGATCTCCCGTAACGATGTGCGTGTCCACGCCCATTTCTTCCGCTTGCACAGCCACCGTACCGATGACGTCGTCGGCCTCGTAACCTTCCAGCGCCAGGATCGGGATATTGAAGGCAGCGACCAGCGATTCCAGCGGGTCAAGCTGGACTTGCATATCATCGGGCATCTTTTCCCGCGTGCCTTTATAGTCGGGAAACAGGTCTTCGCGCCCGCTTAACCCCCGGTCAAAACTCACCGCCAGGTAAGCGGGGTCGGCATCTTTCAACTTTGCCAGGATGTCCAGCAGGGTACGGGCAAAGCCATAGATTGCATTGACCGGCATCCCCTCGCTGGTGGTGAACTGCTCCACCCGCAGCGCGAAAAACTGGCGGTAGGCCAGCGCGTATCCATCAACAATCACAAACAGGGGCCGTTTTTTCGGCATAGCAAAGCGCCTTCACACTATGAACAGTGAACATTTGAGCTATATTGTAACATGATTGCCTTTAATCCGCGCTCACCGTTTCGCGGGCGGATTCCTGTGCCGACGATCGCTCGTTATCTGTGGGCAGTTCCGGCAAATCGGGTTCGCCGAGCAGTGTGTCAATTTCGATTGCCAACTGCTCGAACGTCGGGTCGGAAATAACGCCATCCACCTTCAGACTCAACAGGGCGCTGCGCTGCGCCCGCAGCAGTTCGCGCCGGGCCGATTCCAGGGCTCGCGAGGCTAAGGCGGGGTTGCTGTGCAGCAGGTCGCGCACGGAGTTGGCGAGTTCCGATGTCTGTTTGGAAAGACTCGGCTTAAGGTTTTCCCAGGTGTAGCGCGTAACCAGCCCCTTGCGATACAGTGCATCCAGGTGTTTTTCCGCCTCTTGCAGCGCCACCAGACGGGCATGGCGCAGTTCGTATTCCTGCTGCAACGCGTCTACTGCGTTGATCTTGAGCCGGCTGACCAGCGGGCCAATCGTCATACCCTGGACGAACAGCGTGAACAGCACCACGCCAAAAGCCATCACCTGGAGTAACTCACGGTTGGCGAATCCCAACTGCGGCGGGAGACTCAGCGCCAACGCCAGACTGATCGCACCCCGCAGCCCGCCCCAGGCCAGCACATGCCGCCAGCTTAACGGGATCGGTTCGCCCCGACGAACAATATGGCTCAGAATATAAACCACGATCATCCGGGCGACCAGCACCGCCACAATCGCAGCCAGGATCGGCTGCCAGGATTCCAGCAGGTCAGGAATGCGGATTTGCAGGCCGATGAGCAGGAAAATCAGCGAGTTCGCCAGAAATGCGGCGTATTCCCAGAAGTTCGACAGGATGATGCGGGTCGTCGGACTCATACCACGCGGCCCGATGTTTCCGTTGATAATCCCGGCAGTGACAACCGCCAGCACGCCACTGAAATGAAACTGCTCGGCGAGCAGGTATGAGCCATAAGCCAGGACGGTGGTCAGGGTCGTTTCGATCAGGTGATTATCCACCCGCGCAATCAGGTTGGCCGTCAACCAGCCCAACAGAAGCCCGACAGAAACACCGCCGGCGACCACTTTGATGAAATCCACCACGCTTTCGGCAGCGTCAAACTGCCCGGTGAGCGCAATCGCCAGCACCACGTTAAACACGACAATCGCTGTGCCGTCGTTCAGCAGACTTTCGCCTTCAACCAGGGCGGTCAGACGTTTCGGCACACCCAGCGTGCGGAACAGCGCGATCACTGAAACCGGGTCGGTAGCGGAAACCAGCGCCCCGAAAACCAGCGCCGTCGCCAACGGCAGCGCGGTTGCCCAGGTCAGAATATAGCCAACCACCAGCATAGTGAGGATCACGCCTGGCACTGCTAACACCAGCAGGAAGCGCATATTTTCGCGGAGTTCTTTGAAATCCAGGTGAAATGCCGCTTCAAAAATGAGGGGTGGCACAAAAAACGCCAGAATCAGTTCAGACGTCAGTTCAACTGGCAGCGGCTCGACAAAGCCGAGGATTAAGCCGCCAATCACCAGCGCGACCGTATACGGAATCCGCAAATATTGAACCACAATCGCTACCAGCGAAATCACCAGCAGCAGTTCAATAATGATTGTCTCGACTTCACTGATTGGGTCCATAGGCAGCCTTTCCGCATCCTTCGCCATCGTTGCGGGCATTCGACAGGAAAAACCTATTATAACAGGTGCGGGCGGCAGCGGTGGACTGGCATGGAGGGGTAATCAGAGCGATTGGCGGTGGGAATGGTGTTTCTTGGAGTGTTTCCTGTCCGCCGCTGTTTTCCGGCTAATGCTTGAAACGGGATAGAAAGAAAACATAAGGGCAGGTACGTTGGCCTGCCCCATTGGGTGTGTGGTTAGCCCAGCACACGATAAGCGAAGCGCAGCATGTGTTCCTGGTGTTCGATCTGCTGTTCCATCGCTCGTGAGCCGTGTCCCGCATCAAACCAGTGGATGTGAATGGATTTGCCCAGTTCGTTGAGTTTCTGCTCGTAGACCTGCATCTGGCGTGCCGGGCAGCGCGTGTCATTACTACCCTGGATAACCAGTACCGGCGCTTTGATTTGCTCTGCATAGGTGATCGGTGAGCTTTTGCGGGTGGCTTCCGGTGTTTCGTCCGGTGTGCCGCCGAAGAGCGCCCGCTGGTAGCCGCGCAGGGTCTCGGCCTGGTCTTCGTACATCAGCCCCCAGTCTGCAATCGCCACCTGCGCCATACCGCCCGCCCACAGGTCAGGTCGTCTGCCCAGGGCTTGCAGCGTCAGATAGCCCCCATACGAGCCGCCAGTCAGAAGCACCGAGTCCGGCAGCGCGATATGATTATCCACCAGCCACCGGTAGGCGGCGGCCATATCATCTACTTCCAGATCGCCCAGGTTGCCCCAGATGGACTTCTCGAAAGCCTTGCCGAACGTCACCGAGCCATGATAGTTAATCGTCATAAAGGCGAATCCATGATCAAGCCAGGCCTGACTCGCGGGCGCATAAAAGTCGGACATGACCGATGTCGGGCCGCCATGTGTGTGTAAAATCGTCGGGAATGGGCCATCACCCTGCGGCGTGGCGAGCCACCCCTGAATTATCGCGCCATTGGATGAAGCGAAGCTGATGGAACGCCATTTTACGCCATCCGGGGCGCTCCCTGCTTCCAGGACGACACGCTTTTGCTCGCCGGTCTGCCCATCCAGGGTAACTAACCGCGAGGGATGCGCCGAGTCCTGCCAGGTGAGCAGGATGTCACCATCCGGGGTGAATTCCCCACCCGCAAAGCCGCCAACCACACCTGCCGGGTGATTCAACCGGACAACACTGTTATCGGCCAGGTTATAGCTATACAGTTGGAATTCGGCCTGATAAAGCTGGCACAGCAGGATGCGCTGTGCATCCGGCGACCAGGCCCAGGGGTTCACTTCGCCGGGGATGTCCACCAGTTTCAGGTCGCTGCGTTCGCCAGTACGCGGATTCCATACCAACGGGCGGTCATAGCCGGACTGGCTGCTGGTCGCCAGCAAGCGGAAGTCACCTGGCAGCGGCGAAAATGAACCTGCCTTGATGCTCGTACCTTCACCATCCCAGAGTTCGCTAATCTGCTCACCGGAAGCCGTGTCGAACGCCAGCAAATTTGCATCGAGCGTGCCAGAGCGTTCAAGGCTGGTGACAACAGCGATTTCACCATCGTGGGAAAGCACCGGGCCAAACGTCAGTTTGCTGCTGTGGAAAATCGGCTTGAAGGTTTCCGCACCGATTCTGGTAAAGACGTGGAAACCGTCCATACCGGCGCTGGTGAACCCGGTCACACGCCCGGTTTTGCTCTGGTTAAAGGCGAAAGACGCATACGGCGGCATATCCGGCGTGATGTCCTGTGGTTCACCCCCGGCGAACGGCACGCGCACATAATGACCGATTTCGTTCCCCTGGGCGTCATGGTGATAGTAAATAGACTCACCATCGGGCGAAATCGCCCCTTCGACCACCCCGGCAGGCTGTTTGGTGATGCGTGTCAGGCTGCCGGATGACACATCCCAGGCGTAGAGCTGCATAATGCCATCCAGGTTGGTGCAGACCACACCGCGCCCCGGATTGTTGCTGGCAAGCGATGCCCAGGCGATGGAGGGCGCCCGAAACCGTTGTTTCCAGGGAGCATCATTCCGTATATCCAGGTCTTTCAGCATGAGGTGTCCTTTTCTCTATAAACTTGCCTGGCGGTAAGAAAAACTGCCCGTGCTGTTATGCCAGCACGATTTTACCGTCGTCCATGCTGGTAATCGCCGCCAGGGCATGAACCGGGACACCCGGCCAGGCGTCCTCCATAGCATCACGTCCGCCCTCAAATGTCTTTTCGACGACTACACCGACGCCAACCAGGTTACTGCGGGCACTTTTGACCATGCGCGTCAGGGCTAACAGGGTCTGCCCGGAGGCCAGGAAGTCATCAATGATGAGGACGTTTTCACCAGCGTGCAGGAACTCGGCGGAGACCAGCAGGTTGACTTCGCCACCTTTGGTGTGGCTGGGGGCGGTTTCCAGGAAGACCGGCCCGGCCATCGTGATTGGCTTGATCTTGCGGGCATAGACCACCGGCACGTTCAGCACCAGCCCGGTCGTCAGCGCCGGGGCAATACCTGAGATTTCCGCTGTGAGGATACGATCAATCTGCACCCCGCTGAACAACCGCGCCATCTCACGCCCCATCTCCATCATCAGTTCCGGGTGAATCTGGTGATTGAGCAAGCTGTCGATTTTGAGGATGCCGCCGCCGAGGTTCTGCCCTTCGGATTGAATGCGCTCTTTTAGTGTTTGCATCAGTTTTCATCCTTTGAATCACGGGGATTGACCGGCGGTGTACTGCCACCGGCTTCTTCGTACACTTCCGCGAACAGAGTTTCGTATGTCCCGGGAGAAAAACGCCTGCCAAGTTCATTACCGGCTTCCTGCCCCGCGGGGGATCTGAGCGAGGCTTCCAGCGTCGCCTTATCCACAAAGTAAACTTCCAGGATGCGATAATAGCGGGCTGTCCCCATCGGGCTGCCCTGCACATCCACAACCTGCCGCCGCTGAATATCCGGCATCCGCTCCATCAGCGCCAGAAAGTCATTATAGGCGCTTTCAAAGCGGCTCTCGGCAACCGGGTTAGCCGGTTTCTGGAATAACACCATGAATTTTATCATCAGCATGCCCTTGACAGTGGTTTCTTGGGTTATGGTTGAAACGCCAGTGATGCGACGAGTGAATCGAGCGCAGCCAGCAGGTCTTGCGGTTCGCGGTCATTGATGAGGGTGTAATCCGCGATGGCAATTGGGCCACCTTTTTCGAGTTTTTCAATTTCCTGGTGATCGCGTTGTTCGGCTTCTTCGGGAGTGAGAGGGCGTTCCTGCCGTGTGGTCAGCCGGTGGTAACGCAGCCAACGCGGGCTGGTGATGGCGACCACGACCATGTTCGTGCCGAGATTGGCGTGCAGCAGCTTGTACTCGCTGAAGCCGTAGAGTCCATCAATGATGATGCTCTGATGCTGGAGCAACGCGGCTTGCAGATGGGGGAGGGCGCGTTGGGCAATGGCGGCAATGCCTTCGTGGGCGCGGATTTCCTCGCGGACGATGCGTTCGTTTTCCGGCGTAATCGGCCAGCCCCGGCGCTGCACTTCGTTGACGATGATGCCACCAAAACGGAACTGGTAGTAACCCTGAGATTCCAGGTGTTTGGCACACAGCGTTTTACCCGCGCCGGGCATTCCGACCAGAGCCAGGGCGCGGGGCGATTCTTTCACAGTAATCATGCCACCTCAAACGTGTAACCAATGGGATACTGTGATTATAATCCAGCCTGTAGATAGGGCAACGGGCAAAGTGGGGAGAGTTGAAGTCCGCCCGCTCCACTTGTTACTGCTCACTACCTATAATCTACCTTGCCGTTTTGCCAATTCCGCTTCCAGCACATCCACGATGCGATCACTGACGCCGAACGCGCCGTAGAAGTCGGGATGTTCGGCGGGCGGGGGTTGCAGCGCCGCGCTCACGGCGGCTTTGAAGTCCCCCGGCTCAGTCAGGCGGTTCCAACCGGAGTCCACCGTCTCGATCCACTCGGTTGTAACGCGCACGGTGACGCATGGGCGGCGCAGCATGTAGGCTTCTTTTTGCAGGCCGCCGCTATCCGTAACCACGATCTTGCCGGCATCCAGCAGCGCCACCATGTCCACGAACCCCAACGGCTCAACAGCGCGGACGTTCCCGCTGAAACTCAGCCCGAACTCGCCCATCATCTTCTTCAGGCGGGGATGCACGGGCAGCACCACCGGCAGTTCCAGTGTGTTGAAGGCATTCACGATGTCCGTCAGTCTGGCTCTGTCATCGGTGTTCGAGGCGCGGTGGATCGTCGCCAGCGCGAACGGTTCTCCAGCGGTCAGGCGCGTCTGGGCGAACAGGTCGGCCTGCCGTGTTCGGGCGGTTTCGACCATGCCCAGCACGACATCCACCCGGACATCTCCGACCAGGTAGACGCCCTCGGTAATGCCCTCTTTTCTCAGGTTGTCCACAGCGGCCTGGGTGGGCGGGAACAACACGTTGCTGATGTGGTCGGCCATCACGCGGTTGATTTCTTCCGGCATTTTGCGGTCATAGCTGCGCAGCCCAGCCTCAATATGGGCAACCGGGATGTGGATTTTGGCCGCTGCCAGCGCCGCGCCGATGGTTGAATTGGTATCGCCAAACACGACGACCCAATCCGGCTTCTCGCGCAGCATGGCTTCTTCCACCCGCGTCATGATCTGCCCGGTCATAGCCGCATGGCTGCCGCTGCCCACCTCCAGGTTGATCTCCGGCTGCGGGATACCCAGGTCATGGAAGAACACCTTCGACATATTGTCGTCGTAGTGCTGGCCGGTATGCACCAGGATTTCAGTGTGGCGGCGGCGGATGGCTTTGGTAACAGGTGCGGTCTGGATAAATTCCGGGCGTGCGCCCACGACGGTCATGATTTTCATAAAGTGGTAACTCATTTCTGGTCTATTGGCGTGATGACATGCATTGTGCCAGCACCACATTACAGGAAAACTAAAACGCACTGCAAGGTAGCCTGAGCAAACGCGCACATACTGCTACAGCATTCCCGCATTACATCGGGTAAACTACAGGTAGATTAACATAATTGGAAATCTCTCCACTATGAAAACCACTATCTTATTACCACTCCGCCAATATCACAGAAATTATCCCGTCATCGGTATTGGCGTGGTTTTGCTGCTGCTCATTTTTGCCACACGGCTCTATTACATCCGGTCATTCCCGCCTTTTCTGGATGAAGGCCTGCATCTCCAGTTTGCCGAGACAATTCTGAACAGCGGCCCATTTGCCAGGGCAGAGGAAGGGCGTTTGTTCACTATCTGGTGGTATCTGCTGTTCCAGCCAACGACCAGTAGTGCCGCACTGTGGTCGGTACGAGTCGCCACGATTCTCGCCATTCTGCCCGGGGCGGCAGCGGCTATCAGTATCGGAAAATTAGCAGCGGGTGTATGGGGCGCGGCGCTGGCCGGAATACTCTACCTGTTCAGCAACTACCACCTGTTTTTTGACCGTCTGGCACTTTCCGACCCGGTAGCCGCCTCAGCGGTCATGGTTGCACTCTATTTCACCTATAGGCTGTCGCGCCAGATACATCTCAAAGATGGTGTATGGATGAGCATCGCGTTATTCATCGGCATTGGGGCAAAAATAACGGTTCTTCCTTACCTGGGGATTCCATTGGCGGGGGCGCTGACACTCTTACCCTGGCAAGAAAAGAGAAAAACGCGACTGCGCTGGACTGCGGTAACACTCGGCATTAGTGTCCTGCTGGTTATTGGATTTATCGCCATGCTGCAATGGCGTGGGTATAACGTTTTGGCGCTGCTAGTCGCACAAAATCCCAACTTTATGCGCTCGTTCACTATCACCCTGCCCTCGAATGTCGCACAAACCATAACTGCAACAATAACTTATATGGGAATATTCCTATTTTTGCTCAGCTTCGCCGGAGTAGTCTTCCTAATTTTCTACCGTCGGCTTTTCTTGCCGCTGGTACTGCTGCTACCACCTCTGACAATCCTGGTCAATCAACGCCAAAGTGAACGCTATTATGCTGTCCCTATGAGTATTCTACTGGTATGTGCAGCGGTAGGTTTGGGAATATTCATCCGGCAGTGGCGGCCAGCGGTGCGTGCCGGAATATTGGGAGCACTACTGGCTATCTCCCTTGCTCAATGGCTACCCTTTGCCAATACCTTGTACAATGCTCCGTCAGAACTCACCTTACCCGGTAATGATCAAAACGAATATATCGCAACAGATACATCCGGCTTTGGACTAAAGGAAATCTATCAGGCATTAAATTCAGCAAACGCCCAGGAAGTTATTGGTCTGCTTTCCAACTGCCAGGGCTTGCGCTATATGGCCTTGCACGATTTCACGGTCATCTGCCCGCACCTCGCCCTGGATGGATCGAGTGTGAGGAATCAGCTTGAACTGGTCAATGCGAATCGAGCCACCGGTTATTATGTCGTCGTGGAAAATACACCCTATGTACCCGAAGCCGATACCTTGCCGGGCAGTTTGATCTTCACGATAGAGCGTCCCGGTAAAATGAGTGTTCTCTCCGTATATGACCTATCCCCGTAATAACGAGGCAAATGCTCCTTGCATCGGGTACAATACGCATAGAAATCATCACCAAAAATGGGGAGGTAGGCGATGCGGCTGGGCATCATGGCCGGGTATTCCGGCGCACGACTTGAACTACCGATGGAACTCATTCAGGAGGCGGATCGGCTGGGTGTATATGCCGTATGGACGGCGGAAGCCTACGGTTCGGACTGCATCACGCCGCTGGCCTGGATCGGCGCGCAGACGCAGCACATTCACCTGGGGACGGCGATCATGCAGATGCCCGCCCGCACCCCGGCTAACACCGCCATGACCGCCATGACGCTCGACCAGCTTTCCGGCGGGCGTTTCCTGCTGGGATTAGGGCTTTCCGGCCCGCAGGTAGTCGAAGGCTGGCACGGGCAGCCGTATGGCAAACCGCTGGGGAAAACCCGCGAGTACGTGGAAATCGTGCGGGCGATCTTCAAACGCGAAAAGCCACTGGAACACTCCGGCGAACACTACCAAATCCCCTACCAGGGCGCGGACGCCACCGGCCTGGGTAAACCGCTCAAAAGCATCCTGCACGGCAGGCCGGACATCCCCATCTATCTGGCCGCCATTGGGCCAAAGAATGTCGCGCTCACCGCTGAAGTCGCAGACGGCTGGCTGCCGATTTTCTTCTCCCCGGCGCACTATGACACGGCCTACAAGCCGTATATTGACGAGGGATTGGCGAAAGCGGGCAAAACGATAGCCGATTTCGACATCGCGCCGTCGGTGCCTGTCATGCTGAACGACGACCTGGAAATCTGTTGGAATATGGGCAAGCCAGCGCTGGCACTGTATATCGGCGGGATGGGGGCACGAGGCAAAAACTTCTATTTTGACCTGGCCTGCCGCTACGGGTACGAAGCCGCAGCCGCTCAGATTCAAGATTTGTATCTGGCCGGGAACAAAGCTGAAGCCGTCGCCGCTGTCCCGGATGAACTGGTGGATAGTCTGTCGCTATGCGGCCCAAAGGAACGGATTAAAGACCGTCTGGAAATCTGGAAGGCCAGCCCGGTGACGACCCTCAACCTGATGACCACTGATATAAATGCGCTGCGCGTGGTGGCCGAGTTGGTGGGATAAAAGCAGTGAAATGTACTGGGGCTTGAGTAGCTAACAACTGACAGTCAATGACTGGTAACTATTCAGAGTGAACGATTCACGAAGGATGAAGATGAAAACCTCACGATACGCGATTCTATTGGTAGTCTTAGTTTTCCTGCTGGCGGCCTGCCAGGGTGCGCCACTCCCGCCCGCCGCTATCGCCAGCACGCCGGTTTCCGGCCTGGTCAATACGGCGTTCCAGGCGCAGCCCCCCACGCCCGTATCAGCGGAAGTCATCAACGAGGCTGATGCGGAATATCTGCTGCTGACCAACATCTACGAACGGTTAGCGCCATCCGTCGTCAATATCGAAGTCTCCGTCGAAACACCGCACCCGGAGATTGTCGAGTTTGGCATTTCGCGGGCATCGGGCTTCGTGCTGGATACCGAGGGGCATATCGTGACCAACGCGCATGTCGTGGATGGCGTACAGGCAATCAGCGTGACATTCAACGACGGCTATGTGACAACGGCTGAACTGATCGGGGTGGATGTCTTCAGCGATCTGGCCGTCGTCAAGGTGAATGTCAGCCCGGAGCGCCTGCACCCGTTAGTAATCGGCGATTCGGGTAGTGTGCAGGTCGGTGCAAGAGCCATCGCCATCGGCAACCCATTCGGGCTTGCCAGTTCGATGACTGTCGGCATCGTCAGCGGGCTGGGTCGGCAGCTCCCCTCGGCGGAACTCATCAACAATGACATCACACCTGGTTTCCAGAACCCATCCATCATCCAGGTGGATACCGACATCAACCCCGGCAATTCGGGCGGGCCGCTGCTCAACTCACAGGGCGAGGTGATCGGGGTCAATACGGCTATCCGCACCGAAAGCGGCATTTTTGAGGGCGTGGGCTTTGCCGTCCCTGCCGCCACTGTGCGCCGGGTAGTGCCGGAACTCATCGCCAAAGGACAGGTCGAATATGCCTGGTTAGGGATCACGGTGCTGCCGGTAGACGAAGGCTACGGCGTGGCAGCGCTGGCCGAACCGCTGGGGCTGCCGGTAGAAGCCGGCGTCCTGATTAACAACGTCTCCAATGACTCCCCCGCTTCTAAGGGCGGTTTGCAGGGGGGCAGCCATCTCGAAACGGTGCGCGGACGAGCCGTGTGTGCCGGAGGGGACATCATCGTCGCCATTAACGGTGAGTTTATCGCGACAATGGATGAACTGGTTTCCTACCTCGTAGTCAATACCGCGCCGGGCGATACGGTGACACTCCTGGTTGTACGCGCAAACGAAACCTTTGAAGTCCCGATCACACTCGAAAGCCGGCCCACTGAAATTGATGTCCCGCTGTGCGGAGGGTAACCGGCTTTTCATTCATATTATGCGGCAGATAGTAACCGAATAAGGGGAAACCGTGCATTCAGGGAAGCTGGGAAAAACGATACTGGTCGGTTTCATGCTGGTCATCTTTATACCGGTTCATGCTTTTGCTCAAGGAACAAGCCAGGATACGGCGATGCTCTATGCCACTGCTACCTGGCATTCTATTTCGGCGATGTTGCCTGATGAAGCCCGGTTGCCCGCCGATCACATGCGTCAGGATGGCTCACTCGCTGAATATACGTCACCGACCAATATGGCTTCGTATATCTGGAGTGCAATCGCGGCGCGCGATCTGGGCATTATCACGGCTGATGAAGCAGCATCACGCATCTCCAGGCTTCTTGAAGCTATCGCCGGATTAGAGCGACACGAGGAAAGCGGCCAATTTTACAATTGGTATCATCCGGTCACGCGTGAGGTGCTCACGCGCTGGCCGCTGGCCGGGGGGATAGTCTGTCCTTTCCTGTCTTCGGTTGACAACGGGTGGCTGGCGACCGCTTTACTCATGACTCAGAATGCCATTCCAGAGTTAGCGAGCAACGCGCAAGACATCCTTCAAGATATGGATTTTGGTTTCTACTATGATCCACAGGTTGGCCTGTTGCGGGGCGGATATTGGCCCCCTGAAAGGCAGACGGCGCGGAGTGGATGCGAAACCGGGTATACCGGACATCACTATGGCACCCTGAATACAGAGCCGCGCATTGCCAGTTACGTCGCCATTGCACTCGGCCAGGTGCCACCATCACACTATTTCAGAATGTGGCGCACTTTTCCTATGAGCTGTGACTGGGGTTGGCAGGAGATGCGCCCCGAAGGCGAGAATGTCACGTATTCCGTCGTGGATTCCCTGCCAGACGAACCTGAAAGGGTGACCGATATCACCGTATTCGAAGGCCATTACGTGTACCGGGGAATGCGTATTGTGCCATCCTGGGGTGGCAGTATGTTCGAGGCGCTAATGCCGAATCTATTTGTCCCTGAGGCAATCTGGGGACCTAAGAACTGGGGTATTAACCATCCGTTATATGTTCAGGCGCAAATCGAACATGGGCTTATTGAAACACAATATGGTTACTGGGGATTTTCTCCCGCCAGTGAGCCGCCAGAAGGATACCGGGAGTATGGTGTTGATGCACTCGGTATGCTTGCTGAGGGCTACGCATCGGATGCTGATCGAACCTATGTAGACTATGGATTTGCAAATTGTGCTGGCCGCGACGCCCGGCCTGTTCCCGATGTCACCGATTATCGGAGCGGTGTCGTCACGCCTCATGCCGCATTTCTTGCCCTGGAATTCGCTCCCGGAGAAGTTTTTGAGAATCTGGACAATCTGCGCACCCACTTTGACATCTATAACGATGACTATGGGTTTTATGATTCCGTACAGGTCAATAACGGCAGCGTGGCTGAGGTCTTCCTGGCGCTTGACCAGGGTATGATAATGGCCGCTTTAGCCAACTACCAATCCGGCGGAGTCTTTCGCGAGTACTTCGCTGTTGAAATTGAGCCGACGGTGCGTCCTCTACTGGAAGTTGAAACGTTCACCGTGGGAAAAGACTGAGACCTGTTAGAAAGAGGCGATCAAATAATTCTTCCCGCAGTGCCATGATGCACATGCTCCTAACCGCCGCTCAACGGGGTAAGTCCGAATAGAAGAACAGTACAATCACGCCGGAACGTTGGCAGTTTGTAACAATTGAGCGATTCGTGTATAACTGAAGATGTCGTCATTAGAAATCGAGTAGTGGATGCGCTATGCCTGAAGCCTTTATATCGTATGCTCGTGAAGACACAGACTTCGTGCGCCGGGTGGCCGACGGCCTTGTTCAGCAAGGACGTGAAATATGGGTGGATTGGGAGGATATTCCCCTGACTGCCGATTGGTTGGCCGAGGCGTATGCCGGCATTGAGTCGTCAGATAATTTCGTCTTCGTTATCTCCCCCGATTCGATTCGCTCAGGTCCCTGTACACTGGAATTGGAACACGCGCTGGATAATAACAAGCGGCTGATTCCTATTCTGCGGCGCGAAGTGCTGCGAGAAGAAGATAAAGCCAAAATGCACCATTCTTTGTCGGCGCATAACTGGCTCAAGGCGCTCCAGGATCATGAATTCGAGGACACCTTCAATACCCTGGTCGAAGTCATGGATACCGACCTGGATTATATTCGGATGCACACCCGCTACACGATTCGGGCGACAGAATGGCAGGATGAACGGCAGGACCGCAGTTTCCTGCTTCAGGGCAATGACTTGCGCACGGCCCAGGCCTGGCTCGAACAGGGCGCCTCCCGCCAACCAGCGCCCACCGACCTGCACCGCGACTATATCCAGGCCAGCCAGCGTGAAGCACGCCGCCGCCGTACTGTCACGCTCATCAGTACGCTGGTCTTCCTGGTTATTTCCGGTCTGGCGATTCTGGCGATTTACAATGCGATACGCGCGAATGCCAACGCGGAGGCCGCCCGTGCCGCCGAACGTGAAGCCCAGTTTAATGCGAACCAGGCGCAAAGCCTGGCTTTGGCCGCTAATGCCCAGCAGGTCTTATTCCGTGATAACAATACTGATCTGGCATTGGCGCTGGCATTGGCTGCCAACGACATTCCCGACACGGCCTCGCTCACCTATACCCAGACCGTCCTGGCGCAAACCGTGTTTACACCCGGCACGCGCCGCCTGATGGACAACTTCGCCCGTTACCCCAATGCCGACCTATCCTTCAGCCGGGCCAGTAACCATCTCATGGCTGTGAACGCTGATGGCGATCTGGTTCGGATTGACTTCAATACACAGGAGGTCTTAAACACCTGGTCGCCGATGGCACCCATCTGGACAGCACGCATCAGCCCTAGCGGTAACCAGGCACTTATCACCGACGAGAACGGCGCGATGTATTTACTGGCATTTAACAGTGAGGGCAGCGTAGATGTCATTCACGTATGGCCGGAAGTGCTTGACCATGAAATCGTTAACGCGGCCTTCACCCCCGATGGATCGCAAGCCTTTGTCGGCCTGGTTGATGGCACGCTGAACCTGTGGAATCTGGCGACTTTTGAAATTGTACAGACTTTTGAGTGGACGCCCGGCACACTGAGTTGGAGCGTGGACGTAAGCTCTGATGGGCGTTGGGGACTCTCTGGCGGCAGCGATGGCATCATTGTTATGTGGGATTTGCAAACCGGCAAAGCGGTCCATCAGTTTGAGGGCCACACCAGCCAGGTTCGCGCCGTCGCTTTCAGCCCGGATGCGACGCGCATCCTCTCCGGCTCGTATGATTTGACCGTCCGCTTATGGAACGTGGATACCCAGGAAACACTGGCCGTTTTCCAGGGCCATACCGACCGGGTACGCACAGTGGCCTTCAGCGTTGATGGTCGGTTTGGCTTTTCCGGCGGGTTTGATGGCAACTTAATCGAGTGGGACTTAAACCGGGGCGAACGTGTACGAAACTTTGTCGGCCACCGCGCTACCGTGTATGCGCTGGCCGCAGATAGCGAAGGACGCCTTATCAGTGGTTCGGGCGATGGGACGTTGCGCTGGTGGGATATTGAAAACGGCGCTCAAATCCGGCAGTTTATCGGCCACACCCAGCCGGTCTACAGTGTGGCCTTCAGCCCGGATGGTGCGCTGGTGGCTTCAGCCTCGGATGATGAAACCATCCGGCTGTGGGACATCAAAAGTGGGCGGCAGATTGGCGAGCTGATTGGGCATGAGGGCGGAGTCCTGAGTGTCGCCTTTAGCCCTGATGGTCGTTACCTGGCATCCAGCAGCCGAGATGGCACGGTGCGGCTGTGGAACATGGAAACCTACAAGAACACACAAACGTTCGTCGGGCACACCAACATCGTGTGGAGCGTGGCCTTTTCGCCGGATGGCACACAGCTTTTATCGGGTTCGTGGGATGGTACGATGATCTTGTGGGATGTGGCTTCCGGCACGTTGATCCGCAATTTCACCGGCAACAATGCCCGCGTCTATGGCGTGGCCTTCAGCCCGGATGGGACGCAGGCGCTGGCAGCGTACAACGACCAGACCGCTATGCTGTGGGACCTGGAGACCGGCAACGTCCTGACTGTTCTGGAAGGTCATATTGGCACGGTCTATGATGTGGCCTTCAGCCCGGACGGCAAACAGGCGCTCACCGGCTCGTTCGACCAGACGATTTTCCTGTGGGACCTGGCTACCGGGGACATCATCCGGCGCTTTACCGGCCATACCGATGATGTCTACAGCGTCACCTTCAATGCCGAGGGGACGCAGGCACTCTCCGGTTCACTGGATGGCACAACCCGCCTGTGGGAGATCAGCACTGGGACGGAGCTGCTTCGCTTCAGCGCTCGCACCGATGGTGTGTGGGATGCGGTCTTCAGCCCGGACGCGCAAACGGTACTGGCTGGCTCGGTGGATGGCATCCCGCGCCTGTGGCAGATCTTCTCGCTGGAAGCGGTTTATGCCTGGATTCAGAAGAACCGCTATGTGGCCGAACTCACCTGTGAACAGCAAATTCTGTACCGCATCGTGGATGTGTGCGAGGCTGAAATTGCCGACTCCGGTGCCTCGTAATACGCTGCGGGAATTGTGCTATAATGACGTTAGGGAAAAGGAACAAGGAGAATGAATCATGATTGACCCGAAGGAAAAAGAGACTCAGACCAAAGACGCTGAGGAACTTTCCGACGAAGAACTGGATAATGTGTCAGGTGGTGGGCTGAACCCCGAACAAGAAGGCCAGGGTGGATACACCCCGCCAAAGAGGCCATAGTTTCAGATTGTCAATAAACCGTCAAATGAAACAGCCTGGCAGTGCGTTGTGCTTTGCCAGGCTGTTCTCTTTTGTAATGAAGGAAGTCGGAATAATCGCGGTGTCGGCAGCGGTGTTCATTACGCCGTGTCGGATTGCATCGTGACTGCGGCGGGTTCTTCCACCCCATCAATGCCCATTTTGACAACCGCCCCAGCCCAGGAAAGCCCCGAACCGAATGCTACCATGCCTACCGTGTCGCCCGGCTTGACGCGCCCTTCTTCAATCGCTTCAACCAGCGCCAACGGGATTGAGGCCGCCGATGTGTTGCCATACTTATGCAAATTGACAAAGAATTTTTCCAGCGGGACATTCAGATATTTAGCCGCCGTTTCAATAATCCGCAGGTTCGCCTGGTGCGGAATAATTACGTCCAGATCATGCACCGACATGCCCGCGCTTTCCGTAATATTTTTTAAGCTGGAGGTTAATTTACGGACTGCAAATTTGAAGACTTCCTGCCCATTCATACGGATATAGTGTTCACGATTATCCACGACTTTTTGCGACACCGGGTTGACCGTGCCGCCACCCGGCACCCACAGGTGATGCGCCTGGCTGCCATCCGACCCTAATTCAAATGAGATTAAGCCGGTATCCGCCGTAGTAGGCTGCAAGACAACTGCCGCCGCGCCATCCCCAAACAGAATACAAGTCGAACGATCCGTGTAATCCAGGGCATAGGAGATCAACTCAACACCGATTACCAGCACATTATCATACGCGCCAGTCTGGATGAACTGGTGGGCGGTTGCCAGGGCATATACCCAACCAGAACAGCCAGCTGCGATAGTAAAGGCCGGGCAGGTTGCCCCCAAGGCGTGCTGGACGAAATTGGCCGGAGCCGGCAGCATGTAGTCCGGTGATGAATTGGCGACAATAATGAGATCAAGGTCTTTCGCGGCAATCTGAGCAACTTTCATCGCGTCCAGGCTGGCATTCACTGCCATACTGGTCGTCGTGTCTTCTTCTCCCCGGATACGGCGTTCCTTAATACCAGTGCGCTCGGTGATCCACTGATCGTTGGTATCCACGAGTTTCGCCAGGTCATCATTTGTCATCACATTGGCCGGAACGTACTTGCCCCAACCTTTAATTCGCGCACGCCGTTCTAAAGCCATGAAAATTACTCCTGAAAGATAAATCGCACATGTGACGGCATAGTATACACCATAACATGTGCAATTTGAAATTACCATTAAATCTGGTTACTGCTGCAAGAGCGGGATTTCCTGTGCCTCGTGACGGGCATCGTCCAGCATCCGGCGGCGGGAAAGCAGCATAAACCCGGCAACCAGCGCGACCCCGGCGGCAATCTGCACACGCGGCGGCAGGTGTCGTATGCGCGATACCATCCCCCGCTGCGGCGCTCCCATCAAGTCACTTTTGAGGCGGCGCACAAAACGGTGCGAAGGCTGTGCCCCCACCAACACCAGATGCAGACGCCGAATGATGGCGACCAGTTCAGCCACATCGCCATGCGGCACATGATACTGCGCGACAATCGTATCCAGGTCGGTGGATTCGTCGGCCAGCAGCGCATCGGTTACGGCGGCGAGCAAATCCTGTAGTTGTCCGTCTTTAGCTGTCATTCTTTAACCTTTTTGACTTGAGTTCCGGTGCGGCACTGCCCTGACGGCTGGCACGCTGCATCTCAATATCATCACGCAGCGTGAGCAAAGTGCGGTGATAAAGCGATTTAATAGCACCTTCGGTTCGTCCCAGGATTTCGCCAACCTCGGCGTTAGAAAGCTGGGCGATAAACTTCAGATATAAGAGCTGCTGGCGCTCCTCCGGCAGATGGTCAACTGCCGTCATAAGCTGCTCACGTTCTTCTTTATCCTCCGCTGCGGTGTCGGGTGCTTCAAACGCCATCCCTAAGCCCACGAATTCATCTAACGGAATAATCTTGCGACGTCCCTGGTCACGATGCCAGTTGGCGACGAGGTTATGGGCAATACGATATAACCATGCCTGGAACGGCACACCGCGCTCGGTATAGTTCTCGATATGTCCCATCGCTCGGAAAAACACCCCGGCGGTCAGGTCTTCGGCGTCGTGGTGGTTGCCGGTGCGGTAGTAGATATACCGGTATATCTTCTCAACATACCGTTCATACAGCGCGCCAAAGGCTTCCTTACTGGTTTTCGCTCGTTCGACCAGTTCGGTATCCGATAGATCAGTCAGATCAACAGATTTGGGTTGACGGTTAAATAGTTTCATCACAACATACAAAACCCCTGCGGCCAATAACGGTTACGCGATTGACCGCATTTTCGCAAAATACAGACAGAACAAGTTATTCTGACAGGCGCACCCGCGCATCCACCGCGACAGCGCCGCGCTGCCGGACAATCAGCGGGTTGATTTCGATTTCGGCAACCTGCGGCCAATCGAGCGCGATCTGTGCCAGCGCGATAATGGCCTGAATGACCGCATCACGGTCAGCCGGAGATTTGCCCCGGTATCCGGCCAGCACTTTTCCAGCGGCAGTACGGTCAAGCATGGCACTCGCCTGGGCGGCGCTCACTGGTGCGAGTTCAAAGGCGGTATCACCCAGCAGTTCGACCTGTGTACCACCTAACCCGCCCATCACCAGCGGGCCAAACTGTGGGTCACGCACCACGCCGACGATGATCTCTGCCTCACCTTTTATCATGGCCTGCACCTGCACGCTGCCAGCATGTGTCATCATCAGACGAGAATAAGCATCCCGCACTGCCCCCGCTGATTCCAGATTCAGTACAACGCCCCCTACGTCGCTTTTATGGGTCACACCCGCCAGCTTGAGCGCCACCGGATAGCCCAGCGAGTCCGCCAGCCCTGCCGCTTCGTCGGCGCTGTACGCCAGGCCGTCACCCGGCACGGCCAGGCCATAGGCAATCAGCAGATGGTTGACCTGTTCCGGGGGCAGCCATCCGACATGAGTACCTTCCAGGTTGGACAAGGGGTTTAAACCCCTTGTTCTTTCATCAGCAGCGGACAAGGAGACTAAGCCCCTTGCTCTAATATCCGGCAGCGTAAATTCTACACGAGAGTCTTCCTGACTCTGCCCGGCCAACCACTGCGCCCGCCGCCACAAGGCTCCCAGTGACAGACTGGCGCGTTCAGGAAATGTGTAGTTAGGGATGCGGTCATGGTGAAATGTCCGCGTGGCATCATCTCCGGGAGTCAGCCCCATAACAGATGCCAACACCGGCTTCGGCGATTCACCCTGACTGTTCGCCATCTGCCCGATAACTTGCGCCAGCGCCAACGGGGGAAACCAGTCCTGCGGCGCACAGATCACAATAGCAGCATCCACAGTTTCATCGCGCAGCAGCGCCGCGAGACAGTCACAGTACGTCGCCGGATCAGACCCTGCCAGGATGTCCACCGGGTTTTCCACGCTCGATGCCGGGAGTGCCCGCTCCCGCAGATACGTTTTCGTTGCGTCCGCCAGTGGTGCAAGCTGTAATCCTGCCGCTTCCAGGGCATCCACCGCCATAATACCTGGCCCGCCGGCATTCGTCAGGACGGCAATACGGTTGCCCCGGGGGAGCGGCTGCCAGGCAAGCGCCCGCGCCCAATCGAGCATATCTTCGAGACGTTCCGCCCGCAGCACCCCTGCCCGCTGGAATGCAGCATTATAGGCGGCTTCTGCCCCAGCCAGTGCCCCGGTATGGCTGCTGATGGCCTTCGCACCCGCCGCGCCGCGCCCGACCTTGAGCGCGACTACCGGCACGCGCTGCGACACCCCCGATGCTGCCGCCAGAAACGCCGGGCCATCGGCCACGCCTTCAATATAGGCGGTGACAACACGGGTATGGACATCCTCGACCAGCGCAGTCAGCATATCCGCGTCCGTCACACCGGCCTGATTGCCCAGGCTCACGATACGGCTGAAACCCACGCCAACCCGCTGCGCCCAATCTATAATCACAGCGGCTGTCGCGCCGGACTGAGAGAGCAGGGCGATTTCCCCCGGCTCCGGCTGCCCGATGACAAACGTCGTGTTCAGCGGGGTGTGGGTATCAATCGTGCCGATACAGTTCGGCCCCAGCAGCGCGATACCGTAACGGGCGGCGATTTCCTGAATAGCAGCCTCGCGTTCCGCCCCTTCCGCGCCCACTTCAAGAAAACCCCCGCTGACGACGATCACCGCCGGGACGCCACGCCGCCCGCAGGCTTCCATTTCGGCGGCCACACGCCCTGCCGGGACGACAATCACCGCCAGGTCGAGCGGGTCGGGGGCATCCTGAATCGTTGGGTAGACCTGCCGCCCCAGGATGTCTGTCGCACGCGGATTCACCGGGTAAATCGGGCCGGTGTAGCCATGCGCGATGAGGTTACGGACAACATCATGCCCCAGCTTGCCGGGTTCACGCGATGCGCCGATGACGGCCACCCCTTGCGGGCGGAAAAATACGTTGAGTGAGGTCATGTTTTAGCCTTCGCCCTCCTGGTTCCAGCCGGTCGCATCAAATTCTTCTAGTGTCATTCCGAAAATCAGCGCATCGTGGAACTCGCCACCACTGTAGATCATCCGGCGCAAACGGCCTTCCTGCACAAAACCAAGATACTGGTGAAAACGGATAGATGGCTCGTTAAAAGCGTAGACTTCGGCATTGACCTTCTGGTAACGCCGCTCGTGGAAATAGTAGCGCAACACCAACCGCACCGCTTCAGCGGCATAGCCCCGTCGTTGGTACGTTGGCATAATCGCCAGCCCATACATGAACGTGCCGCAGCGTGGGTTACAGCCGTGCGTGTTAATCGCGCCGACCAGCACACTATCGGACGCGCGCTCGATCTGAAAACGGAAGTTTTCGCCGTCTTTTCGGCGTGACTGCTCTTCAGCCCAGCGCCGCGTCCCCTCGGTGGAGGAAGGAAACCAGACTTCGTCCGTCAATCGTCCGCCCTCGGTATCCTTATCCCACCGGAAATGAATCTCCCAGTCGGACGGTTCAACCGCCCGCAGTCGTACCAGTTTGCCTTGAAATATGTTTGTCATGTGGGGGATTTTACCGCATATACGCATATAAGGAAGATTCATCACGATGTTCTGAACAGCAGGGCGCGGGTGATGCTCTTCAGCAGTGAAAGCAAAATCCTCGAAATTCCTATTTTAGCTTTATACTGTTGGTAGTGTATCGTATGAATACTTTACCTAATTCCAGCAATTTGCGGTACACAGTTGTTCAGTATCAAACAGGCGGGGAACAGTTTTATGTCAGAATAGGCTTCTTCTTAGCTGTCCGTGAGGGCAATAGAAAGGGAAGGATCAAAATGAACTTCTTGCGCAAACTATTCGGAAAAAAGCAATCACAACCAAGTGGGGGGTTAAACGAACAGGTGAAACTTGTTACCTTCAGCTCATTCGATGCTGACCGTGTGGCCGAAGAAACAGGTGAAATGTATTTTCAGTGTCCAAAATGCGGTACTTATGAACGTGTCAACAATATTGGCAAGATGCTGTTAAAATCCGATCCGAACTATTTTACGAGTATAGATTGCATAAAATGCAAGCATACTTATAATGCCAGAGTTCGTCTCCAGAAAGGGAAATGCCCTGGTTTCGATTACAGCCAAGTAGATTAGAGTTGCGTAACTGATAGAAGGAACATAATCAAGGGGAAGAGGAAACAAAAAAGGGAAAAAGAAGGTGCGTTGGCAGCGG